>JAEZVF010000100.1 GCA_023443225.1 Bacillota bacterium
ACACTCCTTTAAATAGTCAAAGCTATAAAATTTTATAAAAAGTCCACAGTGTTACTATTGATTATAACAAAGTTGAAATGGAAAGGAGAGTATTGATGTATTTGATAACAAATACATCATACAAGAAACTATGAAACTTTATATTAAGCAAAGATTATTCTCGTTGGGTGATAAGTATGATGTATACGATATGAATGAAAATGTAGTGTTTGATGTAAAAAGTGAACTCTTTACGATTGGTGCTAAACTTCATCTGTGTGATTCTTCAGGTAATGAACTGTACTACATCAAAAGAAGGCTTACTTTTATGCTTGCACAATATGAAATCTATAAAAACCATAGTTTATGTGCAACTGTTAGTCAGGAATTTGCATTGTTTCGTTCTAAACTGAATGTTGATAGCAGCTTTGGTAATTTCGAAATCGACGGTGATTTTTTAAGTATGGATTATACTATAACAAAAAATGGACAATATTTCGGTAGTATACACAAAGTATGGCTATCTTGGGGAGATAGCTACGAATTGGATATTCCAGACGCTGAGAATGCAGGATTTTTATGTGCTTTAGTCATCGCAATCGATAATTGTCTGCATAATGAGGATAAGTAGGTAAGAGGAACTCATCATAATTTAGTGGTATAGGACGGAAGGTTCGCCAATTTTATCAGATATAAATGGTGCAAAAAGGTAATATATTTATTTTTATGGTAAAAAAATTCAATAAAAGTATTAAAAAACAATTATTTTCTCAAATATCAGGTTGAAGATTTTGGGAAAAAGGTATACTATTATGATATTAATGTTTGTGAATGTGACAGCTGTAGATTGCATAGATTGAAAACGAAAGAGAAGAAGGAATTTATATGACTTTAAAAGTAAATGCAAATGATTATAACAGCAATGGCAACAGCAAGGAATCTAAAGATGAATTAAAAGTAATTGATATTTCAGATTCTATGATACTTGATATTATAATGAGACATTCATTGGATACTATTTACTTTAAAGACCGTAATTCAAGATTTTTTGCTAACAGTCAAGCTCATGCAAATCAATTCGGTTTTACAAGCTCGAAGGATTTGGTCGGAATGAGTGATTTTGATTTCTTTCCGGAGGAATTTGCAAGGAAGGCTTTTCTTGACGAGCAAAGAATTATGGAAACTGGAATTCCTATTGTAGGAAAAGAAGAAAAGTGGGTTACACCCGAAGGAAAGTGTGTTTGGTTTTCTGCATATAAATATCCAATATTTAATCAGCAAGGGGAGATCATAGGTACTTGGGGAACATCAAGGGATATTACAGCTTTAAAACTGACACAGGAAGAATTGGCAAAAACCAATGATCAATTGGAGGCTGTGAATCTCAAACTCAAAAAGTTATCCGAAATGGATGGTCTGACTGAACTATATAACCAACGAAAATTCCACGAGGTTTTAGAAGAGACGATAGATACATACAAACGAATTGAAGATCTTGGAGCAGAAGCAGACTTTTGTGTGATGTTGATGGACATTGACGGTTTTAAGCACATTAATGACCAATATGGACATCCAATGGGTGATAAAGCAATTCGCCACCTGGCTGACATCATTCAAACGAACAAAAGAGAAAACGACATTTGTTTCCGGTATGGAGGGGATGAATTTGCGGTCATCCTGCCAAATACTAAATTAGAGGAAGCATTACCTATTGGAGAACTATTTCGTAGTAAAATTGAAGAGAGCAGCTTGGATTTTGAAGGTGGTAGGATTCAACTTACCATTAGCGTTGGTGTTGAAGCATATCATTTGGAGGATTCTGTATATGAGTTATTAACAAGAGTTGATAAGAAATTATATGTTTCTAAGAAAAAAGGAAAAAATCAAGTGAACTAGGTAGGAGAAAGAATGAATGAAAAAGTATTAGTTCTGTCACACAAAGAACAAGCTATGAAATATTTCAAAGATGGGTATAATTGTGCACAATCTGTATTTCTTGCTTTTTGTGATGAATATGGAATGGAATTCGAAACGGCTCTAAAAATTAGTTCATCCTTTGGGGCAGGAATGGGCAAACTACGAGAAGTCTGTGGTGCGGTTAGTGGCATGTTTATGGTGGCAGGTATGATTTACGGTTATACTGACCCGAAAGACCTTACAAGTAAAACAAAACATTATGAGAGAATTCAGACTTTGGCAAAAGAATTTGAAGACCAGAATCGTTCCATCATTTGTAGGGAGCTGTTAGGTATTGGGAAAGAAAAAGATGGCCCTACACCAGAAGTTCGTACCAAGGAATATTATCAAAAAAGACCATGCTTAGAATTAGTTGGAATGGCCGCGGATATTATGGAACATTATATAAATAGCAATAAAGGTAACTTAGTATAGTAATTAACAAATAAAGTTAGAATTATTTTCCGTTTTCTTTTATAATCATACATGTTACTGTCTGCACGTTGAATGGTCGCTTGCAGACTTTTCTTTATATCGGGATTAAGATAGGCATATAGAAGAGCAAAAGTAGTTTAGTACATAGTGGAGAGGAGATAAGATGGAACAGATAAGTATATTAGTAGTTGAAGATGATGAAGATATCAACAGTTTATTGTGTAAGTTTCTAGAACGGCAGGGATATCACACCGTTGGAGCATTTTCAGGCACAGAAGCAAAATTATTATTGTCCATTCATAGATTTGATTTGATATTACTTGATTTAATGATACCTGGGATTACGGGGGAGGCATTAATTTTAGATCTTAGAAAAGAGTATTCCATACCAATTCTTGTCATATCAGCAAAAGGCAACTTAATGGATAAGGTTAGTGCCTTAAAGAACGGTGCTGATGATTATATGACAAAACCATTTGAGAGAGACGAAGTACTTGCAAGGGTTGAAGCTTTACTACGAAGAAGTAAGGGAATACAGACTACAGAAATAGAGAGAAATGACTATACCTTCAAGCAACTGCAGTTAAAATTGAATTCGAGAGAAGTGTTTGTAAAAGGTAATTTAATAGCACTTACAGCCTATGAATTTGATATTTTGTTACTATTTCTAAAACATCCAGAACGAGTTTTTACAAAGGAACAGCTTTATCAGCTCATATGGAAGACAGGGTATTATGGAGAAGATAATACGATTAATGTACATATTAGTAACATTCGAAAGAAGATAAAGGAATATGACGAAGAAGTATATATAAAAACAGTTTGGGGAATTGGTTATAAGTTGTAATTATATCTTTCAGTATATACATCTTTATACTTTTTTTATGTTTTATTAAGTACTAGTTAAAATTATTTCTCTATGATTAAGCTTGAATAAATCATAGAAATGCAAACTATTGATTGAAAGGAGTATAGAATGCAAGGGATAATTTTAACAACTAAAAATCTTACGAAGAAGTATAAGAGTGTTACTGCACTTAATACTATCAATATGCAGTTAAGAGAAGGAGAAATATACGGACTTGTCGGAAAGAATGGGGCTGGAAAGACTACCCTGTTACGCCTTATTGCTGGGCAAACTTATCAAACAGAGGGAGAAATATCTCTATTTTACAAGACTTCCTATAAAGAATTGAATAAAGAGAGAAGGAGAATTGGAGCAATCATCGAGGCGCCCAGCTTTTATCCTTATATGACAGCCATGCAGAACCTGGAATATTATCGTATCCAAAGGGGCATACCGGGGAAGAGCTGTATCAAAGAAGCATTAAAGGAAGTAGGACTAGCTGGCGCAGGAAATAAAAAGTATAGAAACTTTTCCTTAGGTATGAAACAAAGACTTGGTTTGGCGCTTGCTCTTATGAATAAGCCGGAATTATTATTATTAGATGAACCTATAAACGGATTAGATCCCTTTGGAATTGTTGAAATCAGAAATCTTTTATTAAAACTCAATAAGGAAAAGAACATTACCATCCTCATATCCAGTCATATACTATCTGAATTATCCAATCTTGTGACTTGTTATGGTTTTATTGATCAAGGGAAAATGATAAAGGAGATTTCCCATGATGATTTGAGTAGAGAATGCAATAGATATTTAGAATTAAAGGTAGATAAAGTAGACAGGATGACAACATTGCTGGAAACGGAATTAGGCTATACTGCTTATAAAGTATCTCCGGATTATTCCATTCAAATTTTCGACTACTTAGACCAGCCTGCCATGATTAGTGAACTTGCGGTCAGACATGGAGTTGGACTAAAAGCATTAAATGTTAAGGAAATAAACCTGGAGGATTATTTTATTCAATTAGTTGGGGGTGAAAGCAATGATTAACTATATAAGAAGTGAATTCTACCGTATTTTACATTACAAATGGACCTATCTGTTTATAATAATATGTAGCGCATTACTGCTAAGCAGCAATATTGTATTAGCAGCCGTAAAGTACTCTGATAGTAGGTTCCCATATGCTACCACTGATTTTTCTTTAGCCAATGCATTAACAAGTATGGGCATGATTTATCTACTCTGCATTACAGTATCTAGCATGATATTTAATCATGAATATCGTAATCAGACCTTGAAAAACTGTGTTTCTTATGGCTATTCTAGAGCTACAATTTTTTTCGGAAAATTGTTAGTGCAAATCGTATATTCAATGATTGTGTTCGTAATCATATTGGGATCTTTTATTTTAAGTGCCTATCTTTTACTCGAGAATTCTGGTTCCAGTTCTATATATCAGCTAGTGAGGGCATGTTTTGCTTGCCTTCCCTTATTCATCAGTGGATTGGCAATTACAAATTGCTTTTTGTTTATGATTGAAGGATCCGGTGCTGCAAGCGCCGCAGCTTTGAGTGTCATGTTTGCACTACCTATGGTGTGTAATATGTTGGCAATGAGATTTGACATATTTGCAAAGATATATAAAGTTCTGGCATGGTCAATCGTAAATTCACCTAGTTATAGGTTTTCAACTGGATTAGCAATTACTTATTGGGATACACAGCAACGTTTTATAAACTGCTGGATCATAGGAATTACTACTACAGTTTTGATTTCGATGGTTGGATTTCTAGCATTTAGAAAGAAAGACATTAAATAATTTCTGCCTATTGTAGAGACAGCCAAAGCACACAGGAACATCAAAAGACACAAAAAGAGAGATTCATAATGTCTAATTCATAACTTGGAATGGGGGTGTGGTCTTGATTTACTTTTGCTTAATAATAACTTCAATGTTTCTTATACTTGTTGTCCGTTACAGTTTACTAAGACATGCATTAAAAACTGCATCAAAGCAAATGAAGGAAATAGAACTGCATCCGGATAGCAACAGGCAGATTAGAGTGATGTCTGCTGAATCGGATATGGAAGATTTATTAAAGATGATTAATGAGCTTTATAATGCCAGACAAGAAGAACGGATTATACATCTAAAAAAAGAAATACAAATCCATCGTGAGATTGAAAATATTTCTCATGATTTACGCACTCCTCTAACCTCCATTCTAGGATATGTTGACTTAATACAAGATAAAGAAACCAAGGAAGAAGAAAGATTGGAATACCTGCAGATTATTCGGAAAAGAGCAAAAGTTCTGCAGGGATATATTCAAGACTTTTACGAGTTATCTAGAATTGAGGGTGAGAATTATCCAATTCTTTTGGATACAATACAGGTACAGAATACCTTAAGTGAGTCTGTGGTTGCATATTATAGTGAGTTTGAAAAAAAACAGATTCAAGTTAATGTTGATTTAACGGAAAAAGCCTGTTTTATCATAGTAGATAAGATACAATTCAACCGCATCATCAATAATCTAATTCAGAATGCATTAAAATACTCAGAGAAAGTGTTCTTTATACGACAGAGTATCCAAAATGGAAATTGTATCATCCGGTTTGAGAACGACAAAAATGGAATGAAGCAAGAAGAAATTAAATTTATATTTGACCGATTTTATACCGGAGATAGTACGAGGAATAATCAAAGTACCGGCTTAGGGTTAACAATATCAAAAATATTGGTGGAGAAAATGAAGGGAAGTATTGAAGCTAAGATAGACCAAGATAGGTTCATTATAGAGTTAAGCTTTCCAATACAATGGTAAGTATTATCATTGCATCAACACAATCCCAGATTTCTAAATAGAGTGGAACTTACATCCACTTTATTCAAGGTATATAGGTGGATACCAGATACTCCGTAATTTAATAGCTCTATCATTTGATTTGTTGCATAATCTAGCCCAGCCTTTTTAAAATCATCAGGTCTGTTTTCGTACTTATCAAATAGAGTACGTAATGATCCCGGTATGGAAGCACCGGATAATTCAACAATGGTATGAATTTGTTTGGGCGAAGTTATTGGCATAATACCAGTTGATATCGGAACGGATATCCCATAACTTAATGCCTTTTCATAAAATTGATAAAATTTTTCATTATCAAAGAAAAGCTGTGTAATTAGAAAATCAATTCCAGCATCTACTTTAGCCTTTAAATAATACAGATCCTCCTGTTGATTCTTAGATTCAGGATGTATTTCCGGATAACATGCACCGCCGATACAGGAAGTGGAGTGCCGTTTTATTAATGATACAAGATCCAGAGCATATTTGTATTGACGACGATCGTAAGCTTCATCGTTCATATCTTGAGGCCGGTCGCCCCGAAGTGTTAAGACGTTATTTATATTATTCTCAATTAACTCTTCAAGAAACTTGCTTAGCATGTTTTGATTTAAGGCCACACTTGTTAGATGTGCCAGTGCTTGGATGTTGCATTTATTTTGTACATAAGAAGCAATATCTAAAGTTCGCTTGCTTGTACTGCCGCCGGCTCCGTAAGTGATACTAATAAAATCCGGGTTCAAATTCTTTAATTCATCTAGAGCTTTCAATAGCAATTCTATATCATTATCATTTTTTGGTGGAAATACCTCAAAAGAAAATACGGTTTTTCCGTTTTGGTAAATATCTTTAATCATTAATAAACCCTTTCCGTATACCATGAGTAAATACTTATGGTCTTACGATTACAAATTTCATATTTTTTGTTTTTATTATACCATGAATAAATTTCTGTTGACAATATCCAAAGTTGCTCATATAATATAACCAACATTGGATATAATACATACAAAATTATTAATTGGATAAACCATGAAAGGAATACTATGATACGAGCGTTGATTTTATTTTATCTGAATATAAAACCGACTCATGGATACGAGATACAGAAATTCTTCCAGATATCTGGAACAGAGCAATGGGCTAAGATACAGTCCGGGTCAATCTACTATGCACTATCTAAGCTTGAGAAGGAAAAATTTATTAAGGTAGTTAGAGAAGAGAGAACAGGATCTCGAATACGGAAGGTCTATGGCATTACGGAAAGCGGAAAGGAGGAATTGAAAAAGGAGTTAAAAGTTCAAATGGCTGCACCAATTTCCAATATCGGTTCCATGAAGTTCCTGACTTATCCTATGTTATGTGAACTATCTCAAGAAGAGATTGCAGCAATAACAAATAAGCATATTGTGGAATTAAAGGAAGAGCTGGCGTATTGGAATAAATGGAGAAAGGTGAAAATCTCGGAATTCTCAACGAAGTTAGATGCTTTAAGTTTTGATTATGCAATTCACAGTTTAGAGGATCAGATTGAATGGCACGAAGAATTGGTTGATCAATTGGACACCTATGTAAATCAAGGTATGGACGTCAAGAATTACATTAAAGCATTTGACTTTAGTGAAATTAATCCGAGCATTACCATATCAGAAGAAGATGTGGAATCAATGGTAGAAAAGATAAAGGAAGAGTTATTAAAGAATCCCAAGAATGCTGCAGTTAACGTAAACCGGATTTTGGGTGAGTTAAAAAATCAGTAAACAATTAATTACTGATTTTTTAAACATTCAATATCCAAGGTTGGATATTGAATGTTGGATAGAATATAAAATAGATCATTAGGAGGTTATGTTGTGGAAAATTCGAACATTTTAGAATTAAAAAACTTAAAAAAAAGTTACGGTGAAAAGATGGTTGTAGATGATGTTTCATTTTCAGTGATGGCTGGAGACATTTTAGGATTCTTAGGTCCAAACGGGGCAGGAAAGAGTACAATAATAGCGCTTATCACATCTATTACGGAAATGGATGGTGGAAATATCTTATATTTAGAAAGAGACATTAATAAAATCCAAAAGGAATTTAAAAGAGAACTTGGTGTAGTTCCGCAGGACTTAGCAATATATGAAGATTTAAGTGCTTATGATAATGTTAAATTCTTTTGCTCGTTATATAACTATACCGGAGTTGAATTAAAGGAAAGAACTCGCAAGGCATTGGAATATGTCGGCCTTTGGGATAGAAGAAAGGATATGCCACGAAAGTATTCCGGAGGGATGAAGAGACGTCTAAATATAGCATGTTCGATAGCGCATTCTCCTAAATTATTAATTCTAGATGAACCAACTGTGGGCATTGATCCTCAATCTAGAAATCATATCATGGAAACAGTTAAGACACTAAATCAAAACGGAACAACGGTGATCTTTGTGTCGCATTACCTGGAGGAAATTGAAAGTCTTTGTAACCGGGTTATTATCATGGATCATGGAAAAGTACTTGAAGATATGGGTAAGACAGATTTGAAAAATAAATATAAAGCATTAGGAGAAATTAGTTTGGAAGAAATTTTTTTACATTTAACTGGAACAGAGTTAAGAGATTGTGAAGCATAAAGGGAGGCATGGATAAATGATTCCATTTCAAAGATTATTTCTATTTGATTTTAAAAGAAGGATGAAAAGTGGTTTTACCTTAGGGTATAACATTATCTTTCCAATTGTTATGATATGGATACTTGGATTATTGCTATCTGGTAATTATACAAAGAAAATATCCGGATACGAGTATTACACCCTTGTCATGATCCCTTTCTGTTGCACAATGGCTATGATAACAGCAGCCTATGCAGGGAAAGAAGAAAGTTATGCTAAGACAGCCTACCGGTATATAACTGCACCAATAAGCGGATATCAAATCTTTGGAGCAAAGTTGTTATCCTGTACAATTATCTTTAGTATCTGTAACCTTTTGGTCTTGTTGGTGGGCAGATTGTTATGGAAGATATATCTAGGAGGCAGTTTGCTCCAACTTGTGGCACTGTTTACAGCAGAAGCATTTTGCGTATGTGCGGCAGGATTGTATATTGGAATCGGCATGAAGAATTTTATAACTTTAAAAAATTTTCTAAACCTCCCTATTGCTTTGTTTGCAATATTAGGAGGAACATTTTTTCCAATAGGATCATTACATCCGGTTTTACAAATTCTAATCAAGGTATCACCGCTCACGTGGATCAACAGAAGTATTTTTTTGAGTATCTATGACGGTAAGGACGTAACCTTACTGATCACAACATTAATATTAAGTGTGGCAGGAATATTACTAACAATAGTTGGTATGAAATCATTTAAAAAGGAGGAATTTCTTAATGGGGACTTGCCTGGTTATAAAGAATAATTTGAAACGGAGTTTGAATAATCGAATCCTGTTTATTTTATTGTTTGTTTTACCGGTTATATTGACTGTATTAATGGGGTTTGTCAATCAGATCAGTTCTAATAACATCAGGATTGGAATATTGACAGAAGATCATGCTTATACAGAGACACTGACCGATATTCTGCACCCATCTGAGAGAATACAATATGAACAGGCAAAAGCAGACTCCATTCATACCGACCTAATAATGGGCAAATATCAATTCATCATTGATTTTCGTGGTGCAAAGGAAGTAACGGATTATGAACTGATTGCTTACTACAACGTAGAAGAGGAAACACTAAAAGATGCATTGAGGGATGCTGTGGCAACAAAGAAACCTTTCGTCCTGCATCAAGAGGATAAAGAAGGAATAACTCCAACTGAACGGATGGCTGCTTTCTTGCTGACACTTCTAATGATAACTTCAACATTAAATGCTTCAAGTCTAATTCGTGATCGGAAAGACGGTACACTCACACGCTATTGCTATTCGCCACAAGGAGTAACTAGCTACATTGCTGGGAATATATTCTATACTATGTTCATGGCAGCATTACAAATTACATTTTCATTTTTATTCCTAAGATTGCTTCGGATACCGTTTTATTTATCACTTGGAAACACCATAATAATCGGAACTTTGATTGTTGGAATTTCTTCAGCCTTTGGAACTTTTATTACTATTCTTAGTAAAAGCGATATGAAGGCAAATGTTACTGCCTCTAGTATTGCAATTCTCTGGTCAATACTTGGTGGTACTTTCATACCCTATGAACAAATGCCGAGTATCGTTAAAGTTATTAGTATATTCAGTCCAGTCAGATGGATCATAGATATTACCCAGTCCATGGAACAAAGGATCCAGCCAGCTAATCATGCAGCACCATATCTTATTTTTGTAGGATTCATAGCATTCTTATACATGTCTTCCTTGGTATCCATTCGGGTTAAGAGATGAAATCTACCGGAAGTCACTTTTTATGGAAGTAAAATTATGTTAGTATGTTTGTAATATTATATAAAATGAAGTTATTGGAAATAAAACGCAAAAACTACTTAAAATAAAGTATTTATAATACAAATATCTCTTTGAATATGGACAAAAAAGTTGTATAATAAGCTTGTGATTAATTTTTTCTAAACATTCTTAATTTTAAATTAAGAAAGAAATCTTTAAAAAGAGAAAAGGAGATGTTCTATGGAAAAATTTTTTAAACTTAAGGCAAGTGGCACAACGGTTTCAACTGAGGTTGTAGCCGGATTTACAACCTTCTTTGCTATGGCTTATATTATCTTTGTAAATCCGCAGATGTTGTCTCAAACAGGTATGCCAGGGGGTGCAGTATTTTTAGCAACAATTATTGCAGCAGCAGTAGGGACTTTAGTAATGGGGCTTTTTGCCAATGTTCCTTATGCACAGGCTCCGGGTATGGGATTAAATGCTTTCTTTACCTACACCGTATGCTTTGGATTGGGATTTAGTTGGCAGCAGGCATTAGCAATGGTTTTCCTTTGCGGTGTAATCAATGTCCTAATTACAGTTACAAGAATACGTAAATTAATTGTCAAATCTATACCATCAAGCTTACAAAGCGCTATTGGTGGCGGTATTGGTATTTTTATTTCTTACATAGGAATAAAAAATGCTGGATTCCTTAATTTTACTTCAGATCCAGGAAAGAACATCGTATTAGATAGTGGAACGGTAATTTCCGATAGTAGTGCTGTTCCAGCATTAGTTAACTTTAATAATAAGGGAGTTATCCTGGCACTTTTAGGACTTATTCTTATCGTTGTTCTTTTAATTCTTAAAGTAAAAGGAGCAATAATTCTTGGAATCGTTGGAACCACTATCATTGGTATTCCTATGGGAATCGTTGATCTATCTGGCTTGGGTGCTACTGGCGGGCTCGGTGAATCGTTTTCTCAATTAGGACAAACCTTTGGTGCAGCTTTTGGTAAAGACGGTATGCAGTCTTTATTTGCAGATGCTTCACAGATTCCACTTGTATTAATGACTATTTTTGCATTTAGTTTATCTGATACTTTTGATACCCTTGGTACCTTTATTGGAACGGGAAAAAGAACTGGTATCTTTGATGATGCAGATGAAATCGCATTACAAGAAGGAAAAGGCTTCAAATCAAAAATGGATAAAGCTTTATTTGCAGATTCCATAGCAACTTCTATTGGTGCTATCTTCGGAACATCCAATACCACAACTTATGTTGAAAGTGCAGCCGGAATCGCAGCTGGTGGACGTACTGGTTTGACTTCAGTAGTAACTGCAGTATTATTTATCCTTAGTATGTTCCTTCAGCCTATTGTTGGTATTGTTCCAGCACAGGCAACTGCACCTGCTTTAATTGCTGTTGGTATTATGATGTTATCATCCTTTAAAGAGGTTGATTGGAGTGAGTTAGAAGAAGCAATTCCTGCATTCTTTGCAGCAATCTTTATGGGATTCTGCTATAGTATTTCTTATGGTATTGCAGCTGGTTTCATTTTCTATTGTGTAATTAAAATAGCAAAAGGCAAAGCAAAGGAAGTTGGTCCAGTATTGTGGGTTTCTACATTACTATTTATTCTTAATTTTGTTATTCTGGCAATACTCTAGTCAATGATTATATAAAATATATAAAATAAAACTCGAAAAGTTATTTATGATACTTTTCGAGTTTTATTTTGTTAAATTATTCTTGTGTAGACTTTTTATCACCAAAGCTTAATGCAAAGTTAAGAATGATACCAAAGATAGCTGCACCTGCAATACAAGGAACTTCCATGCCAAAGAAAGGAATGTTTCCGCCAAATGCATATTGTCCACCTACACCAATAACCATGATGGTAGCAATTACTGCAACATTTTTGGAACTGAATAAATCTACTTTTTTATCCATCATGATAGCAACACCTTGTGCTGCAATAGCTCCGAACAGGTATATTTCCAAACCACCGATTACGGCTGTAGGAATGGAATAGATAGCATTTACTAAAGGAGTAAAGCAGGCAATTATCATTGCGATGACAGAAGCGCCAAGTAATACTGAGATAGAGAATACTTTTGTAATAGCCATGGCACTGATATTTTCACCATAATTTGTTCCTGCAGGACCACCTATAAATCCTGATACGATATCTCCAATACCATCACCAATTAAGTTAAGTCCTAATTTATCGGCAATATTATATTTCTTATCTTTCTTCTTTTTCTTTGCTAAATCGTTTACATAAATATCAAGTTGATACACATGTGCGGTTGACTCCGGTATGGTTGCAATCGCAACTGGCATAATTGCTGCAACGGCTAACATAGAAGCCTTAGGAAGTGTAAAGGTAGGTAAGGCAAAGAATCCATCACTAACTTCTGATAAAACTTTAAATAAATCAATACCGGTCGCTAGTTTAATAATGAATGCAGTCAGGCAACCTAATAGAGGGCCAAACAAAAGTGGAAGTTGTCCAAGAACACCTTTTAAATAAACGGAAAACAGAATTGTTGAAATTAATGTTACCAGTGAAATGATCCAAGCCATATTACTGGCAAGTCCAATCTGTGCCTCTGAAACGCCTATCGTCCCGGCAGTATCAATTGCAATAGACGCGGCATCTTTTAATGCATTTCCAGCTAAGGTAAGACCTATTATCATTGCGATCGGACCGGTAACGGATGCCGGAAGAAGTTTTTCAACAGCATTTCTTCCAAAACGTTTCACAATAAAGCCTGCAGCAATGGATACAAAACCGGACATTATGATACCAAATTGTGCTACAGCTATTTTTTCATTTAATGTGTAGGATGCAAGTGCTTGGGAACTCATAAGACTCCCGATAGCAGCTACGTAAGAAAAACTTGACCCATAATATAAAGGTATCTGTCTACCTGTTACAAGGATAAAACAGATAGTGGCAAGTCCACTTGCAAATATTGTGGTTGAGATGTGAAAGCCAGTAATGATTGCAACTGCTACTGTAGCTGGAAACATTACAATTACTTGTTGAATCGCATAAAGAAACAACTTCCAAAGGGGTGGCCTCTCATCTGGTAAATACCCAACAACCTGTTGCTCTTTTGACATTTTTAAAATCCTCCTTAGTTATATTAAATTAGTTATGAATCCGCTTTTATTATCTTAAATTCTTTCATTATCAACGGATTATAACCTTTATTTCTTACTAATTTTTCTCATATAATGTGACATTGGTTTCGCCATCACATTCCGTCATATGAACAGAAACGAGTTCTGCTTTTGATGTAGGGATATTTTTCCCGACATAATCAGCCCGAATTGGCAATTCCCGGTGGCCTCTGTCAATTAATACAGCAAGCTGGATGGTGGCAGCCCGACCAAGGGACATTATAGCATCCATGGCTGCGCGTGCTGTACGTCCTGTATAAATCACATCATCGACAAGAACTACATTCTTATCCAAAATAGAAAACGGTATATCAGTTGCATTAAGAACGGGATGTTCTGATTTGGAAGACAAGTCATCTCGATATAAGGTAATGTCAAGTACACCACTATCTAATATAACACCTTCGATAGATTCAATAAATTTTATAATACGCTTTGCAATTGGGATACCGCGTGTCTTTATTCCAATGATTACAAGATGATCCGTTCCATGGTTTTTTTCGATGATCTCATGAGCAATGCGTTTGATTGCTCGTTCAATAGCGACTTCATCCATTAGAGTGGTTTTTAGTCTCATTTTTTACACCTATTGCATCCTTTCTATTTTTATATTTAATTTCAACCTAGTCTTCTGCATTATAATCATCCAAAAAATCAAAAAAAAATCCTGTCAGCCAAGAAGCAGACAAGATTATACTCAAAAATATAAGGCTATAAGCATAGCTATAACCCAAAAGTGTTCATCTTATTGGCATCTCAGTACCATTTTAAAGACATCTTATTTTGGGATAGTATATCATAAAAAAAACGTATATTCAACATAAAATTACACAAATCGAGGTCGATATTTATACAAATAGAGGCAAATAAGGAAAAGCATAGATGAATCATTGTGCATAATCGGTTTCTGATACACATAAGATATAAAAAAAGTAATTTGGTGAACAAAATGGTACAAGCAGATCAGGATATTAAAGGCAAACCCATTAGTAAGAAAGATAAGAAAATACATATTACCTTTCACGATCCAAACACAACAGATGAAATGGTTAAATTCCTTATGAAACTATTATTAATGAATTGTATGGAGCAAGAAGTGGTTGTTTCTTCTAGTAGTAACGAAAAATAAAATACGAAGTGATCTAGAAAGGATGATTTGATAATTTCATGAAAGTTGTAGCCTATTGCAGAGTATCAACAAATAAAGATGAACAGTTAGACAGTCTTGACAGCCAACAGAGATTTTTTTCCGAATATGCGTTAAAATATGGTTTTGATCTTGTTCATGTTTATGCTGATGAAGGGAAGAGCGGCACTAAGATGAAAAATCGACCGCAGTTACTTAAAATGCTTTCCGATGCGAGAAAAGGGCTTTTCGAAATGGTACTTGTAAAAGATGTTTCTCGTTTGGCGCGTAATACCTTGGATTTCTTAACCAGTATTCGAAAGTTAAAAGCATTGGGCATCAAAGTTAGTTTTGTTAACTATGACCAAACTTCTTCCGACAGTTCTGAATTCATGCTGACCATGCTCAGTGCTATAGCCCAAGAAGAAAGTGCCAATACCTCAAAACGTGTGAAATTTGGTAAGAGGCAGAATGCTGAACATGGTAAAGTCCCAAATCTTACCTTTGGATATGATAAAATTCAGGGGGACTATTATAATCTTCATATTAATGAACAGGAAGCAGCTGTAGTAAGACGAATTTTTGCTATGTATATACAAAAAAACTGGGGAACAAACCGGATTGCAAAGGTTTTAAACAGTGAAGGGATAAAGACAAAACGAGGCTGTAATTGGACGCAAAATGGAATTGTTCGAATCTTGTCCAATGAGATATATATAGGAAGAATTATAAATGCAAAACAGGAAGTAGAGGATTTTCTTACAGGAAAAAGGCGAAATAATAGTAAAGACCAATGGCTTATTGTAGAAAAACCAGACTTAAGATTAGTAGATGAGGAAACCTATAATAAGGCGCGGGCAATGTTAAACCACCGCAAGGATGCTTTTCATAAAACCGGAAAGTATAGTTCAGACAAGCATGTTTTTAGTCAACTGTTAGAATGTAAACATTGTGGTGCTTCTTTTCGAAGACTGACTCGAACATATAAGAACACTTATATTAATTGGGTATGTAACGGACATAATAGCAATGGTGCTACCTATTGCGAGAATACAACATCGTTAGATGAGAAGGAAATGTTATCCTGCCTTGGGGATTACTTTCAAACTATTCTTAGCAGGAAACCCAGTATTGTACAAACTGCTATTAAGGATTTTAATCGAAATTACATCGCTAAAAATGAGACAAAGATTTTTGAAAAGGACTTTACATCGAAACTTAATAAATTAAAAAAGGATAAAATGAAGTTCATGGATATGTATACAAATGACATCATCTCGATTGAAGAATTGAAGGAAATGACAGAAAGATTAAATTATGAAATGGAGCGATGCAAACAAGAACTGGCTTACCTTGAGAAAAACAAGGACGAGAATCATAGGCTTGCAGAAGTGCTAAAGTATGAAAGTGGGAACTTTAAAAGTCTAGTGAAAGCAGACATTATTACCAATAGCATGTTAAAAAGCCTTATTCGGACGATTTCTGTTGATAGAGATGGGAATGTAGATGTGTATTTTATATCATTGTCAGAACACAATGATGCTAAAATTTTGGACAACTAACACTAGGGGTAACCCACCGCTCAGAATCTATGCATCTGTACATAAAGACGTAACCGAACGTCTTGTGCAGATTTATCCGACCCTAGCCAACAGAGCCAGAGTCGTATTGGACCTGAATAAATCTGAAAGGCATATTAGGGGCGGCCTTGCAACAAAAGAAAAATATCTGCACAAATCCAAATACAATCAAATTTTTTAATCCCCAAAAACTTTACTTTGAAAATAGGACCGGATCGCAGCAATTGGAATTCGGTTCTATTTTTAATAATAAAATCGGGGATTGATTTTTTAGTTTTGCAAATAATAATAACAATCAAAAAAAAGACTTTGTTAAAATAAAAATATATTTATTGACGCTATATGTCGAATTTGATACAATTCATATATAACATATATATAAAATGTAGAAAGGATACATTATGAAAAAAATTGTAATCGTAGGTGCTGGATATTCGGGTATTCTAACAGCGAAGAAGCTAGCTAAAAGATTAAAAAAACATAGTGATGTAAGCATTACTATTATAGACAAAAATCCTTTTCACACAATGCTAACCGAGCTTCACGAAGTAGCAGCAAATCGTGTGGAGGAAGAGAGTATTCGTATTAGCTTGAAAAAAATATTTTCCGGCCGAAGGGTTGAGGTAAAGCTTGATACGGTTACTACAATTGATTATAATAAGAAAACGGTGACCGGAATAAAGGAATCTTATAGCTATGATTATTTGATATTATCTGCCGGTTCTAAACCTGCTTTTTATGGAGTTACTGGTGCAGAAGAATATTCTTATAAGCTATGGTCTTATGAAGATGCCGTAATATTGAGGGATCATATTCATGACTGTTTTAGAAAAGCAGCATGTGAGACAGATATAGCTGAAAAAAGAAAATTATTAACTTTTTATGTGGTAGGTGCTGGCTTTACCGGTGTGGAGATGATTGGTGAACTGGCAGAGTATGTTCCAATTCTTTGTGAAAGTTATGACATAGACAGGAAAGATATAACATTATGTAATATCGATGCCTTAACAAGACCAATCCCAAATTTACCGGAGAAACTTTCTGCAAAGGTGGTAAGACGTCTGGAAAAAATGGGTGTTAAACTTATCCTTGGCTCAATGGTTAACAGCATTGGTGAAGATTTTATAGAATATAAAGTCAATGATAAAGTGGTACATCAAGATGTGGCAACTGTTATCTGGGCCGCAGGAATACAAAGTGCGGATGTAACACAGGAATCTGGGAATGCCCTTGAATTAACAAAGGGAGGGCGTGTACAGGTTGATTCTTACCTCCGCTCTTCAAAAGAAAAACAGGTATATATTGCTGGTGATAATATGTATTATATTCCAGAAGGGGAAGAAAAACCTGTTCCGCAAATGGTAGAGAACTGTGAACAATGTGCCACTATCATAGCACATAACATTGTATGTGAAATCACAGGGCAAGGTTCCATGAAAGAATATAAACCTTCGTTCCATGGAGTTATGGTAAGCATTGGAGGACGGTACGGAATTGCTTATGTTGGTTTGCCAAATCGCTTGTTTAGTCTGCCATCTTTCCTTGCAATGTTTGTGAAACACTTTATAAATATCATATATTTTATACAGATACTTGGATGGAATAAAATATTTAGTTATATCAAACATGAATTTTTTACTATACGTAATTGTAGAAGTTTCGTTGGTGGACACTTTTCAAATAGAACACCTAGCTTTTTATTAGTTCCATTAAGATTATGGCTCGGTGCCGTTTGGCTTTTTGAAGGTGTATTGAAGATAGTGGAAGGATGGTTTACATCTCCAAAATTGACTGGATTTTTTGGTGGTGCAAATGCCTGGTATGATAGCATCCTTGGAATCACAACGAAAGCTGCTGAGGCTGGAGCAGATGCGGTATCTTCCGCTACAACAGCAGCAGAAGCGGCTCCCGTAACAGATGCAGTTACTGGTGCAACTGGAGCGGTTGCGGATGCAGCTGGAGCAGTTGCTGAAGCAATCGGTGAAGTAATACTTAATTTTGATTTCTTAGGCTTATTCAAAGTTATTTTTGTTAGCGGAAAAGAATTGGCACATTCAACCTTAAGCGATTTTGCATTTCGACTTGACGTGCCTCTTATGAATGGATTCATTGATAAATTCATAATTCCAAATGATGGTGTGCAGATTGCAATGCAATCATTTATTGTAATTGCTGAAATTCTGGTTGGACTTGCTTTGCTTGGAGGATTATTCACTACACCGGCAGCAGCATTTTCGTTGGTATTACAATTTATGTTTGTCTGCACAACAGGCTTATATTTAGGCACCTTCTGGATGATATTTGCCGGAGTCGCACTGTTAATCGGAGCAGGTAGAACCTTCGGGCTTGATTACTACGCAATGCCGAAACTTAAAAAAATGTGGAAGCGCTTACCACTCATTAGAAAGTTGTATATTTATAATGACTAATAATACGAAGAAACAAATAGAAACCATAGATTTTATTTCATCGGAACAAGCCCTTGATTCCGTAAAAATGGAAATGGATCATGTTTTGTCTGCTTCTCCACGGATGATACGGGAGTATACCAGCCATCTAATGGCTTCCAGAGGCAAATTTATTCGTGCTGCTTCTGTGATCGTATGTGCTGAAAAGCCAGATGGGCGTATTTCTCCAAATGCTGTTAAGATCGCTGCAGCGATTGAAATTATTCATCTGGCGACATTAGTACATGATGATGTAATTGATAACGCTGAACTTCGTAGAGGAGAAATTACCCTTCAGAAAAAATATGGGAAAAGAACCGCAGTAATATGTGGAGATTATCTTCTGTGTGCAGCGCTGAAATTAGCTGCATCCATATCTGACAAACAGGATTATTTAGAATTAGACTTACCGGATTACATGAGTAGGGTTTGTTTAGGTGAATTAAATCAGCATATTAACAATGCTAATATAAACTTATCAATATACCAATATTTAAAAATAATATCTGGAAAAACAGCTGCTTTATTTGAAGCTTCCTTTTTTGCCGGTGCAGTATTTTCCGACAATAGTAAGTCAGACTGTCGGAGATATAAGCAAATCGGATATTTTTTAGGAATGATATTCCAATTACTGGATGATTGTAATGATTTTGAAACTACAATAGAAGTTGCAAAAAAACCAGTACAGTCCGACTATGAGCAGGGAGTCATAACCTTACCGCTGATACATGCTTTTCGTAATATGAATAGTTTTAAGGACAAAGCAAATATTAATGGTATAAACAGAAAGGAAATAAATGATGCAGTATTACAGTCGGGAGGTTTACTCTTTACCCGTATGTTAGCAAAAAAATATTATAACAAGGCTCTAAAGATCATAAATCAATTAGAAATAACAAAAAATAAAAAGACGAAGATGATTGAAGTTCTAAATTTGGCATCCCAATCGTTATTGTAGGTGATTATCATGGTGAAACGATTTTTAAGCTACGTTGAGATTATGACAAAGATAACCAGTACCTTTGCTTTTTTAATGACGATTGCATATTTGTTATATAAAAAGCAAACGATTCATTGGGAAGTGACACTTTTATTTTTCGCATCCATGTTTCTGTTTGATCTGACTACGACGGCTATTAACAACTATATTGATTCAAAAACCAATCATCAAACGTTGCAGTTTGATAGAAAGACAGCGCTAATCATCATATATGTACTGTTTTTCTTAAGTACAGCCTTGGGGTTATATTTAGCTTATTTAACAGATGTAGTAATATTATTGATTGGTGGAATTTGTTTTTTATGTGGTGTTTTATATACCTATGGGCCGATCCCAATCTCCAGACAACCGTTGGGTGAAATGATATCGGGGATTTTTTACGGAATATTAATACCATTTATTTTGATTTATATTAATAGTCCAAAAGGTACCCTCCTTACTCTTGATTTTAATTTTGAGATTATTTCATTGAAAATTCAGGTCCTACCTTTTATACAACTGCTTTTATTATCAGTGATTCCTTTTTGCACCACTGCAAATATTATGCTTGCAAATAATATTTGTGATTTAGAAAAAGATATTGCAGTTAAGAGATATACCTTACCTTACTATCTTGGAAAAAAATCTTTATATTTGTTTGCAGGGTTGTATTACTTAAGTTATGTTGCAATCATGGTGATGGTAATAATGAAAATATTGTCACCGATTTGCTTGTTGTCGTTACTTTCCATTATTGTTGTACAGAAGAATATTAAAGTATTCTTTGATAAGCAGGAGAAGGCAATTACCTTTATAACTGCAATACAAAATTATATCATCATAATGGGGACCATTACATTAACGATTTTTATTAGTGCAATTATATAAATCTACTTATTGCATTTATTCTACCGGTCAATTAGACGGGTTAAAATAAAGAAATTTAAAAATTATGGAGGAATTAATTATGAAAAAACTATTTACGTTATTACTTAGCTTAACGTTGGTAATTACTATGCTTTCAGGATGTAGCAAAGGTGATGCAACAAAAGACGAGTCACAAACACCAGCAACAACAGAGACGCCAGCAGAAGAACCAACAGCAACAACAGAGCCTGAAGAAGGTGCAACGACAGATGCCGGCGTTAAAACTGGTCTAGGCATAATCTCATCTATCGCTAAATCAGCTCCTGCAGCTGATACAGATGGTTTGGGACAGGTTGACTCTTTAGCAGTAGCAGTATTGGTTGGTGAAGACGGAAAAATCCTTGATTGTGTAATTGATTCTGTACAAACGAAAATCAATTTCTCAAAAGAAGGAAAAATAACAACAGATTTGGCAGCAGATGTTAAAACAAAACAGGAACTTGGATTAGATTATGGCATGAAAAAATATTCCCCAATCCAAAAGGAATGGTATGAGCAGGCAGACGCTTTTGCTGCTTATGTTGTAGGAAAGACGATGGATGAAGTAAAAGGTATCGCTATCACTGAAGAAGGCTTAGTCGGAGATGCCGATTTAGCAACTTCTGTTACTATCCACGTTGGTGACTTTGTAGCAGCTGTGGAAAAAGCCGTAGCAAATGCACAGGTTCTAGGAGCAAATGCTGGTGATAAGCTTGGACTTGGTATTATAACCGATATTAAAAAATCAAAAGATGCTAAAGCAGAAGAAGATGGTCTTGCAGAAGCATATTCCTACTATAATGTTGTTACAGTTGATGCCAATAGTAAAATAACAAGCAATTTCTTGGATTCTTCTATTGGGGATATTAATTTTACAACAGCAGGTGCAATTACAACAGATTTAGCTGCACCGATTCAGACAAAACAGGAATTAAAAGACGCTTATGGAATGAAGAAAAATTCTAAAATAGGAAAAGAATGGTATGAGCAGGCAAATGCATTCTCCGCATATGTAACTGGAAAAACTATAGATGAAGTAAAAGGAATTGCCATTACGGAAGAGGGTGTTGCCGGAGATGCTGATCTAGCAAGTTCTGTAACCGTTCATATTGGATCTTTTATTGCTGTATTAGAAAAGGCAGTTGCTAATGTAGCGAAATAATACATTTATAGGTTGTTGCGAAATTTTAAAGTTATTCAACTTGCGTTCGGTTTGTATATTTGCAAGTATTATAGCTTAAGAATTTTGTAACAACCTCTTTTTTGAGGTGATATTAGTTGAATAAAAAATTAATTTCTAGTTTACTTATATTAGTTATTCTTATCAACATTTCGGCCTGTAGTACCGCAAAGAAAATACGGTATGAAGCAGAATTTTTAGAATTATTCGATACAATTACAAAAATTGTTGGATATACAGACAACAAAGAAGAATTCTCTTCCTACACTCAACTGATTTATGATGACTTAAAGGAATATCACGAGCTTTATGATATCTACCATACTTATGAGGGCGTTAATAACATTAAAACAATTAATGATAATGCGGGCATAAAACCGATAAAAGTAGACCAAAAAATAATAGATTTACTCCTTTTTTCGAAAGAGAAATACCTTATGACGGATGGTAAGGTTAACATAGCGTTTGGTGCGGTGCTCAAAGTATGGCATGATTATCGAACAGAGGGAATCGATAATCCAGAGAATGCTAAATTGCCACCGATGGAACTGTTAAAAGAAAAAGTAGAGCATACAGATATAAATAAGGTTATTATTGACGAAGTTGAATCAACGGTATACCTTATGGATTCGGAGATGAGCTTAGATGTAGGAGCTATAGCGAAAGGCTATGCTACTGAAAGAGTAAGTAATACACTTATTGGTAAGGGGTTTACCAATTGGATGATAAGCGTTGGGGGTAATGTCAGGACGATTGGAACAAAGGGTGATGGCAAGCTGGAGTGGAATGTAGGGATTCAAAATCCGGATTTGGAAGCTTCTGACGATTATTTGGCCATCCTAAGCTTAAGTGATATGTCCCTGGTTACCAGTGGTAACTATGAAAGGTACTATACCGTGGGGGATAAACAATACCACCATATTATTGATTCAGAGACGTTAATGCCGTCGGAATATTTTACAGCTGTTACGATTATATGTAGGGATTCCGGAGTTGCAGATGCCCTATCAACCGCTGTTTACAATATGTCTTTTGAAGAAGGTCTTGCCTTGATTGAAGAACTCCCAGATACGGAGGCTCTTTGGGTTTACAAAAATGGAGAATTAAAGTACAGCTCTCACTTTCAAGAGTATATTACAAAGTAAAATTATTGATTGTGATACAAAAAACAAAGAATATAATAAAAAAGATACAAAACCGATTTTAGTATTTAGAAAATCGGTTTCTTTTGTATGAAAATGTTCTGGAATTTATAGTAATTGTGTGAAAATAAGTGTAATTCGACAAAAAACATTGTGAAAAATGAAACAATTGTATAAAATTTGATATTCTTATGTTAAGATTATTGTTATGATACGGTTAAAAATATAAGACCGGAAGAATAGCAAATATTAGAAAGAAGGATTAAGAACATGGGAGCAGCAACTTTTGCAGGTGGAATCCATACCTATGACGGTAAAGATTTGACCAAGGATAAACAAACTGAAGTTTTACTGCCTAAAGGTGATTTGGTATTTCCTATGTCACAGCACATAGGCGCACCGGCCAAGCCGATCGTGGCAAAGGGTGATTATGTATTCATGGGGCAGATAATTGGTGAGGCGAGTGGATTTATTTCATCAAATATAATTAGTTCTGTCTCAGGTATCGTAAAGGGGATAGAATCCAGGCTTACTGTATCGGGCTTAATGGCAGAATCTATTATAATAGAGAATGATAATAAGTATGAACCTTTGAAAGGGCTGGGAACGAAAAGGGACTATTTAAGTCTTGATAAAAGTGAAATTCGAGAAATTATTAAAAATGCTGGAATTGTAGGTCTCGGTGGAGCTGCATTTCCAACACATGTTAAGTTGACTCCAAAGGATGATAATAAGATTAAATATGTACTCGTTAATGCAGCAGAATGTGAACCTTATTTGACTTCAGATTATCGGATGCTGTTAGAGGAGCCTGAGAAAGTAATCGGGGGACTTAAGATTGAACTTAGTCTCTTCCCTAAAGCAAAGGGAATCATTGTTGTTGAAGATAACAAACCCCAAGCTATTGCAAAGTTAAAAGAACTTGTGAAGCAGGAACCCAATATAGAGGTAAAGACTGTAAAGACAAAATACCCTCAAGGAGGAGAGCGTCTGTTAATTTATGCAGCTACTGGACGTAAAATCAACTCGTCCTTACTTCCATTTCATGTGGGATGCATTGTGAATAATGTTGATACGGTTATTTCAATCTATATGGCAGTAGCAGAATCTACACCGTTAATGAGAAGAATAGTAACCGTAACTGGTGACGCAGTTAAGAATCCTTGCAACTTTAATGTAAAGATTGGTACGAATTATAGAGAATTGATTGAAGCTGCAGATGGTTTTGACAAAGAGCCTGAGAAAATTATATCTGGAGGCCCTATGATGGGGCAGGCCTTATTTTCTCTTGATATACCAGTCACAAAGACAAGTTCGGCATTGCTCTGTATGGAAGAAGACAAGGCGGTAAGGGCACAATCTTCGGCGTGTATTAGCTGTGGAAGATGTGTTGAGGTGTGCCCGAGTAGGGTAATACCTAAGAAGTTATATGAATACTCCGAACTGTTTGATAATGAAAACTTTGAAAAACTAAACGGCATGGAATGTTGTGAATGTGGATGTTGCTCTTATGCATGTCCTGCTAAGCTAAACCTTACACAATCGTTTAAGCAAATGCGTAAAAGCATCCTAGATAGCAGAAAAAAATAAAAGGAAAGAGGTGTAAAACTTGAATAATTTATATAATGTATCCACTTCTCCACATACAAGAAGCCCTAAGACTACTAAAAATATTATGCAAGATGTAGCAATTGCTTTGATTCCAGCTAGCTTGTTTGGAATATATAATTTTGGAATCCGAGCTTTTTTGATTATAATAACCTGTATCGTCACTTGCTTGTTAACAGAGTATGTTTGGGAGAAATTAATGAAAAAACCGGTTACTACGTCTGATTACAGCGCGGTTGTAACTGGACTGTTATTAGCTTTAAATATGCCTTCTTCGATTCCTCTTTGGATACCAACTATTGGAAGCATATTTGCTATTCTAGTAATCAAACAGTTATACGGTGGACTAGGTCAGAATTTTATGAACCCTGCGTTAGGAGCCCGTTGTTTTTTACTAATTAGCTTTGCTGGAAGAATGAATGATTTTACGGTTCCTGCTATTGATAAAAATAGCACGGTGTCTGAAATGTTCCAGTTTTTACAAAATGGTGCAATTGCTTTGGATGGTGTATCTGGAGCAACACCCTTAACTGCGCTAAAAGCGGGAGAAACTGTTAATGTATTAGATATGTTTATCGGCAACATTGGTGGTACGATAGGTGAGACCAGTGCGATAGCCTTATTATTGGGAGCGATATACCTGTTTGCAAAGAAGATTATTACCTGGAGAATTCCGATTACATATCTTGTGACCTTCTCCTTTTATGTAGTAATCTTTGGTGGTAAAGGACTTAGTCTAGAGTTCTTAATGGCACAACTCTTTGGTGGAGGATTGCTGTTAGGTGCTTTCTTTATGGCTACCGATTACGTGACCAGTCCGATTACCCGGACCGGGCAAATTGTCTATGGTGTTGTTCTTGGAATTATTACTGGTGTGTTCCGCTTCTTGGGGGCTTCTGCGGAAGGTGTTTCCTATGCAATTATATTCTGTAATTTATTGGTGCCGTTAATTGAGAAGGTAACGCTTCCTAAAATGTTTGGAAAGGGGGCAAAGGCAAATGAATAATTCTGATAAAAAGAAAAGTTCTATAATAAAAGATGCTGCAATACTCTTTGCGATTACTTTAATAGCAGGCTTTGCTCTGGGATTTGTTCATGAAATTACCCTACCGGCAATAGAAGCACAGCAGTTAAAAACTAAAACAGAAGCTTATCAAAAGGTATATCCGGAGGCAGCGGATTTTACAAAGGATGAAGCTTTGACTTTGCAGGTAGCGGAGTCACGGGAGGTCCTGTCAGCAAATGGATATGAAAAGGCAACAATTGATGATGCTGTTGTTGCTTTGGATAATGCAGGCATCAAAATTGGTTATGTAATAACTGTTACTACCCAAGAAGGTTACAAGGGTGGAATTACAGTTTCAGTTGGATACGGCCTGGATGGTGTTGTAAAAGGTATGGAAGTAATAACGATAAATGAGACAGCTGGACTTGGTGCTAAGGTGGCTGAGGATGGTTTTAAAAGTCAATTTGTTAATAAGAAAACAGATCAATTTGAATATACTAAATCAGGTGCAATTGCAGAGAATCAAATTGATGCTATCAGTGGTGCTACAATTACTACGAATGCAGTTGTAAATGAAGTGAATGCAGGAATCTGCTTTATTACAGAATTAGTTGAAGCAGGAAATACTTTAGGAGGTGAGTAGGATGAGTAATAGGGAAGATGAATTAACGAAGAAAAAGATATCTGGAAAACACAACCTTATGGAACCTTTCATAGACGGTATGTTTAAAGAGAATCCTACCTTTGTATTAATGCTCGGAATGTGTCCTACTTTAGCAGTGACCACATCTGCAAGCAATGCGTTAGGAATGGGCTTATCTTCAACGGCAGTATTGGTTATGTCTAATTTACTGATTTCTTTACTGCGTAAAATTATTCCGGATAAGGTAAGAATGCCCGCTTATATTGTTATTGTTGCTACTTTTGTAACTGTAGTTCAGTTTTTGTTAGAAGGGTTTGCTCCTGGAATTTATAAGTCTCTAGGTATTTATATTCCTTTGATTGTTGTTAACTGTATTATCTTAGGTAGAGCAGAAGCGTATGCAAATAAACATTCTGTGGGATTATCTATCATGGATGGCTTTGGAATGGGATTTGGTTTTACGATAGGTTTATTCTTAATTGGTGGTTTTCGTGAAGTTTTAGGAAACGGAACTGTTTTTAATATTAGAATTATGCCAACAGAGTTCGAACCTGCTACCATATTTATCTTAGCTCCCGGTGCATTCTTTGTACTTGCTGTATTAACTGCACTACAGAATAAGTTTAAACTAAAATCAGCTACCAATGGATCCGTTCCAATATCCGAGCATTCCTGTGGTGGCAACTGCCAGAGCTGTAATAAGACTATAACAAAGAAGGAGGAATGATAAAAATGGGAGAATTATTTCTAATATTTATAGGATCCGCTCTTGTCAGCAATGTTGTTTTAAGTCAGTTCCTCGGCTTATGCTCCTTCGTTGGCGTTTCGAAAAAAATTAAGACTGCAACTGGTATGGGATTTGCTGTTGTGTTTGTTATCACATTGGCGTCTGCTTGTGCCAGTTTAATCTATGATTATATTTTGGTGCCTGCCAAATTAGAGTATTTGCAAACAATTGTATTTATCTTAGTAATTGCAGCTTTAGTACAGTTTGTAGAGATGGTCATTAAGAAATACAGTCCGTCTTTGTATAATGCATTAGGAGTTTATTTAGCGTTAATCACCACTAACTGTGCTGTTTTAGGTGTTGCTTTAATCAATGCTCAAAAAGAGTATAATCTAATTACCAGTGTAATTAATGGACTTGGAACTTCCGTTGGTTATCTCATAGCAATTGTACTTTTAGCAGGTATACGCGAGCGAATGGAACACAATGATATTACAAAATCTTTTCAAGGAATGCCAATTGTATTAGTGACATCAGGGCTTATGGCAATTGCTTTTTTTGGATTCTCCGGTTTAATATAAACGCAACAGGAAGAAAGAAGTATTATAAGAAAGGTGGATATTAAGATGTGTGTTTTTGATATAGTAAACCAGGTTGCCTTTTTGAATAACTTGCCTGTATTGTCCCTAAGTATAAAAGGAGTTGCAATTGCTACGTTGATGATTAGTGCTACCGGCGCTATTATTGGTATATTTCTTGGTATAGCAGGGAAGAAATTTGAAGTAGAAGTCGATGAAAGAGAGCAAGAGGTTCGTGATCTTTTGCCAGGAAATAATTGTGGAGCTTGTGGATATGCTGGGTGTGATAATTGTGCACAAGCTATTGCAAATGGAGAGGCAGCACCCAATGTATGTCCAGTCGCAAACAATGAAGCCAATGCACGGATTGCCGAAGTTATGGGCACTGATGTCGTAGAGGGCGAAAGACATACAGCTTTTGTTAAGTGCGCAGGTACCTGTGATAAGACGAAAATAAAGTATAATTATTATGGTATTCCGGATTGTAAGAAAGCTGCAATAGCACCAGGAAAGGGACCGAAACAATGTAGTTATGGATGTACCGGTTTTGGTTCTTGTGTAAAAGTATGCCAATTTGATGCTATCCATGTAATTGATGGTGTAGCAATTGTTGATAAAGAAAAATGTACCTCATGCGGCTTATGTGTAAAAGAATGTCCTAATCATCTCATTGAATTGATTCCTTACAATTCGGGCCATTTTGTTCGATGTAATTCCAATGATAAAGGTAAAAACGTAAAAAGTGCTTGTAGTATTGGATGTATCGGTTGTATGATGTGTACGAAAGTATGTGAAAGTGATGCTATCCATGTGGAAAATAACCTTGCATATATTGACTACAGCAAGTGTATTGACTGTGGCAAATGTGCTGAAAAGTGTCCTACGAAAGTAATCTTATCAGAAAATGCCGAAACGCTGTCCTTGGGTGAAGCAAAAGTGGTTTAAAAAGTGCTATAATGTAATTGTAGAAAGAGAAAGGATGTACACAGTAAATGAATTCAACAGCAAAAAAAACTGCGTATTATGGTATGCTGGTTGCGCTGGCTTTTGTCTTTAGCTATATAGAGGTATTGATACCTTTCTCAATTGGGATTCCAGGTGTAAAATTAGGATTGGCGAATTTGGTGGTTCTAACTGCGCTTTATGCCTTGGGAACAAAAGAAGCTTTTGCAATATCTATTATACGAATTATCTTGGTGGGATTCACTTTTGGTAATTTATCAACAATGATTTATAGTCTCGGGGGTGGGCTCCTTAGTTGGCTAGTTATGGTTATATGCAAAAAAACGAAACTACTTAGCACCATTGGTGTCAGTATAGCAGGAGGTATTTCCCATAATATCGGACAGATTATAGTTGCAACCTTTGTGTTGGAAAATGCTAATCTTATGTATTATTTTGCTATATTGCTTATTACTGGTACCATAACCGGACTCATAATCGGAATGGTAGGAGCTTTGTTATTAAAGATTAAAATTAAATAGGCAAAATGTATAAGAAGTTGCTTAAGTCTCGGTTTATAAACGAAGACTCTACAGCAACTTCTATTTTATTATATTATTTTACGAAAGTTTAGTAAAAATTTAAATAATATATTTAATTCATACAAATTTCAGTATTTATTAAACATTTAAACGATAGATATATTACTATTTGGGCTGTCTATAGTATAATAATCGGTTTTTTAATAAAATAATACTTGATTATTTGTTAAGATTGCTATATAATGAGTCTACGAAAACGTTATCGTAACTTGCAATGTAAATGTAACTAGTTAGTATGAATTCAGCAGCCATGTGAATAGTATGGATAGCATAGGTCGGGGGAGATGACATAAGTTATTCGAATTCATCCTAACAAAACAAATCAAAAAAAGGAGAAAGAATAATGAAAAAAAGACTTTTTAAATTGATTACTGTTAATTTATTAATCGTATGCATGCTATTTTCATTAGCAGGCTGTGCAAAGAAGACAGAACCAACTGCTAAAGAAGAAACTAAGACGGAAGAAACTAAGTCAGAAGAAACAAAAGAAGAACCAAAGGCAGAAGAACCGGCTGCAGCAGAACCTATTACACTTACATATACACATTTCTTTACTCAAGCTGAAGTAGATGGCGGAAATGCAGCAGCGAAAGTATCTCGCGATTTAACTGCAAAATGGCTTGAAGCTAATCCTAATGTAACATTAGAACAAACAGAACTTGCTAATGCTGATTATAAAACAAAAATTGCTACTTTAGCAGCAGCAAATGACCTTCCAGACATATTCTTTATGCAGGGTATGGAAGCTCCTAACATGATTTCTCAAGGCATGGTTCTTGATTTAACAGATATTATCAACGGAGCTGAATGGGGAAGCAAGGTTATCCCTAGCTACTTAGTACCTTTCCAGGCAGATGGAAAAACTTATGGTATTCCTGTTCAGGCTGATGGTACTTGTACAGTTATGGTTTACAATGCTGAATTATGGAAAGCTGCTGGTTATGATACATTCCCAGAAACTTGGGACGAAGTAATGAAAGCTAATGACTATTTTAAATCTCAAGGAATTGATACTGTAGCATTTGGTGATTCTGAAGGATGGCAGTTGGGATCATGCTTCTTATCAGCAATTGGCAACCGTTTTACAGGTGAAGATTGGACTCAATCTATCATTAAAAGAGATGGTAAAGCTAAATTTACAGATCCTGAGTTCGTAGCAGCTGCTAAATTTACACAGGACTTATTCGCATCAGGCACAATTAGTCCAGACTTTGCAACTATTAATGATAAAGAAGCTACTCAACTTTATATCGATGGAAAAGCTGCTTCTTACATGGCAGGAAACTGGAATGTCGACGTAATTAAGGCTACTGCTGATCCAGAACTTATTAAGAATACTAAAGTTGCTGTATATCCTCAACCAGCAGGTGCTACTGGTGCTGAAAAGACTCATGCAACAGGTATTGGTTATTCAATCGCTATTAATTCTAAGCTTGAAGGTGCTAAAAAGGAAGCAGCAATTGATTTTGTTTTATCAGTAGCTGGTCTTGAGTATGCAGAAATTCTTGCAAAAGATTATGCTAAGAATACTTGTATCGACGTTGGTGAAGTTGATTTAAGCAAATTTGATCAATTAACAGTTGATATGTTTAACTATTATTCAAACCCAGGTTGTACAATCTATGATTCCTACATGGATTCACAAGTTGCAGCTGTTACAAGTACTGCAGGTATGGAACTTCTAAATGGAGCTATTACACCAGAAGAATTTGCTGCTAGACATCAAGCTGTTCAGGATACACTTGGTAAGTAATAAATTAAATTTTATACATATGCGTAGAAGGTAATATTTACGGAGAGGTGAGATCGTTTCAGAGACAACTTTATCATCCTAGTTTTACTGAAAAGTTGGATTCTAAATACGATCTCGCCTTTTGTAAAGATATACTGTAGCACTTTTTTACTTTTAAGAGATGATTCGATTTTGACATAAGGAGGGTATATGTATGAACAAAGCTATACGTCCTAAGAAATATGTGATTGCGTTATACATATTAGTACCGTTGGTGATATATTCATTTGCAGTTTTTGTTCCTATCGTGTGTGCTTTATTTTATAGCTTTTTTGAGTGGGCTGGTGGTCCCAAAAAGACGTTTATTGGTATCGAAAATTATATAACCCTTGCATTGGATAAGAATTTCTGGAGTGCATTTGGGCATAACATATATTTGGTAATTCTATGTATTGTTGGACAAATTGGTATTGCATTGATTTTCTTAGTATTAATGAGTTCTAGAGTGGCCAGGTTTAAAGGATTACATAGAACGTTGGGATTTTTTCCAAGTACAATTGCAGCGATTGCAATTGGATTCATATGGAAAATGCTCTATAGTTACCGATATGGTATTTTAAATTATATTTTAGATGTTTTTGGTAAAGAGCCAATTCAGTGGTTGAATATTCAAAATACATGGGTAATCATGCTAGTTGTATCGATTCCTTTGATTTGGCAATATATTGGCTATTATATGGTTATTTTTGTGTCAGCAATTTCTGCTATTGATACAGAAGTTTTAGAGGGTGCTGAAATTGATGGAGCAAATGCTTGGCAGCGAGCTGTTTATATTACATTTCCATTAATCAAGAATACCGTACTTGTATGTATCACGTTGTGTATTTCTGGTAACATGAAGGTGTTTGATCACATCTATCAGATGACTATGGGCGGTCCAGGAACTAAAACAGAGGTTATGGCTCTGTATGGATATAAAACGTCCTTTACTTTACATAATATGGGATATGGTAGTGCTATCTCGATTGGTATTTTGGTATTGAGTTTAATATGTATATTAGGATCACGCTTTTTAATTGACCTATTCTCAAAGGAAAAAACGAAAGGCGGTGGTATGAGATGAAGGAAATGAAAAAGAACAAGTCAGAATTTAATATTAGAAGAGGAATTTTATCATTTTTTATTAATTCAACTCTATTGATTTTCTCTATATCATGCATATTCCCGCTTATATGGATGGTATACTCCTCTGTAAAAACCAACAAAGACTTCATGAGTGATTTTATTGGTTTACCAAAATCCATAAATTTAAGCAATTATGTATCAATCATTACAGAAAGTGGAGCATTAAAGGCGATATTCAATAGTTTCAGAGTTACTGTTCTATCTGTTGCGTTGATTGTTATTATGGGATTCATACTAGGATATATGTTTGCTAGGTTTTCCTTTAAAGGAAGCAAAATCCTTTACGGTGCTTTTTTCGTTGGATTATTAGTGCCAATTCATTCACTGCTTGTTCCGATTTATGTCATTTTTTCTAGAGCAGGATTGAATGATAAATGGTATACGTTAATTATTCCTTATGTTGCATTTGGAATACCTCTGGCGTTATTCTTAGTCGAAAGTTCCATTAAGACGATACCGATTGCATTGGAAGAAGCAGCTGCAATCGATGGAAGTACGTTCTCAAGAACCTTGTTTGAGATTATTTTGCCGATCGCTAAGCCTATATTAACAACAGTTGCAATTATCCAGACCTTCTATTGCTGGAATGAATTTTCATTTGCATTAGTATTGATAAATAAACCGGTGTTTAGAACGGTACCTTTAGAAATAACATTATTTACTGGTCAGTTTACCAGCGATTATCCAAGAATGTTTGGTGCTATGTTAGTAACAATGCTTCCTGTTATAGTATTTTATTTTTCTTTTAGTAAACAGATTATCAAAGGTATGGTGGCTGGTGCAGTAAAAGGTTGATACGAAATGTTTGGGGGGATTTAGATAATAATGTCAATAGAGTAAACGAAAATTCAAAGTTTACTCTATTTCTTTATTTAATAAAACGAGGAAAGCTAATTGCAAAAGCTTTAATTTAAATTCCACTTGATAAATTGTAAGACCTGCATTATAATGTTTATACGAAAACGTTATAGTTATTATGGTATTTAGATAATGGAGGAGAGAAGTGGCAACTATTAAAGATCTCTCATTGAAATGTGGTGTATCAGTTTCAACCGTAAGTAAGGCTTTAAATGGTTACCAAGATGTTAGTCAGTCTACCAGAGATCTTATTTTAAAGGCAGCAAACGAGATTGGTTACTTTCCGGATGCGAATGCAAGAGCATTAAAGATGAAGAAAACCTATAATATAGGTGTCTTATTTGCAACGTTGATGAATCACGGTTTAAGAAACGAGTATTTTGCACATGTACTGGCTTCCTTTAAAGAGAAAGCAGCAAAACGAGGATATGACATCACTTTTATTGAGCATAATATAGGAAATCGTAAGATGACATATCTGGAACATTGTAAATATCGTAATTTTGATGGGGTTTTTATCGCTTGTGCTGATTTTAGTGACCATGAGGTAATTGAGATGGTTAATAGCGATTTCCCTGTAGTTATAATAGATCATGCTTTTAATGAAGCAATTTCGGTATTGTCAGATAATGTGGAGGGTATGAGACAACTTACCCAATATATCATAGATCAAGGACATAGCAAGATTGCATTTATTCATGGTACTAAATCTTCTGTTACCCATAATCGTATGGTTAGCTTTCATAATGTATTAAGGGAGAATGGGATTACGATTCCAGAGGAATTTTTTGTAGAAGGCAATTATCGCAGTGCTGAATCTGCAGAAGAAATTGCTATCCGTTTATTGAACTTATCAGACCCACCGACTTGTATTATTGCGCCGGATGATTATTCTGCTTTAGGTGTAATGAATGCAGCAAGACGTTTGGGGTTAAGTATACCGGACGATATATCTATAGCCGGGTATGATGGTATTTCCGTATCACAAGCGTTAGAACCTAAGTTAACGACAATTAAGCAGGATACGGATAAGATTGGAGCTGAAGCTGCAAAGCAGCTTATTAATCTAATTGAGAGCCCGATGGCTACGTCATTAGATAATATATACTTAAAAGTACAGCTATTCAAAGGTGGTTCTGTAAAGAACCTAAATGAGGCATAATGGCATAGGTCAGGGGGAGGCAAGTGCCATTAAGTCACATTTATTTATTAAATTTGCCGATTTCATTTTCATATATTAACTCCTACGGTGGATTCTGAATCCGCCACCTTTTCGAGCTGTAACTAAAAGGGTTCTTAGTTTGGGAAAGTCTAAGCTAGAAGCTTTTTGTTACAGTCTTGTTAATGGTCAGGAATTTAATTATCTTATAATTGCAATTATTATAATTACAAATTATCTAAACTACTTGTTTTATTATTCAAAAAGTGATAAAATAATAGAACACTCAAAAAAATATTGACGTTTTAATTAGAGTATGTTATATTAGACTAGCGATGGAAGAGGTCTTTTTTTTATGCCTAAAAACCAGTGCTCCACATATTATTTTGCTAATTTTGATAGCGACAGTATGATTTTAGTGGGAGAAGTATTGGAACACTCAATTTAAAATTAACCGGAGGTGGAAGTTGTGCGCGTAAAAATCACATTGGCATGTACAGAATGTAAACAACGTAACTATAACATGACAAAGGATAAGAAAACACATCCTGACAGAATGGAAACTAAGAAATATTGTAGATTCTGTAAATCACACACATTACACAAAGAAACTAAGTAATTATGTCTAATTATCCGTTACATGCAAAGTAATATACTTTGTATTGCAGAAAGGAAAGTGAAAGCATGGGAGATACTGCAAACAATACAGAAAATGCTCCAAAGAAAAGTTTCTTTAAAGGCGTAAAATCTGAGTTTAAAAAGATTATATGGCCAGACAAACAAACACTTGCAAAACAATCTGCAGCAGTAATAACTATTTCGGTAGCGCTTGGAGTAGTTATAGCTATATTAGATGTAGCTATTCAATATGGCATAGAACAGATTCTTAAAATAGGATAAAGGGTGAGTGTATGTCAGAAACGAATTGGTATGTTGTTCATACGTACTCAGGGTATGAGAACAAAGTAAAAGCCAACATTGAGAAAACAATCGAAAACAGAAAACTCCAGGATCAAATACTTGAAGTTTCCGTTCCTATGCAAGACGTAATTGAAGTTAAGAATGGTGTGAAGAAACAGGTTCAAAAGAAAATGTTTCCGGGTTATGTTCTTCTTAATATGGAGATGAATGATGACACTTGGTATGTAGTACGTAATACCAGAGGGGTAACAGGATTTGTTGGACCAGGATCCAAACCAGTTCCTTTGACTGATGCAGAGATGCAAAGTATGGGAATTAAACATTCTGAAGAAATTATGATTGATCTAGAGCTTGGTGATGTAATAGAAGTAACATCGGGCGTATGGGAAGGAACAACAGGTATTGTTAAGTCGATTAACAGTCACAAACAAATTGTTAGCATTAATGTTGATATGTTTGGTAGAGAGACACCTGTTGAGATTAGTTTCACAGAAATTAAGAAAATGTAAATTAAGTAACATCTAGAATACAATTATTACTAGATAGTGGGAGGGATATTCCCGCAAACACCACATTATTCAGGAGGTATGCTAT
>JAEZVF010000114.1 GCA_023443225.1 Bacillota bacterium
AAACACCAATTGCTTCATCATAACCCACATCAACCATTCTTATTTTTGCTGCGCAACGTGATACACCATAAAACAATGCTATCTCATCAATGATACATTCCATCATATCAATCAAGTGAATATTTCCCATTTCATCTCGATATTTACGAATCAATTCATGTACTTTCATCTTAAACGGAGCAAGTGGCATCTGGATCCTCGGGGCAAGTGAATTTGCCTGCCATTCCATCCAATCAGTTGCATCTCTGCTATTGTCTTTTATGCCACCAACAACCTGACACTTGATTCGTGTTAGACTGTTGTTATAGAGCCGCTCCAATTCAAATGCTTTTCTATGCTGATCCCAATGAACACACTCATGGACAATGGTATTGTTTACCGATCCTAGATTACGTAGGAAGAACGCTTTTGGATCAACTAAGATAGTACGTGCTTCTACCTGGGTTTGTACCATTTTATCATTACTTTTATCATAAAACTCGGCATCGCATCCATGAAAGTATATTTGTCCAAATACTGAGAAGTCTTTCGTAATGTCTCTCACAATTATAGAAAGCCCCATTTTTTCTGCTAAAATATGTGGTTCCACTGCTATTGGGGTTTTCAGTGCCTCAGGATAATATCTTCGTAGGAAGTCTGTAGCAACGATTTCAAGTTCATCCTTAGTAATGATAGGAACAAGAGAATCCGATAGAGGCTTTGATTGCTTATTTTTACTGGTATATTCAGCTACACTAGAGATTGAGAAATCATCCAAATTAAAATCCAAATCTCCAGAGCATTTCAGCATAAACCATTGAGTACAATTTTCAGTCTCATCATAATGGTAATCCGATTCACGGACTTCTAATTCTGTTGCTACAACAACATCACACTCTATTCTCATACCCGGCAAGTCATTAATAGATACCGACTTGACCTCTAAATCGGATAGCTCTATGCTACCGATATTTCGGACTCTATAAAGCCTTAAATCTAAATTATTATATTCTTCTTCAACATAGCTTTGAATGGCATTGAATAAGTCATTTTCAAATCTATCTGCAACATAGTCTGTAAATGAACGATTACCTGCCAAGACGCTCACCCCCTTATCTCTGTATGAAATTTAGTTGATATAATGCCGTCATAAGTTGCTAGATCATTGGTGTCCTATTCCTTTATTTTATTTGTACCACTAATTTCATTGATGAAATCCTGCCACTGTGCCTTGGAGATATTTAGGTCACGAGCTCTGCGTAGCGCAATGCGAACTATCTCCATTTTTTCTATATACTCTGCTAAGTCTGGAAAATTACCATTTCTGCTTATTCCAGCAAGCTCATAGAAGAGATTGATATCCTCTCCCGATATCCTTAGTATCTCAATCATTCTTCCCAGATACTTTTCCGGTGCATAACGATTTCCTTTTTCAATATCACTTAGATATACCGGTGTCATACCCAGTTCTTGAGCCAGTCCACGTATCGACTTACCTAGCACCTCTCTACGTGCTTTAATATACTCTCCAAACGATTCATGACAATCATTAGAAACTAATTTAGTCATCATGTACTTTTATCCACCTTTTCAATAATATGTAAGCTTTTATGCTTACATATTATCATCGAGATACAGTGTTGTCAATATTTATCATATTTATTATCTCGTTCTATACTATCAATCTCCTATGTAACTCATCCGTTCCTACCAAATTACATCATAAGTTTTGTTCATGCGACAAAGTAAGTCCTATTGCGAACAAGTTTCATCCAGAATAGATTTTACAAGCCAGATTGAAAAATCATACTTTTCGAGTCTCAATAACTTAATAATATCAGCTTCTTCTTATCTTCCGAGTTTATTATTGATATCTTATCACTCCAACACTTAATCAGAAAAGGAGAATGGCGTATAAACCATTCTCCTTTCTTCTTACTTTAAAGTTTCAATATATAGCTCGTCTATTTGATTTCTTAATTCTTCCACTTTTACTAAATCCGAATATTTGTCATGTGCCTTTTTAGAAAGCTGCGCTAACTTTTTATGCGTCTCATTTGTTTTATCGAATAATTTAATCCTGATAGGCAAGCGTATCTTAAAAGTTCTTTTATCTGATGTCGATAAAATAAAATCTTCAACTATATGGGAATTTAATATTGCGCAAATATAATGTGCTTCCTGCTCAGTTATAAAAGTACCATCTGGTCTTTCGCATATAGAAACACAGTGGTTCTGAAATGCAGGACTCTTTCTTCCACCCCAGTCAGTATCTAATTCCCCAACTACGGCTGAGACCCATTTTGTATTGTCTCTAAACACAACGTACCAAGGAGCATGTGAATATTTTCCTGTTCTAGCAAGTGCATAATATTCTGCCTTGTTATTACCAATTATTGAATCACTATATCCCGTTTGCATTTCTAGATATGCCTTATTTTCTTTATAATATTGATACAGTAATGGTGACTTGCTCTTCAGTTCAGCCCTTCCAATAGGAATTTTAATATGTTCCTCATCATAAGGAAATGCAACAACATACTCAGAAGGATCAATATGAAAGCGGGTAATATTCACACCTTTAACCAATGGACGTAAATAAGTAGTTTCAATATTAGGAGTTCTTTCTTGTATCGAATACTTTGAGCGAGTATTTTGATAAGTCCTAAGTGACAATGTCCCATCATCGTTTACCGATGTCACGTGAAATAGCTGAAGTTCTTGTGGATAATATTCGACACCTTCACGTCCAAGATACTCTGTTTCTCCTGAAATAATCTGGAAAGCAGCCAATTCTTCAAAGTCCTTGGCATAAGTAAATGCAGTTCTTACATCAGTTGTTCGACCCAATATTTTTTCTTCCACATCAAAATATTCACTAAAGTTATCTTTTGTCACTTTAGAAACATCATCATTAAGTCTTTTCCCACGTTTTAATTTTACGCACTTGGAGGTAATGCCCTTAAAATAGTCTTGCTCTGTAGCTGATAAAACATAAGTTGCAAATAATTGTTGCACAGGGTAGAAGGGATGACCCGCTTTCTCCCAATCAACAATTTCCTGGAAATACAGCTTTTTACCGCCTGTAATATTAAAGTTTCTGTATCCCTCATAACTCTGCTGAAATAAAATACTTTGAGGCATCAGTATTGACATCACACCATCATCGGCAAGCCAATTTTCTGCGGATATATTTGACAGCAATGCACAAACATTTAAATTAATTCCACCAGTTCTGCCATCCCCGGAAAACAAATCCCTTGATATGCATGATTGTTTTATTTTCTCTCTATGCACGGAAGGAAGGTTTTTCCAATCTACCCATGGTGGATTCCCTACAATTAAATCAAACTTTCCAAGATTACATAGCAGGAAGTAATTTATTACAGAGCTAATTATTGCAGGGTTTATCATTCCTTTATCCTGAAGTTCTATCCACGAATCCGATATTGATTCTACTTCTTCTTGACAGCAACAAATTTTTTCTAATTCAAGAATTAGTTCTTCATGTGAGCGATCGTCTGCAATATCCTCAATATTCTTGATTGTTTCTATGAAAGTATTTTTTTCTTCCATAGAGGCTACCGGAACGATGAGGTCTATCTTATTTCCGCTTGCATCTGATATACTATTAACATAATATTTCTTATCCTCAGACAATTTATCGCTATTGGATATGGTTGAGTCACCAATATATGCTGGTATATACAATTTTTTATTTTTATCAATCAAATCAGCAATTGAAATAAAGTAATTTATCCTAGCTAAAATAACAGCAATCATATTAGCATCTATTGATGCTACTTCATCTAGAATATAGCTTAATGCATCTTCAGGTTTCTCATTTCTATACTGTTCTCTTTTTGCTGCTATTACATTCTGCGGAAATGTTCCAGACCCTGCTGCGGTGTCTAATACACGCATATGTGGTATCTTATCCAATGGTAAGAAGGATTTCCCTTCATCTATAACATGCTGAGCAAGCCATTTTGCCGTATAATATTCTCCTAAAGAGTGTCTTACGCTAGTTGGCATTGTCGCCATGTACAAATCTCTAAATAAATCATCAGCATTATCTTTTAATTCCGGCATATTTTCATACCTTAGTAATATGCAGATAATATCATTAATAACTGTATAAATATCATCATTCCATTGTTCTGTATCAAATACCCATGAAAAGCAACCTATTTCAAGTAGGTTATGAATGTGTATTCTTGCAGATACCGCACCACATCCAATATTCTCTAATTCAACTCTTAAAAAGCGAGATTCTATATTGTATAAATTTGATAATGAATATTCTCTCTTGGCTTCTTTTACAACCGAAACAACTTTATAAGCAATTAACATAGCAATTACTGCAGTTGAAGTTTGTAACGCAAATAAAATCTTATATTCATCATCAACCTGAACATCATTTTTATCAACAATTTTTGCTAGGTCTCTTCTTCTTTCCTCAATTGCTAAATTCTGAGATACATCATCATGTGATAGGCCAAAGTTATCCAACCACGTTTCATAAGCAATTCGAGTCGAGTCATTCATATTACTTAATGATCCATACAGAACTTTAGTCAATTTTTCAATTATATTCGATCCCTCATGTTGTTCTATCACAAGATCTTTAATAAGATTATCTGCAGACAAACTTTTAATCGTTAACTTGATAAGTGAACGAACGATTCTATCTGCCGCATTTGCATCTAAATCACTTACTGGTTCGCAGTGTGCTTCGCCATCAAACCATTCAATAAATTGACAATGGATACCATCAGTGACAATAGCCATATATTCTCCTGGTTCCTCTGCGTCCATAGCAACCAAATATGATATTGCCTGTTTTTTTGCTTTTTCAATATCCGCACTATTTCTGTATTTTGCAGGCTTCTTATATTCAATTATGGCGTTATTGTATTTACTATCAATTCGACCCTTTTTGCTTAAACTTTGAATAGTAACTTCTTCTCCATCATCATCGATAAGTGTTATGCCTTTCTCACGAAGCGGAGCATATCCATCATATCCAAACGGAATTAATATTTCTTCTGAAATATTCAATAGCACATGATCCATTTCAAAAGCTATTTCACTCTCTGAACTTGCTTTTTTCGCTGCTGTATTGATTTCATCGCTAAGTGAAACCATAAGCGAATGCCATTCAGAAGTTTTCATTACCGTTTCAAGCTCACCCTCTTGCATCTTTTCACGTATACAACGTATAGCATTTGCTCTATTCTCTGATGCGCTCATATTGCCCACCTCCACATGGTATTATTTTTTGCAGTTTTGATTTATCTTTTTGTAAAAAGTCTTTAATCATAGGCTTTTTACCATTTTTTACTGCCCACTAAATTTATATCATATTTCATTAATTTTGTCAATAGTTTGACTTGCAATTATACGATATAAGAGTTAATATACCTCACCAGGAGGTGAATATATGACTATCAATTTTTCACAAGTAGTAAAAGACCACACTTCAAATACTATGAGAATGCAGCTTATTCAACTTTATCTGCACTCTCCTATAAAAGGTAAAACCAGCATATTCATTTTAGAAGATCAATCCAATAACTATCCATTGAAAATATCTATAACACATGCTTTTATCGATGAGTCGTTTTCTTATACAATTACGATTCCTTATACAGAACCTATTTTATTTGCCAAATTAAGTATTGTACTTGTTTCTTTAGCTGATAAACTATATATGCTCACACTATCAGAATATCAGAAGATAACAAATAATCAACCTTAGTCAAATACGAGAGGGGGAATCTGTTCTCGCACAGCAGCTAATCTGCTCGAAAATTTATACCCCCTCTAAAGTTCTATATAAGTTTATCCCAAAATATGGATTTATATATTGTTGAAAAAAGTTGTAATTTTGTTAATAATTCACTTGTATACGAAATATTTATCTGTTATTCTTGATCTATAAACTTATCAGGTCTCTTGACCTTCATGGGCCCATCTCTGGGCAACATCCCCAACCTATAATATTAACAATAAAGGAGAACTAATGATTAGCAAAACTGAATTACAATTAATTGACACCCAGTATTTTAACATACTACAGATGGGGTGTTTCGCCATCTTTGTGCAGTCAAAAAATACAAAGCACTTCTGGGGTATTCACGTTGCAGAATATCCAACCTTTAGGAATTTCAAAGTATACCACAAGCACAACAGCCATGATCAATATCACAGACATAGAGATGCTCGGAATCTAAAAACTGCTATCGAGCATATTAAAAGCCACGACGCCTTTCAATTAAACGGAAGAAAATCAATAGAGAAAATACTAGCTGAAACAGTCTAGCATTAACAACAGTTCTCTAGTCTCAACCTATTCTAAAAACATCAGTTCCCTTGTCTCGCAAGACAAAAATCAGTTCTATAGTCTCAACCCCGACTTACATTTTACCTTCCAAGCCATACTCAGAGGGCAAAAAACAAGGTTCCCATCAATCGGCTATTCTCCCGAAAGTCTGGAAACCTTTGATTTCAAGCCCTTTAGAGCCTATCTATTTATCTTTGCGTGACATCAAGACGACTGTCTCCACATGGCTCGAGTTGATGGATTGATGTTTTTAGTTGATTTAAGAACCTTACATCCACGGAAACATATCAATAATTAATGAATTTTGAAAACACTTAATATACTTTTAAGAAAGTAATATTCCTGCCTTTTTAGCTACCTGGTTCTAATTGAGAAAATGGAATTTGTGAAAATATCCTCTTAACATTTCATCAGTCATCTATTTTTTCCCTAATAATTCAATCATTCTATCCAATATCGGTTCTACTTGTCCATCGTGGTATCTTTTTTCAAAAGAACCATTGCAAAAATGATCCTCTCTCAATAGCATGGTAAGAAATGCACAGCATAAGTCATAGTCTGCATTTGGTAGCCTTTTTAACTCTTCATCACAGTTAACAGGTGCAGTAGTCATATAAACACGATAATCCGTCTTCAGGTCATCAATATCATAAAGTAACTGGTAATATGCTTCCTCTGATGGAGTGGGATGTGATTTTAATGCCTTAATATGCTCTCGTTTATCTACCGTAGTCATATGTATCTCCCCTCATTTTACCTAATTGCTGTTATATCCATAAGATCTGCTTTGTAATGTTTCCTTCCACCATGATTCTCTTTCTAGTATTTCATGATCATCTACTTTCGCATTATAGTTTTCTAAAATTGAATACTGAAAATTCTTTTTTATATAATCGAATCCATTTTTATCAGATAAAGCAACTAATTCTTTATTGCCACCATGACCATTTATCACATAACTTTTCCATCTTTGTAGTAACATACCGTTATTGCTAGTGGCTGACCCAACATACAACTTTCCGTTACTCTTATCTGTAATCAGATATATAGCCTTTTGATTTTCTAGTGCTGCAATCCAATCTCTCTTTCCTCTATTTAATACTGATTCTAGTTGGCTAAATGATAATCTAACTTTATCATACCCTGGAAAATCATCTCCATCAAAAACTGCTGGTAAAACCTGCTGGACTTCTAATTCATCACAAATCTCACTATAATATCGTCCTTGTTGTTGTGTGGTTTTATGATATTTTATTATTACTCTTCCAAAATAGGGTTTGTATTCTTCTAATTCTTCACCCTCATAATTAATTCCGTTATATATATTAATTTCTTTGGTGACTTTTTTAATAGTTGTTAATAGCCAACTATCACTTGAAAGTTTTAACAAACATACAGCAATTTGCCCAACATAAAAATATCTACGTTCTGATCTCCAAAATAACCATTGATTATTAACTATATCCGGATTATTTTGATATAATTCCATAGGGTCTTCATATCCATTGGACTGATTAAATTTTATTTTAATTTTACTAAAATCCTCATCTTTAAATTGAAGTAGGTCATTAAGCATAATTTTAGACATATAAATCCCCTTTCAATTTCTGCATTCAGTCTATCATATTATTGCTTTATTATCTATCTGATATTTTGTGATGTCAACTTCCTCAAGTTGAGGCTTTGATAATATCCATTTAATTTTTCCTTTTTTATCTTTGAGTAATACCATATGCCAATGAGCTATATTTCCGTCATAATCTTTAGAAATATTGATGCTATCAACCTAGTTTCACTGTCTATGGAAGCATATCTATCCAAACTTTATTATTTTATTCTCCAACCATTCCATCCCCATCACGATCATCCATATAAGGATAAAGCCAATGGTCTGAGTAAATTGGCATCTTATAACCAGCAGCCTTAGCTTCGGCTATTGTGACTTTTCCATTTCCGTTCACATCTACTGCTGATAAATCATTATCTCCGTTTGTATTATCAGTCTCTTTGCTTACAGCATTTTCTTTTTCTTGCTGTATAATATTTTTATTAATTTCATCTGGATTTACATTATCAAAGTCATCAACCACACGCTCACCATTTAAAATATATTCATAATGATAATGTGATGGTATCTGAGTTGTTGTATCAGGGTATGTTATAGTAGCAATAAAACTCTCGCAGCCACCAGCATCTCTAATAACCTTTTCCATATATGCCTGATCACCATACCTATTAAGTGTACTGTTTTGGGGAGTAATATTATAAGCATTTGATACACCACCAAGGGAATCTGCTATAACATGTCCTTCGTCTAAATCTTTAT
>JAEZVF010000116.1 GCA_023443225.1 Bacillota bacterium
CATCCATTTGGTATGTGCCAAACTGTTTGCCTTATTGGCCATTAAAATCACCTTTCCTTTCGTTATAAATTGGCTTGAACAACCTTATTATAACGGAAAGGTGATTTTTTTGTATAACAAACACCGCGCACCCGCATAGCGGGTGGTTTATATTTCCCACGCTTCGCGTGCTCAACAGGGTCACGACCCATAAGAAAAAACGCTCTCTATCGATCAGAGAGCGTTGTAATTTTTTGTTTATATTATCTTATTTTTCTGCTTTTTCATCTTTTACAAAATACATTTTAGTGCCTTCTAACTCGAAAAGCAGTTTTGAATCTGTGATCGGACATTCAATGACTTCTCCATCAGATTTTATAGTAATAACATTGTCCTTTTCTGACCAGGTACCCTCTCCATTTTCAGTTCCAAAATTAAGTGTTACTTTTTTTGCGTCAAATTTAATGGTTGCAGCATCCATAGCACTTGCTAACAGTTCCCCTTCAAGTACGATTCCCTCAGCTTCCACTGAATTTAAAGTCCAGGTTGTTCCTACGTAAACAGAATCATTTTTTGCTCCACATCCTACCAGCATAGCCCCAAGCATCATTAAAATTGCAAATAAAATTGATAACCTTTTTTTCATAACTTCCACTCCCTTTTTTTGTAATTAATTTGATTCTCTCAGTACTACTTTTATATTAATACCGAGTCCTGGTAAATTTTATTATAATATATAATTCTAGTCAATGATTTTGTCGCATAATGCATGTTTATGGTGTAAAAATCAATAAAACATTTGCAATTTAACACAATTATGGTATATTTGTTACATCAGGGTGGAAAAATAGGGGATTATGATGAAACTTGTAATTTTAGATTCAATTACTACAGACAGAAATCAATTGATGGTTTCTTTAGAAAGATATTTTCAAAATCGACTGATTAATTTTTCGTTAAGTGAGTTTTCATTTCATCAAAAAATGTTTGAACGTGTAAATTTCCAAAGTGAAAAACTCCCATGTTGTTTTATTAACTTATCAGAAAGTGAGCAAAATGGCCTGGAAATAGGACTTAAAATTCGTGAAATGAATCAGGATAGTATTATATTCTTTACTTCCAACAGTCCCCGGTATGCAGCTGAAGCTTATAAAATGCAAGCGGATGGATATTTTCTTAAGCCTGTTCAAACCAAAGAATTAGAAGCATCTCTTGATAAAAGTTTAAAAAATATAAATTTTATTTACAAGAAAATTCAAATCCGTTCAGATTATATGACAATGAATATACCCCTTAAGGATATTATCTACATTGAAGTGTTTAATAAAACCTGTATTATTTATACAAGACAAAAAACAATTACAAGTTTAATATCATTAAGTGAATTAGAAGAAAGATTAAAAAAAGAAGGATTTATCCGATGTCATAAAAGCTATCTGGTTAATATGAATTTTATTGAAGAATATAACAATTCTGGTTTTTTTCTCACAACTAAACAGTTCATTCCCATATCAAAGCGGGAACGTTTGAAGCATCGTGAAACACATTTGAATTGGCTATGGAAGACTTTACCTGATTAATAATTCTTTCATTATTTATATTATTGTAAAATTTTCTCATTTATTTTATACTATATACAGGTTCAATCATAGCCAATACATTAAAAGGGGAAATGTTAGTATGTCAGAGACTAAATGTAGCAATTACAATTTATGCAAACAATATGGTACTTATGGTGAGAGTTGTGAAGAGGATCTTTATTCAGGCATCTACACCGATTGTGATAATAGTGAGAAGCTGATAATAAAAATTCTGGCAAGTATTGATCAGAAACTCTCAAAGCTACTGGATAAATAGATATAAAAAGAGGAGCCGCACAAAGCGAACTCCTCTTTTTATATCTAATGGAAATACAAATGATAACGCTAATTAAGACCAATCATTGCCTACTGCTGTGACTTTTCCTTTGTTGTTAACATAATTCCATTAGCATCAATCTCGTAACCATCAATTATTGTACTCTTAGCGAGAGAACCATCGGCATAAAAGTAATACCATTTTCCGTCGATCTGGAGCCATTTTTCAGCAATCATGACACCATAAGTATCAAAATAATATTGATTCTCCTTCCAGCCATTTGCAAAAGTACCATCTTTAAAAAACATCCATTCACCGGAATCATTTCTTACCCACCCTTGGGCAGTTTCCCTGAAAATCATCAGCTCAACAAAGCGGCGCAGCACTGCCGAGGCCTCGGCACGGGTAGCATTCCCCTGGGGATCGTAATAGTTATTGTTTTTGCCTTGTATAATACCAGCCATCTGAATGCGCTTCACAGAAGGAGAAGCCCAAATACCAATTTTAGCGTTATCGGCAAAGGTGTTCTGCTTGTGAACCTCCGGCAGCTTGAATCCGATAGCAGCGGCATACCGGTCCATAATAACCGCCATCTGCTCACGAGTTACAGGGCCATCCGGATCAAACTTACCACCACTGACGCCGTCCAGAATGTTATTTTTCACGCCCCATTCGATATAGCCCATGTAATAGGCGTCGGTTTTTACATCATTGAAACTGGATTTCTTGTAAGCGCTGGTGTCGGCATTGGCCAAACGCCCCAGTGCTGCAGCAAACATCCCACGTGTCATATAAGAATCAGGACTGAACGTGGTGGAGCTTGTGCTGGTCAGAATCCCTCTGTTTACAGCAAAGAGAATATCCTCCTTTGCCCAATGCTGGTTAATGTCAGTAAAGCTGGTACCACCCTTGCAGGCTATTCCATAAGTGGAGAAATGGCTGGTGGAAAATACTACCGTTCCGCGATTTGCATCATAGCTGGAGTCAGTGAGATAAGTCACTTTTCCATTTGCGTCTGCATAAACGGCGCAAATGTTGCCAGCAGCCTCGCCTTTTTGCAGGGTATAGGGAATCTCCACGCTGACACTGCCATTACCGAAATCGGTTACGGATTCTCCGCTGTCTTTAAGTGCCTTAAAATCATAGGCCGGTCGGTTGCCAATGGCGGCTTTTGCATCACCGGACAACTTGGAATTGTCCATTCGGATAGCGGAAAGCTGGACGTCGGTATTTGCCTGTCGGCTGATTTCCGTTACCGCAGCAAGATTAATGCCAATGGTAAGATCAGGGTGGTCAATAACAAGCTGAACGTTGACAATCTTATTACCGATGATCTGCTCCTGTGTTGTCTTTGGCAGGTTAACTGTCAAGGTGTTTGCGTCCTTGCCATCTGTTGTGACATGAATAATTGCCGTAATATCACTGGCATTCACACCTTTTTTTACCGCGGAATTCTTTGCGTCTGCAATCGCATCGGTAATGTTTTTGTCGGTCAGGCTGACATTGGCGTTACCCTCATTGTCAACTGTGGCTTTGTTTTCAGTGCTGCCGTTAACAGACTCAGTGGGTTTTGCAGATTGTGCTGCTGTATCTGAGCTAATGCCGGAACCACCTCCACCTCCATTTCCAGATCCGCCACCATTTCCACCTGTATAAGGTGAGGCCGTGATGGTAATGGTTTTCTGCTCTGTTGTTTGGTTTTGTCCGCCTTTGGACAACGTAACAGTAAAGGTGTAGCTGCCATCTGTACCACTTGGATTTGCTGATGTTCCGGCAATTGGTGGGATGTAACTAATTTTATTGATAGTAATTGTTATGCCGCTGTTATTGATTTGCGTTTCTGCGGTGGACTTCAAGGCTGCTTTAATCACATCCTCATTTGGTGCAGCCGCTTGGGTCATATTGCTATAGCCTGCGTTTTGTGCAGCTGTTTTCGCTGCTGCAAGAAGTTGCGCATCCGTTGGAGCAGACAGTTTAAAAATCACACTGACAGTAACCGCATAGACGGGCATGGTGAAGCTGCCGTTTGTAACAGTCTCGTTTGTGTTTGTGTCGCTTGTTTTGCAGACGGTAATGCTATCTACCTCATAGCCGCTGTCTGCGGTGGGTACGATGGTGACAGTATCACCGGATTGTGCCGAGCTTACCGTGCTGCCGTTTACCGTTACGATGTAGCTTCCATTAATGGCGTGGTTGGCGGTTATGGCATAGGTAGAGAAGCTAATCACCACGGCATCACTGCCGGACATGATTAATTGTCTGCTCCCAATTTCGCCGTTGCTTGCTGTAATTGGGTTTGTACCGTCAGTGGCATTGGCAATTACAGCAGGTTTTTCCATACTGCCAACAATGAGTTTGCCACTGGATCCGTCATTAGCGGAAGCGATAGCCGCAGAATCCGTGGCTGTGCCATTTTTGGCTGTGATTGTACCGCCAGTAATTTTCACTGTCAAAAAGCCACTAATGATACCGTAACTGGACTGGGCTTCGCCACCGGTCCCAGTGACATTTCCACTGGTGATTTCCACTGCACCCAAGGCAAGGATGCCCACACTGAAAGTATTTGTTCCACTTAGCTCACTGCCGGTGCCGGTGACGTTGCCTCCTGCAATGGAGATGTTCCCTTGCATCGATGCCAATCCGTAGCCCTGACGTACACCATCAGAGCCACATTCGCCAGTAACAATGCCGCCTGTTATTTCCATATTGCCTTGGGAGATGATACCAATGCTTTGAACCTTTCCCGATCCTCCCCAACCAGTAATAGAACCACTGCTGATATTTAATGTTTCATCGGAATAGATGCCGCAGCTTTTGTTATCAGAACCTGTTGATACACCGCGGCCACCATAGGCGTTGACAGTGCCGGTAGAAAAGTCCAGCGCTCCGCAGCTGTAAATACCATAGCTGCTGCCTTCTTTCTGGCTGTCGCTGTTGGTATATGCAGCTGTACCTGCTCGGGCATTCAGTGTTCCCCCACCATTTATGTGCAATGCACCCTTGCCGTAAAGACCATAGGTAAAAACATCCTCACTATCTGAGGAAGTATAACCGCTTATGAGGGTGTTTTCGGAATCATCCTCCAACACAACGGTGGTCCCGTCCGGAACTGTCAGAGCGGCGGAAGCAGTGGTATGATCAGTCATACCGGAAAGGACAAGGGTATTGGCAGCATAGGTTTCTCCCTTAACTGTGGTTTCGGCCGCGTACCATGTCCAGCCCTCGGCTGCATTGGTGTATACACTGCCGTTTTGGGTTGCGCCGTAGAGTTTGGAACCACTGATACTCGTCAGATCCAGAGCCGTTGTGCGAACAGTATTACCGTTATAGATCCATTTTGCATAATAGGTAACTCCGCTGCCACCGTCGCCCATGAGCTCCGTTCCCTGGCCGTTGGGGGCGGTAAACCACCCGGCAAAAGAATAGTCGGATTCTTCCCATGCAGGTTCAGAGGTGGGTTTAATATTTACGGCGGCTGCACCATTACAGAAATCGAAGATAGGGCTATCAGGTGTTTGTGCAGGTTCAACCGAGACATAGCGGAATTGATTGATGCGTGCATCTGAACTGGTAATCTCATCTGTCAGTCCGGTAAATCCACCCTTGAGAGTAAAGCCAAGGGCTGTTAATATGCCGGATAACGCTCTGCCGGGACTATTAAATATATTGTCACCACCAGTTAAAGTGACGGAGGCGCGCCCTGTGACAGTCAGGTTTCCGTTGATGCCATCGCCGCCTGTATACATAGGACTTTGGCACATACCGCCAAAGGCACCAAGAATTCCCTCTTCAGTGACGGACACATGACCGGTAATACCGTTGCCAGCCTTGCCATACCCGGGGTTCTGATTATTGCCACCATAAGCGATAACGTTAGCCCCGCCCCTGATAAAAACGTTGCCAAGGATTCCGCTTCCGCCTATGCTGATAATAACTTCGGAAAATCCGCCGGTACCTCCATTGACACAGAGTGTTCCCGTACCATTAACCACAACATTACCGCTGATTCCCGCACCGCCGTCGGTTGGGGCGTATTTATGGTCGTAACCTGCACCACCTGTCAGGGAACTGTCCGCAATCACATTCAGGAAAACTGTATCGTTTGTCACAGTCAAAGCATTTGCGCCTTTTTGTGCCCCCGATAACGCATCTGGTGCGTTGATTACCACACCGTCCAGATTCAGAGTCACAGCTGCTGTGACTACGATGCGGTCGGAAGTGGAACCTTTCCCATCAGCCATGCTCACCGTGTATTCACCAGCCGTGCCGAATGTCAGTACACCATTGTCATATACCGGTGCTGCACCGTCATCATCTATACTGACTGAAAAATCTCCGTAGGTGACGGGATTACCAGCACGCAGAACCATCATAGGGGGCTGTACACCCACCCTCACGTTGATTTCCGGCAGATCAGCACCCACCGTGTATCCCTTTATTACCGGCGTAAATACATAATCACCAGTTTCATTTCCGGTATATTCCGGCTCAGCTTTCCATGTAACCGGAATATCAACAGTCGTTTCCTCCCATTGGCGAACAGGGGCTTTGTGACGGTTATCACCACTCTCTTTTATAGCGGAGGAAGCGGTTGCCGCCTCCGAATCAGTTAACCCGTCATCTTCCAGGAATTCGCCTGTATCCTGCACAGTCTCCTCCTCTGTCCCGCTGTTTTCAGGTGTGGCTGTCCGCACCGTTGCCGTCAGTTCTTTGGGAAGTCCCAAATTTTCAATCGATGTGCCTGCTTCAACGAATTTTTCTGATTGGGCAAGCGGTTCAAATGCTATAATTTCATCACTTGCACCCGCTGGAGTACTTACTTCTTCTGCCATAACCGATACCGGCAGCATAGTCAGCACCATGCACACCGAGAGCCAAATACTTAAAACTCTCTTTCGCATTTGTTTTATTCTCCTATTTTGATATTTTTTTCGGCCAGTAACAAACGCCTACCTCCAGTGCACGAGGCCTGTTAAGGTGAAAGTCGGCATATCGGCAATACCAGCATTGCCGCAATCCTTCAGGCGTGTCAGCCCTGGGCTCAAAGGCTGGGCAAGTCTGCTTTGGCCACACATTCCCCTCCGTATTTGGGGCAGCAAGCGGTAAATCCTCATGCCTGCGCTTTTCCATTTCATCACCCTCCTTTGCTAAAAAGATTG
>JAEZVF010000034.1 GCA_023443225.1 Bacillota bacterium
TATATCGAATTCTTTTTAACGGTAGAATAATCCGGCGGTAGCTACTAAATTCACTCCGCTGCTCCAAGACGCCTTCCATGCTATTATCATAGGAATTCACACCTGCCATTCCCTCTCTGAAATCAAAGTCACATGTACTATTTCTTTTCATTGCATTTAAATATTTGTTTTATCCTAACACCAAACAAATAAATTATCAAGGTAATTTTGCAAATTTATAAGAATGGTTATAAAACAAGTACTTATTTATTTTTTTTCCTCACCGAATCAATTAAATCATTTGCCTTCTCAGCAATTGATTCTTTGATATCCTCACTGATTTCTACGGATTTTTCCATAGTATCATCAACCTTCCCTCTGGTTTCGCCGGCAAGATTTTGCAATTTACCACTCAGTTCCATCTGCTCAGAATCCATAGCTTTTCCAATATTTTCTTTGATAGAACCTACAACTTTATCAGTTTTACTTTTGATTGAATGATTCATAAATTACGCCTCCAATCTTTATTTTATTTGTTGATTTTATTAAATATCCACAAAACAATTAAAGAACCTATAAAGGCAACCAAAAGACTCCAAAGATTAAAGCCCGAAATGCCTGTTCCGCCTAGTAAACTCACAATGAATCCGCCGATAAGCCCACCAATAATGCCTACTATAATATTTGCGAAAGCACCCATCTTTTTATCGTTTCCAGTAACCATGCTTGCGAGCCAACCAGCAATAGCACCAATGATAATCCAACCAATAATTCCCATAATAATCTCCTGACATAATTTATTTTTTAAATATAAAACAAACAACCTATTTAAAGGCTGCCTGGATTTCTTATATGAACAAATATATTAAAAAGCGGATAAGCTGATTGGACCTACCTCTTTAAGTCCACTGAGCAATTTTATGAGTTACCGCCATAGTAAAACCTCCTTTTTTATTATTGTTCTATAAAAAAAGGAAAATATTCATTATCATTATTTTTTTGGCAATATATTGTAAATTATTAAGAGTTACTATTTTCGTTCATATTTATTTACTACCGTTCTCAGTCGGGGAGAATTATAATCTGGCAGAATGCGAAGCAACTGAATTGTCCAGAAGTATACGATTTGCAGCAATGACAGATTTATATTATAACCACAAAAATGAAGTGTGCCTAAAAGTCGATTTTAGGCACACTTCATTTTACAGTATACTATATTTTCAAATACAAGTCTATACATTTTTTGAAATTATAGTAAAATTATTATACTGGCAAACGATGATATGCATATTAATTATGAAATGGAGGGAATCAAATGAGTGAGAAAAATGAAAAAGCGGAATTTTGGGATATCTATACAAAAGAACGATTGAAGACAGGAAAAATGCACAAAAGAGGTGAAAAATTGTCTGACGATGAATACCATCTTGTGATACATGTATGTATTTTTAATAATAAAAATCAGTTGTTAATTCAACAGCGTCAGCCATTTAAAAGCGGGTGGCCAAATATGTGGGATTTATCGGTAGGAGGTTCTGCAATTGCTGGAGAGGGTAGTAGTCAAGCAGCTGAGAGAGAGTTAGCAGAAGAATTAGGATTGAAGATGGATTTGTCAGATGTGCTTCCACAGTTCACGACAACATTTCGAAATGGGTTTGATGATTATTATATAGTAAAAAATAATGTTGATCTTTCGAATGTTAAATTACAGAGGGAAGAGGTACAGGCTGTTAGATGGGCTGATAAAGAGGAAGTACTAAAAATGCAGCAAGAAGGTACTTTTATACCATATTGGTTCTTAGATAAACTTTTTGAATTGGATAGTTGGTACAATACTTTTCGTAATGAAGATTCAGCAATTAAGATTGCATATGCGAACGATGAAAATCTTTCATCATGGATGAGTATGGTTGAAACTGTAAAGTGGAATTTCCCGGGATTAGAAACAGAGGAAAAAGTAATTGAATATAAGAATACTGTAAAGAAAAATATTGATAGGGGAACAGCCATATGTGCGTTGTTTGGAAATATGGTTGTAGGTATTCTTTTATTTTCAATAAAGCATAACATGCTTTGTTGTATGGCGGTACATCCAGAGTTTCGAAGAAAACATATAGCTTCAAAGATGGTTAAGGTTATGCTTGACAGTATGGACAAAAACAGACCGATTGTTGTGGAAACATTTCGAGAAGAAGATGAAAAGGGAACTGCTCCACGAGCTTTTTATAAGAAAGCAGGGTTTGAGGAGGGAGAATTATGTTTTTTTGAAAATGAATATCCAGAACAAAGATTTTATTTAAGGAGGTGGTAGATTGTGAATACTAATTTATATATGGATATTCCGGAATACAAATCATGGAAAGAAATTATTTTACTTGAAAAAGGGTATTCGACGGATAAAAAGTATATTGTAACAACGGATTTAGGAGAGCATTTATTATTACGAATCTCAGATGTAAGTGAATTTGATATAAAGAAAAAAGAGTACGACATAATACGTAAATTTGCAACATCGGGAATCACAATGTCGGAACCACTTTCCTTTGGAATATGTAATAATGGAAATAGTGTTTACATGATTTTATCTTGGGTGGAAGGAAGAGATTTAGAGGACGAATTGAGAAAATTGTCAGAGCAACAGCAATATCTTTTGGGAAGACAAGCGGGGAAAATTCTTAAAGAGATTCATAGCATATGTGTTGATAAAGAAGATTTACCTCAAAAAACAAAAGTAGATAAAAAATTATTACAGCTTGAGATATATGAAAATTCCAATTTAAGAGTTCCAAATGATGAAGATGCAATACGATTTGTGAAACAGAATATTAATAAATTGTGGAGAAAACCACCCGTATATTTACATGGAGATTATCATCCGGGAAATCTGATTTATGTTCAAAATGAAAATATAGGAGTTATAGATTTTAATCGTTGGGAAGTCGGAGATCCGTATGAAGAGTTTTATAAGTTAGAAAGCTTTGGGATAGAAGAGAGTATTCCATATTGCGTTGGCCAGATTGATGAGTATTTTAATGATACGATTCCAATTGACTTTTGGGAAACTCTTGCTGTTTATGTCGCACATGCATCGCTGTATTCTATCAAGTGGGCCGAAAAATTTGGTAGTGGGGAAATAGAGGGCATGAGGAAAAGGTGTGAAATTGCATTTGAAAATTATAACAATTTTAAGAAGGTTGTACCAGTCTGGTACGATCAAACGTTACGATTAAAGTATGCAGAAAACATAAAATAGCAGTATTTTATATATATTTCTATTGACTTTATAGTTTGTATAGGGTTTACAATCACCTCATAAAAAGGAGGTATATCTATGAACATTAAAGAAGTGGAACAGAGGACAGGAGTATCTGCACAAAATATCAGATTTTATGAAAAAGCAGAGTTGTTTTCAACAAAACGTAATCCTGATAATGGATATCGGGAATATTCAGAGAATGACGTCAGAATACTAAAAGTAATTAAGATGCTCCGCATGCTTGATATGCCATTAGAACAAATTAAACTGGTTTTGCGTGAGAAGGAGAACCTGTCAAATTCCCTGGACAAACAACAGCATATACTAGAAAAAAGGATAAGTGATGACAAAAATGCCATTGAGTTTTGCAAGGCATTAAAGAAAAAGCAGATTACTATAGATGAATTAAATGTAGAAGAGTATTTACAAAGTATGGAAAAAGAGCATTTTTTCACTTCATGGATTAAGGATTACATGGAAGTTATTGATTATGAACATGAGAGAGTCATTACTTTTACTCCAGATGATGCGATAATAAATAGCTATGATTTTGAAAATGTACTTTACAAATATGCAATGGAACGAGATATGGAGATTGAAATCACAAAGAAGGGGATGTATCCAGAATTCACACTTGATGGGATAGAGTATAGTGCTGAAAGAAATTACGCAAGAGGAGGAGGGCTTCCGGTAGCAATAGTTAGATGTACAAGAAAAGATATGGCAGAAACGAAAGAAGAATACAAACATGGTAGAAAAAAGTGGTTACGGTTTCTTCATATTTACTTGCCGGGAATTCTTGTTGCGTTATTTATTATCGTTATAAGTGGAAAAAATAATGTCAGGCAGTTATTCTCTTCAATAGAAGGCTTGATTTTGTTGGGAGTAATTATTATTGTGTGTTTGGCAGATGCTTTTCGTAACTACTATTTTTATTGGAATCGTGATAATAAATATGAGGATAAAGAAAAATAGGCGATGAAGATATATCGATTTGGCAGATAAGTATATTTCAGTGGTATCCAAAGGGGGCGAAGCCTCCCTTGGCACGCGAACTTTGCGCAAAGTCTAGTGTTATACCATTGTGAAAAGAGTGCCAGCCGGGAAGGAAATCCGCCACTGGAAAGCGGATTTCTTACCTGGTTTTTCCGTTGCATGAAAGGCATTTAACCTATCAGGAATATTTTTTTCCTTCACCCCATGGCTTACCAACAATTTCACCAAGAGAGATATAGTTCGTTCCAAATGGATCATAAAGAATCATTCCAGTTTTTAAAGAATTAATTTTACCTCTGGCATCTACCACTGCCTCATCTGCAGCAATGTTTTTAATCTTTGCCAAGACCGTAGTGAAATTTGTTCCATTAACAATTTCTACCAGCTCACATTCAATTACAACGGTACTACCTTCGATAATCGGTGCATCTACGAACTGGCTCTTCACAGCTTCTAATCCAGATTTTTCAAATTTATCAGGCACACTGTAACCTGTTACGCTGCCTAGATAATCCACTTCCGACATTAACTCCTGATTGACAAGAGCAACTGTAAATGCACGTCTCTTTTCTACATTTTCATAGGTCTTACTGCGAGGACCAATACATAAAGCCAAATCTCCGGCATTCGTTCTCATTGCCTCATGTAAATTCATTACATTGACGCTTCCATCTTCGTTATATGTAGCAACCATAAGCACTGGGACGGGATAACCGTAACCAAATGCATTTGCACCTAAATTTTTCATCATATCTGGGTTTCCTTTCTTAATACTGACCTCATTGTAATCAGAGTTTTTTTCTGCCCCTATTATAAACACAATATCTTGCCAAAATCAGCGCTATATATTAATATTAAATGTGGCTTATTTTAGCTTTTCTTAATTTGTAAATGGAGGTCGTGGCTATGAGATTAACCTATGACAATGAAATTATGCAGGCTCTAGAGAAACTAGGCACAGACTTTCCACGTCTTAATTGGAATTTCAGTCCGGATTCGGATTATGGAAATAATGAACTCGTCTCTCATTGGCTGGGTGAAGATGATGAAGATGTAATGGTTTGTGTTTTCAAGGATAAACGACTCAATGAACAGTTCCACCGTCAGGACTTTTTCTTTCTACACTTTGCGTATCGTGGCGACTATGATGCCCTAAGTGCAAAATATAATAATAGTATCACAATAAAAGAAGGAGATTGCTATATTGGACAACCCTATAGTGGTTATGCTGCCAAAAGAGAATCAGACGAAGAAGGTATCATTATCGGTGTGTTAATTCGAAAAGAAACATTTATCCAGGAATTTCTTGCTTCTTTTTCCACAGATACTGCCATGCTAAATTTCTTTCTTGAACCGCATAAAAATCAGTATTCAGATGAATTCGTTCATTTAAGAATTCCAGATTCATCTCCTATCTGGAGACTACTTGGTTTGATGATTCTTGAATATGCGAACAAGACAAATGATTCTCAAAAAATCATTAAACCGCTGGTAATGTCTTTGTGCATGTATATTTCATCAGAATATAAACGCCAAAATCTTCCATTAAAAACATCTATGGTTGATAAGATTGTGGAATATATAGATTCCAATGCTAACATGGTCACTTTATCTTCTGTTGCATTACACTTTGGCTATCACCCTGTTTATATATCAAAACTCCTGCCAAAGAAAACCAAAAAGACATTCTCCCAAATAGTAACGGATTCCAGAATGCGAAGAGCAAAGCTGCTCCTTAGTCATACAGACCTTTCAATAGAAAAAATTGCCACTATACTAGGATACAGCAATAGCAGCAATTTCTATAAAGCATTTAATCAGTATTTTGGAACTTCGCCAAGACAGTTGTGACTTCATTCTGTAATACCATATTCATATAGAGTGATTTTTACCTCGTCATAACCTCGATAAACCATAATAATAAAGTATTGACTTAAAGTTAACTTAAAGGTTTACAATAAATTATATTTGACATGGGTAAATAATGATACTAGTGATTTTTGACATGATTGAATGAGGAGGTAAACTAACATGAGATATATGAAATTGGGTAAATCTGATTTACAGGTGCCAACTATTGCAGTTGGCTGTATGCGTATTAATGAGCTGAGTACAAACGATGCAGAACGTCTTGTTCAGACTGCTCTGGAGGGCGGAGTAAACTTTTTCGATCATGCAGATATTTATGGCGGCGGAACATGTGAAGAATTGTTCGCAGAGGCCATACACATGAACAGTACAGTCAGAGAAAAGATAATCCTGCAATCCAAATGTGGCATACGAAAAGGGATGTTTGATTTTTCAAAAGAACATATCTTAGAGGCAGTAGACGGCAGTCTGAAACGATTGAAAACCGATTATCTGGATGTACTTCTTTTACATCGTCCGGATGCTTTGGTTGAGCCAGAGGAGGTTGCTGAGGCATTTGACAAGCTTCACAGCAGTGGTAAAGTACGTAATTTTGGCGTATCTAATCAGAATCCTATGCAGATACAGCTGCTTGAAAAATTTTTAAACCAGCCAATTATAGCAAACCAATTACAGCTTAGCATCACCAATGCCACTATGATATCAGCAGGGCTCCATGTCAACATGGCAGATGACACCGCTATTAGCCGTGATGGAAGTGTACTTGATTTTTGTCGCTTACATGATATTACGGTACAGCCATGGTCTCCATTTCAATATGGATTTTTTGAAGGAGTTTTTCTAAATAATGATAAATTCCAAAAACTGAATGCGGCGATTGATAAAATAGCAGCAAATTATAAAGTGTCAAATACAACCATTGCATTAGCCTGGATCCTTCGGCATCCAGCACATATGCAGCCTGTGACAGGAACGATGAATGCTGACAGACTAAAAGATTGTATGAAGGCAGCAGACATTTATCTGACCCGCGAGGAATGGTATGAAATCTATTGTGCAGCCGGAAATGTTTTACCATAGGCCTTCGCCAAGATTGCCTGGGATATTGACAAATTCCGGTTTGTAAGATCGAATAAATAGACGGCATCATTACACAACAAAACAGGACCTCCTGACGTGTTATAATTTTACGTCAGGAGGTCCTTCTGCCATAACTCATTGCTTTCTATTTGATCCATAATTCCAATTTTTATAAATCTTTTCAAGATAATCAATGGTATTATCTGTTCCGCGTTCATTAACAATTAATTCTCTTATCTTATTAGCTGATGATATATTCGCTGGAATCTCCATACCCTTAAAGCTTTGAACGAGATCCTGTACCTGCAATGTCTTTTCATACAGAGGTTTTAATGCATAGCCCATTTTATATAATCTGTTTGCCCAGAAGGGCTGATCAACGGAAAACGGGATGATCAGTTGAGGCTTTCCACTTTTTAATGCTGTTGCCATCGTACCGACTCCACCATGATGAACAATGCCTTTTGCAAGCGGGAAGAGCAGGGTATGAGGTGCCTGTGGTACAGCTAATATATTCTTATTGTCGTTAAAAGTCATGCCACTGACTCCGGTTAAAACGACAGCACGGTTATTGGTTATTTTTAGTGCGGTTATTAATTCGCTTTAAACTTCTCAGGATTTTTGAGCGGCATACTGCTAAAGGATATTACAATCGGTGCTGTTCCCTCAGCAATAAAATTTTTTAAATCCTGTTCCAGTTCCTGGCTGTCGTAATCCAGGTAGAAAAAGCCCGGTAGATAGACTTTTTCTTTCCAGCTCTCTACCTCGGGAAACAGGGCGTTACTAATGGGATAAATGATTGGAATGTCTGCTCCATTTCTTTTATAAGTATACTGTCCAGCTTTTCTTATATCTCTTTTTAGTGTCTTTACCCTGAAATCATTTAATTCTTTTAAATTTGATTTCTCACCCAAGATCATAATTTTATAAGTAAGTTTATTGACTCGTCTACCGAAGCTTTTAACAGGTGAAACCGCCAGGTTAGGAAATTCTTCAATTGGATAAGTGATCGGTACCAAAGGCATGCTGATACAGGGAATTCCAAGTTCGATCGCCATGTCTACAGCACCTATGGCTTTAGGATGATAAATAATAACATCAGCATTTTGAGCAGCAGCCCAAAATTGATCCAGACTTTTCCTGTAGGCAGGATTAATAACTTCTTTCACATATTTCATGGTTTTTATAATATGTTTCCCGGCATTATTAAGGATATTCTTTCCTTCCCTGGTCTCAAGTAGTGCCATCAGATCACTTTCTGCTTTTGCAAATTCCACACCATTTTCTCTAATAAGCTTTTCAAAGGTTTGACCAGTACAAATGATGGCGCTGTGCCCCCTTCTTACTGCCTGCTTAGCAAGAGCAATATAAGGCTGAACATCTCCTCTGGTACCCAGGGTAAATATTGCTATTTTCATAGTAACACCTCTTGCATAGACTATTTGAACCAAACAAATCAATAATTTAATTGTAGCTCATTGACTATTTTTTTCAAGGCTTATCTTTAAGATGACTAAAATAGGTTGATATGGTAAAATACAGATATTTGATTAAAAAAAATTGGGGGAGATTTACTATGGAATTAAGGACAAACAGGCTCAAAATCAGATCTTTCAGGGAAACAGATCTTGAAGATACTTTCGAAATTTACAGCAATAAAAATATCTGCAGGTTTTTATTGCATGAACCATGGACTTCATCATCAAAAGATAAAGAATTTCAAAAGAAGTTGATGGCTGACCAGCTTACCCAAGAAGCATCTGTTAGCTTAGCTTGTGAGGTGGATAATAAGGTGATCGGTGATATCTCCATCTGGTATACACAAATGAAAGAAACAGTCGAAATAGGATATGTATTTAATGACCAATATTCAGGAAAGGGCTATGCTTCTGAAGCCATAAAAGGTGTGATTGAATATTTGTTTAACATAGAGAGAGTACATCGCATACAAGCAAATCTTGATGCCAGAAATCTTTTATCAGCAAAGCTTTGTGAAAGAGTTGGAATGCGTAAAGAGGCTCATTTTATTAAGGATTTCTGGAGTAAGGGAGAATGGACGGATACTTTCACTTATGGAATGTTGATTTCAGACTTCAAAAATAGTAAAGGAGTGTTGCAAAATTTGAATAAATAAGAATTGATGTTAAAATATGAATTTTTGGAGGGGACAAATTGAACAAAATAGAGAACTATACCATTAGAAATGAACAGGAAAAGGATTATAGGAATGTTGAGGATTTAACCAGAAAGGCCTTTTGGAATTTAAATGTTCCGGGCTGTAGTGAACATTATATGGTACATGTCATGAGAAATCATCCGGATTTTATACCTGAACTGGATCTTGTCCTTGAAAAAGACAATTGCATTATCGGGAATGTCATGTATACTAAGGCAAAGCTGATAGATGAGGAAAACCTTGAAAAGCAGATACTGACCTTTGGGCCCTTAAGCATTCATCCTGAATTCCAAAGAATGGGACTTGGAAAAGTCCTGCTTGAATACTCATTTGCAAAGGCAAAAGAAATGTCCTACGATGTCATCGTAATTTTTGGAAATCCGGATAACTACGTTTCCCGTGGATTTAAAAGTTGTAAAAAATATGATGTTTACGTTAGAGATGGCATTTATCCGACAGCCATGATGGTAAAGGAATTAACAGAGGGGTGCCTGGATAAAAGAAAGTGGCGTTATGTGGAAAGCGAAGTCTATGATGTAGATGAAATAGCGGCAGAGCAGTTTGATATGAATTTTGAAAAAATGGAAAAGAAATTCCAACCAAGTCAGGAAGAGTTTTATATTCACAGTCATTCAAGAATTTATTAATGGAAGTATCATAACAAATGCATCTTGAGAAAGCTTTTAAAAGCCCATTCAAGATGCATTTGTTTTATACTGAGATATATTACAGTTAAAGAGGAATTATGGCACCAGGTTTTGATTTTTTGTTGATGATCGAACAATCAGATTAGGAAGAGTTACAAAGGATTGAACTTGAAACCCCGGATTCTTAATCTTCCGCAACAAGATAGAAGCCGCCTGTTTCCCCATTTCATGGACATCTATATCAATCACAGTGAGAGGTGGATCAATAAGCTGCGAGAGAGGATAATCGTCAAACGTAATGAGTCCCATATCCCTTGGGATGGATAAATGATGTCGTTCTATTGCCCCAACGGCCCCCATTGCAATCTGATTATTTTCACAGATAACGGCATCTGGGAGAGTGGGCTGACTTAGGAGTTCTTCCATCATTGAAAATCCGCTTTCTTTTGTATAGGTACCGTATTTTATAAAATCATCTTGTATGGTCAGTCCATTAAGATTCATATACGAAACAAAACCTTGCAGGCGGTGCCTTGATATTTCATCACTTTTAGGTCCTCCGATAAAAGCGATCTGAGAATAGCCGCATTTTTCTAAATATTCCATCGCCATTTGACCAGAAACGCGATTGTTTGTATCGATCCAGGAAGAGGGACTGGCAAATGGGGGCCTCCCGATAATAATGTGTGGAAAGTTGTTTTTAGATAAAAAGTCAACCAATGCCCTTGAAGTGGCAGAACCATGGACCAAAATACCATCAGCTGTGTTACAACCAACGATTTTATTTGCTGAATCAAAAGCATCTTGTTTGTCAGATACGCCCAAGAAAGACAGATTATAGTTTTTGTCTCGGATTACATTTTGCGCACCGCATAGAATTTCAAACATGTGAGGATTATGAAAGGCAGTATGTATTTCCGTAACAGCAAGAAAAATAATGTTGCCAGTACGTTTGCATTTGAAATTACTGGCTTGTGTATTGGGATGATAATTGAGACGTTTCATCACATCCATCACACGCTGTGTCGTGCTTTCCGAAATATAAGGCTTGTTGTTCAGTATTTTAGATACCGTAGCTGTGGATACTCCGGCTTCTCTGGCAACATCTTTTATTGTTACAGCCATTGGACACCCCCTTCTTAAACTCTATTAAAATAGTATATCGTTTACCTAAAAAAATCAAGCAATATGTATGAAAAAACTTTGTTATTAGGAGTGGTATTGTTATAATTTGCTTATAAATACCGGTATTTATAAAACAGTAAACGACATATCAGGAATGGAGAAGGAAGGGGAAATGGTAGTGAAAAAGATGTTAAAACGTATTGTAAGCTTTGTACTTTGTTTTATTATGACAATGCCTCTGTTACCTCCAATGGAGGTAAATGCAGCCGATAGTCTTCGGGGAGAGTCTATTTATCAGATTATGGTTGATCGTTTTTATGATGGGGATAAAACGAATAATGCAACTGGAGAAGCTTTTCGATATGCAGAGAACTCAGAAGAAGATTATCGTTATATGCACGGTG
>JAEZVF010000083.1 GCA_023443225.1 Bacillota bacterium
TTTGTGTTGTGGTGACTCAATTTTAACAGAAAACAGGGGGTCATTGTTATTTTATTTTAAAAGACTATGTAACCCTTGTAATATAAAGGTTTTGAAATAAAAAAGGGGTGTCATACTTGACACTACGCAATAGAAAACGGAGGATATATAATGAAAAAACTATATGTATTAATGATCATACTTGTTATGACACTGTGCCTTACGGCCTGCGGTGGGGTTGACAAGAATGAAGTTACAGAAGCTTTTAACAGCACAAACACAGAAAACAATGTAGTTGTTACCATCGCAAATGAAAATCTAGACAAATTAGATCAAGTTACCATGGATGCTATAACAGAAATTATAAATGCTATGGAAGCGTATAAAGCAGAAATTGAAAGTGATGATTTGTCACAAGAAAGAGCAGATGAAATTGTTGTTGAACTTAAAGAGTATCCTGCTAAAATTGCCGAGTTGAAAACCAAGGTTGAAAATATGATAGAAAACGGTGGTGTAGGTGTAACAGAGGAACAAACAACAACACTTACCCAAATTGCACAGAGTTTAACCGATGTACACGCTAAGTATGCAGAGTATTATGACAGCTTTAATGATGAAACCAAGGACTTTGTAGACGAGATGGGCCAAACTGTTATTGATATTGGCAGTGTACTGGACGGAAGTATTGTGCTTGACAGTGCACAAGCAGATGAGTTTATCCAAGGTGCTCAGGAGTTTCTTGAAGCAGCAGAGACTGGTTGGGAAGAGATCGAAGTACAACTCGCAGAATAATTTTCTCAAAGCCGTCAGATAAAATCCAATATCGGTTTTTATAAGATATTATGAGGAGGATTTGTTATGCTACCAACTTTCATTACAATCATCGTAATTGTTGCTGCAATTGTTCTATGGATAATCTCTACTCAGCGCAAACTGGTGGTACTTGATGAGAATACTAGTAATGCCATGAGTCAAATCGGGGTGCAGATGTCAAGCCGTTTTGATGCTCTAACGGCTCTTTTGGACTTAACAAAAGGATATGCCAAGCATGAGAGCGAAACATTGATTGAGATAATAAAATCCAGAAGAAGCGTGATTACGGCAAAATCAACACCGAAGGATGTTCTAAGGCAAGAAGGGGTTATTTCCGAGGCATTGGGTAGGATTGTCAAGGTGACAGAGCAATACCCTGAATTAAAGGAAAATCAAAATTATATAAAAACAATGGACGCAGTGGAAACCTATGAAAACATGGTGCGCACCAGCCGTTTGATTTACAATGACAGCGTAACTAAGCTGAACCGTGAAATTCGTATGTTCCCTGTCTCCATGATTGCCGGGATGTTAGGCTTCCGGAAAAGAGAGTATCTTGAGGAGCAGGCGTTAAATTAGTGGCACACTTCTGAATAAGGAAAGAAATCGTACCATAAAAATACCACTTTATGACTGTAAATCATTAAGTGGTATTATTATTACTTATCCAGCGGCAGTAAAAGTTGCAGGATGAACACCCCACCTCCGGTTTCAAAGGAATATAATCCACCATAGTGTTCAACAATGGAGACCATACTCTTGATACCGTAGCCATGTCCCGCATCTATTCGATTTGATTTGGGCAAGTCGCCTTCCATATCAATCTTTCCTACATAAGCATTTTCTGTGGAAATAATCAGTTTGTCACCGTTGATAATGACATGGATATAAACCTTGCGAAGATTCTCGTCCTCAACCAGATTGGCTGCGGTAATGGCATTTTCCAGTGCATTGGACAGCAGAGCACAAAGTTCGGTGTCGTTTATATTAAGTTCTTCCGGTAGTGTGACATTTGCCTGTAGTTTAACCTGCACTTTTCTTGCCTTACTTTCAAAGTTGGATAAAATTAGGTTTACTGTTTCATTTTCGCAATATCGTATTGGAGTGAGTGAATCAATAGCCGCTTCTGTACTTTTAAGATATTCTTTGATTTTCTGAAGATCTCCATCAGCTGCAAAACCGCCAATAAGCGATAGGTGATGGCGCATATCATGGCGATAAATTACAGTGTTGTTATGCATCTGGCGCATCGTGTCAAGTTCTAACCGGGCTTGCTGGAATTGGGAAGCAAAGATATCCCTTTCCCTCTGAGCCTTGGTCTGTTTTTGGGACTCATAGTAGTACAGGAGAACAAACACTAAGTAAAAGGTACAAATAACAGAAGGAGTAAATTGTACCGCTTCACGAGCACCGGAATACAGTAAATCCGTATAGATGGTTGTGGTGTAGTCAAATAAGTAGTACAAAAAAGGTACTGCACCAAAAAGTAGGCAGGAGCGTGTGGATCTCTCTACTAATTGTAATACTGAGTCAGCTACATATTTTTTAAGGAAATAGTATACTACACACATAGCAATAAAGTAACTAATGTGATCGGCATAGCGGCTGTCGAAAACTGCCGCCGCTACTGAGCCAAACCAGCGAGGTATCTGGCAGCAAAGATAGGCTGTCAGAACGCTACTGATCGAAATTGTCCATGGACGCTTGAAATATAGGACGAGGAATGCAATCGAAGGTATATGCGTAATGATGGGGTACAGTTTCTTCGTATATTCCAACCCAAACATCTGCCAACATAAAATTTGAATGAAGAGTACAAGTGCATAAAAAATAGCAATTGCTAGTTTGCTTGTCCGCGTACGTTTCACACCGGCAAAAAGAAGTGACACCGCTACACCGAACACCAAAACAATACCGGAGCGAAAGATGAGTAAATTGTTAATTAACATGGTGTAATCCCCCTCTCCTTTGGTGACAGCAGATATTTCATATATGCAGATTTTGCATTCGAAAAGGCATCTCTTGCAACGGGTACAGTTTTACCCATCATGGTAGTAAAGCCTTCTTTATTAAGTTCAGTTACCTGGCGAAGGTTTACTATATAGGAACGGTGAGGCTTATAAAAATGGGGGTCTGACAACAAAGCCCCCTCGTAATCCGTTAGGTAGCCATAGGCTTCTCGTACCTCGCCATTTGTAAGGATAAACTGTACTTTGCGGTTTATGACTTCTACATATACAATTTGTGAAAAGGGCAGCTTTACAATGCCACTTCCTGTTTTATGAGTCAGATACGCATCCTCTTGTTTAAATCTGGCAAGTTGTTTATGAATGGATGGAAATATCTCATCCTTACGTGCAGGCTTCATTATGTAGTCCATGGCACCTACACGGTAGCTCTCCACGGCAAACTCACGGGATGAGGTGAGGAAAATAATTGGAATTTCACTATCCGAACGGCGAATCTCTTTTGCAGCTTCCATTCCTGTAATGCCCGGCATAAGGATGTCTAAAAGCAATAAATCAAACCGTCTTGCTCTCATAGTCTCAATAAGCTCCATAGCACTGTGAAAGGTTTCGTATGTAACCGAACTGTCACACTCCCGGCAGTAATCCTCCAGTAAACTGGAAATACGTGCAAGCTCATCTATATTGTCATCACAAACTGCTATATGCATGTTAAATTTCCTCCGTTTATGTAAAACTATCCAATAATATTGTAACATAAAGAAATGATAGCTTCAAGAATCCGAACTTACATTTTATACAGAATGAGACACGACTCGTGCGGTAAACGGTTTTTGAAGGGTAAGGAAAAGAAAGTGATTGTTTAAGAAGATAAAGGTTACAGTGAAATAATTAAACTCTATACACCGCCTGGGGACCCGTTGAGTCTCTGGGCGGAATGTATTAAAGGAAGCATGATTTTCACTCATAGTGGAATAAAGTAATGGGAGCCTAAAGAATTAAAATTACGTTTCGTGCGGTAAAAGGCATGTTTCGTGCGGTAAACGGTTTTTGAAGAGTAGTATGTGATATTATTATGTCGAATGACAGAGGTTTTACATGAAATACGGGGGTGATGTTCTATGACAGCAGCCACGCTTGGCTGGTTTATAGCAGGGATCTGTGTGACAGCATTTATTACACTGTGGTTCATAGTGAGTTTCAAGGAATTATCTGCAAAGCAGAAGAGTCTTGATAACATCAGCGAGCAGGTGCAAATGCATCGTAGACTATATATGCAGGAACGCGGTGGTGAAAATGACACAGCAGCACAAAAGATATTAGAGAATAAGCTCATGGTTTATCGAGAGGTGGAAAAGGACTATAACGCTCTGCTAAAAAGACCGTTGAACCGTATCCCCGCTTATATCATGGGGTTTTATCCTACAGTAAGGGAGGAGTAGGAAGCGACAATACTAACTTAAGGTTCATCTTCGTGAAGGTGAAGTAAGAGAGAAGGTTTGTGGTTGCATTAAAGACGGTGCCTTTCTGGATGCACAAGAGAAGTACATCAGTATTGATACGACTCGCGCAGACGGAACATAGAAACATCACACCTCCTACCATCGCCATAGAGTATATCAAGAAATATAAGCTCCTGATTGGAGAAGACATCATTTCTGGGCAGGAGTTTTACACAAAGAAGAGACAGTTGCCCGGAATTTAAAGAAGACAGCATTAAGGAGGAACGAACTATATGAAGAGTAATTTAGGAAGAACTGCATGGAAGAAGAATTTATTTATATTACTGGTTCTTACGATACTAATGACTCTAACGGCCTGTGGTGGGGAAAAAGGGGTAACATCAGAAGATTCCCCGGATACCGTTGAAGAGGTAACAACAGGGGCTACCGACACGGAATGGGCGGTTTACTGGTATCTGTGTGGAAGCGATTTAGAAAGCAATTACGGCGCCGCAACCAATGACCTTGCAGAGCTGATGGATGTGAAACTTCCGGAAAATGTGAAGGTGGTCATTCAGACCGGCGGAACATCAAGCTGGCAAAATGAAGTTGTCAGTGCAGATACGCTTGGGCGTTATGTCTATGACCATAACGGCTTACAGCTCATTGAAGAGATTCCCACAGCTAGTATGGGCGACGCACAGACACTTAAGGATTTTCTCGTTTTCGGGAAAGAAAACTACCCTGCCAAGCGCACTGCGGTGGTGTTTTGGAACCACGGCGGCGGTTCGGTGTCGGGTGCGGCCTTTGACGAGCTGTATGGCATGGATTCCTTAAGTCTTACAGAAATGTATCAGGCATTCTCTGAAACCTTCGGAGAAAATCCGCAGAATCAGCCAGTGGACATAATTGGCTTTGATACCTGCCTCATGGCAACGGTGGATACGGCCTATACCTTCTCCGATATTGCTAAATACCTTGTGGCTTCACAGGAGGTAGAGCCGGGCAATGGTTGGCTTTATAGTGGCTGGCTTGGGGCACTTGCCGGGACGCCGGATATGGAACCCTTGGAGCTTTCTAAAGTAATCTGCGACAGCTATGTACAAGGCTGTGAGGAAGTTGGTACAGAGGACAATATCACCCTGTCCGTTACCGATCTTACAAAGATATCAAACCTCATTGCTGCCTATGACGATTTCGGCAAGGAAGCTCTGGCTTCGGCATTGGATAATCCAACATTTTTTGCTCATTTTTCACAAATTGCTAACAGCGTAGAAAACTACGGTGGTAACACCCGTGAACAAGGCTATACCAATATGACCGATCTTGGGACTCTTGCCTTAAAATCTTCTGGATTGCTACCCGAAACTTCTGGCGCTGTCACTACTGCACTAGCCGACTGCGTTGTATATAAGGTTAACGGAAAATATCGCCCAGAGTCGGCAGGGCTTTCCTGTTATTATAGCTATAACGGTGATGTGGAGGATTTCAATGCTTATGCGGGTATCGGACCTGCCGATTCCTTTAAATATCTGTATGCCTATGGCTTGACCGGAGATCTTTCCGAACAAGGTATAGACTATATCTCCCAGATGAATTACAACACCCTACCCGAGCTGATGACCTTAAACAGCGTAAACTGGAGTGATATGCCGGTAACCGTGGATGAGAACGGCAATTCAACCCTTACGTTAGGTAGTGAAGCGATAGACATTCTTTCTTCCCTGACCTTTGATCTATACTATGCAGATGCGGAGGAAGATATCCTGCTCTGTCTTGGTTCCGACAATGATATCGTATCAGATTGGGAAAACGGTGTTTTTAAGGATAACTTTAGAGGCGTATGGGGCAGCTTAGACGGTGCACTGTGCTATATGGAAATTGCCTATGAGGGCGAAAGCTATAATCAGTATTCCGTGCCAATTCTGCTAAACGGCGAGGATTACAATCTGATGGTAATCTATGACTTTGAGACAGGGGAATATTCCATTGAGGGGGCAAGAAAGCCGCTGGATGAAAGCGGCGCGGCGGATAAAAATCTTCGTTATCTAGCGGAAGGCGATGAAATTCAGACCGTTCACTATGCGACCGCTATCAGCGACGGTGGCGACGATCTGACGGCCGTTCCGATTGATACCATTACGGTGACTCCCGAAACAGCCTATTCGGAAACCGAGCTTGGCGACGGTATCTTTATCATGATGTACGTTATGCAGGACAGTCAAGGCAATGTTGCCAGCTCCGCTGCTGTAACCTTTGAATCGTCAGGCGGAGAGATTTTAACCAGCGTAGAAGGGCAGTAAAGAGAACTAAGCCCAAAAGAGAAGAAATTATTTACTAAGGAGGAACACGAACATGAGGAAAAAAGTACTAAGTATATTTCTTGTGCTATGTATGGTGTGTACCATGTTGCCGGTTTCGGCTATGGCAGAAGAAGTGGATACCACTGGTGCAAGCGGAGAAATCATTTCGTTTGCAACGCTTACAGAAGCAGAAACAGAAAAGACGGTAGCAATTGGGACATCCTTTGAGGATTTAGACCTGCCCAAAACACTGACTGCTATGGTTTTAGATAAGGATACGGTAGTTGACGATTCTGTGAGTATAGTCACCGGTCCCGCTATAGAAATAACCGATCCCAAAACGACTGTGGACATTCCTGTAACATGGTTTAATCCGAACTATGATGGGAATACAGAGGGTGAGTATATTTTTACCCCGGTAATCCATGGTTACACAGTAAAGACTGATGTGTTACTGCCACAGATTACTGTGACGGTGGAAGCAGAGATGATGTTACGTACTTTTGGCATGCCAACGGAAGTTGACAACTTTTCAGATCTCCAAACTGCCATAAATAGTGCAACAGGCGACTTGAATATAAAGCTATCCGACAGTTATAGCGATACAAAGGGAAATCTGACTATCCAAAGTACGAATAACTACAACATTACCATTGATCTAAATGGGAAAATGCTGAGCAACTCCAAAGGTAGCGGTATTATACACAATGGCAGTGGAATGCTAACCATATCAGGCGGTAATGTGGGTGGCTACAGCATTCCATCTAGTGCAATTTTAATTAACGGCAACGGCAGCTTAACGGTTAAGAACACTACGGTGAAAGGCGAGTACACAGGAATTGAAAGCAATAGCACTGGAACTGTCAGTATACAAGACAGTGAGGTGAAAGTAAATAATACTGGGATATATATTAAAAATCCAGAAGGAAAAGTAGAACTATTCAACAGTAATGTGTCTAGCGCATGCGTCGTCAACTCTTCACCCGTAGGAGGCATTGGAGTTTATACTTCCAACGAAAATACTATCTCCATAGAGGGTACATCCGTCATCCAGGGTCCCATTATGGCAATGAATCATTCGCCGCTATTTGACTCAGATATGAAGGTTACAGTAAGCACCGAATACTGGGGAAAGAATGCAGAGCCTTATGTTAAGGAGAACATAGACAAATACGAATACTTTAAGGTTGAGCCTGCTGTCACTAGCATCTGGGTAGGAGGCGTTGAGGTGACCGATGAGAATAAGGACGGTATAACTGGCGAAGGCATTACAGGATCCGTAACCTATGACCCAGGTAAGAACATCCTTACCCTTAATGGCGTAAGCATTAAAGGCAACGAATGTATATATAAAGATGGAGATAAACATGGTATATACGCCAAAAACAACCGAGAAATACCCCTAAAACTGAAGCTAATAGGTGATAGCACCATCGAAGCTGACAATAACGGTAAAGGAATTTGTGCAGAAGGTGATTTGATTATCACCGGTGAAGGCAGTCTATCTGTTACTGGTGGAGATACAACGGAAGAGGGGGAGACTAGCTACGGGATATACATATACAATGGTATCCTAACTGTTGAGGAAGGTATAGTGATTGCCAAAGGTGGTTCTGCAACTGGCAGTTATTCTTGCAGCTATGGAATCGGCGTTCAGGAAGGGAACTTAACCATTGAAAGCAAAGGGAAAGTTACTGCTAGCGGTGGAAATTCAAGTCAAATCAGCAGTGGTGTGTATCTTGATAGTGAGGGATATTACAACGTCAATCTAACTGTTGATGGAGGCAGCCTGGAAGCCAACGGCGGTAAATCAAATGGTGATTATGGTGGCTGTTATGGGATATATGCTTACGACGGCGGTAACATAACCATTAAAAATAAAGGAAAAGTGGTTGCTACTGGTGGAAATTCAAATCAATACAGCAGTGGAGTGTTTTTAAATAGTATGGATTTTTTTGGTGAGGTAAAAAACCTCGGCAACCTAACTGTTGATGGTAGCAGTCTAGAAGCCACAGGAGGTAAAACGACTGTTGATGATAGTAAATCTGCTAGCTATGGAATAGGCGTTCAGAAAGGTAACATAAACATTATAAACGAAGGTGCAGTGAAGGCTATTGGGGGAGATGCGAATTATGCAAGTTTTGGGGTGGTTTTCTATGGTGATGATTCCAAATTGACCGTTGATGGCGGTAGCAGCATGGAAGCGGAAGGCGGTGCATCCAAGGATGTCAGCTATGGCATATATTTTCAAAAACCATCAACCCTGACGGTAGAAAGCGGTACTCTGACTGCTACAGGTGGTTCTGCTGATGAAGAGAGCGGTGGTGTTTATGCTTATGCCAGCCAAGTCATTGTCAATGATGGTATAATGACAGCCAATGGCGGCTATAGCGGTAATGTAAGCTTCGGTATTTACAGCGATGACATCACCATCAATGGTGGTACGGTGAATGCCTACAGCGGTGTGGCTGAGATATCCCAAGCTATGAGTTCTGTACCTAATTTTAACCTTGATTATAATCACATAATCAAAGCCGGAGAAGATGGCGCTAAAGTAAAATTTGTTAAGCAAAAAGAACTTAATGACAATATCTATAGTTATAAAATTATCGAGATTGAGCCGCTTATTCATCATGGTATCTGGATAGGTGACGAGGAGGTTACTAATGAGAATCAGGATCGTATAACTTGTGAACACATTAGAGGAACCGTCACCTATGACCCTGATAGTGCTACCCTTACCCTTAATGGCGCAGAGATCACAGACAGCGCATATAGTAAGGGTGGAAATAAATATGGTATTTATGCCGAGGGCGACCTAAATATTATGAGGATAGGCGATAATAGTATTACTATACCAAAACCTGAAGAAGACAAAGACGGTGCCGGAATCTATGTTACTGGCAGTCTGACCATATCTGGCGACGGCAATCTAAAAGTTACTGGCGGACCAGCAACCGAAGGGGATCATGGCGATAGCTACGGGATACATGTTGATGGTGACCTGACCGTTGATGGTGGCGACCTGATTGCTTTTGGAGCTCCTGCTGCTGGTAGTAATTCTAGTAGCTATGGAATATGCGTTCACGATGGTAATATGAATATCAAAAACAATGGTAATGTGATTGCTAACGGAGACAATTCGAATCGTATAAGCTTTGGAGTGTATTTTGTTGGCAGCAATGCCAACTTGACCGTTGAAAGTGGCAGCCTGACAACGACTGGTGGTAATGTAGTTGCAGATAATCTAAAGGATGGTCTCAGTTATGGAGTATATTTTGCAGGAGAATCAGCCGAACTGATGGTTAACGGGGGGATTCTGACTGCTAAGGGTGGCGATGCCACCGGCGAAAGTTGTGGAATCTACGTTAACAAAGTCATCGTTAATAACAACACTACGTTGGAAGCCTCCGGTGGTTTCGGCGGCGACACGAGCTTCGGTATTTCTAGTAGCAATATCATCATCAATGGCGGCAAAATGGAAGTCGCCAGCGGTGAAGGCGACATATCCAAAGCCATGACTTCAGCTCCTACCTTCGGCAGCGGCTATACCCATCGAAACAACGCCGGAACCAATAGCGGCGACGCAATCTTTTTGACAGACGCAGAATTTACAAGGGCTATCAATGGCTTTAAATATATCGAGATTACTCCTTATATCCCTAGTGGTGACGGTGGAAACAGTGGTGGCGGAAACAGTGGTGGCGGAAACAGTGGCGGTGGTAACAGTGGCGGTAGCAGTACTGATACACTTGCTCCTGCTCCATCTGTAAAACCAAGCGAACCTGTAACTGGAACAATCGAGAGCAAAGCTACCGTTAATAGTACTGGAACCGCTAGTATCAGTATTACAGAGCAAAACATTACAGATGCCATCGCTAATGCAAAGGCTGAAGCAGAGAAAAACGGTAGTGCTCCTAGTGAAATTAAGATAGTTATCAATGTTTCAACAGATGGGAAGAAGAAAGCATCTAATTTAACCATAAACCTACCAAAGACTACCCAACAGCAAATTATAAACAATGAAATTGCAGGGATTGAACTGGTATTTGACCGTCCTGATATTACAGTAGGATTTGACCAACTAGCTATAACGGAAATCAATCGTCAAGCGAATGCAGATGTTGAGATTACCGTAAGCAAAACAGATAACTCTAAGCTAAGCAATGATGCAAAAAAAGCCATTGGCAAACGTCCGGTTTATGATTTCAAGGCAAGCTATAAAAATGGAAGCAAAAATAAAAATGTAACGAACTTCGGTAGTGGTATGGTTTACGCAAGCATTCCATATACTCCTGCTAATGGTGAGGCTGTGGGGTATCTGCATGGAGTTTATGTAAATAGCAAAGGAAAAATCAGTCCTGTTCCAGGTTCTACTTATGACACAAACAGCAAAAGCTTACTCTTCTCAACCAATCATTTCTCAGTGTATGGAGTGGGCTATACGGCTCCAAGTGCTAAGTATACTGACATCGGTACTAATTGGGCGAAGGACAGCATTGACTATGTAGTGGGTAGAGGGCTGCTCTCCGGTACAACGAAGACCACCTTCTCTCCAGATTCCGCCATGACACGGGAAGTGCTTGTGATGGCACTCGGCAAACTGGCGGGCGTAGACACAAAGGCCTACACCACCAACAGCTTTACGGATGTGAAAGCTGGCAGCTCTTACCGTCCTTATATTGAATGGGCATATACGAAGGGCATCATTCAGGGTATCAGTGACGGCAAGTTTGCTCCTGACCGTGCCATCACTCGTGAGGAAATTGCAGTTATCATGGTAAATTACGCTAAGGTAATGGATTACAAACTATCTGTTAACCGTAGTGCAATCGCATTTGAAGATGCCTCAAGTATTGGCAGCAACTATGCAGAAACAGTAAAATCCATGCAGCAAGCGGGCATTCTAATGGGTGAAACAAACAATAAGTTCAATCCAAAAGCCAATGTCACCCGTGCAGAGGTCAGCGCCATGATCCACAGGCTTGTCAAGCTGACCATTGACCCGACAACGGCACAGGGCTGGGCTCAAAATGATGATGGACAGTATATGTATTATAAGAATAGTAAGGAAGTTACCGGTTGGCAGACCATAGATGGTGTGAAATATTTCTTTGACACCTACGGCATTATGGCTTCCAGAAAGTGGGTCCAGATTGATGGCAAGTGGTATTACTTTAACGCTGACGGTACTCTTGCTAGAAGCACCAAGATTGACGAGTTTGAGGTAGATGAAAACGGTGTAAGAAAAACCAAGTAACCTACTTGGCAGAATAGAGCCAAGGGTACACTCAGTGAAAACCGGGGACGCAAAGCAAAGTGTTAAAGCGTTTTCGGACGTTTCGACAACCTGTCTGCCGAAAACTGCGCAGGGCGTGCCTTCTGTTTGTAGAGGGTACGCCCTGGATTTAAATAGAGAGTCGAATTGCACAGCTGCATAATGCAGTCAGTTTGCGGGACTCCAAAGAAAATCGAAGGAGATTATTACATGAGCAGTAACACAATTTTTAGAAAATCAAGTCTGGACCAGGTGTCCTCCCCTGAACAGCTTAGCGACTACATAAAGGTTTCCCGCCCCAGCGTGTGGCTGATTTTGGGAGCAGTGATTGTACTTCTGATCGGCGTTTGCTTTTGGGGTGTATTTGGCACACTCACGACCACCCGAGAAGCAGTAGCTGTGGTGCAGGACGGTAAGTCTACCTGCTATGTTACCCCTGAGGAGGCGAACAGCCTCGCCCCCGGCATGGAGGTACTTATAGGAGACAGTGCAGGCAGCATTATTTTTGTTGCTTCAACGCCTATCGAAATTACTGCTGACTTCGATGCATATGCTCTTTATTTGAGTGGATTGCAGGCGGGAGATTGGGTGGTTCCGGTGACGGTAGATGTTTCCACACAGGATGGCGCATACATGGCGCAGATTGAGAGTATGTCGGCACAAATCGCCAGAGGGATCGCGAAAAATATTATCCATTAATATGACAGCGTTAATAGGCTTTGCCTGAAATGGTGATTGATAAATCACACTAAGTTAGATATAAAATACATATTTCATGCAGAAAAAACTATGTTTCATGTAGCAGACGGTTTTTTCGGGGAAATTGTGATAGATTGAATGTAAGGGAATGTATCAATATAAATCAAAAGATAACTAAGAATTTATAATTAAAATGCTATTTCAGCGATTAAATTCATGCCGGTTATTTTGAATGGCAGGCATAGAAATTGATATCAGTTTAAATTAAATTAAATAAAAGAAGGAGGAGTTAACTTATGAAAAAACGAATTATGAGTATACTGTTTGTGCTGTGTGTGATGTTTACCATGGTACCAACTACAGCTTTTGCGGCTAAGGACTGTCCAATGGCAAGTCCCGATGGAACTACTAGGGCTTGGGGTGGAACGAAAACCTACGCCAAAGGGGAAGCTTTCCGTAGTTCAGAGGTAAGTCTTGAGTATCATCTTAACAAAAAAGTTAATGCTTATAAAGGTAAACTAGAGTTTTGGGCAAACGGGGTATCGATTAAAAATGGATACAAGTTTACCGAAGTCGGTCAAAAGGTGATTACCGTAAAGGGTGGTAAGTGGGTAGCTACCTATGAACTTCAGGTTATCCCGGTTCTAAAGGATAAATGGCAAAATATAGAAAAATACTCCATTCAAACACAACCGGCTAAAACGAGCTACCGTCAAGGAGCAGATGGTTTTGACCCGAAGGATATTGTCGTAAGATGTGAGTTTAAAAATGGAACTACACAAGATTTGGGCTATCAGGATTTGGAATTCTACGCAGGGAAACGTGGTATGAAAAATTATAAATCAGGCAAGGCAATCAAATCCGGTTATCTTTTTACGGAAGTGGGAGAAAAGGACCTGATTGTCAGGGTGGCAAATAAGGAGATGAGAATCCCCTTTACAGTAACTCAATTTACTACAAAGGAAATTACGAAGGCAGAAATGATTAAAGAGCCTGGTAATTTCAACTACAAGGTAGGGGAAGCGTTTAGAGCTGGCGACTATGCTGTTCGTTGTTATTATGCGGATGGTAGTACAGAAGATTTTACTGGAAATGCCCTAAATATAACCGCAAATGGGGTTCAACTCTATGATGGATACAAGTTTGTTGCTGACGGCAAGAAGAATCTGGTTATAAGAATTGGGGATTTTAGTACCAATTATACACTAACCGTAAGCAAAAAGGAAATTACAAAGGCCGAAATGATTAAAGAACCTGCCAATTTCGACTACAAGGTAGGGGAAGCGTTTAGAGCCAACGACTTTACTGTTCGTTGTTATTATGCGGATGGCAGTACAGAGGATTTAAATGGTGATGCCCTAACTATAACCGCAAATGGAGTTAAACTCTATGAGGGTTACAAGTTTGTCTCTGCAGGCAAGAAGAATCTGCTTATCAGTGTTGAGGATTACAGTATCAATTATACGGTGAACGTTAGTAAATAGTCGATCTCCAGCGAATCCATGCAGGGATGGACGATGAATGACACTGGCTTGTGGATGTACTACGAAAACGGACATTACTATACTTTTGACCAATACGGCGTGATGGAAATACACCGAATAAGTAAACCTATTAAAAGCCGGGGTAGTATTACATAGCGATATTTAATAAAGTCAGTATTTTGCCATAAGCAAAATACTGACTTTTTGGTTTGTGCGTAAGCAAATGCGAGCGCGCACGTGAACCGAAGAAACTCGCATAGTGTGTTTCTTACGATTGTCAAGAAATCAACAATGCTTATTTTTTATAAATTTTCATTTTCTATGAGACTGGAACCTGACAACCTGATCCGGAATACACTGTAACAAGGGCGGTAAGGCAAGGAGCTTTATCGCCTAATATCCCGAAAGGAGTGGCCTTATGGACTCTTTATCAAACATGGATCTTGAAGCTATGAAAAACATAGACATCCGAACGGTTAACCCGGATACACTGGTAGATATTAACGATACAAAGGTCAATGCAGAATTACCAAAAGAAGAACGGACTCTGGATTTTATCAGGCAAATAAGAAATCCATATTGCTACAGGTGTGGAAAGGTCGTTGTCAAAATCAGCTTTAACGATACGGATGCCACGCTGGAAGACAGGATGGAAAGTTTATTGAGGATGATGTGAGATGAATGAGTTATTTCATGCGATGCCTAATCATGTGGGTTATGAGGAAACAACAATCTATCATGCAGCTGCCTATTTACGCCTATCGAAAGAGGATGGTGATAAAAGAGAAAGCGACAGCATTGTGGGTCAAAGAGACTACATAAGCAATTTTGTAAAGTCAATGCCCGAAATACGCCTCTGTTCAGAGAGAATAGATGACGGATTCAGTGGTGCCACCTTTCATCGCCCTGCCTTTCAATTGATGATGGAGGATGTAAGAAACGGACGCATCAACTGTATCATTGTCAAAGACCTATCCCGTTTTGCTAGGAATTACATAGAGGCAGGACGATATATTGAGCGGATTTTTCCTTTTTTAGGCGTGCGCTTCATAGCAATAAACGATGGATACGACAGCGCAAAAGAACGAACACAGTCGGACGAGATAATTATCCCTTTCAAGAACCTCATCAACGATGCCTATTGCAGGGACATTTCCATTAAAATCAGGAGCCAGCTTGACCTAAAACGTAAAAAAGGCGAGTTCATCGGCTCTTTTGCCGTTTATGGATATTTGAAATCAGCAGAAAATAAAAACAGGTTGGTCGTAGACCCTTATGCCGCAAAGATTGTACGGGATATATTTGCATGGAAACTGGATGGGTTAAGTCAGCAAGGGATAGCCGACAGGTTAAATGAAATCGGTGAACCATCCCCCATGGAATACAAACGTTTTTTGGGGCTTAAGTTTTCTAGCAGTTTTCAGGTAAACCCAAAAGCAAAATGGTTTGCCGTGGTAATTGGCCGCATTTTGAAAAACCCTGTCTATACAGGTCATCTCGTACAGGGTAAGGAAAGCACTCCAAATTACAAGATCAAACAACGATTTAGGAAGCCGGAGGATAAATGGATTCGGGTGGAAAACACCCACGAACCCATTATATTGCAGGAAGTATTTGATACGGTAAACCGTATACTGTCACAGGATACCCGTATCGCTCCAGATAAAGAAACTGTCTATCCCTTCTCCGGCCTGCTTTTCTGTGGGGATTGCAAAAGCGGTATGGTAAGAAAGATTATACCTGCAGGCAGTAAAAAGTATGCTTATTATTATTGCTCAAAGAATAAGGCAGGAAACGGCTGCACCACTCACTGTATCAGTGAAAAGTTACTGGAAAAGGCGGTTCTTAAAGCACTTCAAAATCATATTGCGTCAATTCTTGACATAGAACGGATTCTTCATTATATCGATACACTTCCTATGAAACAGGAGGAAATTCGAACTATTGAAACCAGGATTTTAATGAAGCAGGAGGAAATGGAAAAGTATAGAACTCTCAAAGGGTCTATATATGAGGACTTGAAAAGCGATGTAATTACCGAAGATGAGTACAGAGAATTTAAGAACATCTATGGGAAGAAGTGTGAGCAAGCAGAAGAAGCTGCCAAACGACTGCAACAGGAGTTCACTCAGGTTCTTGCGGGCAAAGGGGAAAACAATCTTTGGATGGATGCCTTTAAAAAGCACCGGAACATCACTGAACTTACCCGAAAGGTGATAGTTTCCCTCATTCAATGGATACATGTCTATGCCGGCTGCCGAGTGGAAATCCGGTTCCGGTATCAATATGAATATGAAAAAGATTTACTCTTTTCCGGGTACGCCAAAGAGCTGATAGAAAAACCTTCGAAGGATTCAAGACAGGGGGTGGTGTAAGATGGCGAGAAAGAGCAGGAAAACGATATATTCTTCTATTCAGGCTACCCATGAACAGATATGGGACACTTGCATATACGTGCGTTTATCTTTTGAGGATGGTCGAAAAAGAGAAAACGATTCTATCGGCAATCAAGTTGCCATGCTGGAACGTTATATTAAGGAGAGACCATACTTAAAACTCACAACAGTTTTTAAAGACATTAATCAGACAGGAACGAATTTTATGCGACCTGGCTTCAATGAGATGATGGAAGCCATAAAGAATGGAAAAATCAACTGCATTGTGGTCAAAGACCTTTCCCGTTTCGGTAGAAATTACATTGAAACGGGAACCTATCTTGAAAAAATACTGCCATTTTTTCATGTACGCTTTATCTCTGTTAACGATGGCTATGATAGCATGAACTCTAATCTTCAGGATACTGAGTATGTCATTCCATTGAAAAATCTAATCCATGACCTATATGCCAGAGATATATCAAAAAAAATAAAGTCAGGTCTTGTAGTCAAGAGAAACAAAGGAGAATTTACAGGAAGTATTGTGGCCTACGGTTATCGAAGAGCGGATAACAACAGGTTGGTTATCGACGAGGAAACCGCTCCTGTTGTCAGGAACATTTTCAGATGGGCAAGTGACGGGATGAGTGATCCGGGTATTGCACAAAGACTCAATGAGTTGGGTATTCCTTCACCAAGTCAGTATCGCTACACAAAGGGAATCTTAAAAAGTGAGCGTTATGCCAATATGCAGTATTGGTATAAAAGCGCCGTCCGAAGGATGCTAATCAACCCGGTTTATCTTGGACATATGGTTCAGGGCAAAACGAAATCCGACCTATGGGGCAAGAAAGGCTGCGTGAATACTCCAAAGGAGCAGTGGGTGGAAATCAAAAATACTCATGAACCGTTGATTGATGAAGAAACCTTTCTGTCCGTAGGGAAGTTAAGGGGGGAATTTTATAAGTAAAAGTCTCCTTGCCCGTTACATCCGTGTATCCCATGAGGATGAAAATGAGGGAGAAAGTAACAGCATAAAGAACCAGCGTGATCTTCTGGAAGCCTTTGTGGAAAGCTCCTCCGACCTCACAGCCTATGAAGTGGTTGAGTTTTGCGACGACGGTTACAGCGGTACAAATTTTGACCGTCCGGGTGTAAAAGCCTTGCTTGAAGAGATACGGGCGGGAAACATATATTGCATCATCGTGAAAGACCTTTCCCGTTTTGGTAGAAACTATATTGATATTGGAGATTATTTAGAACAGATTTTCCCCTATTTAGGTGTTCGGTTTATTGCAGTAAACGACCATTTCGATAGTAACAATTTTGATGGAACGACTGCTGGGCTTGATGTAGATTTTAGAAATCTGATTTGTGCTATGTACAGCAAAGACCTGTCGCAAAAGGTAAAAAGTGCAAAGAAAACCCGAATGGAAAAGGGAGAATTCATTAGCAGCCATGCACCTTACGGATACGTAAAATCGCCGGAAAACCGCAGGAAACTTATGATTGACGAAAAAGCTGCATCCATTGTCAAACGCATCTTTACCATGGCGGAGGGGGGGGAAAACGCAGTCCAGATTGCCACCGTCTTAAATTCAGAAAGAATCCCTACTCCTTATGCCTATAAGCGGCTTATGGGTTGTGACCGTACATTCAACATGGTCGGAGATAGAAACTATTGGCATAATACAACCATCCTTACCATTCTTCATGACGAACGTTACACAGGGAAAATGGTAAACGGGAAAAACCGCAATCCAAGTGTCGGGTGCAAGCACGGGAAACGTGTCCCCAAAAGTGAGTGGATCATCGTTCCCAATACTCATGAAGCCATTGTCTCAGAAGCATTGTTTGCTTCGGTTCAGGATCGTTTCAGTACTCCCGGGAGAATGAAGACAGAACAGGAGAGCAAACCTCTGCTTGGTAAGGTAAAATGCGGGGTATGTCAGCACGCTATGAGAAGAAGCAAACACAGTTCAGCTGGAATATATTATTATTGTGAAAGCCATAAGTATGTAGCAGACAGCAACTGTACAAAAGATAGGATTTCTGAAAACAGCCTGATACAGACGGTCTTATCCGTGATACATACACAGATAGAGGTTATGCTTGATATGGAACAGCTTTTACTAAGAGTTAGAGCACGAAACCATAATGACATAACAGCTCTGACGGAGCAGATTAGCCACCTTCAAACCATCCTCGCTAAGTTGAGGTTATCTAAAATTAAGGAATATGAAAAATACAGAGATGGTATTTTGGACAGGGAGAATTATTTAAGACGTAAGGAGGAGATTAGCAAGAAGATTTCAGAAACAGACGCTCAAATTATAGAACTTAAAGCAGCACTGCAAAGCAGCTATCAAGAAAATAGTTATCAGGAAATGGGGCAGCAAGGTTTTATGATTGAGAAATTAATGGGATATGAGGGGTTTACAAAGGATATGGTGAATGAACTAATCGACCGTATCTATGTCTATGGAAGTGAAGCAATTGAGATTGTATGGAACCATATGGATTGTATATAAAGCTTAATTTGTAATGAGCAAGGGCCTACCTTCTGTTTATTGGAGAGGGTAGGCCCTACGAGATTTAAAGCCAGTTTATCATAGCACCCAGAAGTGCTTTAGATTCTTAAGTTGTTTCAAGTTTTTTGGTACATCCTTTGTAACTCCATACTGATTAAAGGTATAGGCACCGCCATTGATGTTCTTTATCCCGGTGACAGGCTTACCGTTTTCGTAGTACATCCACTGGCCGGAGTCATTCATTCTCCACCCCTGCATGGTGTCACTAGAAATCATAAGTTCCACAAATCGTTGCAGAACCGCTGAAACCTCTGCACGGGTGGCTTTACCCTGGGGATCAAAGAGATTATCCTTTTTACTGCTGATAACTCCTGCCATCTGCATCTGCTTCACAGCATCCTTGGCATCGGCGCTGATTTTGGCGCTGTCAGCAAAGGTATTTTCCTCATGAACTTTTGGCAGTGTGAATCCCATGACTTTGGTGTATTTCTGCAAAATGACTACCATCTGTTCCCGGGTAATGGACTGATTTGGGGCAAATTTTTTATTGCTGGTGCCGTTTAAGATGTCATTTTTGTTCGCCCATTCAATGTAGCCCATGTAGTAGGCATCTTTTTTTACATCGGTGAAGCTGCTATTCTTGTATTTGCTCACATCAACATTTGCCAGTCGACCTAAAGCTGTAACAAACATTCCCCTTGTCATAGTAGTATTCGGACGGAAGGTGGTGGTGGAAGTGCCGCTAATTAATCCACGGCTTATCACAAATTCAATTGCTTCCTTTGCCCAATGACTTGTTATTTCTGTAAATGAGGTCTTCGTTTGCTTGTAGCCAATGCCGTAAGTTGAAAAATGATTGGTGCTAAAGCGCAACAATTGTTCCGCACTGTCATAAACGGATTTGGTAAGCCAGTGTACCTTACCCTTGCCGTCTACGTAGACGGCACAGACATTTCCTGCATTCTCCTTTGTGCCAAGGATATAGGGAACGGTTACCGATACGTTGCCTTTGCCAAAGCTCTTTACTGATTTGCCATTGCCGTAGTTTACCTTAAGGTCGAATACCGGGCGGTTACCAATGGCTTTTTTCGCAGCACCGGACAGCTTGCCCCCAGGGATAGCGGTGATATTGATATCAGATTTTGCCTGCTTGTTAATTTCCTTTATAGCTGCCAAATCCATATCGATTCTAATGTCAGGATTGTCCACTACAATAACAGTGTCCTCGATTTTATTAGCAATGATGGTATCCTGCACTGTCTTTGGAAGATTGACCGTGACATTGTTTGTAATTGTATTGCCGGTGCTTACATAAAACACAAGGGTAATTCCATTTTCTTCGTTTTCGTTTTTCTTGGCGTTCGCCAGGGCTTTGTGGGTGGCATCGGTCACAGTTTCGTTGGTGATGTGCACTACGGCGTTTCCTTTGCTGTCCACTGTACTGTTTACCTTGATTTCACCCTGTGTTGGTGAATTCGATTTGTCGGGTGTATGTGGAGTGACAATGACGGGGCTACTATTGTCGGAGGAGCTTCCACCGCTGTTTGAACCACCACCACTGTTTGAACCACCGCCGCTGTTTGAATCTCCACCACTGCCATTATAACTGAAGGTTACCAAAATGGTGTGATAATCGGTTACGTTATGAAAGGTGTAACTTGTAATACTTCCTTGACTTACACCATCTACCTTAACATCAGCAATGGAGTAATTGGCACTCGGCGTGATGGTAAAGGTTTGGCTTGTGCCGTCATGGATCGTCACGCTGCCATCCGGGGAAATGCTACCACCGGCATCTGCCGTTGCAGTTATGGTGTTGTTCACAACAGGTACTGGAGTCACCGTTATAGTAAAGGATTTTGTGTAATCACTGCTTGAGGTCAAACCGTTTGTAATAGTTGCTTTCACCGTGGCAATTCCTGCTGACGTAGCCTTAAAGGTGTTTCCATTAATGATTGCCCCTGTACCATTTTCGTTTTCTATACTCCAAGTAATAGCGCGGTTGGTAGCAGTGTCAGGAGAAACAGTTCCAGACAAGGTCAAATCAGTGTTGATCTGCACGGTATTGCCATTCGTCATAGCGATGTCTGTAACCGAAGTGAATCTTCCGGTTTTCTCAAGCATCAGGTTTTTATTAGTAGCATTGTAGTATATAAAAAAGCTGCTTATAGTGCCTCTGTCATAGCCATCAGCGCTCACTTCAATACTGTAAGTACCTGAAATAACATTGGAAATGGTGTATGCTCCGTTTGAATCTGTGAGAACCGGGCTTCCTACATTGCTGTCTCCATTTTTTAACTGTACCACAGCACCAGCAATACCGATATTTGTATCAATATCCTTGATGGTACCCTTTATGGTGTAGGTAGGCACTGGCAGTGTGACTGTTATACTATCGGACGTCGGACCGTCGCCTATTTCGTTGAACGCCCGAACCAATACTGTGTAGGTTGCTCCGTTAGTCAGGCCGTTTACGAAGCGGGGGTTATATATGTTATAGTTCTTAGTCCAGCTTGAACCGTTATCGGTAGATATCTTATAGCCGATGATTTCCCTGCCGCCATTGTTGGCCGGGGCATCCCATGTCAGTCTTAGCTCCTCGTTGAGGGGGGTGACTGTAAGGTTTGTAGGCGCATCGGGTGCTGTGGCCGGTTCAAACTTTAAGTATTTGTAGGTTTTAAACTTTGAGTATGTGCCGAGGTCGTATAGGGTTATTTCAAAAGCATCTGTACCATCTGTATTTTTGCTTGCCGTTATCCTTACATTGTCAAAGTAGTCCAAATTCGGTTGTATGTCCATCGTCATATAGCCACCCTTTATGGTGGATATTCCACCCGTAACCCATACTGGATTTAAAACCCTTACGGGGCCGGAGGTATCAGGAAGAAAACTAAATGCTGTGCTACCGGTGGAACTCACCGTACCCCCGGTAATTTCAATTATGCCATTGTCCATATTGTAAATTGCATTGGATGTAGCGGTATTTTCCACTGTTCCGCCAGTGATTTTAAGAGGAAAATTCATAATGTCCATATCTTTCTTCAGCAGAATCGTAGGGTAATTACTTCCATTGGTAACCAGACCTGTATTGCTGATGGTAATATTTCCTTTGCTACTACTTGCAATCGTCCAGCTTCCATTGGTGCTCACGGTGCCACCAGAAACGTTCACGATGCCATATTCTAAGTTTTCAATTGCTGTGCCATCTACGGCACTTACTGTCCCGCCGGTTACATCAATTATGCTGTCGATATAATTGATAATCGCACGACCATTGCTGGTGTTTTTTACCATACCTCCAGAAACTAATATTTTCCCTAAGTTTTTAATCGCTGTACCAGTTATGACACTCACGGTACCGCCAGTAACGTTCACGGTGCCGCTTGATACAATAGCATATCCATCTGACGAAGTATTTTCCACTGTACCGGCAGCGACAACAAGGAACCCTTTTCCTACACTAATTGTGCCGGCTTTTGTTTTTGTACTGGTGATTTTGCCATCGCCTACGCTATCGGTGATGGTTAGCGTACCACTACCCCAATGCCCAATGGATTCGCTAGTGCCGCTGTCCAGTGTTTTGCCCTTTAGGTCAAGGGTGAAGCTTTTATTATTACTGCTGTCGATGGAGACAGTAGTTGCGAGGGTGATATCCTTAAGCAGCTCAATGGTTCCCCCATTCGGAACCGCATTAATAGCATCTTTCAGGGTAGTGTAACTTGTAGTGCCGATTTGGGCGATTTTGAACGGCTCAAACTTTAAGTATTTATAGACTTGAACCTTTGCATCTGTGTCAATGCCATCTCGTGTTATTACAGTAGCGTACGTACCTTCTGTATTAGAGACACTTGCCGTGATCTTTAAATTGGTATAGTAGCTCAAATCCGGTGCCACGTTCATCGCCATGTTGCCGCCCTTGATGGTTGATGTGCCGTTAAAAACACTCACACTGCCGGAGCCAATATTGTAAATTGCATTGCCTGTTGCGGTATTTTCGATTGTTCCTCCCGTGATTTCTAGCACAGTTTTACCGGCTTCGCCATCCTTTAGATAAATTGTGCCAGAACTGCTGTCTTTCTTTGCACTGGTGACTGTGGCAGTATCGCTTATCGTAATTATTCCGGTGCTGTTGTTGTAAATCGCCGTGCCGTTGTTGGCACTCACCATACCACTTGAAATGCTCACACTGCCGGAGGAAGTGTTATAAATCGCATTACCTGCGGTGGTATTTTCAATTGTTCCTCCTGTGATTTCTAGAACAGTTTTACCAGCTTCACCATCGTTTAGATAAATTGTAGAATCAGAGTCAGAGACAGAACCGCTGTCAAACTTTGCTCCGGTGACTGTTGCGGTATCGCTGATCGTAATTTTTCCGGTGCTGTTATTGTAAATTGCCGTGCCGTTGTAGGCACTCACGGTGCCATTGATAGTAATTGTCCCGGTACTGTTATTGTAAATCGCCGTGCCGTTGTTGGCACTCACGGTGCCATTGATAATAATTGTCCCGATACTGTTATTGTAAATCGCCATGCCGTTGTTGACACTCACGGTACCACCGGCAACGTTCAAAATGCCGTAGGATTCACAGCTTATTGCAGTACCACCTAAAAAAGTATTTTCAATCGTGCCGCCTGAAATAACAAGTTTGCCTTCGGTTAACAAAATTGTGCCGGAACTTGAATTCTTACTGGTGACCTTGCCGCCGTTTACGGTATCGGTAATGGTTAGCGTGCTGACGTAGCCGTTGTAAGTGATGGCGGTGTTAGTGCCGCTGTCCAACGTGTTACCCTTCAGGTCAAGGGTGAAGTTTTTAAGTACTGCTCTGGAGGTGACAGTAGTTGTGAGGGTGATATCCTCAAGCAGTTCAATGGTATCCCCATCTGTAACCGCATCAACTGCCGATTGTAGGGTGGGGTAGTAAGTCGTGCCGATTTTGGCAGCTCTTTGCTTACCCTGCTCAAATTTTAAGTATTTATAGACTTGAACCTTTGTAACGGTGTCAATGTCCTCTTGATTAATTTCAGAAGCTCCTGTGCCGTCTGTATTCGTCATGCTTCCCATGATCTTTACATAGGTATAGTGACTCAGATCCGGTGTCACATTCAGAGCCATATTACCGCCCATGATAGTGGATGCATCTGAAATCTTTACAATACCGAATTCGTTACAAATTGCTGTGCCATCTGTGGCACACACCGTGGCGTCGCAAATACTCACACTGCCGTTGCCGTTGTTGTAAATCGCCTTGCCTGCGGCGGTATTTTCTACTGTGCAGCGCGAAACAACAAGGCTGCCGTTGTTGACCAAGAAAATCGTTCCGGAGCTTGTATTTGCACTGGTGATTTTTCCGCCAACGAAGGTACTGGTGATGGTTAACGTGCCACAACCCCTATGTTCGATGGCCGCATTAGTGCCGCTGTCAAGCGTTCTGCCATTTAGGTTAAGAGTGAAGCTTTTGCTTTCGTCACCGGTGATGGTTATAGCAGCATCGAGGGTGATATCCGAATGTAGTCTAATGGTATCCCCATTCGTAACTGCATCAACCGCCGCTTGTAGGGTGTAGTAGCCTTTATAACCTATATAGGCTGCTTTGGCCGTACCCGGCTCAAATCTTAAGTATTTATAGAGTTCAGCATCAAAGCCTTCATCCAAAATCTCAGAAGCATCTGTACCATCTGCATGGATGCTTCCCATAATCTTCCCATTAGTATAGTAGTAAGCATCTGGCGTATGGTTCATCGCCATATCACCACCCATAACGGTGGATGGCCCCCCCATAATTCGCACAACATCAAATCCGTTATAAATCCCTGTACCGTTTGCAGAACGTATCGTACCACCGGCAATTTCAACTTTGCCGTAGCCGTAGTTGTAAATCGCCTTGCCTGCGGCGGTGTTTTCCACCATGCCGCTTGAGATTAAAAGATTCCCATATCCTTGATTGTAAATAGCACTGCCTTCGGCAGTATTTTCTATCGTTCCTCCAGCGATTTCCAGTAAGGTATTAAAGGTTCTGGCATTGTCATTGTTTACATAAATTGTGCCAGAGTAATTTCCATAACTATTATCTTTATTAGTACTAGTGATTTTGCCACCGCCTATGGTATCGGTAATGGTTAGAGTGCCACTGCCGAAATGCTCGATGGCTGTGTAATATCTGCCGTCCAGCGTGTTGCCCTTTAGGTCAAGGGTGAAGCTTTTCGAGCTGGAGACGGTGACAGAAGCTAGGATGTTATCTAGTAATTCAACAGTCTGTCCCTCCTCAACCATATAAATTGCATTTTGCAGGGTGGTGTAGCCTGTGGTTCCGATTTGGGCAACATAGGTCAGTTCCAAATCCTGGGCGGATACGCCGGCCTCAACTGCTTCTTCTGTTTCTTCTGTTTCGTCTGTCGGTGCAGCTGGAGTGGTTTCACCGTTTGCTTCTGTTTCAACCAACGGTGCAACTGGAATGGGTTCTCCACTTGCTTCTGTTTCGACTGTCGGTGCAAATGGAGTGATTTCTCCGCTTGTGTCAATTGCAGTATCTTCTTCCGCCATTACCGGAACTGGAAGTAAGGTCAATACCATGCTCAGTGTAAGAAATATGCACAGCAATCGTCTCTTCATATAATTGTTCCTCCTTTGTTGTCATTCTTATTATCAACAGGGACAAACTTGTATCCCTAATAGGTCGAGTCCCACTTGGATAACATCCCCTTGTACTAAATCTATCATAGGTTTCCTAAAAGAAGCCAATTGCTGCATGAAACATGAGATTTTCTGCATGAATCATAGTACCACCCAAAGTATAATACGGCGACGAGGTGAAAAAAAAAGAATTAGCGCGGTTTTGTCAAAACTAAGGTAACCACGTTAATGTCAACCATAAAAATTGAAGAACGATATGATTCATGCTTTAAAAAACATGTTTCATGCAATAGACCGTTTTTTTCGGGGAATAGCAGCTACAATGATAAAAATGAAACTAAATCATGCTGGTAATGAAGGTGACTGTGCAAAATAATTGCGTAAAAAAATAAAAAAATGAGAGAGGCGGATTGCATCATGGATTTTGAAAGGTTGTTTGATGAATGATGTCTTTACATGAAAAAATCGTAAATACAAAATGGAGGATAACATCATGACTATCAGGAAAAAGACGATCAAATTGACTATTATTACCATTCTCGTAATAACCACACTTGCTTTTACCGCTTGCGATAGCTCAAATGGCGGTGACGCAAGCCCATCCATTTACGCAAACCCTGACAACTGGCTTAATTTACCAGGCGAGATACAAAATGAGGCCGATGTTCTCTTTTTTTATCCCACAACCTATTCGCCGACCAATCCAGACGCGCCTTTTATTTCGCCTTTAGACGATGAAGTTATGAGAAAGTATGCGAGGCTTGCTTTTCAAGTACGGGCAACCGCGTTTGAAACTGTTGCGGATATATACGCACCTTTCTACCAGCAAGTTGATTTTAGGAAGTTTGAAGCCGGCGAGTTAATAAATGTCCAGCGCGACGTGGCTCGTCAAAGCCTTTTTTTGGCATTGGATTATTATTTTGAAAACTATAACAACGGCAGGCCGTATTTTCTGGCAGGACACAGTCAAGGCGCGGCAATGATGGTATTCATTCTTGACGAATACATGAAAGAACATCCAGACCGTTACAAAAGCATGGTTGCCGCCTATATGTTGGGCAATTCACCGACACAAGATTGGCTTGATGAAAATGCTCATATTACATTTTCCGAGGGCGCTGATGATACGGGCGTGCTTATTTCATGGAACACCGAAGGCCCGGGTAATATCGGCGAATACAATCTGGTGGTTCCGGATGGTGCTGTCGCCATCAATCCGCTTAACTGGCGCCGGGACGAAATCCCGGCCGGCGTGGAAGAAAACAAAGGGAGTCTTATACCGATTGACGGCAATTATAAAGTAGTAACCCCCGGCATTGCCGATGCACGAGTGGATGTAGAGCGCGGTTCGGTCATTGTCGAAAGCGTTGACCCTTCCGTTTTCGCCAATTCTGCCGTGGATTACTTTGGACCGCAGAGCTATCACAGTTGGGATTATGAATTCTTTTATATGAATATTCGGGAAAACGCCGCACTTCGATTAGAGCATTTTTTGAACAAGTAAATCAATCGTGTTTCATTACTTACAAAATGTGAACTTCATTTACAAAACGGGAAAGTGGAGTTTCATTCGACCTTTTCCATAAAAATTGATGATTCGACACTATGTTTCATGCGGAAAAACACATGTTTCATGTAGTAGACGGTTTTTTCGGGGAATAGCTGTTACACTGAATGAAAAACATAGGAGAAGTGGATTGTATCATCTAGGATCGTCAAGATACAGTAAAGCGATATTTGGAATGCTAAAGGATAATGTCACTGCAAGAAAAAATCGTAGCTCTCATTGAGTAGCAACGGGAGTTTCATAAAGAAGATGCCTGTTTCTATCGCAAAATGTTACATAATGGAATCCCATAACATGGATAAACAGGCGAAAATCAAAGGGTTAAAAAAGGAGGAAACACCATGACACTGCTAGAAAAAATAGAGGCTCTCACTGTGGAGCAGCAGGAGAAAATCGCCGAGGCGAAGAATGAACAGGAACTGCTCGCCGCTATCAGCGAGGCCGGTATCGAACTTAAAGACGAAGAGAAAGCGGAGATCGCCAGGATGTACGCACCGGAAGAAGCTTCGAGGGAACTCAGTGACGAGGAAGTCAGCCAAGTAAGCGGTGGGGCGTGTACGTTGCCCTATTGAAAGTGGTATCTGGTGGCTTTAAACACTACTGTAAATGGAGGCAATATTGGGATAATAACGGTGAAGGCCTTATATATTGCGGCGAGTTGGGTGTAAACTATTCGTTACATAAATCACCATGTGATAATTGTAATTTGAATGCTAAAGGATAATGACAGTTACGCAAAGTCTGCCTTTCCTGATTGGAGGGCAGGCTTTTGTGGCTTTTAACGGATGCTTCAGGCAACAGGATACTGACTAATTTTTTAGTCCTGTCATGACACCAGCAGGAGCGACAGGACCAGTAGGCCCACCCGGAGCAACAGGCCCAGCAGGTCCACAAGGAGAACAAGGTCCAGCAGGCCCACCCGGAGCAACAGGAGCAACGGGTTCTATGGGCCCAGCTGGAGCAACAGGCCCTGTAGGAGCAACAGGCCCTGCAGGAGCAACTGGTTTAACGGGACCGACGGGTGCAACAGGACCAGCAGGTCCACAAGGAGAACAAGGTGTGCCAGGTCCGGCTGGAGGATTGGAAAGTTTTGTATACCGATATAGTACAAATTGTACACTCACTCTTTTTGGTGGTGATGATTTCCAATTTGGATGTGGTAATGTACCAACTGTACCAAACGGAATCACCATGCCAAATGATACCGAAACTGTATTAAGTGAGGCAGGCTATTATGAAATATCATTCCGAGCATATGTAATCGGTGCACTTACTTCAATATCCATTAACGTTAACGGTGCACCTGTTCCGGGAGGTACTGCAGGTACGTTGGCAACAACAGATGTTGTAGAAATTGATGCGATTATTGAAATAGAAAAAAGAGATGCACCGGCAACTATAACAATATCAAATAATTCCTTTGCAACCATTGGATTCTCGACACTTCCTCCAGGCAGTATAGTAACTTCACTTATTATTAAGAAATTATCAGATTGCTAGTATAAGCATAACAATGTTATTATAATAAATAGAAGAATACCAGCCCAAGAAAGTGGGTTGGTATTCTTAAAATTTAATCATACAAATATTACATTTCAATTGACATTAAGCCAAATATTAAATATACTAGTATACAAGACAATACAAGTAATCATATGGAGGTACAATAAGATGCAAATGACACTACGTTGGTTTGGAAGTAGACATGATACTGTCACTTTGGAGCAAATTGGACAAATTCCAGGTGTAAACAGCGTGATAACTACTCTATATGACATTCCGGTTGGGGAAGTTTGGCCTATAGAAGAAATACATAAAATCAAAGAGGAAGTGGAAGCTGCAGGTCTTAAAATAGCAGGCATAGAAAGTGTCAATATTCATGATTCAATTAAAATAGGTTCACCTGAAAGAGAGCATCACATCGATAATTATATAGCCACATTAGAGAATTTAGGTAAATCAGATATCCATTTGGTTTGCTATAATTTCATGCCGGTTTTTGACTGGACCAGATCAGACCTGGCAAAGGTGAGGCCAGATGGATCTACCGTACTATCCTATGATCAGGAATTGATTAATAAAATTAATCCGGATACTATGTTTGAGCAGTTTGAACAAAATAGCAATGGATTTGTAATGCCAGGTTGGGAGCCAGAAAGACTTGTTCATGTGAAAAAGCTATTTGCCGAGTATAAAGGTGTTGATAATGAAAAGTTATTTGATAATCTGGTATACTTTTTAAATAGAATTCGTCCAGTATGCGAGGAATACGATATCATGATGGGAATTCATCCAGATGATCCACCATGGCCTGTTTTTAATCTGCCACGTATTATTAATAATAAGGATAATATTATGAAACTACTTAATGCTGTAGATGCAAAGTTTAATGGGCTTACGTTATGTACTGGTTCCTATGGTTCGAATCCAGAGAATGATATTTGTGAAATGATTCGTGCTGCAAAGGGAAGAATCCATTTTGCGCATGTTCGTAATATCAAACACCTTGCCCCAGGAAAATTTGATGAAGCTGCTCATTTATCCAGTGATGGTTCTTTTGATATGTATGCTATCATGAAAACGCTAAATGAAATTGGGTTTGAAGGACCCGTACGTCCTGATCATGGACGGGCAATCTGGGGTGAAGTTGCGATGCCGGGATATGGTTTATTTGATCGTGCTCTTGGAGCCACTTATCTAAATGGCTTAATTGAAGCAATTAGAAAATCGTCATGCTAATAAAGGTTGTTCTCTCTAGGCCAAAAAGCTGTCATAAACACTCAAAAAAGAACCTTGACGAAAGTCAGATTATGGTATAGCCTGTAATGGGAGGTAAGTTTATGTATGTTATGAAGCGTGAAGGAAAAGAAACTGCTAGAGAGTTTGCTTTTCGTGTAATTAAATATAATATTATCTCATTAGAATTGGTGCCGGGAAGTATGGTAAGTGAGAATGAATTAGCTATGGAAATTGGGGTAAGCAGGACGCCAATCCGAGAGGCATTAATTGAATTAAGCAAATTAAAAGTAGTTGAGATATATCCTCAAAAGGGTAGTTGCATATCACTTATTGACAGTGAATTAGTAGAAGAAGCAAGATTTGTGCGCTTAATTTTGGAGAATTCCATTGTTGAAATGGCATGTGATGTAGCAACCGAAGAAAGCCTCCTTGCGTTAGAAGAGAATATAAAACTACAAGAGTTTTATTTAAAATATCCTACAAAGGACAAGCTTTTACAATTAGATAATGAGTTTCATCAATTGTTGTTTGAAATATGTAAGAAAGAATTTACGTATGATTTGTTAAGCGGTATGATGACACATTTCGATCGTGTTCGAAGATTAAGCTTGTTGATTATTAAAGATACCAAGAATCTATCTGATCATAGCTCTTTGGTTGAGGCCATAAGAAATAAAGATAAGAAATTGAGTAAGGAAATTATTACAAAGCATTTATCTAGATATAAGGTAGACGAGCAGGAATTGAAAAAACAATATCCTAATTATTTTAAAAAGTAATCATATAACACAGTTAAACCAGAGGGTATCTAGCACAAATATCCTCTGGTTTTTCGTTTCAGCGTTACTGGAAGAAAAAATTGATAGCAAAGAGAAAAGGTTTGTGCTAGACTTATAAGACGTAGAAAATTACAAGACCCCATTTGTATAGGAGAAAATGAAATGTTAAATCAATTTTCAAGAACTGAATTGTTATTTGGAAACGAAGCAATGGAGAAATTAAGCCAGTCACGGGTTGCCATATTTGGCATAGGCGGCGTAGGTGGATATACGGTTGAAGCATTGGTTAGAAGTGGAATAGGAACCTTTGATATATTTGATGATGATAAAGTTTGTCTTACCAACATTAACCGTCAGATTATTGCAACAAGAAAAACGGTTGGGAAATACAAAGTAGAAGTTATGCGGGATAGAATACTTGAAATCAATCCCAAAGCGGTAGTGAATATGCATCAGACATTTTATATGCCGGAAGTTGCAGATCAGTATGACTTTTCTGAATACAGTTATGTTGTGGATGCAATTGATACAGTTACTGGAAAAATAGAACTTGTGCTACGAGCAAAGCAATGTAATGTGCCAATCATCAGTTGTATGGGAGCTGGTAATAAAATGGATCCAACAAAATTAGAAGTAGCAGATATTTATAAGACCTCGGTTTGTCCATTAGCTAAAGTTATGCGGAAAGAATTACGTACCAGAGGAGTGGATAGCTTAAAGGTAGTATATTCAAAAGAATTACCAAGAAAGCCAATGGAGGACATGTCCATTAGCTGTAAAAGTCATTGTATTTGCCCACCTGATGTACAGAGAAAATGTACGGATAAAAGACAGATTCCGGGCAGCAACGCATTTGTTCCTTCTGTAGCAGGTTTAATCATTGCTGGAGAGGTTATAAAAGATATCACAGGGATAAGATAATAGTTCGACAATACACAAAGGAAAGTAGACATAGAAGAATGAAATACTCAGATAAATTAATTGGTCATATATTAGCATCTTTAACTATTATTGTATGGGGGACTACCTTCATATCAAGCAAAATTTTACTTGGGGAGTTTACCCCTTTACAGGTTATGATTATGCGTTTTGTAATTGCCTACGTAACCTTGTTATTGATAAGTCATAAAGGAATGAAAACAACTTGGCGAGAAGAACTTACCTTCTTCTCCTTAGCCATACTGGGAACAACCTTGTATTTTCTTTTTGAAAACAAGGCATTAACCCTTACTTTTGCGTCTAATGTCAGCATAATCTTATCTATTGCCCCGATTTTTACTGCAATACTTGCACATTTCTTTACGAAGGATGAAAAAATTCATAAGACATTAATACAAGGTTCTTTGATAGCCTTTGCAGGTGTTGCACTTGTAGTATTTAATGGTACGGTAATTCTAAAATTAAGTCCAATCGGAGATATCCTTTCCTTTGGTGCTGCTTTGTGCTGGGCAATTTATTCAGTAATTCTAAAAAAACAGGTGTGTAAGTATGAATCTGTATATTTGACTAGAAAGGTCCTTTTTTATTCCATACTTACAACCATACCCTTACTTTTCATGGAAAATAAGCGATTCCCAATACAAGAAATTTTTCAATCATCATACTGGCTTCATTTATTGTTTCTAGGAGCGATTGGAAGCGGGCTCTGTTATGTGGCATGGAATCTAGCAACAAATAAACTGGGAATTGTAACAACAAATAATTATATCTATCTTAGTCCATTTATTACCATGATGGCAGCAGGTTTGATGTTACATGAAACGGTGACTGTAATGGGTGTTTTTGGTGCAATTCTAATTATTCTAGGTGTAGTAGTTGCTGGTACGGATAAAAAAACACTTATAAAAATAAAGAGTAAATTTAAATAAATAAGAATTATGAAAATAGGAAGAAAGGCAATTTGCAGCTAACTGCAATGGTAGACCAATGAAATTATTACATATTTCAGATCTGCATATTGGAAAAAAGCTTCGGGAAGCAGATTTTACGCAGGACCAAATCTACATATTGGACGAGATTATACAGATTATCGATAATGAAAAACCGGATGGTATTATGATTGCCGGTGACATATACGATCGAAGTGTACCCCCTGCAAATGCTGTTATTCTATTTGATGATTTTCTAACTAAGCTGGAGAAGAGAAACCTAAAGGTCTTTATTGTTAGTGGTAATCATGATTCGCCAGAACGATTAAATTACGGAAAAGAAATTCTAGGGAAAAATCAGATCTATATTGCTGGAACATTTCATGGAGAGATTGATAAGGTAATTTTGGAAGACGAATACGGTATTCTTAATGTATATATGCTGCCTTATATTAAACCGTCTGTTGTTTCAAATTATTATAAGGAAAAAGAAATCAGTACTTATGAAGCAGCAGCAAGGCTGGTAATTGAATCGACTAATGTTGACCAGTCACAGCGAAATATACTGATTGCACATCAATTTGTAACCAATGCCGGTGCAGAACCGGAAAGGTCCGACTCTGAAGTTTTATCCATTGGAGGACTGGATAATATCGATGTTTCCGTTTTTGATGCATTTGATTATGTAGCCCTTGGACATATTCATGGGCCGCAAAAGATTGGAAGGGACTGTGTAAGGTATTCCGGAACACCGTTAAAATACTCCTTCTCCGAATGCAACCAAAAGAAATCAGTTACCTGTATCGAAATTGGGGAAAAGAATCAGATTAAAATAAACCTGATACCACTTCATCCCTTGAAAGACATGCGAGTTTTGAAAGATAAGTTGGACAACCTTTTAAACGATAAAAAATACCTTGATGGTAATTGTGAAGATTACATCCATGCCATAATTACGGATGAAGAAGACCTTTATGATCCTATCGGCAAATTACGTACGGTTTATCCTAATATTTTATTGTTGGAAGTAGAAAATGCAAAATCAAAAGTCAATGAAAATTCTAAAACGTCTGCTTCTGGGGATGTTGCAAGCAGAAGTCCTATGGATTTATTCCGTGAGTTTTATATCAATCAGAATAATGTTGATTTAACAGAAACACAGGAAGAAGTACTAAAGCAAATCATGGAGGAAATCTCCGGAGATTTTTGATAGTGCAATGCACTTGTGTATGTGTATTTTCATGCACTTGCGCATGTGCAGTGCGTGTATACACGGGTAAGGAAGAAGAACAGGCGAAAAGAAATGATCTAGATAGAAAGGATGCCACTTATCAATTTTTTTCACCATATTAATTTGTGGCAATGGGGCTAAAATATGAAACCTTTAAAACTGACAATTTGTGCTTTTGGTCCTTATTCTGATAAGGCCGAAATTCATTTTGAACATTTTGGAGATTCCGGCTTGTTTCTTATATCCGGTGATACTGGAGCAGGAAAAACAACGATATTTGATGCCATATCGTATGCATTGTTTGAAAGAACTAGTGGGTCTACCAGGGATATTAATTCCATACGAAGTGATTTTGCTACGATTGAAGTTTTTACTGAGGTAACTTTAGAATTCTTACATAAAAATCAAAGATATATTATCAATCGTTACCCGGATCAAACAAGAAAAAGCGAACGGGGCAAGGGACAGGCGGAACAAAAAAAAGGAGTATCTATCCTTATGCCAGATGGTAAGAAGATTGATAGCAGGTCTGAAGTCAAAACCATTATCACTGAATTACTGGGTGGACTGGGTTATGACCAGTTTAAGCAGATTGCAATGATAGCCCAGGGAGAATTTTTAGAGTTGCTTCTGGCGGATAATGATAAAAGAAATGATATTTTACAAAGAGTATTTAACACGGAATTCTTTAAAAAGGTATCTGTTAAGTTACGGGATAAAGAAAGCAGTTTAAAAAATGAAAATGACGATTTAGAAAAAAGTATAAAACAATATATTCAGGGGATTCTTTGCAGTGAAGATTCGAGATATTTTGAGGAGATTACTACTCTTAAGGAACAAGGAAACATCCACCTTGTAAATGAAGTATTACTCTGTCTGGAAAAATTACTGGAAGAAGAAAAAGCCTTACTTGTGGGTATAGATGACAGAATTGAAAAGACTGAGAAAGAAATATTTAAATTCATCCGTAAAGAGACAAATGGGAAAATTTTAAATACTGAATTTGATGAAAAAGAAAAAGTTCAAGTTAAGCTGAAAGAACTTGAAGATAAAAAAGACGAAATAAAATCACTTGATAAAAAGGCCGAGCTTGGACAAAAATCCCTTTCTTATATAAAACCCATTGAAGATTCTAAGCTTAGAGAAGAAGCCATGAAAAAGCAATTGGAAACTAAGCTTGATAAAGCAGTCATGGATAGTCAGTATTTAGAACAGAAATTACTTCAGGCGAAAAAGGAATATGAAATAGAATGTAACAAGGAAGGTTATAGGGACCAGTTAAATAGATTTATCAATAAGTTGGAAGAAAAACTACCCCAATACGATAGACTTAAAGGCTTAAAAGAAAAGCTTGCAGAAGAGCTTATCCTTAGGAAGCAGATGGATGAGAAAATTCGATCGCTAACAGAAGAAATTAAAAAACTTAATAAATCATCTGAAGATTTACTGAAAGAGTTAGAATTAATAAATGATAGTCCGATGAAATACTTCAACTGTAAAAGCCAGATTGAAAAAGAAACAGCAGCGATGAATCGTTTGGAGATGTTAGAAGAAGATGCAATCAACCTGCTTACGTTGCAGGCATCGGTAGAAGAATCTAAGAAGGCCTTTACGGATATTGAAAAGAAATATGATAGTTGTAATCAAGAGTTTGAACAGCAAAACAAGGCCTTTCTAAGGGAACAGGCAGGAATTTTAGCGAAATCCATGAGACCCGGAACTCCATGTCCTGTGTGCGGTTCCTTAGAACACCCCATAATAGCGCAATGCCAAATGGATGCACCAACGGAAGCGGAGCTTATGGTTTTAAAAGAAAAGAGAGACGAATTAAGTCAGAATATGCAGCTGGCAAGTATTCATTCCAGTGAAAAGAACAAAGAGTTCGAAACCAAATATCAATTACTTATGAATGCATTCCGCGAGTTAGATTATAGTGTGGAATATGATAACTTAAATATCATTCTTGATCATCTATACCATAGGAAGCGTGATAAGAGTCAAGTAATACAATCTTTGGGTAAGCAAGAAGAAGCTTTAAGACAAGAATGTGACAGGAAAGAGTTATGTGAAAAGAATAGAATTGATGCACTTAAAAAACTCGAGGAATACAATCAAGAATTAAATAAAACATCGGAACAGAGGAACCTGTTGTCTTCGGAACTTTTCTACCAGCAAAAAGAAATAGATGAGATCAAGAAAGAGTTAGATTTTGATTCTCTTGAAGAAGCTGAATCCGAACTAAAAGTCAAAAAAGAAGAACTCAACATCTTAAGAAAAAGATGGGTCGATTCTGAAAAGGAATTCCATGACTCTGATACCGCACTTAAGACGGTGATTCGACTTATTAATGAATTTAGTAGAGAACTTGCATTATCTACAACTGCCGTTAACCATGCAGTCGAGATTTATTATGATAAGATAAAAGAGATTGGTTTTAAGAATGAGGAAGCATATAAACAAGCACTACTTTCTCAGGAAGAAATCGATGAATTTAAAAGTACCTGTAAGAAATATGAGATGATGAAACAAGAGTTAAAAAGCCATCTTAATAAATTGAAGGAAAAGACCTATGGTAAGGAAAGAGTAGATATCGAAGCCATCAGAGATAATATCGAGGAGTTGAAAAGAGAAAAACTGCTTTCTGAAAAACTACAAAAAGAAATACAACATAGGATGCTGGTTAACAAAAGCGCATATTCTAATATTAATGAGGTTGACAAAATAAGAGCAATAAAGAGTCAGCAATATATTGAAGTCAGCGCCATGTCAAAAACTGCAAATGGCAGATTAGAGGGGAAACAAAAACTAAATTTTGAGACATACGTCCAAGCAGCTTATTTTATTCAAATTATTCAGGAAGCAAATAAAAGATTTTATGAGATGTCTGGAAAGAGATACAAGTTGTTAAGAAAAGAAGAAGGTAGCATTCAAAGTTCCTCCGGATTAGAATTAAATGTCTATGACACCTGGACCGGTAAAGTCAGAAGTGTTAAATCGCTGTCTGGCGGAGAATCCTTTATGGCAGCATTATCACTTGCATTAGGTTTCTCAGATATCATTCAGAATTATGCCGGTGGAATAGAAATAGATACCATGTTTGTAGACGAAGGCTTTGGTTCCTTAGACAGCGAGGCGTTGGAGCAATCCATTGCTACCCTGACCGCCTTGACTGCCGGAAACCGTTTAGTTGGTATTATCTCTCATGTTGACGAATTAAAAGAAAGAATTGAGAAGCAGATCATCGTAAAGAAAAATGTCATGGGTAGCTATATTGAAGGTATTAAGTATAAAGTTTAAGATGCTTTGTATTTTTTTGTAGCCCTTTGTACTATTTTAAAAGCTTAGTCGTGGCTCCTAGTTCAATGACTGGAAGGGTGGTATAGCTTTGTATTTGAAGTGAAGGATTCTTTAATTTACGCAGCATCATAATACCTGCTTGCACACCCATATCGTAAACATTAACATCGACTACAGTTGGAGCTGGCTCTATTATTTTTGAATATGGATATACATCAAAGGTGAGTAGTGCAATTTCGTTAGGAATATGCAGGTTCAACTCATGTATCGCCTTCATGGTGCCTAATGCAATGGTGTTATTTTCACAGATTATTACCTCAGGTGAATGTAGGGAATCTTTTAACAACTGTAATGCGGAACGATAAGCTTCTTCTTTGCTGGAATCTGTATAATAAATCATGGATTTTGGTATTCGATATCCATAATCCTGCATTGTACCGAGAAATCCTTTTAACCGCTGCATGGATATATAATCTGATTCCTGACCGCCAATAAATGCAACGTTATTATAGCCACAGCTTATGATATGTTCTGCGGCAAACCGTCCTGCTAATGCATGATTTGTATCAATCCAGCATAATTGACTATCAAATCCGGGATGCCCAATGATGATATGAGGAAATTGCTGCTTTACGATTAAAGCGGCAATTTCTTTATTTATAGCGGAACCATGAATGACCATTCCATCGGCACATTTTTTGTTAAGTACTGACGCAACGGTTTCACCAGAGATTGTTTCTGCAGAGGTATCAACCAGTGTCATGGAATAATTTTGTTTTGCTAATTCGCTGTTAACTCCGCACATGATATCAAACATATGTGGATTATTATAGGCTTCATCTCTCTTTAACGAAGTGAGAAATACAATGTTTTGTGTTGTCTGTTTTGCAAAACTAACCGCACGTGCATTGGGAGTGTAGTTTAATCGTTTAATTGCTTCGTTAACTTTATCAACGGTGGGAGGAGAGATTGTTGACCAGTTATTTAAGACTTTAGAAACGGTTGAGACAGAGACACCTGCCTCAAGTGCAACCTCTCGAATTGTAATTGCCATAGACATCCTCCTAAATATGTAACAAATTTATTTATATAGTATAGCGGTTTCCTTACAAAGTCAACTAAAACGTGCAAAAACAGTTGATAGCGGAGGGGATTAATAGTAATATTGCAAATATAAACCGTATTTATACAATAATTATCTTAATGTATGAGAAAGCGGTTTCCTAAAGGAGGAGAATATGATGAAAATGAAAAAAGTGATTAGTTGGTTGCTGTGTAGCGCTTTATCCATTAGTTTACTTACCGGATGTGGAGCTTCAAACAAAGCAACGGAGGGCAATTCAGTTCAGAATGACAAAACAAATGCAACAAAAGAGCTAGAATCGGAAGAAGTGAAAGAAACAGCAGAGCCGGTAGAAGTTAAGATTTGGCACGATGGTGATGAATCCATTACTGCTATCATTGAAACGGAACTTAACCAGACTTTGTCAGAGGATAACATTACAGTTTCCTTTGAAAAGAAATCGGGATTAACGGACCAGTTAAAACTCTATGGTAATGATGAGAAAAACGGGCCGGATATGTATTTCTACGCACATGATTCCTTAGGAACATTTGTTGAGATGGGTATAGTAGCACCGCTTAAAGACGTAATGGATACAGGAGTACCAAAAGATTTACTCCCTATGACAGTGGATGCAGGTGCCTACAAAGGGGAACAATACCTACTCCCAATATACTTTGAAACCCTGTTATTTTTATACAATAAAGATTTATGGGAAGGAGAGGTACCTAGCACAACAGAAGATTTGTATACATACATGACAACACATACGGATGCAGCTGCAGGGACATATGCAGTGGTAAACCAACATTCGACTGCTTATAATGTTGCACCGTTTATAAATGGATTTGGTGGTTTTATTATTAATGAAGAAGGACAACCGGGTCTCAATAATCAAGCAACAAAAGACGCAATTATCTACAATCAGAAGTTTGCTGCTTTACAGGCTGACGGTGATTATAATACAGTAAATACATTATTTAATGAAGGCAAAGCACAAGCAATTATAGGTGGACCATGGCTTATTTCTGGCATAAAAGAAGCTGGTATTAATTTAGGAATTAAGTCATTATCTGACTTTACACTTCCAAATGGCAATGCACTAGCACCATATTCCGGAGTACAATGCGTCGGTGTTATGAAGCATGCGGTTCCCGCTAAGAAGGATGCTTTGGCTAAAGTTTTAGAAGCTATAGTAGGTGAAACAGTAGGTGTTCAGCTAGCAAAAGAATCAAATTGTGCACCAGCCAATGCAATGGCTTATGTTAATTCTGATGTTGCATCAAATGAAATGATTGTTGCAATCAAGGATACGGCAGAGACAGCAAAACCTATGCCAAATATTCCACAGATGAGTGTTATGTGGCAACCATCAGAATCCCTGTTAGCAGCAATAAATAAATCCGGTTCCGATATTAATACGTCTGCAGACCAATATCAAAAGGAAGCAGAAAAATCGATTTCTGATATGCAATAAGATTTTTATACAAAAGGGTTGAAAGGGAGAGGCAGAATGAAAAGTAAAAATAAGTTGTTACCATGGTTATATTCCTTGCCGGCATTGATTCTAATTGGAGTAATCATAGTATTTCCTATCATTTATACGGGCTATATCTCCCTTACGAATATGAATTTATATCACTGGCTTGACTTTGAAGTGATTGGGTTAAAAAACTATATGAGAGCACTGCTAAAGATTGATGCTGGTTTTTTAACTGCCCTTACTACAACCGTTATTTGGACAGTGTTAAATATGGCTTTGCAGCTGGTTATATCATATCTGATCGCTCTAGGGTTAAACGTACCCGGACTTAAGTTAAGTAGGTTGTATAAGACGCTGTTGATGTTCCCCTGGGCCATGCCTGCATATGTTTCTATTCTCGTATGGCGCGTGGGGATATTCAATACGGAGTTCGGATTATTTAATAAAATAATGGTTTCTATCGGATTTCCCAAGGTGAATTTATTATCGGAAAACGTCCCCGCATTTATTTCTTGTATGATTTTGAACCTTTGGATGGCACTTCCCTTCATGATTATGATGATTGATGGTGCATTGCAAAGTATCGACCGAAGTTATTATGAAAGTGCAGAATTAGATGGTGCGGGGTTTTTTCGGAAAAATATCAGCATTACCATCCCTTCGTTAAAGCAGATTATTGCACCAGCGGTTATCATGACTACCTTTACAACCTTTAAGCAGTTTGACATTATTTATCTGCTTACCATGCAAAAGGGGGCATTGTCAGGTGCGACTTTACAGACAATCATTACATATGCACATCAAAATGCCTTCGTTTCCAATAATTATGGTCTGTCATCAGCAGTTTCTATTATAATCTTTGGAATTATTGTAGTATTTTCCTTAGGTACAAACCATAGCTTAAAGGAGGTAAAGGAATGAAATCCAAAAAAATAAAAAGGGTTACAGGGTTAACCTGTTTGAATCTATTTTTTATAATTATTTGTATCGTGGGAATGATACCGATTCTATATTCACTTTCTCTTTCATTAAGTGGAAGTAATATAGCCTTATCTTCCGATTTTTCTATGTTTCCCAAAAAAATCACCCTTCAAAATTATAAAGCTATCGTGGTTGAAGAACCTTTTTTACGTTGGCTTTTGAATTCAGTTCAACTTAGTATATGTACTACAATAATTGCTATGGGATGTGCTGTTATTGCAGCGTATGCTTTTTCAAGATACCGGTTTAGAGGACGTAAAACAGTTTTACAACTTTTACTTTTATTGAATGCATTTCCACAGATTCTTACCATGTTTGCAATATTTAGACTATTCAAAGAGACTAATTTACTGAATACAAAATTCGGGCTAGTAATAATTTATGCAGGGTCTATGTGTATATTCAGCATATGGAATCTAAAAGGATATTTTGACTCCATTCCGGTTGAGATTGAAGAAGCTTCTAAAATTGATGGAGCCAATGACTTTCAATTATTGCAGAAAATATTGTTTCCATTGGCGATGCCTTCTATTATTGTAACTGCTGTTATGGTTTTGATTTTTGTTTGGAATGAATATTTATTTGCTACCACTTTTATGTTAGATGAAAACAGCTATACACTAGCAGGTGGATTATACCAATTACAGTCAAATGACTATAGTAGGAGCTGGCCCCTGTTCTCGGCGGCAGCTATATTAGTTTCACTGCCAATTTTAATTGTGTTCTTTTGCATACAAAAGAAAATGGTTTCTGGTTTAACTTCCGGTGGAGTGAAAGGGTAAAAATGATGTTAAAAGGACTAGGAGAAAAGGTTGAAAGAAAATAAACAATTGAAAGGATGCCACTTATCGATTCTTTCAACCATTTTTATTTGTGGCAATAACACATCTGTAAGCAGATGTGTTATGCAATGGGTGTAAGAATGAATAAAAGTGCAGTTTTACATATACCGATTTCGCAATATGCTTTTGCTAGAAGTGAGCGAACCATCACACTTCGAATTCGTACTGCCAAACAGGATATTACTTCTTGTAAAGTATATTATGGAGACCGAGCATGCAAAAAGACACCGGTAGAATTTTTTGAATTACCAATGAAGCGTAGCGCTACAGATGAGTTGTTTGATTATTTCGAGGTGACATTTGATAGTCTTTATCAAAGAGTTTGTTATTATTTTAGATTGGAAACAGAGGATGAGTGGTTTTATTATTATGCGGATCAATTTAGTACTGAACTTCCTAATATTAAAATTGATGGTGATATAATAGAGGGAAGAAGTGAGTATTACCAATATCCTTTTGTATTGCGTTCCGAGATTCCTGATGTACCGAAATGGTTTAAAGATGCGATTGTATATAATATTTTTCCAGATAGTTTTGCAAGTTCAAAGGGAGTAATTGATTGCGAGAAAAAAACGGTTGTTTCTGAGAACAATATACGGCTTCAATCCCGTTTGGGTGGGACAATCAGGGGAATCAAAGATAATTTAGATTATATCGCTAGCCTTGGCGTTAACTGTATCTATCTCAATCCTATTTTCATGGCAGGAGAGTATCATAAATATGATACTTTGGATTACTTTCATATTGATCCCTGTTTTGGTACCGATGAAGATTTTTATGAATTAGTACATCAAGTACATAAACGGAAGATGAAAATAATTATCGATGGGGTGTTTAATCACAGTAGTTGGTATTTCTTTGCCTTTCAGGATGTTGTGGAACAGGGAGAAAAGTCAAAATATAAAGATTGGTTCTATGATTTACAATTTCCGGTAATTCGGCCCACAGATGAAGCAGCGATACCATCTTATACCTGTTTTGCATATGAAAGGAAGATGCCAAAATTAAATACTGCGAAAAGGGAAGTTCAGGAGTACTTTTGTAATGTCTGTAAATACTGGATCCGTGAATTCGGGATCGATGGTTGGAGATTAGATGTTGCTAATGAGATTGACCGTAACTTTTGGAGAGCATTTCGAATGGCAGCAAAATCAGAAAATCCTGAGGTGGTTTTAATTGGTGAGGTGTGGGAGAATTCAGAAGTATGGCTTCGTGGTGATATGTTTGATTCTACCATGAATTATGATTTTAGAAAGCACTGTCGTGATTTCTTTGCTTTGGGAACGATAAATGGAGATACTTTCATTGAACGAATTACCCAGATGCAGCTACGCTATCCCACCAACGTCACTTTAGGACAATTAAACTTACTTGACAGTCATGATGTACCGCGGTTTTTATCCTTATGTAACAATGATATACAACGCTGGAAGTTGGCAGTGATTTTTCTTCTATTATCTCCGGGAGTACCCAGCATATTCTATGGGGATGAAAAGGGTATTTCAGGTATAAAAGAAAATGAATACAGAAGTCCAATGATATGGGAATCTTCTAAGAATGATCAAACTGAATTTGTACAAGGAATCCTATCAATTCGTAAACAGTATACAGATTTTCATTCAGAATTTGTGATGAAAGTTTCCGAAGGAAACAAAGGCCTTTTTGCATTTTCCAGAATTGGCAAGAAAGGAAATTTATCTATATATCTTAATGTGAGTAAAACAAGCAATAAAATAGAACTTCATCCAGATAGAAAAGTATTGTTGCAGCAGGGGATGGAAGGATGCACGATTGAGCCTAATGGATATATAATTTTTATAGATAATAGTATCTTGCTTTTGGAGAAGTAATGAATTTTGTGAGTATAATTTAGAGAAATAATACGGATTTATAAAGCCGTATTATTTCTTCTAAAATTAAGATATAATATAGTCCCAAGGTGCATAGCACATTTATACTTGTGAATTTTTAATTTTTACTGGATTCCCTTTGCTGTCAACCAATTCCATTTCGCCTGGTACACACATAATTCCGGAAGGGATTTGAAAATATCCCTTTTCATCCATAGAATACTCTTTTCCGTCTATTCTCCATATGGAACCAGATGGTACGCCACAATTGAAATGGTTTTTGGAATTGATTGATCTTATTCTTGCTTCTGATTCATACTCTGCAAATAATTCTCCGTCATGGGTAAAAAAATATGTACTCTTAAAACTACCTTCGATACCTATTTCTATTTTTCCGGGTTTAAATCCTAAGTGTTCTAATAAATCTTTAACATCTTCATGTGAATGATATAGATATGCGCCAACTGGTGATTTATATTCCATTAGTGCACCTAAAATATGTTCCGTTCTCATTGTCTCTGTAGGTAGTTGAATCTCACTATTTAAACAATTATCTACAAAAGAATTGCTACCGAAGACTTTAGAAGAACTGTACATACTGGTATAGCCTCTTTTATCAGTAAAATTATAGTATGCACCTTGTTTAAGGATTAGTTTATTATCATCCACTTTAAGATTAGTTACTTTACTATGATCTACAGATGTAGCTACATCAATAGCAGATATTTCACTACCATCAGGTAAGCGAAAGATTCTGGTTTGATGATCAAAGGTTACTGTACCATCTGCAAAATCAATTCTTTCTCTATTTTTTATTTTTTCAGCTTCGGAAACTGTACTTTTTTGTTTTACAAGCTGCATTCCTAAATCAGAAAATTCAGCTGCATCACGCTTAAAAATAGGCTTAGTATAACCTGCTTTGTCCAATTTCTTATTATCATTGGTATTTTGTCTATTATTTAATGTATTTAAGTACATTAATGTCTTTGTTCTTATATCCAATTTAACATCAACTCCTGTCGTGGATTCATATAATAGTTTTATAAACTTTAGAATTGTTCATCCATTGGCATTCTTGGATAAACATAATTAAAGGTGATTTTGGGTGAAAATGTTGTTGCTTTACTTTTTGCATTATATCTAACTTCCCATGCTTGTCTTACATTATATGTAGTAGTTACAGGTAATGAGCGACTCCAAGGAGTCATTGATGTTACTTGCCAGGTACTATTTGAGTTGCATCTTATTTCTCTTGAGGATGTACTGGACATCGTTCCGCCGCTTAATACCACTTCATATGCAATAGCATCTCGTGGAATTGTAGTAGTATTATTTAATCTTATAAAACTTTGCCAAGAATTATTTGCATTTAAGGTTATGCTGGGAAAATTTTCTGTATAAGATGATAGAAGATATATGGGACTTCCTATCGAAAATCCATAAAAAATAGATGATTCTGATGAAATATTTGAAATTTTTAAATAATAAACGGCTGTAGTAGGAACTTTAACGCGAAATACTCTATCTGTTGTATTTAGCGCATAATCGAAAGTATTATTACCAACTAATTGCTCATTACTATCGTATACTTCAAGTTTTGCACTACCTGAAGTAGTGTTTGTAAAAGCAAAATCCCAGATATTATCTTGATTACTGTATAACACCACTTTATACCAATCAACATCAATATTACTTTTCAAGGACCCACTAACTCCATTTATACCACTTAAGTCGCGGGCAGCAATCTGTGCAGCTGTTTGTGCATTTCTGGATATTTCTTCAGACTGAGCAATTGTATCATAGGCTCTACCTCATAATGTGTTTTAGCTGCACTTACTTGTTTAGAACTGAAAAATAACGATCCTAGTAAAATTACTAACATATAAACATTCTTAAATTTAGTCATATCGTACCTCCTAGATTTTATTTACAAAAAATAGTATAATTTTATATATATTGTATAATTACTTACAAAAAAATACAATAGTATGTTAGCCTCAAAAATCTGTAGAACCACAGAAAGTAAATTCTAATTGGAATAAATTGAAATAGAAGCCGAGATGATGACATGAATCCGGCTTCTATTTGAATTTGTCTATTGTATTTATAAAAGACAATCTTTTCTCAAATATTTAGAGGTAATCGTATTACCTTTTTCCACCATATCTTTTGGTGTTCCTTGGAATACAATTTCTCCACCGTGCTTTCCACCGTCCGGACCCACATCGATAATCCAGTCTGCACGTTTCATAACGTCAATGTTATGTTCTATAATGATTATGGTATTACCTTTCGCAACCATTCTTTCAAATAATTCCAGCAGTTTTTCAACATCTGACATATGAAGTCCGGTGGTCGGTTCATCCAGAATATAGATATTTCCTTTCTTATCTAGATATTTTGCTAGTTTAATTCTTTGTCGCTCACCACCGGATAAGGTACTAAGCGGTTGCCCCAAAGTCATATACGAAAGACCAACTTCCTGCATGCATTTCAACATTTTGTGTATCTTTCCATCCGGGAAGAATTCTATAGCTTCTTCTACAGCCATAGAAAGAACTTCTACGATATTTTTACCCTTATATTGATAAGATAATGTTTCCTTATTATATCTTGTACCCTGACATTCTTCACAGTCTGTAATAACAGGATCCATGAATACCAGTTCTGTGACAATTACACCTTTTCCTTCGCATGCAGGGCAGGCACCTGTTGAATTGAAGCTGAATAAGCCAGCATCGACAGAATTAGCTTCAGCAAATAACTTCCTGATGTCATCAAACATACCCAAAAAAGTTGCTGGCATGGAACGACTTGAGGCAGTTACCGGACTTTGATCTACAATAACTACATCTTTTTCATATTGTTTTGCAAATACTTCACTGATTAAGGTGCTTTTTCCAGAGCCTGCGACACCGGTAACGACTGTAATGATACCGGTTGGAATGTCAATATCCACGTTTTTCAAATTATATAAGGAGGCATTTCGAACCGGTAGATATCCTTTTGCTTTTCGGAAGGCTTCTTTTATTGTTAGAGATTGTCGTAATGCCTTCGCTGTTAAGGTATCGGTTATTTCTAAATTTTCATAACTCCCCTGAAATACAATATTTCCGCCGCGTTTTCCAGCCAGTGGGCCTACATCAATAATTTCATCTGCGATGGAGATAACATCCTTATCATGTTCTACAACCAGGACAGTATTCCCTTTATCACGAAGCTTTATTAACAACTGGTTCATTCGATTAACATCTCTTGGATGAAGCCCAGTGCTGGGTTCATCAAAAATATAGGTCATACCGGTAAGGCTGCTTCCCATATAACGAACCAGTTTTAGTCTTTGTGCTTCTCCGCCGGACATGGTGGAGGATTCCCTATTCATGTGAAGATAAGGTAACCCAATCTCAATCATTCGGTCTAAAGATTCTATCAGAGAATGTACCATGGTTTGAGCACGTTTGTCATCGATGGTTGCAAGGAATTCTTTTAAATCTGAAAATTCCATTTCACACAGGTCAGCGATGGAATAGCCTTTTATTTTACAGTCTAATGCGGCCTGATTCAACCGCAACCCATGACATTCCGGGCATTCTTTTTCTTTTAGGAGATTCGCTGACTTCTTTTGCGTAAGAGAACTCATGGAGGTGATATCTCTTTTTAAGTAGAGCCTGGTATATTGATTAATTAAACCCTGAACCTTTGAATTTTCCCTTTCTCCAAAACGATCTCTGGAACCATACATCAGCAGATTATATTCCTCTGTTGTATAGTCACAAATCGGTTTGTCTAAATCAAACAGGCCAGAATTTGCATATTGTTCCCAATACCAGCTGCCTGGTTTAAACATACTGTCTGCCAAAAAGCTTTGATTTAAAGATTTGGATTTATCCAAGATGGATTCCAAATCAATGGTGGTTACTTTTCCAATTCCGGCACATTCTTTACACATGCCATTTGGATCATTGAAGGAGAAATAGGAGGACGTTCCTACATAAGGTGTACCTATCCTGGAGAAGAGTAGCCGTAAGATTGTATATAAGTCGGAAATAGTACCAACCGTTGAACGTATATTTCCCCCTAAAGGAGTCTGATCCACTATGACGGAGGCAGTAAGGTTGTCAATTAGTTCTGCCTGTGGTTTTTCGAATTTCGGTAACCTTCCGCGAATAAAAGCGGTATAAGTTTCATTGATCTGACGTTGGGATTCGGCAGCTATGGTATCAAACACAATGCTTGATTTGCCGGAACCGGAAACACCGGTAAATACAACTATTTTTTCTTTTGGGATTTTTATACTTATATTTTTTAAATTATTTTGCGTAAGTCCTTTGATTATTATATCAGACATTTTTCCGCTCCTTCTCATTCGTCTTTTTGATAACCGGTATTTGCAGTTCGGTTAGCCATTCTTCTTCACTTTCTTTATTCCAGACGCCGTCAATATAGGATTCTCGAGGACTATCAATTACTATATAATCGTTGTTTTCAATCCACTTAAATACATAGGCATAAGCAAGATTTAATGTATGATACGGCCCTTTATGCATTACAGAAACCGCAGTGATACTTTCAATTTTCTTAAATTCTACACCCTCCGGACATACTCCCATTCTATCTACAGCTTCGCAGAATTCAATGTTTATATTCGTTTCGCGGTATTCACCATCTGGATAGATAGTAAAACAGTATTCTGGAGTAGTGCATTTCATATCTGGATTCAGTTGCATCACAGACTCTCCAATAGCCGGAATTATATTAAAATAAGAATCATAATCAGGGAGGATTAACTTCTTGGAATAGACAATACAGTTTGGTAATTCTTTGATAACAGCATGATAATTCATATATTTCTCATCATCAGCACCTGACTCCATGAACTTAATTCTAAGGAGTTGTTCCGTAATTGTTTTCTGCAAAGATAACAGCTCTTGTTTTCTGCTTTCCAATATGCTTTCTTCGTTCCTGCCCAGCAGTATTAGCTTAATTTCATCTATAGATAATCCAATCTGGCGATAAGATTGAATCAGATGATACTGAACCAGTTGATCGGTTGTATAAAAACGATAATTGGTTTCTTGGTCAATATATTCTGGTTTTAATAAATACACCTCATCATAATACCGTAGTGTTTTAATGGATGTTTTACACAACTTAGAAAATTCTCCGATTCTGAACATTTTTACCCCCTGTTAATACAAAATTTTATAATAGAATGTCGTCGTATTGTAAAATTTTACGAAAGAATGATTGTCTTATTCAGTACTTGTGTTTATATATTCCAATATGCTTCTAAGTTAATATATACGCTCCTGCTAGGGGAGAGTCAAGTATTAAAATAAAATTAATTCATTAGGAATGGACTTGCTTGTCAGTGGGTGTTTAACACCCACTAACAATGTGAATATCTACTTTGAACAATAAATTTACTCCCATTTGAAGAATTTAAGAGAGATGGCAATGCAAATAACAGCAAGGGTAAACATTACGATAATAGGCACAAGAACACTATCAATAACTAATCCTAATGAAGCAGCCTTTAATAACTTAATCCCTTGCGTTAGAGGTAGAATATCTGCAACTTTTTGAAGAGTCACAGGCATGACCTCATATGGTAATGTTGCTCCCGAAAATATCAACATGGGAAAATATAATACGCTTGCAATCACACCTGCAATTTTAGTATTTGGTGCTATGCCACCTACCATTAGCCCAATACTGAACATTGATAAGATTACTAAAATATACCCGATAATAAAATATGGAACGCTTCCTCTTAGCTGAAATCCAAAGAAAAGTGTTGCAATGATGTACAGTAGCAAAAGTGATACCACAGAATATAAGGTGTAGATAGCCACTTGCACTGATAAAATCTTGGAAGGGCTAACTGGAGTTACCTTAAAACGCTTTAATATTTTTTTGCTGCGATAATCTGATACAACGAGCGGTAACCCCATAACGCCCCCTGCACAGATTGAAATTGTTGCAAGTGCTCCAAAAGACTGTTCTAAAAAGGTATATTCTGCTCCATCAAACGCAGGTTTGTTTCCATAAATGATTCCCAGAATGATTAACACGATCAGAGGCACACAGATAGCAAATATAAACATATCCATTCCTCGTAAAGAAAGTTTTAACTCTGTTTTAAGCATAGTTTTGAATGTTTTCATGATTTTGATCCTCCTCGTCAGTAAACCAAAGATAAGCATCTTCGAATTTTTCATATGGACTTGCACTAATCGCTTCCGATACCGTACCGTAAAAAACAATATTTCCTTGTTTCAAGATACAAATACAGTCGCATAAGGCCTCAACCTCATCCATGAAGTGAGAAGTCAAAAGTATAGTCAAGCCTTTTGACTTCAAGTTAGAAAGGATTTTCCAAACATCTCTGCGTGCTCTTGCATCAAGACCAGTTGTCAGCTCGTCTAAAAAAACCACTTCTGGGTTTGGAATAAGGGCAAGAACGATAAATAAACGTTGCCTTTGTCCACCTGATAATTCTTTTACGGTACTTTTGAGTTTGTCAGAAATCCCAAACCTTTCAAGTAAGTCGTGATAATCTGCAGCCTCTCGATATAATGATGCTGTAACTTCACAAAGTTCTGATACAGTAATCAGCTCTTGATAATTGGCTTCTTGAAATTGAACTCCCACTTTTTCAAACAGATTTTTACGTTCTGTCTGAGGATTCATTCCTAAAATAGAAACTTTTCCACCATCCATTTTTTTAGTACCTAAGATACATTCAAGTAAAGTGCTTTTCCCTGCACCATTGGCTCCTAGTAAGCCAAATACCATTCCAGGCTTTACGGATAAACTCACGTTGTTTACTGCAAGCAGTTTACCATAAGATTTTGATAGCTGCTCAACTGTAATTACATTTTCCATACGAATACCTCCTTATATTTTCTACAAAAGTCAGAATACCACCAAGACAAACATTGGTGGTATAGTGGAGGGTTTATTAAAATTTAATTTTCATTTCTTGTAATTTTCCAGCCGATACTTTTACCATTTCAACTATAAATGGATATTTTACCATGTGACTTATTAATAAATTCATACTTCTAAAATAGATTTCATTTGAATAATTACTATAATTATGGAGAATTTATTAACATCTATAATTCTAAATTTTTTCTATGGAATTAGAGAACGGATTAAGTAAGTATCCAGTAAACTAGAATAATGGAAGGAGGTTTTGATAGATGCAGTTTCAAAAAGATACATTAAATGGTTTAGACAACAAAAGACTTGGAAGAATTGATTCCACCAATTGCGAGGGAACAGCGGCATGGGCAAATTCCGAACAAATCACGGATACCAGCCAGATTAATATACCGTCTGATTATGAAGTAGAAAAGGCTAAAAATTGGGTTGATAACGGGAGTCAATTATAGAGTAATGCCGCCATCGGCGGTAGAATGGAGGGAATTATGTCAAAAATTCAAATGACCGTAGACGGAAATACAGCTGCTGCTTATGCGGCTTATGCATATACGGATGTAGCAGCAATTTATCCTATTACGCCATCCTCAACGATGGCTGAAGTTGTAGATGAATGGGCTGCAAAAGGCCGCAAGAATATTTTTGGTCAAACAGTAAGTGTAGTAGAAATGCAATCAGAAGCTGGGGCTTCCGGTACATTTCACGGATCACTTCAGGCCGGAGCACTTACAACCACATTCACTGCTTCACAGGGATTATTATTGATGATTCCAAATATGTATAAGACATCCGGAGAACTGCTTCCGGGAGTTTTTCATGTGAGTGCTAGGGCACTTGCTGCACAGGCACTCAGTATTTTTGGTGATCACCAGGATGTAATGGCAACCAGGCAGACTGGATGTGCATTACTGGCTTCTGGATCTGTACAGGAGGTTATGGATCTCTCACCGATTGCACATTTAGCAGCTGTGAAAGGTAGATTACCATTTGTACATTTCTTTGACGGATTTCGAACTTCTCATGAAATCCAGAAGGTTGAGGCTCTGGAATATGAGGATTATGCAAGTTTGCTTGACCTAAAGGCATTGGAGGAATTTAGAAGCAGGTCATTATCACCGAATCATCCGGTAATCCGAGGAACAGCACAAAACCCGGATATCTATTTTCAGTCTAGAGAGGCCAGTAATCCTTTTTATACTAACCTGATACCAATCGTAGAATCTTACTTAACAAAAATGGGTGAACTGACGGGAAGACATTATGGACTTTTTGATTATTATGGGGCAGCCGATGCAGAATATATCATTATTGCAATGGGTTCTGTGACTCAGACCATAGAAGAAACGATCGATTATTATAATGATAAGGGAGAAAAATATGGACTTGTGAAAGTGCATCTCTATCGACCATTTTCTGCAGAACATTTTCTGTCGGTAATACCGAAAACTGTGAAAAAAATTGCAGTGTTAGATAGAACAAAGGAACCCGGTGCAATTGGTGAACCTTTATATCTGGATGTATGCGGTTGTTATAAAAAAATTGCAAATGCCCCTGTTATTATTGGGGGACGTTACGGATTGGGTTCAAAAGATACAACACCGAATGATATCGAGGCCGTTTATGAGAATCTAAAATTACAGAACTCAAAAGATCAATTTACCATCAGTATCAATGATGATGTAACAAATACTTCGCTGAAAAATAAAGAAAAAGTATCAATGGAACCAAAAGACCGGATATCTTGTAAAATTTGGGGTCTTGGGTCTGACGGAACGATTGGAGCAAATAAACAGGCCATTAAAATTATCGGAAGTCAAACCAATCTTAATGTACAGGCTTATTTTGACTATGATTCGAAAAAATCTGGTGGTATTACAGTTTCGCATTTGAGATTTGGTGAAACTCCGATTCGTGCAACGTATTTAGTAGATCATGCAGATTATGTAGCCTGCCATAACCAATCTTATGTAAATAAATATGATATGGTTGGAGATTTAAAACCTGGTGGTATCTTTGTTCTAAATTGTCAATGGACAGAGGAAGAACTAGGAGAAAAATTACCGGCAAAGTTAAAAAGGGAAATTGCTGAGAAGAATATAAGATTTTATACAATCAATGCAGTAAAAATTGCGGAAGAGATAGGTTTAGGGAACCGTATCAATATGGTTATGCAGGGTGCCTTTTTCAAACTAATAAATATCATACCGGAAGATGTATTTATAAGCGAACTTAAAAAAGCTGCTTCGAATTCTTATTCCAAAAAAGGGGAGCAGGTTGTTAAAATGAATCACGCTGCAGTAGACCAGGGTGTTCAGAATATCCACGAAGTGCAGGTACCACAGGAATGGAAGAATAGTCAGGATGAAGATGACGATGGCAATGTAAAAGAACCGGAATTTGTGAGAAATATCATGCGTCCAATGCAAGAACAAAAAGGCCATTTGTTACCGGTGAGTGCTTTTAGTGGAAGAGAAGACGGTACTTTTCCAAGCGGTTCCACGGCTTACGAGAAACGCGGCATAGCAGTGAATGTACCCGAATGGATTGTCGAGAGATGTATTCAGTGTAACCAATGTGCCTATATTTGTCCTCATGCTGTAATTCGGCCATTTCTACTTGATGATGAGGATTTGAAAAAAGCACCGGCGTCTTTTGTTACAAAGAAAGCAATTGGAAAAGGATTTGAAGAATTGCATTACAAAATACAGATTAGCCCAATGGATTGTACTGGTTGTGGCAACTGTGCCGACATCTGTCCAGCAAAAGGAAAAGCATTAATTATGCAGCCTCTTGAGACGCTGGTTGAAAATGAAGTGAACAATTGGAAGTTTGCATTAACAGAAGTCGGATACAAGAGTAATTTGGCATCTGGAAATTCTTTTAAAGATAGTCAATTTAAGAAACCACTCATGGAATTCTCTGGAGCCTGTGCAGGATGTGGTGAAACACCATATATTAAATTGGTAACGCAGATGTTTGGAGAAAGAATGATGATAGCAAATGCTACCGGATGCTCTTCCATCTGGGCAGCGTCCGCACCAAGTACTGCCTATACTACAACAAAGGAAGGCAAGGGACCAGCATGGGCTAATTCATTATTTGAAGATAATGCCGAATATGGTTTTGGTATGTATCTTGGTGTAAAGCAAATGAGAAATAAAATAGAAGATTGTATGAAACAGTTAATTGACATGGATATTGAAACAGAACTTAAAGAGATCTTTGAAGACTGGATTCAGTATAAGGAAGATGGGGAAATTTCTAAACAGGTCAGTGCAAAAGTTATGAAAAAACTATCCGATTTTAGCTGTTCGGAAAACAATATTATGCATCTTATGAATGAGATTAAAGACCGAAGTGATTATCTGACAAAGAGATCCCATTGGATTGTTGGCGGTGATGGTTGGGCATATGACATTGGTTATTCCGGTTTAGACCAGGTTATGTCTTCTGGTGAAGATATCAATGTACTTGTATTTGATACTGAAATCTATTCTAATACAGGAGGGCAGGCTTCAAAATCTACTCCAACTGCAGCGATTGCAAAATTCGCCTCATCAGGCAAGCGGTCTGGTAAAAAGGATTTAGGTAGAATGATGATGACCTATGGTAATGTTTATGTTGCCCAGGTAGGTATCAATGCAGATAATAACCAGTTAATTAAGGCAATCAGGGAGGCGGAGAATTATAAAGGACCTTCTCTTATCATAGCCTATGCACCATGTATTAGCCATGGTATTAGAGAAGGAATGGGCCGAAGTATGGCAACCATTAAGAAAGCTGTCAATGCAGGTTATTGGCATTTGTACCGCTATAATCCAGATTTGAAGAAGGAAAATAAGAATCCATTTATTTTGGACTCCAAAGAACCAAAGGAAAGCTTTAGAGAATTCATCATGGGTCAGGTACGATACAGTTCATTAGCAAAATTGTTCCCAGAGGATGCGGAAGAATTATTTGTTAAAGCGGAAGAAAACGCAAAAGAGCGTTATGAAATCTATAAAACAATGGCTAGTTTATAAGATTGTAGTAGGACGCTGTAAAAACAATACGGAAGTTTGTTGTATTCCGTATTGTTTTTTATGTTGCCTATTTAAGCTATGTTTGCTATTATTTTAATATAAAAAAGAAAGGAAGTGAGTGTTATTTGAGTGTAATAACAGATAAAGTTAAGGAGGTTTTATACTCCGTTTTACCCATTACAATTATTGTATTACTACTTAATTTTACGGTAACCCCGATGGAAAGTTATGTGATATGGAGATTTCTTTTTGGAGCGTTGTTAATTATTATTGGATTATCTGTATTTTTGTTTGGTGTTGATATTGGGATTACTCCACTTGGTAATTTAATGGGAGCAAGTATTGCTAAGACAAACAAGGTATGGGTAGTTGCAACCCTTGGTATTGTTCTTGGCTTTTTTATATCTGTAGCTGAGCCGGATCTGCAAATTCTTGCTGATCAAGTTGATTTTGTTACCTCTGGTTTAATCCCTAAGATGTCGATTTTACTTATTGTATCTCTTGGTATAGCAATTATGCTTACTACAGGATTAATTCGAATAGTTTATAATATTCCCTTATATAAAATGCTTACCGTTCTTTATGTTTTTATATTTATACTTTCTATATTTACCTCTCAAGAATTTTTAGCGATATCATTTGATGCATCAGGAGCTACCACCGGAGCGCTGACGGTTCCATTTATTTTAGCTCTTGCTACAGGTACATCTGCATTGAAGAAGGATAGTAAAGCTTCTGAAAAGGATAGTTTTGGATTAGTTGCAATAACCTCAACTGGTGCAATTATTTCTGTTTTAATGATGAGTATCATATCAAAATCAGATATAATATCCAGTAATCTGGAATCAATTCATTTACAATCAAAATCTATATTCGCACCATTTATTCATGAAATTCCCATAATATCTGGAGAAGTACTACTGGCATTAATACCAATTATGATTTTATTATTGATTTTTCAAAAGAAATCTTTCCATTTGACTTTTAAAGCCCTTCGAAAAATTCTAAAAGGTTTTTTATATACATTTGTCGGGCTGGTTTTATTTCTTGTTGGAGTAAATGCTGGTTTTATGGATGTTGGCAGATTTGTCGGATATCAACTGGCATCTTTTGAGAATAAGGTACCGATTATTCTTGTAGGTTTTATACTAGGTTTGGTTACTATTTTGGCCGAACCAGCTGTTCATGTACTTACAGATCAGATAGAAGATGTAACCAGTGGTTATGTAAAAAGGAAAGTTGTTCTTTTGGCATTATCCATAGGTGTAGGATTTTCTGTTGCCCTTTCTATTCTACGAATATTAGTACCGAATATTAAACTATGGCATTATCTACTTATTGGATATATAATTTCTATAGCATTAACTTATGTAGTTCCAAAATTATTTGTCGGTATTGCATTCGATTCAGGAGGAGTAGCTTCCGGACCGATGACCGCAACCTTTATTTTATCATTTGCTCAAGGGGCAGCCGAAGCAATTGACGGAGCAGATGTATTAATCGATGGTTTTGGCATTATTGCAATGGTAGCACTAACACCCTTGATTACATTACAAATCCTTGGCTTCATTTACAAATTAAAGTCAGGAAAAGGAGGATTGGAGAACAATGGATGACTATTCGGTTAAAACAGCATTGGAAATAATCTACGTAATCGTACATTCTGGGATAGGAAGTAAAGTTCTGAAAGTTGCAAAACATAATGGTATTCAGGGTGGAACCATATTCTTGGGAAGAGGTACCGTAAAGAATAAACTTCTTGAATTTTTGGACTTAACGGATGAAAGAAAAGAAATTGTTTTTATGATTGCAGAGCAAGCAAAAGCAAACAGCGTTCTGAATAGTTTAAACAATGAATTTCATTTTAAGAAACCGAATCATGGAATTGCTTTTAGTCTGTCAGTTTTAAAGTTAGTTGGCTCAAGCAGATATATTGAAAGCAAAATGCAAGAGAGCAAAGGAGAGGAAAACACTATGTATCAGGCTATTTACACTATCGTTGATAAGGGTAAAGCAGAAACTGCCATTGAAGCGGCAACAGCAGCAGGTGCCAGAGGGGGAACAATCATGAATGGTAGAGGTTCTGGTATTCATGAAACCAATATACTATTCTCTATGCCGATCGAACCGGAAAAAGAAATTGTATTGATATTATCCGAAGAGAAGAGTACAGATGCAATTGTAACTTCAATAAGGAAAGAACTTAACATAGATGAGCCAGGAAATGGAATCATATTCATACAAAATGTAAATCAAACTTTTGGATTGTTTTAAAATGTGGGCTTTTTCAGAAAATGCTACTGAAAAAGCCCACATTTTTAAAAACAATCCAGAATGAAAGTTAGATAAGAATTTCAACATTATATTTTTGTAACCAATAATTTACCTGTAACATATAGGCAAGTAGCTGTGGTCCTGCCATAAGCTGCCCATACCAAGGTTTTCCATAGTCTGATGGAGTATTGATAAAGTTTTTAACTTTATGAATATCAATTAGTTGATTGATAGGAGAAGAACTATTTTCTAATATAGCAAGAAGCCGATCACCTAATATTTTTTCATATTGAGGATGGTATGTTTTGGGATAAGGGCTTTTTTTACGATAAAGAATTTCTGGAGGAAGCATTCCCTTTGCTGACTCTCTTAACAGATGTTTTACAACTCCATCTCTGCATTTCATATCCCATGGAATGTTCCATACGTATTCTAATATTCTATGATCTGCTAAGGGGACTCTAGCCTCAAGTCCAGAATACATGCTACTCCTGTCCATACGATCTAATAATGTAACCATAAACCATTTTATATTCAAATAAGAGATTTCTCTACGGCGTGCTTCCAAGGTGTTTTCATTTTCCAAACGGGGTGTTTCATTTATAGAGCGTTCATAGGTTTCAGATACATATCGCTCTAGATTAATTTCTTCCAATACATCCTCTAGCAGAAGCTGCTTTCGTGGTTGGAGATTAATTGACCATGGAAAACTACGTGCATCAAAAGATTCCTTATTATGGAACCATGGATAACCACCAAAGATTTCGTCTGCACATTCGCCGGTTAGGGCTACTTTATTGTGTTTTTTGACTTCAGAGCAAAAGTATAGGAGAGAAGATTCAACATCCGCCATGCCAGGCAGATCTCTGGCATCTACTACTTTATATAAATAATCTGCTAGTAACATATGATCACATTCTAAATAAGTATGATGGGTATTAAAATGGTCCACCATTTTTTCGACATAAGGTCTATCGCTAGAGGGTTGAAAAGCATTTTCTTTAAAATACCTATCATTTTCTTTGAAATCAAATGAAAAGGTGTTAAGTTGTTCTCCTTGCTTTGACAGTTCGTTAGCACATATGGCAGTAATGATGCTACTGTCAAGTCCACCGGAAAGGAAGGTACAGATAGGGACATCCGATACCATTTGTCTTGTTATAGAGTCTCTTACCAGAAAAGCCGTTTTTTCAATGGTTTCTTCATAAGAATCCATGTGTGGATTACTATTAAGTTTCCAATATGGGACCTGTTGTATTTTATCATTTTTATAAACAATATATTCACCAGGCAGAACTTCAAGACAGTTCATAAAGACTCCACTACCGTATGTTTTTGCTGGTCCCAATCCAAATATTTCACATAGTCCATTTCGGTCGATTTGAGCTTTTACACCAGGATATTCAAATAATACTTTTAGTTCAGAACCAAATACAATTGCAGAATCATGTATCGTATAAAACAATGGTTTCACGCCAAGACGATCACGGAAGATATAGAGACCCTTTTGATTATCATCCCAAATAGCATAAGCAAAGATGCCATTTAACTGCTTTACAAATTCAGCACCATATTCCATAAATCCTACTAAGATTACTTCAGTATCACTGCTTGTATTAAAGTGCCATCCTTTTATCTTTAAATCATCCCGTAATTCTTTGGTATTATAAATCTCGCCATTGTAAATAATGGTATAGCTTCGTTCACCGATACTTCTACTCATTGGTTGCTGCCCATTTTCAAGATCTATAATTGAAAGCCTAGCATGTGAAAAACCAACTTGATTCGAAAGGAAAATACCGCTATCATCAGGACCGCGATGGTGCATTTTGCATTTCATTTGATTTAAAATAGTTTGCCACTTAGGAGAATGCATGGTGTAATTTTCATGAAAACTAGAAAAGCCTGCGATTCCACACAATAATAAGACCTCGCTTTTACATAATAGCTATGATATGCATGGGAGTTCATAATGATACAACTGTATTTTTCATGTAAAAAAGTGATTTTTCTAATAAATAAAAAAGGCTATCCATTTCCTTATGAAGGATCGGACAGCCATGGCGTTGAAGTTTTTATATTTATAAAATAAATCTTGTTCCAGTTTTTCCATGGAGTGCTTCTTTTGCTTTGTCGATGTGGGTTATGATACACTGTCTATTAGGTGAAGCAGTTAAGAATTTGATTGCAGATTCAATCTTTGGAAGCATAGACCCGGTTTTGAAATATCCAAGTTCCATGAATTCTTTAGCATCCTCAAGACTTACTGTATCCAATACTTGTTCCTTGGGAGTGCCATAATGGATGGATACCTTATCAACAGCAGTAAGGAATAGGAGGACATCTGCATCCAATTGTTCAGCAAGTAATTCACTGGTATAATCCTTCTCAATTACCGCACTGGCACCTTTTAAATTAGTGCCTTGTTCTAATACAGGAATACCACCACCGCCTGCTGCGATAACTATCTGGTTTGCATCAAGTAATGCCTTAATTGCATCGATTTCATAAATTTCAAGCGGTTTTGGTGAAGCAACAATCCTTCGATAACCTTTGCCTTCTTCATAGGCTACATAGTTACCTTTCTTTTTCTCAAATTCACTTTCTTCTTCTGTCATATAACGCCCAATAATCTTGGTAGGGTGACTAAAGGCCTTATCAAAAGGATCTACACGAACTTGTGTAATTATCGTAGATACCGGCTTAAAAATACCACGGTTTAGTAATTCTGTACGTATCACATTCTGTAAATCATATCCTATATATCCCTGACTTAAAGCTCCACAAACAGACATTGGTGCAACAGTATATCTGGGATCTAGACGGCTGAATTCTGTCATAGCAGTATGAAACATTCCAATCTGTGGTCCATTGCTGTGTGTAATCGTAATCTGATAATCTTCTTCTATCAAATCAGCAATTGCTTTCGCAGCATTCTTAACGGCAACCCTTTGTTGTGGAAAAGTCTCGCCGAATGCATTTCGGCCAAGTGCAATTACAAGTTTTTTCTTTGTCATAGTAACTCCAATCCGCCTACAGGTGCAGGCTATTTTATTTACGCGAAGGCATTTGTATGCAGGCAACAAGGTGAAGGGCTCCAAACTTGTCTGGAAGCACCTGAACATGCCCACAAACCCGAGCTATCTTAAGAAGCTTGATGCTCGTGGTTTCATATTGTATATTGATTATGTAGATTGAAACTATAAGGCAATTATATAACAATAAATAGAAAAAATAAAGTAATTTTATAAATTTATGGGTCATGCTGGAAATGAAAAAATGTATAATAATTACAAAACAATTATTAAAATTGAATACAAAAAACAACTTGACTTTGACGGTATAATTGTATACAATAAAACAAAAAAATACGGTTGAGTTAACCTTGTGTGAGAGGAGAAAGAAATGGAAAACAGAAAAGTATTTATTAATCACCATAATAACCTGCTTCAACTTGAAGAACATCTGTATCCTTTAGTTGATGTTCAGGAACCAAATGTGTTTCGTAATTTATTCCCATATGATGAGGTGCCAAAGATTGCATTTAATGATAGAATAGTACCACATAATTTCCCGGATGATATCTGGATTACGGATACTACGTTCAGAGACGGGCAACAGTCAAGAGCTCCTTATACAACCGAACAAATTGTAACAATATTTGATTATTTGCATCGTCTTGGTGGTCCAAAGGGTATTATCAGACAAAGTGAATTCTTCTTGTATAGTAAGAAGGACAGAGATGCCGTTTATAAATGTATGGAAAGAGGTTATCAATTTCCAGAGGTAACTTCTTGGATTCGTGCCAGTAAGAAAGACTTTGAGCTAGTTAAGGATATCGGAATGAAAGAAACCGGTATATTAGTAAGTTGTTCTGATTATCATATCTTCTATAAGATGAAGATGACAAGAAGCGAAGCTATGAATCATTATTTGAGCGTTGTACGGGAATGCTTGGAGACGGGAGTTGCTCCACGCTGTCATTTAGAAGATATTACACGTTCCGATATTCATGGCTTTGTCATTCCATTCTGTTTAGAACTGATGAAATTGGGAGAAGAATATGGAATCCCGGTAAAGATACGTGCCTGCGATACCATGGGCTATGGGGTAAATTTCTCTGGTGCAGTAATTCCACGTTCTGTGCAAGGAATTATATATGGCTTAATTACTCATGGAAGTGTTCCTTCCAATATGCTAGAATGGCATGGACACAATGATTTCTATAAAGCGGTAGTTAATTCAACCACAGCATGGCTTTATGGTGCATCTGGCGTAAATTGTTCCTTATTTGGAATCGGTGAGAGAACAGGTAATACACCATTGGAAGCAATGGTATTTGAGTATGCACAATTAAAAGGTTCCTTAGATGGTATGGATACAACGGTTATTACTGAATTAGCTGATTATTTTACCAAAGAGATGGGTTATAAGATTCCACATAGAACCCCATTTGTTGGTAAAAACTTTAATGTAACCCGTGCAGGCATTCATGCAGATGGCTTATTAAAGAATGAAGAGATTTATAATATCTTTGATACCGGCAAGTTCTTAAACAGACCTGCATTAGTTTCCGTTTCCAATACTTCCGGTCTGGCAGGAATTGCACATTGGATAAACAGCTTCTTCCAATTGTCTGGAGACAAAGCTGTGAATAAGTCAAATCCAATCGTAATTCGTGTAAAGGACTGGGTTGATGCTGAATATGAAACTGGCCGTGTAACGGTTATAACGGATGATGAATTAATAGAAATCATAGATAAAGTAAAAAATGACTTAAATATGGTTGATTTTAACTAGCAATATGAAGTACAATTCATAAGAGACTTATTTGATAGATAAAATAACAATTATGGAGGCACTTATGTTTAAAGAGAGAATTGAAGCGGCAAAGGAAAAGTTTGGAAAGTTATTAGAGGAACAGTTAATAAGAGTAGATGCCATGAAGCAGCAGGGTGATTTCTTAAATTACAAGGATTTAGATAAGATTATTATTGGTGTTTGCGGTGGAGACGGAATTGGTCCTGCAATAACTTCACAGGCACAAAGGATATTGGAATATTTATTATCCAAAGAAGTAAATGCCGGAAAAATTGAATTTAGAACCATAGACGGGTTAACGATTGAGAGAAGGGCAGCAGAGATGGCGGCTATTCCTCCTGCAGTATTGGAAGAGTTAAAAGAATGCCATGTTATTCTAAAAGGACCTACAACAACGCCTAGAAAAGGAGATCCATGGCCTAATGTTGAAAGTGCTAACGTTGCCATGAGAAAAGAATTGGATCTTTTTGCAAATGTAAGACCAGTACGTATCCCGGAACAGGGAATTGACTGGACATTCTATAGAGAGAACACCGAAGGTGCTTATGCGGTTGGAAGCAAGGGTGTTAACGTTACTGATGATTTAGGTGTTGATTTTACAGTAGTAACTTCACAAGGTACCGAGAGAATTATCCGGGCTGCTTTTGAATTTGCCAAAGCAAACGGTAAGACCAGAGTTACTGCGGTGACCAAGGCAAATATCATAAAAACCACAGATGGTAAATTCTTAGATATCTTTAAGGAAATTTCCAAAGAGTATCCGGATATTACAGCAGATGATTGGTATATTGATATTATGACTGCAAAGCTTATTGATGAGAAGAGAAGAAAAGACTTCCAGGTAGTAGTTCTTCCTAATCTCTACGGTGATATTATTACAGATGAAGCTGCTGAATTCCAAGGTGGTGTTGGTACTGCCGGCAGTGCTAATATTGGAAAACGTTATGCTATGTTTGAAGCTATCCATGGTTCTGCACCTCGAATGGTAGATGAAGGAAGAGACATTTATGCAGATCCATGTAGTGTGATTCGAGCAGGTGCTATGTTACTATCCCACATTGGTTATGTGCAAGAATCAGATAAATTGATCAAAGCACTTGATATCTGTACCATTACAGAAAAGAAACTGGTTATCACCGGTAGAAGTAACGGAGCAAGCAGTGCTGCATTTGCTGATTATGTAATGGATACGATTGAAAAATTATAGGAGGCGTATTGATTGAACGACTATGATGTTCAAAAAGAAGTAATGGATAAGTATTCTCTTCGCGGACGCGTTTTTAATAAATTACGTGAAGACATACTATCGGGTAAATACAGTCAAAATGAAGAACTGAAAGAGAATACCATAGGCACAGAACTAGGAGTCAGCCGTACTCCGGTAAGAGAAGCTTTAAGGCAGTTGGAGCTGGAAGGGTTAGTTAGTATTATTCCCAACAAGGGCGCATATGTGAATGGGATTTCTGAAAAAGATATGCATGATATTTTTATTATTCGCTCCTATTTGGAAGGACTATGTGCCAAATGGGCTTGTGAACATATTACACAAGAACAGGTTGATGCATTGGAGGAAATCGTATATCTTTCAGAGTTTCATGCAAAAAAGGAACACCACGAACAAATAGTGGAATTGGATAATAAATTCCACCAATTGATTTATGAAGCATCTAACAGCAAGATATTAAATCATGTCTTATCGGATTTTCATCATTATGTTCAAAGACTTCGGAAAATTACATTGGCATCTGAAACAAGGGCTACGAATTCGAATAAAGAACATACTGCTTTACTAGAAGCTATTAAGCAAAGAGATGGTGAGAAAGCGGAAGCTTTGGCTCATGAGCATATTATGAGTACCATTAAAAATATTAGTGAGCAAGGACTGTAAATAGTTTTGTAAACAATTATATAGAGTTTCCTAGTTACTAATGGGTTATTGTACTGCGATAGTATTCGCTGTACAATAGCCCATTTTTAGATGTAATGGAAAAGGAGTAAAAATAATACAAATAAAATAAATAATTGTAAATATATTGCAAAGCTTACAAAATTGAGCTAATATACAATTGGTTGATAATTTAATGAATATAAGTCAATAATTAATAAAAAGTCAGTAGTTTATGTAAATAATGTGATTAACTATTATAATAAATATTCATAGTTATTAAATGGAAAAGGGTTCGAGTATGAAAAATGAAAATAGGATTGATTCAGATATGATAAAAGAACAAAGTTATCAAGCATACATAGAGTTGATGAATTGTACTAGATGTATGACGATTACCCACGCTAAAGTCGATATGTATCTGAATACTGCTAAGAAATTTTCTGAATTGACTAACTATAAAGATTCTGAAGTATATTTCAAGTTATGTAAACAATTCGCTGAACAAACCAAGGAAGAAATCAATAAGACAATTTATGAAGGTGCACAAAATAAAAAAGATAAGGCTGGGTCTACATTAGAGTTTAAAACAGCAGCTGATGAATTTCGTAAGATAAGCGGATTCATGGATGCAGATGATATGGCTTTCGAATGTGACCAATTAAGCACACAAATAGGTAAAAAAAATATTAGAAAAGGCTTGCTGAAAAAAATAGGAGTTGTATTTTGTTTTCTTGCGGTTATTTTTGTTATAAAAAATCCTATTTCAAAATATTATGTAGCAAATATGTTTATGTTTACAGGTTCTTATAGCTCCGCAATAAAAGTCTATGATAAGTTGGGCGAATACAAAGACAGTAAAGATAAATTAACAGAATGCCAATATTTAAACGGATTAGATATGGAAAAAGAAGAAAATTATATAAATGCAAGAAATGCATTTGCAGCAGCAGGAGATTATAAGGACAGTGAAGATAAGAAAGTTAATATGGATAAACTGATCTTGAAAAACAGTGAAGTTGGAGATGTCATTGAACTAGGTGATTGTAAGTGGACAATATTGGATATCAATAAGTCCCAGGTATTACTATTGAAGAAAGAAGCGCTGTCAGGAAGGGCGTATCATAATATATTTGAAGATGTTACATGGGAAAGAAGCACTCTTCGTCAGTATCTGAATACGGAATTTATGAGTCAGACATTCTCGAAGAAAGAGCAGGATAATATTATTGTTACACACTTAAAAAACAGTAATAATTCAAGATTTGGAACAGAGGGTGGAAACGACACAAAGGATTATATCTTCCTGCTTAGTACGGATGAAGTTAAAGAATATGACTCTTTATTCAAAGGCTTCAAAAGTAACAGTTGGCTTCGCTCGCCTGGTAATAGTCAGAGTTCTGCAGCATTCCTTTCAGTGAGCGGTTCAGTGATGGATTATGGTTATCTGGTAACCAGTGAAGAGTTTACAGTTCGTCCGGTACTATGGTTTAATATTAATTAATGATTGACGTTTTTTTTGACACAATAAAATAACTTTCTATGAATCAATACGGAATGCAAATTTCCTCTTTGACTCATAGAAAGCGAAATCTTCAATACATTTTATAGTCTTTTTTACTCAGCTGCTAATTCTTCCCATAATTCCAGTAATTCTTCCATTCTTTTTCCTATCGATTTCTTTTCATTATTCAATTCCAGAAGTTTGGATACATTGGTATATACCTCTTCTTGGGTCAGAAGCAGATCAATTTCCTCATCTCTTTGTTCTAATATACTGATTTCTTCTTCGGTTTTCTTCAAGTCATTTTGACGTTTGCGAAGCTTCGCTTGTTCCTCTTTTTGTTGCTTCCAATCCATTTTATTGTCTGCATCGTTTGGGATATTAGATGCTAAAGATTGCTGACTGGAAGATTGCATGGAGTCATTCTCAGTCAAATAGATACGTTCCATATCTGCTTTTTTCTCTAAGTAATAATCATAGTTACCAATATAATTAATCAAATTCTGTTGTTTTAAGTCCATAATACGGGTAGCGGTTTTATTAATAAAATATCGGTCATGAGACACATATAAAACAGTTCCTGAATAATTATTGATGGCATTTTCTAAAATTTCTTTTGAGATGATATCTAAGTGGTTCGTAGGTTCGTCCAATATTAATAAATTAGCTTCTGACAACATTAATTTTGCCAAGGATACCCGTCCACGTTCACCACCGCTGATATCTTTGATACGCTTAAACACGTCATCATTTGTAAATAGAAAAGCAGCCAGTATATTTCGGATGGATGTATTGTCCATGTGAGGATAAGTATCTTGCAATTCATCAAACAATGTTTTGTCTTGATCTAATACTTGATGTTCCTGATCGTAATAACCAATTTTTACCTTTGCGCCAAGTTTAATTTCTCCACTATCAGCCGTCAGTACTTGATTGATGATTTTTAAGATGGTTGTTTTTCCAGTACCATTATTTCCTATAATTGCAACATGTTCACCACGTTTTATATCAAATTGTAAGTTATCAAATAGTTTTAAATCAGCAAAAGATTTGCTTAAATTTGTTACAGATAGAACATCATTGCCACTGATAACGTGCGGTTTTAGATGGATGGACATAGCAGAATCCTGGGTTGTTGGTTTTTCAAGCCGTTCAATCTTATTTAACATTTTTTCGCGGCTTTCAGCACGTTTAATTGATTTTTCACGGTTAAAAGAGCGTAACTTAGAAATTACCTCTTCCTGGTGTTTGATTTCTTTTTGTTGATTTAAGTAATGCTTAATTAAAGTCTCACGTTGTTGGGCTTTCTTTTCAGCATAAGTAGAATAATTTCCTTCGAAAGTAGTAGCTTTTGTGTTGTCTAATTCAATAACTTTCGTAACTACCTTATTCAAAAAGTAACGATCATGAGCGATTACCACAACAGCACCATTATAATTTAGTAAAAAGGTTTCCAACCATGCAATGGACTCCATATCTAGGTGGTTTGTAGGCTCATCTAGTAGAATCAAGTCCGGTGTACTTAACAATAATTTACCTAACGCAATTCTTGTTTTTTGTCCTCCAGACAGAGTAGAAACAGGTTTTGAAAAATCATCTTCTCCAAACCCTAAACCTTTTAAGATTCCAACAACTTCACTCTTATATGAATATCCGTTTTTTGTTTCAAATTCATGGGTCAGCCTAGTGTATGTATTCAACATGCGCTCAAGCTCAGTTCCAGTTGCACTTTTCATATCATGTTCTAATTGACGTATGGTTTGGTCCAATTCAATCACATCTTGCTTTACGGTAAGGATTTCTTCGTAAATAGAATTATCCGATGCAAGCATTTGGTGCTGTGCTAAATAACCGATGGTAATTCCTTTTGAAAAGATTACTTCCCCTTCATCCGAAGACAGTTCCCCCATAATAATCTTAAACAGAGTAGATTTTCCCGCTCCATTAATTCCAACAATAGCAGCTTTTTCGCGATCATTTATATGAAAAGAAACACCTTGAAGTATTTGCGTAGTACCAAAACTCTTACTTATATTATTACAAGCCAAAATCATTTGATTATCTCCTTAATCTAACAGTAAACATCTGTATAAAATCATATTGTAACATTGGGTGGTTGTCAAGTAAATCATAGCTAAACTATATTTGACAAACTTATATCAATCCAATATAATAGATTAAAAATGATTAAATTAGAATTCACGTTAAGTGGAGGAGGAGTTATTGTGCAAGAGAAAGGAATATCATTAGCAGTAATACAAAGATTGCCAAGATATTATCGATATTTGGGTGAATTACTAGAAAATGACGTAATTCGTATCTCTTCAAAAGAGCTTAGTGAAAAGATGAAGGTGACTGCATCACAAATTAGGCAAGATTTGAATAATTTTGGTGGATTCGGTCAACAGGGATATGGATATAATGTGGAATATTTATATTCTGAAATTGGCAAAATTTTAGGATTAGATAAAAAATATAATATAATAATTATTGGTGCCGGTAATTTAGGACAGGCTTTGGCAAACTATACTGACTTTGAACGCCGTGGCTTTTATGTTACCGGAATTTTTGATGTAAATCCAAGACTGGAAGGTATCTCTATTCATGGTGTGGCAATACGCATGATAGATGAACTTGAAGCTTTTGTTATGAAAAATCCAGTTCATATAGCAGCATTAACAATTCCAAAGATAAAAGCTCCTGAAATCGCGAAAGAAGTTGTTAGATTAGGAATAAAAGCGATATGGAATTTCGCTCCTACGGATCTTAATCTTCCTAAGGATGTCATGGTAGAAAATGTGCACCTAGCCGAGAGTTTAATGCGTTTGTCTTATAATTTGAAAGTTTCAGAAGATAAAGTCAAAAATAATAAATAATAATTCTGCCACTGATCAAATGATAAAATCACTTATAGTGAAGAAAGTGCAGTATCTTATGAAGAATAGTAGAGATATAGATTTTAATAAAGTATTTAAAAATAAAAAAATTCCTATACTTACATTAGATCAGAGATGGTATGCTTTATTTCCGGATGATCAAAAGCCCTCTCATATTAAGGATATAGAGAATGAGCTTAATCTTTTATTGCAACGTCAGGGTAAATTGGTTTCGGAAATGAAAGATTTGAAACAATTGAAAAGTAACCTTATGAATGAAATTATTACACATATGGATGTTGATGATTCAAAAACCGGAAAGCTTAACGCTAAGAAATTGGATAAAAACCAAAAGTATATTAAAGACATTGGTGATAAAATGGCGCTTACAGAAGATGAAATTATTGAAATTCCATATCAGATTAAGGAAGTTAATGAACGACTTATTATTGAAACTGCAAAAGAGTGTTATAAAAGGTTAGCTTACAATAATGAAAAGATCGCTGAAATAACAGGTTGGGTAAAAAAACTACGGGAAGAGCTCAAAGAAAGAATTCTGATAAAACAGGATATGGAGACGCAGAATAACACGATCTATTCTTATATGCATGATTTAATGGGACCTGAGCTGTTACAAGGTTTGGATGATAGTTTTAAAGATAATTAAGTACCTGTGTAAACAGGCTAAATGGGGTTTGTTTATATGATAATCGGTATCGGAACGGATTTAATAGAAATAGATAGAGTTGTGAAAGCTTGTGAAAAAAAAGCATTTATTCTAAAATATTTTACTGAAAAAGAAATTGAATTAGCAAAAGGAAAAGTTGGTATTTTTGCGGATAATTTTGCAGTTAAAGAATCTGTTGTTAAGATGTTAGGTACAGGTTTTAGGAAAATATCTCCTATTGAAATAGAAGTCTTAAGGGATTCTATGGGAAAGCCTTATGTGAATCTATATGGAGAAGCTTTAAAAACTTCCGAAATGCTTGGTGTTACGAAGGTATTTGTAACCATTACAAATACCAAGAAATACGCAAGCGCTTTTGTTGTGGGTGAAGGGGTAGATAATTGAAAACTATAGTGAATTCTACACAAATGAAAGCTATTGATTCCTATACGATACAAACGGTTGGAATTCCTTCCATGGTGTTAATGGAACGAGCAGCCCTCAAAGTAGTAGAATGTGTAAAGGGGCATTCTACTAGAAAGATAAGAATACTTGCCATCTGTGGAATCGGTAATAATGGGGCTGATGGCATTGCAGCAGCCCGTATGCTTCTTCTTGATGGATACCAGGTGGATATCCTGCTGGTTGGTGAAGAAAAAAATGCTACAGAAGAATTACAAGCACAGTTAAAGATAGCCCGAAATTTAGGCGTTGTTATAGATAGCAATATTAATATAGATGAATATACTATTATAATAGATGCTTTATTTGGAATCGGCCTTAGCAGACCGGTTACCGGAATGCAAGAAGCTGTTATAAATAAAATAAATAGTGGAGAACACATAGTGTTCTCTGTTGATATTCCATCTGGATTGTCTGCGGATAACGCAATGCCACTTGGTGCCGTTGTGAAAGCGGATTATACTATAACCTTTGGTTTTAACAAGATTGGAATGGTTTTATATCCCGGATGTGAATATGCGGGTGATGTAATTGTTGTCGATATAGGTTTTCCTGGTATATCCATTGACAATGTAAGTCCGAATTGCTTTGTTTATGAAACTTCGGATGTCATGAAGTTACCGACAAGAAGGGAATATTCGAATAAGGGGACTTTTGGCAAAGTCTTAATCATAGCAGGTTCTGTGAATATGGCAGGGGCTTGTTTTTTATCTGCAAAAGCAGCTTACCGCACCGGAGCAGGATTGGTTAAAGCGTTAACGGTCGAGGACAATAGAATGATCATGCAAACACTTCTTCCTGAAGCGTTACTATCTACCTATGAAGCTAATTCCCCTATGACTGATATTGAGCTGGAAACAGTGAAAGCAGATATGGAATGGGCTACCGTTATTGTTATTGGACCTGGAATTGGAGTAAATGATAAATCAAAACACTTATTGGAGATAGTAATAAAGAATGCTAAAGTTCCAGTAATCCTTGATGCGGATGCAATAAATTTATTATCAAAGAAACATAAAAACAGTGATTCTTTTCAAGAAATTGTTCGGAATTTACCTGAACATACTATAGTAACACCGCATCTAAAAGAATTATCTAGGTTGATACAAATACCGGTAGAACAGATTTCGGCTGACCTATTGGGTGTAGCTGACCTATGTACAAAAGGAAATCATATAATATATGCTATCAAAGATGCTCGTACTATAGTTGCTTATGAAAAGATTAGATATATCAATACTTCGGGTAATTGTGGTATGGCGACCGGAGGTTCTGGTGATGTATTAACAGGTATCATCGCCGCCTTGGTAGCCCAAGGACTAACTCCTTTGGATGCAACTATGCTTGGGGTCTTTCTTCATGGTTTAGCGGGAGACAAAGCAGCAGAACAGAAGGGTAAATGTGCTTTAATGGCAAGTGATATTATTGAGGCACTTACGGAAATCTGTAGTATTAGGTAGCATGATTGGAGGATCAAATGAAAGCGGTAATTACAAAAGTAACGTCAGAGGATGATTTAAAGGAACGATATTTTAGGGTGTCTGCTAATATTAACCTAGATGCTATTTGTAATAACATCATAAATACAAGAAAGTTATTAAGTGAAACTACAAAAATAATGGCAATTATTAAAGCCGACGGCTATGGACATGGTGCCATACCTATTGCAAAAGCTTTGGATGATATTGGGATCGATGCATATGGTATAGCAATTATAGAAGAAGCCATAGAACTTCGTGACACCGGAATTAAGAAGCCATTACTCGTTTTAGGTTATACACCCAAAGATCAATTTAAACAATTAATAGAATATGATATTACCCAAACAATATTTCAATATAGTACAGCAAAAGAACTATCAAATGAGGCAGTAAAACAAAATAAAACAGCAGAGATTCATATTAAAATTGATACTGGAATGACTAGAATAGGATTCATGGATACGGAAGAAAGTATTATTGAAATAAAAAAGATTGCTTTGCTAAAAGGGATTAAAATAACAGGAATACTATCACACTTTGCATGTGCAGATGAAGCGGATAAGACGTCGGCACAAAATCAATGGAAACGATTCTTGCACTTTATAAAGCGTTTAGAGCAGGAAGGGATTCATATTCCTACGAAACATATTGCAAATAGTGCTGCTATTATTGATTTGCCGGAGACAAGTTTGGATATGGTACGGAGCGGAATTTCGACCTATGGATTATATCCTTCTAACGAAGTGGACAAAAGTAAATTGAAATTAGAACCTGCTATGGAGATCAAAACACATGTGAATTATGTACAAAAAGTAGGACCTGGTGTTGGAATAGGCTATGGAAGTACATTTGTAACATCAAAAAATATGATAATTGCTACTATACCGGTGGGTTATGGAGATGGTTATCCAAGACAGTTGTCATCAAAGGGTAGAGTATTGATACATGGACAATCAGCACCTATTCTTGGAAGAGTCTGCATGGATCAATTTATGGTTGATGTATCAGACATCGAACATGTTGAACAAGGAGATGTAGTAACCTTAGTGGGAAGAGATGGAAATGATTTCATAACGGTAGAAGAGTTAGCAAATATGGTGGGTTCATTTAATTACGAATTTGTATGCAATGTTGGTAAAAGAATTCCGCGAATTTATTATTATAAAAGCAAGATAATTGAAGTCAGAGAATAATTTTTGCCTAATAGTCACATAAAAGAAAACACTTTATGGAATACACAAGTCAAAATTGGAAATAATAAGACTAAAGCCATAAAATGGAGTGTGAGAATTGTGATTATTAAAAGAGGCGATATTTTTTATGCAGATTTAAGACCGGTGATAGGTTCGGAGCAGGGAGGCGTTAGACCGGTACTTATCATACAGAACGATACAGGGAATAAGCATAGTCCTACCGTAATCTGTGCAGCAATTACATCAAAAATGAATAAAGCAAAGCTTCCTACACATGTTGAAATAGATGCAGATGAATATGGAATCATTAAAGATTCCGTCATACTGCTTGAACAGGTGAGGACAATTGACAAATCTAGATTAAAAGAAAAAGTATGTCATCTTGATCAGGATGTTTTGAAGAAAATCGATCGTGCGTTATTTATTAGTTTCGCATTAGATACATACATTAAATAAAGAAGCTAGCTGGGGGGGATGCTGGCTTCTTTTGTTCTTTTTAGAAGGTCAGGTATAAGTATATAGGGTAGGTAATACATTATTCTAAATACTTGCAATATTGTGATAATCTGCTATAATGACATTATAAGAGGCAATCGCCACAAGGTGGTTGACCAAATAAAGAATTAAAAACCTTCCTGACGGCCAAGTACAGGGAAGGTTTTTTACGTTAGTGACATATTAAATATATAAATGTCAGCAATGCTATAATAAACATTCCGAATTGAACTAAATCTTTAAAATCGAAATTTTTATTCATTAGCATCACCTCCATTCTATGTAGAATGAAGGCCAACCACCCTATACACGATTGCCAGCAGTTAAGATAACTGCTAAGGTAAATTATACCACGATGCCAAATAGAACACAAGTTCGAGCGTTAGATGTAAGAAGACAATATAAGACAAAGATAAAAAATCATCAAGTCTCTCTTGACATTTAGGTTTTCAGATTATAAAATAGAGTTCCACGTTGAAATTGTGTGAATTACGGAATATATGATTTAAATAAATCCTCTAAAAATAGGTGAATTGAAAAGGTAAATTCCACTTTGCACGATTAAATTCCACTGCACTTGGTACAATACAAAGAAATATCATTTAAATGATTGTATTCGGTGAAAAACAGGACTACAATATAACCATTAACCA
>JAEZVF010000052.1 GCA_023443225.1 Bacillota bacterium
TTCGAATCTCGTTGGGGTCACTGAATGTAAGTAGTTCAGTTTTATAATTTAATGGCGACATAGCCAAGTGGTAAGGCGTGGGTCTGCAACACCCTGATCACCAGTTCAAATCTGGTTGTCGCCTCTATAATTAAAGCCTCAGAAACCTGATAAAATAAGGGTTTCTGGGGTTTTTGTTTTGTGTATTTGGTGTTTGCGCTTGTTTGCGTGGGCATTTTTGGTGTTTTTGAGGGCTGTTAATCCAGGATTGCCCTCATTTTTGATGCTGTTTCTTCCTGGGAAGTAATGTTACGGAGATAGTGATGGGTCATGTTGAGACTGGTGTGTCCCAGGAGTTTTTGGAGTTCAGTGTCTTCCATTCCGTTTTTGTACATGATGGAGGCGGTGGAGAAGCGGAGCTTGTGGGAGGAGCGGTATTCAATGCCTAATTCTTCACAGCATTTCTTTAAGCGGCGGTTAAAAGTTACTGTTGCCAGAGGCTGGTCGTTACGGATGAAGATGTATTCGCTGTCTGGATTTAAAATCTTAATTTGTGCCAGGATTTCTTTGGCCTTCGGTGTTAATGGCATGTAACGCTTTCCTTCGCTTGCATGACCTTTGATATCTTCAATGATTTCATTTTTATCATCTACGAAGCGTTGGATATGTAGGGAATCTCCTGAAATGTCATCCCATTTTAACCCTTTCAATTCGCCAATGCGCAGGATTAGATAGAAGTCTAACTTTATAGCCAGTGAGTAAAAATCGTCTCCTAAGTGATTTATGATTTGCAGACGTTCTCCTTCGGTGTATGGGGTGATCCTGGTATTTTCTGCCTTATAGCTGAACTGTTTATAGTTGATGTCCCGGAGGCAGTTTCGTTCTATGATATTATTTTCTACTGCAAGATATAGGATTCCATTCATAATGCTTTTTAGGTCATTAAAGCGTTTTCTTGTGATCTGACGGCCTTTTGTAATGTTCCTGAAATAGATAATCAGATCCTTCGCTGTCAGCTCCTTTAAGGGAATCAGAGTGATATCCTCATTCTTCAATAAAGAGTTCCACATAAAGCGGTTTTCTTTAATTGTCTTTCTGCTTACGCTTGTCTCCTTTTCTCTCCATTCCATCCAGGTTTCAAAATATGTTTCCATTGTAGCAGCGGTAGCGCCGAAGAACTGATCATACAGTTTGTCGATTAAACCCTCATAAGTACTGCTGCTTATGGGTTTTCTTCGGATAATAAAATACTTTCGTGCGTCATCCGTTCTGGTTTTAATCTTTGATAAATCACAAACTCTTTTTAACTGCTTTTCCTTTGATTTTGTATTCATGATGATTATGTGTGCCGGTGGGATAATAATAGCATTGAATTTTAAAATATGCAATCTTCCATTTATTTTGTAGTGCAATTTATTATCTATTAGAATTAAAGGAGGAAGCGTGAATAATAAGTGCATTATAATGGTATAGTCAGCAGACGTGAAATATAAATGTTAAATCAGAAAAAGAAGGTGTCGGTCAAGGTGTCGGTCAAAATGTCGGTCAAGAGGCAGCTGTTTTGCAGAAATTGATTATGAAACTGATAGATAAGAATAATGAAGTTAAAAAACAACGTTGATTTCAAAGAGAATTCTTTGTGGAATCATTGAAAAGAATTTCTGGCGAAAAGAACTCAGTTCATGGCGTAGAATTATGGGAAGCAGATTACTTCCTATTTCACACCGATGTTCTAATGCAGATTTTTATGTCAAGAAAAATTGGTTAATAATACTTTTTTCTTGACATAAAAAAATTTTAACATATAGGGTGTTGTTTTATATTTTTAAATTAAAACCTTATCGAAGCAGCCAATCCAAAACATTAATTTGCTTGATTCCATTATGAGAAGTAAGCGGGGTAAAATCCATAGTTAAAAGATATTTTGGATTGTGATCCCTTATAGCATCTAATGGGGATAGCTCACGCTCCAGTGTGGAGCCGTCGGCATCGATTACGGTGTAAGCTACCTGATAATATTCTTCTCCTTGACTTCCAATCGCAATAAAGTCGACTTCTGCCTGATTAATCTTACCTACATGAACCTCGAAGCCTCGCCGCAGTAATTCCAAATAAACAATATTCTCAAGAATATGTCCGACATCTGCTCGTTTGGTACCTAAGAGATAATATCTTAAGCCAATGTCTGATAAATAGTATTTAGCCCCTGTAGCAAGATGCTGTTTCCCTTTTACATCATATCGGTTTGCTTTGTACAAAATGAAGCTGTCAACTAATGCAGCCAGATATGTTTCAATAGTGTGGACTGATATTTTACGGCCTGCAGAAGTCATGGTATTGCTTATTTTTGTGTGAGAGCATAAGTTTCCAATATTATCGAACATATAGCGGATCACGTTATCCAGCATACTTACATCCGAAATACGGCGACGGGCAACAATGTCTTTCAATACAACGGAGGTGTAAACACCTTCCAGATAAGAACGGATTTCCTGTCTGCTGTTTAGATTCAGAATATAGGGAAAAGAACCGTTTTGGATATAGTTTTGGTATTTTATAATCAAGTCTGTTTTATCGTCAAAAGCTGACAAGTATTCTTTAAAGGAAAGTGGGAGTATTTTTATTTCTACATACCGACCTGAAAGTAAGGTGGCCAGTTCGCCTGAAAGCAGAAAGGCATTTGATCCAGTGATATACACATCGCAATTTTTTATAATAAATAAACCATCCACTGCTTTTTGGAACTCAGGAACATTTTGTACCTCGTCGATGAAGATATAATTCATATGGTCCGGTGCCAACTGCTGTTTGATGAACTGGTATAGCTGCATGTAGTCTTTTATGTCATGGTAATCGGGGTCCTCTAAGTTCAAGCGTATAATCTGGTTTTCTGACACGCCATTTTGCATTAAATAGCTGCAGTATAAATCAAACAGGGTCGATTTTCCACAGCGTCGAATACCAGTCACTACTTTAATCAACTGTTTTTCGCGAAAGTTGATTAGCTGGTTTATATATTCGGGGCGTTCTATGGTTTCTTGCATGCTCAATACCTCCAATCTATCAAATTGTATATCATAAATTGCAGAAAATAACAAGTTTGTGAAATGCATTGCACAAAAAATAAAAAAATATATAAAATGTGTAGTGATATTTTGTACAGGTTTTAAATATGTACTCGTAGTATTGATTTTGCTGTATTTTTTATATTTACGTAGATTCACATATCTGGGTATTGGAGAAAATATATCATAAGAGACTTTGGGCATATAAGAAGATTGGTTATGAAATTTGTCTGACTCTGACGGGTAAAAAGCAGAATACAAATGCGATATATGACAATGAATCCTATGGGGCAATCTATGAAAGATATATTTTTATTGGTGAAATAGCGAAGCCGTGTTGCATAAGCAACGAAAGGAGAACAATATCTTCAATATCCTTATCTGGATTAAGTTCAAGTATTAATGTTTTAATAAATCCAAGGTTATAAAAAAATAAGGGCAATCATCCAAGGATTGCCCTCATTTTTGAAGCAGTTTCTTCTTGTGAAGTGATGCTTCGAAGATAGTGATGGGTCATGTTAAGGCTGGTATGACCCAGGAGCTTTTGCAGTTCAGTATCTTCTACTCCATTCTTGTACATGATAGATGCAGTAGAGAAGCGAAGCTTGTGAGAGGAACGGTACTCGATACCTAATTCTTCGCAGCAATTCTTCAGACGTCGGTTAAAGGTTACTGTTGCCAGGGGCTGGCTGTTGCGGATGAAGATATATTCACTGCCTGGGTTCTGGAGACGAATCTGTTCCAGGATTTTTAGTGCATTAGGAGTGAGGGGCATTTGGCGTTTTCCCTGGCTTGCATGTCCCTTTATGTCTTCAATAACATTATTCTGATCATCGATAAAACGATGTATGTAGATGACATCGCCCTTGACATCTTCCCATTTTAACCCTTTTAATTCCCCAATGCGGAGAACTAAATGAAAATCCAGCTTGATAGCCAGATCGTAAAAATCGTTTCCAAGATGATTAATTATCCGTAGTCGTTCATTCTCTGTGTAAGGCTTTATGCTATTACCTTCTGTTTTAAAAGCAAATTGCCTAAAATTAATATCTCTTAAGTAATTATGGTCAATGACTTCATTTTCTACAGCTAGGTAAAGTAGACCATTCATAATGCTTTTTAAATCATTAAAGCGTTTACGGGTAAGCTGGCGGTCTTTGGTGATGCTGCGGAAGTATTGGATGTAATTCTTTACCGTCAGATCGCTTAAGGGAGTCTTAGTTATCTCCTGATCTTTAAGTAAGGCATTCCATAAGAATCTGTTCTCCCTTATGGTTTTTGCTGTGACACTGTCTTCAGTAGCTCGCCATTGCATCCAGGTTTCGAAGTATTCTTCCATGGTAGGTGTATTAGTGGCGAAAAAGTGCTCGTAAAGTTTTTCTATGAGGCCTATGTAGTTGGTACTGCTTATGGGCTTTCGCTTTATAATCAGGTAGATTCTGCTATCATCAGGTCGGAGCTTTATTTTTCTGAGGTCGCAGACTTCTTTTACTTGACATTCTTTATGATTGAATTCCATAATAGCCTGGCAAGCTTTTGTAGTTAGTTTTCCATCCGGATACAGAATTTGCTTCTGCAGTTCTGTGACAGCATCATTTAAATCTGTAAGAAGTGCTGACGGATCGCTAGTCAGTATTCTTACAATTGTTTCGTTCTGGTTTTTATAAAAACTCGTGGAACGGCACATCCGCCATCACCTCCTTATTATAGTCGAGTTATTGTATCTGAGTATATAATATATCAGCCAAATATTTTAAATTTACAAGGTGTCATGGAATGTTTTATTTGCTCCTAGAAATAGTCAAATATGATAAACTTACTTAACGCTAAGTCTTAATTTGTAAAACTAGGTTCAGATAATGAGTGTTCCACAACAATGCAATCTTGACCATATAAAAGAAGTTATTCTCTAATATACCAGTGGTCGGGTAAAACATATTGATTATCCTCAATCTGGAATATAAACTTATCCTGAAAAGATAGTTTATTGTCTAAAAAAATTTTTGCTTCATCTAAAGATGAAAATAACCATCTGGAATAGAATGGAGGGCAATTATTAAAGAAATCAATAATTTCTTTTGTATCAGTAGTAATCTTGAACATAACAGGCAGCTCTTGGTTTTTATCAGATACTTTAATTATTACGCAATAAAAACAAGGGTGCATAGTTCCATAGGTTGTACAGTTGTTTGTTAGCATAATTATTATCCTTTCACAATCCGGTAGATTTTTGGCGTGTTTGAGACTTTTTTAATCCGATAGGATAAATTTTTGTCATCAAAGTATTTGTTAAGAGCATTTATATGGAGTTTTCGATCTTTCCGCAGTTTTGCTTCTGGATACACGCAGTTGTGTTTGGCAAGAAGCGCATCTTTAAAAGATGAAAAAATTTCTTCTGTCAAGTCTTGATTAGCATAAGCGTCAAAAAAATCTATCATTTCCACATTTTTTATACATGGAGGATTGCCTAACCAATGGCATTTGTCATATATTTCTTCCAGTTCCAACCAACCTAAATAATGCTTAGCGATAGCTTCTTCATATTCTTGATTTTCCATTATACTTGATAACATTGCTTCAAGACTCTTAATTCTGGATTCCCAAAATGTAAAGGTATATCCGTTGTATTGTATTTTTAAAGTGTCATAGCTCGTTTCAAGGTAGAATGGAAATGAAAGAGATGAAATAACTTTTTGTTGTTTGCTTATGTATTCACTCTTATTTTGAGCCATTTCCCGATAGAGCATTTGGGCATTCTTTAACATCCTTTTTACATGTTCTAGTTCTGGTATATGTATGTATAGGGTGACCTTTTCTTGTGGTAGTTTACGTTTTCTCCCAATTGATTGAATAAAATGGGTTTTATCCGTACTGTAAATAACAATGTTTGTTAAGTTACAGTCAATTAGGTTAATACCTACATCAAGAAATGAGGTTGCAATCAAAACTTTTTTGTCAAATTTTCTGTCATTTATGATTGCGGTTACCGTATTTTCCATAGTTGACTTTTTAAGTTCTGCGTCAATGTATTCACATATACTGTCTCCTAGAGCCTTTTGCAAAAGTTTACCTTGTTCTCTGGTATCAACGCATATCAAATATTTATAAGCGCTTGTATCGCTTTTAATTATGTTGACTATATCTTGATTATTTTTAAAAAAACAAGGTTCAATATAACTGTAGTTATTTGCAAAATAATACAAGCTGAATGTATTATTAGGAACAGGATAATAAAAATTATTATTCCATGGATTATCAAAATACATTTTTTTATACTGGTGTTTTTTTTCTACATAAATTATTTCATCCAGGCATATATCAGGGGTGGCTGATAAGTAGAATCTCAGGCAATGGTGAAAGCAATGAACCAATGATTTCAATAGACTTTGAGTATATTCATTAAAAGCAGCATCTTGGACGAAAAAATGACACTCATCTAAAACAACTGCTCCGTATTGCGTAAATGATTGGTGACAGTTTTTACGCATGTAGAAAAAGAATTCTTGATACGTGAAAATAGTTACCATACCAAAATCTTTTTGTTTGCGTAGTCCAGATGGAGTTAAGTCTTTTAGTAAATCGGGATTTTCCACAAGAGCTGCTTCTCGTCTGTATTGATCTGCAAGAGCAGTACGGCTGGATAATATCAATAATTTTTGCTGTCTCGACTTTACCAATGATAAAACTTGGTTCATTACGAGTGTACTTTTTCCGCTTCCAGTTTGGGAAGCAATAAAAAGAGGTGTTTCATTTGTTAAGGTTCTAAGACGATTTGGCGTTATCAGCTGATTTATTAACTGGTTCTCAAATTGATAACCTTTTACATAGCCATCTTCTGATTTAAATACATATTCTCTTGAAGATTTTAACATCTTTTCAAGATATGTTTGATGGGGGACAGATACTAATTTACAATCCGGATTTTTTTCCATTGTAGGTAATCTCCTTTTTCTTATGACAGGTATTTTGCAGATGTTCCTAAAATTAAAGTATCATACTTTAGGCATACATTAGTTTCAATAAAAAAGTAGTGTCTTTTTTTATGTCTATTGCTATAATAGTTAAAAAGACAAAAAATTTGACAAGAGTATGCAAGTATGTGAAGCAAGTGTCTTAAAATGCTTCTTTTTGTTACTTGCTAATCGTATCACTTAAATCGTTAGATTACGACGTTCATTAAAAGGATAAAAAATATTTATAAAAATTTCCTTTTTGATATACTAAATATAATAATCATGGTAGAGGGGGTATTATTTTGCGCGATGCTATAGCTGTATTTTCATCATGGGATGAATATAACAAATATAAAATTGATCCCAATATGAATAAAGAAACAATTAATATAATTGAAGACCTAAGTCGAAATAAAAAATTAAAAGATCATGCTATGAGCATATACATTAAGCCGGGGTATTTAAGTTTGAGTAATAGTTTATTCTATCAAGATATTTATAACGAATTATTATTGTCATGCATATACACAGCAAAATACTTATTGTATTCAAGCCTGTCAATAAGTGCTATTGATTTGTCTTACTCGTACCATATGGATAATAAGGGGGATCCATACGACATTGAATGGTTGAAACGCCCAGAAGAGGTATTATCTAGTCAAATTTTAAAAAAGTCTGGAAAAAATTCTGTTTCAGGTAGTACACGTAATAGCTGGAAAAGGAGTATTATATCAAAAAGTACAAAGTCTCATTATAGTCAGTTAATGAATTATGATAATGAAACCCAAACAATACCTTTCTTTATGTTTCATTTAACATACTTGGTTTTATTTAGTTATGGATCAAGTCCAGGAATAGAAAAAAATGGGATTAAATTTAATAAATATGCTAATTTTTGTAATGGAATTTTTGATTCTAAATATGGAGGTTCAGAAATTGATAAAATATTACTTAACTATAAATTTGAAAAAATCTACAAACCATGGATGATATTTAGTTATCAACAATTATTGAAGACGCAATACAAAAAGGTTTACTTTGATAAAGTGAAATGGGATATAATTTTAAAATCGTATAATATTCATTTACCTGTTAATTTTTGCAGTTATGTGTTTGATGATCTTGCTATTACAATGATGGCTGAGTCAGAAAATTCTTTTACTGATCCTGAGGAACAAATAAGATTTTTTGCTGATAATTTTGAGCATTCTATTTCATACATAAAACCATCGGGTGAAACTATGCTTGATATTAAAAAAGTCTTCTTTTACAAAAATTTATCAAAATACGGTGGTGATATAAATGCACTAATTAAAACAATGGAAGATCAATTATTAAATCTTTCTTTGGTGGAATATAAAAATCAAAGCATTAAAGAAATAAAAGATAAGTGTGAGCAAAGGTTTGATCAACTTAATAAGGGTTTAAAGAGTAATTTTCAATCTTCTTTTTTTAGTGATATTAGTGATGCCAAGCAGATAGAAAAAAAGAAAAAAAACATTTCAAAGAGACTTTCTGAGGAATGTCGAACTCTTTTTGCTTAGTAAAGAGATTTTTAAAAGTCTTGATACGGTGTATTTCCTAGTTATTAATTAATTTATAGAACAGCGAAAAAAAAATTAACCGGTCAGGTATTTGAATTCCTGACCGGCTTTTAGATTATGTTAAATTAGTTTAGATGCGTTCATTAAAAATTCCTCCACAGCTGATTTTGGTATCTTCCAAGGCCGTCCTATCTGAAATCCTTTAATCTGCTTTGTCTGCAGTAATTCATAGGCCCGGTTTCTCCCTATTCTTAAAATTTCACAAAGTTCTTTTACAGAAATAACATCATCGTATTGTTCTAACATTGTTGGTAATCTCCTTTAAAAATTATTTTATTAAATAGTTACAAAGCTCCTAACTATTTAATAAATCATTGGGAAGCAATAGAAAGCTGTACAAATCCCTATGGAATTTTTTTAAAGGAAGGAATATGGATAAATGAAAGTTACAGTTAGTTTAGATGAAAAAGAGTACGAAAAGAAACCTGATAAACTTGAGTATACTAAATTATCAAAAAGAATCGCACAAAATCCCATTACTATTAATATAGAAGAATTAGCTGATAAGGTAGGGAATAAAGGGAAGACATTTTCTCCAGCAATATTTAGTAAAGGCAGTAGACGTTCAGAAAATTTTGTACAGATGCAGTTATTCGCATTGGATTTTGATGATGGTATATCATTTGAAGAAATAAGAAGTAGGGCAGAAGAGTATAGCCTGCCAATTTCATTTGCATATGAAACATTAAGCTCTACGAGAGAGCATCCTAGATTTAGAGTGGTATTTATAAACGATGTGCTTATAACAGATAAGTGTGCAGCTGAAATCATGATAAATATGCTTCATCAGATTTTTAAGAAAGCAGACAAAAACTGTAGAGATGTATCAAGGCTATTTTTGGGAGGAAAGAAGCTGTTTTTTAAAGGAGATGGAAAATGCATAAATATAGTATTACTGATGGATAATTACCAGAGATATATTTTTGAAACAAAGCCAAAGAAATATGTAGAGACATTAGATGAATTTGCAAAAAAGCATGATATTAGCGTAATAGAATCATGCCTCCAGATTTTCGGGATGGATATGGCAAATAAAATAGGGGGATTTTCTGATAATGATATATATATTTATGGGTCAGCTACAGAAAATTCCCCTACTGAAGTTAAATATATCATACACAAATCTTACCAGAGTAATGTACGCAGATTGGGACAAAAGCAAGTACCGGTTAGAATCGAAGCAGGTACATTGGAGGAGAAGTGTAGGTTATATAGAGATTTTAATATAGAACCACACATATCCCATCAGGAGCGGTTTTTACTGATGCTGAATCTAATTTATATTAGCGGAGGAAGGAAACAATTTTTGGACACTATAAAGAAAAAGGATTATAGCAGGAAAAAGTGGGAGTTTTACATAAAATATGCAAAGGACAGAGGATATAAGCCTCAGTCCTGCGATGAAGGTTGCCCCTATGCAGAGGAATGTCAACACAAAGAGAATATAGTTAATACTGTAAGCGGCAGGGACAGAATTAAAAAAGTAAAAGATATAGATAATTATAATACGACAGATGAGGTCTATGATTACGTAAATCACTGTATACACGATGCTATTAATTCCATGGAGAAAGGAATGTATTTGATACCTGCACAAACTGCCATAGGAAAAACAAGAGCATATTGTGATATCGTTTGCAGAGAATCTAAGAATCGTTTTCTGATTGCAGTTCCGACTAATCGTTTGAAAAAAGAAATCGAAAAGAGGTTGTATGATTCCGGTGCGGATTTTCTGGTTACGTTGTCATTGGATGAAATGCACTTACCGGTTGAAATAAGAAAAAAGGTAGAATGTTATTATAATTTAGGGTTGGGGTTTAAGATTAGTGAGTTATTAAGGGATTTTATAAAAGATAATGAAAGCTGCGATAATCCCGATATGCTTTTCTTGGTAAATCAGTGCAGGGAGTATTTGGCTTTTAATTCTAGGCTGAACAGTAAACAGCATCTAATAACAACACATGCCAAATTAGCTACCTTACCGGAAGATATCATAAACAGATATACCGTTATTATTGATGAAGATATTTTAGCCACATTTTTTAAAAATATAAGGACAGTATCGGTAGAGGCGGTAAAAAGCGCCATAAAATCTGATGACTGTCCTATTATATTACGTGAAAAACTGGAGCGGATCATGCGAGTAGAAGATGGTCATTATCATAGGATTCATGATCCAATCTGTTTTAGTTGTTTTTCAGAAGAGACTCTGGAGGAACTGGAAATATGGGATAATGTAAATGATTTGGCACAGGCTTCGGTATGTCAGAGAGAGGGGGATAGGATTCATTATTTTTATCCTCAAAAGCTGCCAGAGGGAAAATACATTATTTTATCAGCTACTGGCTGCCTGGATTTGTACAGAAGATATTTTTGCGGTAGGTATGTTGTAGAATATTCTTATTTGAAAGCAAGATATCAGGGGAGTATAACACAGTTTACATCTTATTCATTAAGCAGACAGGATATGGCAAATAGGTGGCCAGAGTTAAAAGATATATTTAATGAAATAAGCAAACGGTATGATGTAATAACATTCATGAAATTCAATGATAAGATTAAAACCGGAGAATTGCATTTTGGTAATACGGAAGGAGTTGACCTTTTAAATGGTAAAGATATTGCAGTTATCGGTACACCCCACTTAAATGAATTTGTGTATAAACTTATTGGAAGCCATCTGGGAATGGAGGTTAATAATGATGTGCTTTCTGTTCGGCGAATACAGCATCACGGTTATGAGTTCAGCTTAATGACATATAAACAGAGGGAACTAAGAGAGTTGCAGCTTTATTTTATTGGTAAGGAATTAGAACAAAGCATAGGCAGAGCGCGGTTATTGCGAAATACTTGTAAAGTAATTGTGTTCTCCAACTTTCCATGTGAGCAGGCGGAACTGGTTCAAGAGGATTATCTGGAACCGGATTTTCAGGAAAGAATGAAAAGAAGCCTGCTTTCCTGACTTGGCAGGAAATTATAAATTGTAGTTAGCTCTAAAAAGATAATTTAATGTAATGATAGGAATTAAAATTATATAGTTTGGGCTAATCAGCTAATATAGATACTATATTTTACGATTAGGCGTTATAGAGGCAAATAAAAATGGTTTGGTAGTTCTATATAATTTAGAAGATATGTTATGGACATATGGCATTTTCAGTCGGGGAAGCCTCTATGGCTGAGGTGGTGAAACCATTTGCTTCATTTATATCTATTTTCAAATCTTTAACTATATATTATATCTAGGTGCATCTGCAGCATGGCTGCAAAAGGATCATAGAGGAACATAGAAAACCGTAGTGTAGGTGGCTGCGGTTTTTTTGCCGCGAACAAATAAACTTATTGTGTAAGGATTGAAGCAGCTGGTTATATATTATTTAATTGATGCTGATACCTGCAGTCAGTACTAAAACTTATCGAGAAAGGAGGGGGAATTATGTAAGGTCGGAGGATAAAATACAAGAGGAAAAATAAGGAAAATGACAGAAGAAATAGTATTCATGAAACCCTTATAATAGGAAGACAAGGAGGTGGATTCATGGATCCAAAAGACTTTTATGGTATTTACCGAGATTTGGCAGAATTGCTTGGAGAGGATATTACAATTCATATTTATGAACACTTACATGGATTGCAGATTACATTTCCAGTAAAATTATATAGCAGGTCATATATAGAAAAGCAGATAAAAGAACGCTATGACGGAACAAACGGAAAAACTTTAGCGAAAGAATTTGGGTATACGGAAAGATATTTCAAGAAAATCTTAATTGCCTCAAAGCGGAGTAAGGGTCTGTTTCCATGAGAACAAGACCTAGGGAGTTGATATTATGGATATTTAATGAGCGAGGATGCCTTTTTATAAACTGATGTTTAATATTTGGGCATCCTCCGGTCTCTTGGTAAGTTCCATATTAATTCGTTTACCTATGACGAGTGGTTTTTAATGGTAATGTTGAAAAGTATAGTTTAAGACTGTTTTTTGAAGTCGTTTTCAATTTCCTCTAGTGCTTTTACAAAAGCCAGCACGGCCTTTATCTGCTCTGGATTCAATTTTTCTATTTGTAAAATGGCTTTCTTATGGATATCTGATAAGGTCTTATTTTTTCCTGACACTTTTAACTTGGGTTCTGTTCCGTACAAAATCCAGGATGAACTGTATCCGTATTTTTCTTCAATTAATGTAGCAAGTGCCTGGGACATATTAGAGTTCCGCCCATTTAAGAGTGCAGATATGTAACTCTCTGTTACCCCGATCTCGCCAGACAAATCTTTTTGCTTTAAATGGTTTTCATCAAGTATCAACCTGATTCTTTCGCTTAAATTCAAATTGGTCACCGCCTTTGTTCAAAATAATATCATAGTAACTTAATTCAGTCAAGAATGTAAAGTTGACAACTAAATTCAATCATGATAAACTAAATTCAATTTAGAATTCTTGGCTAAAAGGAGGGTATATGGAACCTACTGAGAAGGATATTGTAATAAAAAAGATTATAGATATGCCAGTAGAACAGGTGGAAAAGGTATTGATTTTTATTGCGGGCCTGGAGGCCGGCAGCGGTTTTAGTGGAGAGAAGAAAGAGGCAGATTAATAACAGGGCTAATGATACGTGAGGGAGGATCAGCATGAGTGATACAAAAGATTTTTTTGAGGGATTGGAGAAAGCAGGGATCAAAGTCAATGAAAATCAAAAGAAAGCTATACGGGATAAACTCAATCAGGTACTGACCTATGAACCCAGAATCGGAGTGTTTGGTAAGACGGGAGTAGGAAAGTCCTCTCTTTGTAATGCATTGTTCGGTAGAGATATTTGTGCCATAAGTGATGTGGAGGCATGTACCAGAGATACAAAAGACGTTCTTTTGAACCTTGATGGCAAAAAGGGAATTAAGCTGATTGATGTTCCGGGTGTAGGAGAGAGCAGTAAGAGGGATATCGAATATAGGGAACTGTATAAAAAGTTACTCCCTGAGTTGGATTTAGTTTTATGGCTTATTAAAGCGGATGACAGAGCAATGGCTTCGGATGAACAATTTTATAAAGAAATCGTAAAGCCGCATATTGATCAGGACAAGCCATTTTTCTTTGTATTGAATCAAGTAGATAAAATAGAACCATTTCGTGAATGGAATGAGGAAACGCACGAACCAGGACCGAAGCAATATCAGAATATTCATCGGAAAGCGGATGATGTTGCAGCATTTTTTGGAGTTGCATCCTCCATTATTGTTCCGGTTTCAGCCAATGAAAAATATAATTTGACAAAGCTGGTTGATGAGATGATCTATGCACTTCCGAGAGAAAAAAAGATTACTGTTTTTAATCAGGTAGATGAGAGATTTCAATCAATAGAAGCGGAGGTTGAGGTTAAAAAGTCTTTATTGGAAGTTGTTGGTGAGACTGTAGGCAAGGTAGTAGAAAAAACTGGAGAGGTTGTTATAAAACTACTGGATAATGCAAAAGAAAGACTTGGTGATTTGCTTGGTAGGTTTTCATTTGGCAGAAGGGGAGGGTGTTATATTACAACCGCTGTATGCGAATTTTATGGAAAACCTGATGATTGCCATGAACTGACTCAATTCCGGAAGTTTCGAGATGAATGGCTTGCCAAACAGGAAGGTGGAAATGAACTGATTCTTAAATATTATAAGGATGCGCCTTCTATCGTAAAAAAGATTGATTCAAAAGAAGATAGAGAGAAGGTGTACAGAGCCCTTAATGAGACTTATATAATACCTTGTGTAAACTACATAGATCATAAGCTTTATGAGGATTGTAAAATTTTATATCTGGAGATGCTTGATGAGATGAGAAAGGTATTATAAGTGATGGAGTTAGATGTGAAAATAGAATATTTGGCATCTATTGAGGAATTGATTGATAGGCACTCTGGTTTTGAGTTTTTGAAAAAAGTAGATTTGAAGAATCAGAGTGCAAGCGGTTGGATTATAAATGGTATGCCGTCTTATGAGATACAGGTACTATTTCTTGGGAAAACGGGTTATGGTAAATCAACTACTATTAATCGACTTGTAGGTAGAGATGTACTTGAAACATCAGACATTGAGGTTTGTACCAAGGTCCTACATTCTGTAGAATACAAAATTAATGAATCAAATTTTTATTTCTCCTTTAATGATTTTCCCGGGATTGGTGAAGAAGTACAGGCAGATATCAAGTATATGGAATGGTATAAAGAAATGCTTAATTACTCTCATTGTGTAGTTTATATATTGAGAGCAGATCAAAGAGACTATGCTCTAGACGAGGCTTTGTTTCATTCCTTGTTTCCTCAGAGAGCAGATAAGGAAAAAGTGATTATTGCATTAAATTTTGCTGACAAGGTGGAGCCCTTAAATCGGCTTGGGAAAATTACAGAGGAACAAAAGATAAATTTACAGAAAAAGATCAGAAGTATTAAGAGACTGTTTGGGACATCTCAAGTCATGTATTATAGTGCGTTGGATGAAATGAATTTTAATATTCTTGTAAGTAAAATCCTCCAAGTTGTAAAGCGGGAAATAAAAGCAAAATTAAATTAGCATGGGAACACATACAACACAGCTTAATAGATAAAACAGGAGGGGCGTAATATGTACTGCAGTAATTGTGGGAAACAATACGAAGGAAATTTTTGCCCGGATTGTGGGTTTGCCTCACAAAATACTAACGAAAATTTCCAAAGTAGTAACAGCGAAGGCCTTGGACTTAGTGATTCCAAAGAAAGTAATAAGGAATTTTCAGACAAGGCAATAGAGGTGGATGATTACGAGTTTAACGATTTAGACAAGGTAATCAATAGGTTATGTAGCTTTTTCGAAATTCCTAAACTAACGGATGACCAGTACAGAAACACAATTATCAAAAGAACTCTGGCAGAATTTTTGTTATGTGTGCCTCTGGTGATTTGGCTATTCTGGTTATCATATATTTCTTATAAGAATGCAGGTTTTTTAACAGCGGTTATTGTTTTTATTTTGCTTTTTGTCGTTTTGACTATTGTTTGTTGGATTTTGGGATTGGGAAAATCTCAAAAAAGGCTGGATAAATATGATCGGATTAAAAAAGAAGTAGGAAAAGAAGCAGCAGTCCTTTCATTAGAGTCAGGTCATAATTTTAATCCAGGTTGTATTTTTGCGGTTGCTTTGGTCTTATTACTATTGGTTCTCATGTCATTTTGTTAAATGAAAAAGATTGTATTGAAATTTAGGGGGATTTTTAACAGGCACAGCAACGTGGTAAAGGGCAATGTAATGATTATAATTATTTGTATGCTTATGTATCTATGCAATGAACTCTATTTTGAAAGAAGTTTTAGCAGTATTTGGATACATGGATATTTTAATGATTGCTTGGCTGGGATTATTCTTTTATCCTATGTCCAAATAGTATTTTTACTGTTCTTCACTAAAGAAATTTCATTTACTCAAACAATAGTATTAGTATTTTTTTCAGGGCTTTACTGGGAGTTTATTGCACCATTATATAGATTGGAGGCAGTCACAGATTATAGAGATATTATTGCTTATGAGCTTGGTGGGGTAATTTGCTTTATGATTAACAAAAGAATTATTGGGAGAAAAAAAATGAAGTGTTTAAAATGTGGATATGAATTAAAAGATGGCGAGAGATTCTGCTCCAAGTGTGGAGAAAGGTCAGCAGAAAGCTGCCCCCAATGTGGGAAATTGTTGACAGGAGGGATGAAATTTTGTGTTAATTGTGGATACTCCCTTATACAGGAAAAGAATCGGATCATTCGGCCTGAAAGAACAAAAGAAAGCTTTATTGAAGAACTAAAACAGCTAACACAACGGGATAGCAACAGTAAAGCTGTTTTGGCAATGTTTGGGACTAAGATATTTAGTAAATATTTATATCCGTTCTTATTAGAGGATGAAGAATTAGTTACCATGGATTTTATACAGTCAAAGCTGCTCTTTGCAAGACACAGGAAAGAATTTGTTGCTTTGACAAACCAAAGGGTTATTAAATTTGAAAAAATGAGATACTGCAAGCCCAGAATAGAGATCTGTTTCTTACCTGAACTAAAGACGGTTGATGCAGATGAACCTTCCAATGCGGTGACTGGTACTTTCGTAGGCGAAAAACTTACTGTTAAATGTTTAGACAGAGAGATATGTATGCGTATGGTGGGGAAAGGAGCAGCAAAAGGGTTTAAAGGCAGAATACTAGAAGAGAGGGAACGATCTGATACAGACCCCAGTATACGGAAAATTCCTAATAGTGAAATAAATCAGATAAAGAAAAGGACTGAGAAAAATAATAGGAAATCAGTAAGAAAAATTATTGGATTTATATCTGTAGCAGTGTTTGTTGTCATTGCAGCAGTAATTATAGGAAGCGGGAACAGTACAAATGAACTGTCAGGATATCTTCCTCTTGCCAGAGCTGATGTAATGAAGTTTATTAATAAACATCAATTGAAGAAAGATGAGACGGATAATATTTATAAAAATGATGAACTGGCAGTGGTGTTAAATGAAAATGGTAATATTGAGGTATTACTAATATCATCTGCAGATTATTCTCTTTATGGTTTGACGGTCGGCAGTGAATTCAATTTGGAGAGAGAAGGAAAACAACTGACAGAACATAATTACGGTTATATCGCGGATGTAGATAATACGATACTTTACGGAATAATGAGTGGAAGCGATACGCCAGGAGGGGATAGGCAGATTGGTATTGTATTAAATAATGAAGATTTGATAACGGAAATTTTATATATGGCTTCTGGCTCTCAATCTATCATGGACTCTATTAACGGTATGGATAATGGTGAACTGGGGACACAGGAATCCAAGAATGATTCTAGCTCAGTTTTAGATACTGGAAGAGAAAATAGTAACAGCGAAACTTTGGCGCCTCTGACGTTAGAAAAAGTGTTTGATAATTCAGTGTATATATCTGATACAACTGGTACTGGAATGATTTTAGGTAATAACAATAATGTTTCTTATATTCTGTTTTTTAATCAATCCTGAATATTATGGGATGGAACGCTTGCAGGGTATGCACCTATGGAACATGGAGGGTTGCAGTTAAGAATGAACGGCTATGATTACCCTGCAGCAATTCAAAGCTGGATAGAGATCACATGGAGTTCTTCGGAACAGGCAGCATTTCCAGAGGTGCATGTGCAAGGTAACAATGGTATGGCGTATAGTGGAAAATATTCATTTTCTCATATGCTGACAGAGGAAGAAAAAGACATGAGTACAGTTTCGAAAGGGGATCCATCAGATGAATATATTTTACCAGATAGTAATTCCAGATATATGGATGTAAATGAAATAAACGGCATGTCCAAAGAGGAGTTACGTTTAGCCAGGAATGAGATATATGCAAGGCATGGGAGAATATTTAGCTCCTCGGATTTAAATGACTATTTTAATAGTATGGCTTGGTATGTCGGATGTGTATCTGCAGAGGAGTTTGATGATTCCGTTTTAAACGAGTACGAAAAATCGAATCTGGATTTAATTAAGAGCATTGAAGGAACAAAATAACAAAAGGTGAGGTACATACTATGAGAAAGAGATTTACATTATTAGCAGCAGCCATTTGTCTGAGCAGTGTATTGTCTGCATTTCCTGTATATGCGGATAGTGATAACCAAGAATGGGATGAGACCTTTGAGACTGAAAGCAATGATGGAGGGCACGATAATTCTGAGTCTGATGGACATTGGGTGCAGACAGAATCAGGTTGGGCTTATTATGACAACAATGGGCATATGAAAACTGGCTGGTTTAAAGATAAGGGATTTTGGTATTATTCTGATCCGAGTGGAATGATGATTGCCAATGCCTGGATCACTACCGGGGGAAACTGGTATCGGACTGCAGGCGAAGGGAATTTATTGCTGGGCAGTTACAAAATAGAAACTCAAGATAACCGCTATTATAATGCGGATTCACTTCAATGGGAAAATTCGATTTTGTACACAGGAAAATATACTTTTGATGAATCCACTGGTTCTAGTACCAGTGATCCCAGAGAAAAGAAGTTTGATGGAAATTATACTTATGCTGGGGATGCAAAAGGTAATGCTCTTAATGTTGGGGATAAAGTTATATTGCTGGATCTGGCAGCAGGCGGATTGTATGGACCGTATGGTCAGGTAACAGCTATTGACGGTACTAATTTTCAGGTATACTGGTATGATTACATAGATGTGCTGTATGGTGCATCACATATATATGAATTTTACTCGAGCAGCATGAGAGGGGTTTTTACCGGCGTGTATGACATTCCTTCTTATGGTTGGCACACATCAAATACGGCTTCTGGTATATATAAAAGGTAGTTTGGAAAATTAAAATAATTCTGATATATATTATCTCCTTGAATAAAAAAATCAAATTAATTCAAGGAGGTAATTTTTATGTCAGCAAATGTTGAAAGCATGTTTTACACGAGAGAAAAACCGTGGCATGGATTGGGGACAATGGTGCAGGAGGCGCCAGCCTCAGCGGAGGCTTTAGTACTGGCCGGACTGGATTGGAATGTAATTCAGCAACCGATTCAGACCAGTGAAGGAATAATGATATCGGGATTTCAGGCAAACATAAGGGAAACGGATAAGAAAGTGTTAGGAGTCGTTACAAATCGATATAAAGTTGTCCAGAACACAGATGCGTTTGCATTTACGGATCAACTACTGGGAGAGGGGGTTACGTATGAAACTGCTGGTTCTCTCCAAGGAGGGCGCCGGATCTGGCTTCTTGCAAAACTTCCCCAGCGTTATATTATAAGTGGAGATGAACTTGAAACTTATATTGTATTTATGAATGCGCATGATGGGGCGGGTGGGATAAAGGCAGCAGTCACTCCGATTCGGGTAGTTTGTCAGAATACATTGAATCTAGCGTTAACAACAGCTAAGAGATCCTGGTCTGCAAATCATACTGGTAATATTGAGGGAAAGATGGAAGATGCAAGAGCCGCGTTACTTTATGCCGGCAAGTATATGGCAGAGCTCGGTAAGGCAATTGATGCATTAAGCCGTGTAAAGATTACAGATCATCAGGTTTATGAATATATTGATGCATTATTTCCTTTGCTTGAAGAGCCTACAGAACAGCAGCAGAAGAATTTGATGAGAATGAAAGAGGATTTAAAAATCAGGTATTTTGATGCTCCTGATCTGAAAAGTGTAGGATATAATGGTTGGCGCTTTGTGAACTCCGTGTCTGATTTCGCGACTCATGCAAAACCGATAAGAGAGAGGACGAATTATAAGGAAAGTCTTTTTTCACGTACTATAGAAGGAAATGCAATAATTGATAAAGCTTATGAGTTGGTGATGGCGAGGTGAGAAATAGATGTAAAAAAACGGCTTTCATAATAGGGCTAAAAAACGGGCTACAGAAAAAACGGAAATGGGAAATCCTAAGTGAGTGCAGAGATTTTCTATTTCTGGTTCAGAATATGGATCTAGAGATACTTGATTTATTTGAAGCTCAAATTGAAGAATACCTGAATATGTCTGAGCTTACAGAGCACTATTTGAATAAAGTTCCCATGAGCGTATGCTGGTATGAGGGACTTATTGACACAGAAATGTTACTGATGGAAATGAAAGACTATGTATTTCTATGAAACGATTCTGGTATAGCATTGAAGTATGGCCATTGCTTGGGTATAATAAAAGCAGGTGAAAATCTGTGAAGGGAGAAATATGTAAATGACTGTTTTTGAAAGATTGAAAGTAGTAGAAGATTTTGCAACTGCTATAAAACATAGATATCCACAGACAGATCAGTATAATGTGCTGATATTTGGCAGCTTTCTCACTGAACGATATACAGATGAATCTGATATAGACATAGGTATTTTCTCTATGATATCGGGACTTAGCTTTCGCCTATACTCCTTTACAAAAGATTATTTTGATCAATTAAATATCGACAGTGATGTAGTACGTATGAACCTGTCTGAATCTCAATATATTAATATTTCCATTGTGACGGGACAGAAATTTGCTGTAACTGATTATTGCCCTGAAAATCTAATTGATTATACCAAAAAGATGATTGGGTGCTATGGAGATAATCCCCAGGAGATGATTGTGAAACAACTGCGTCAGGAGGTCGGGCATGAGTTTGTTTAATAAAGTACTAAGGTATGATGCGATAGCCTCTTTTGCTGACAGAAATGAGAACGTCCATGTATATTAGAATTATAAAGTAAACATGAAACTGTACTTGAAAATGTTCAGAACTACAGGACTAAGTATCAAATAATCAACCATATTTTATGGAATTATTACGAGAAAGAAAATATTCTGCAAAAGTAGTAGAAAAAAAGTTGTATAGATGGGAAGTATCTTGCTTAAACACTGGATGCTTCCTTTTTATATGGAAAGGATCTAACGTATATGAAAAGTATGACTCAGGAAGAAAAGGTAATCAATATGATGAAGCGTATGCGATGAATAACCTGCCGTTCCACAAATTCCGGCATCTATGAAATAATAGAGACAACCAGGAGTGTCTCGATTCAAATCGGTTCTCGATTGACTACTTTGTATTCGTTCACTACAATTCTTCG
>JAEZVF010000009.1 GCA_023443225.1 Bacillota bacterium
CAGCAAGATGATATAAAAAGCACCTATTTTAAATGTTTTTTCTGATTTCTACTTTTGTATAGTTCAAATCTAATTCATTTGTGCGGAACTTTCTTTTACAAAGTGGAACTTACCTTTTCAATTAACCAATTTTTTACAATCGAATATTTTAGCCAAAAAATGATTATAGAACTAAGAGCCTGGTATAAGCTATCGCTTATACCAGGCTCTTAGTTCTCGGTTTATGGAGAAGTCATTAACTCGGAAATTCTCTTCTTTCTCATCCGAAATAAAGGTCCTTGTATTGAGATTAGTGCCGTTAATATACAAAATAAAGATATTAGTACAATTTGCAATATTGGTAACTTCCATTGTACTTTAAGAACATTACTCATCGCTTTTTGCAGGATACTACCTAATAAACAGCCTGTAAGACAACCACTGATGCAATATACCAATGCTTCAGTAAATATCATAACAGAAAGCTGTTTTCCTGTCATGCCAATGGCACGCATAACACCCAGGTATCTTGTTTTTGATGCAACACTGGTATTCATCGTATTAATAATATTTAGTATACTGATCAAAGCAATGATACCAACAAATCCATAAATAAAAACGGCTATAGTCATAAATGTGTTTCTTGCTTCTGAATTAAACTGCCGCCAATCATGGAATTTCATTTTATCGTCTAGCATATCTTTAATGATTTGAATATTCTGCTCCTGATTTTTGGATTTCAATTGTAAATCAATAACATTATACTCCGACTCGCCTGTTATCTCTGTGAAAAGTTCTTCGGTTGTGATAAATATCGACATAGTAGTTTCTTTACTAGAATATGATACTGAATCCAATATCCCAAGAATTTCATACTCTTTCATTCCATCCACTGTTTTTATATAGATCTTATCACCAAGATGAAACTTAGCTACATTGATATTCTTCTTCTTATATTTGATTTTTTCTACTACAATTATCCCATTTTTCGCATTTAGAGAATCTTGGTCACTTGTTCCACTCTCAAGCTTACCATTTATCCTTTTTAACTGGGCATTATCATAAGATATAAGCCAAGACTTATCTGTTCCAGAAAACAAGCCATTATTCCCTACTTTTACTTCACCTGCCAGCTTCCTATATTCGTCAGTTAATTTGGAGGCTTCAAAGGTAGCATTGATATACCCGGTCATCCTACCGGCTATTCTTTTCGTACCTTCCAAATTCATCAGCGTGGAGTATACCTTATTATCAATTCCATCTTCCGAGCTTATTGCGATATCTGGTGAATTGGAATCCACTGCTTTCATACCTAAATAATTTGGATTCACAAGAAAACTGAAACACAGAAACATAATGATACTTAAGGCGATAGAACTTGTCATCAAAATGAATGCTTTCTTCTTTTTTATTGCGTTATTTATACCAATAGCACCTTCAACTCTTAATAACTTTGTAAGTGCTCCCCATTTTCGCTTTTTTGTATTCTTGTACTCACTACTTCCGCTAAGTGCACTTATGGGGGATATTTTTGCTGCCCTTCTTGCCGGAGATAAAGAAGCCAGAATTACCGTGAGTAATCCCACTATAATTCCTGTCCCTATGCCCAAAATACTAAAATCAATTAATGGAATATCTCCATAAATGTTTGAGTTATTATATTTTAATATAGCAGAACAAGCCACTCTCATAATGATACCGAAGATCAGTCCGATAGGAATTGCTTTTATAGAGATAAGGATACCTTCTCTTCTGACCAATTTCCGGATTTGTGACTTCGATGCACCAAGACATTGCAGAATACCAAATTGCCGTATTCTTTCTAAAACAGATATGTTAAATGTATTATATATCATTACTACAGCCGTAATCAGAACAAGTGTGAATAAAAAAACACCTATCATGTACAACTGTAGAACTGTACTATTCTTAGATTGTAGCATATAAGCAAGAAGTCTCTCATTTCTTCCAATTCTCTTATCTGTAATCCTTAAGGTATTGGTGATTTCATCCTCTGAATGCATGATATTCACTTTGTCTTTAAAAAGAATAAAATACTGGCTGGATACAGGGGTCATGTCATTTGATTGGCTGACAGACAAGAATACAATTGGTATTCCAACTGCTTTTGTAACACCCCAGTCTTTGTAAGTCCCAGTGATGACAAACTGCCCTTCCCTGTCACCCGGTAAACATAATTTGACGGTATCCCCTATGGAAAGCAATGAATTGGATTGTTCCATAAACCATTTCTCAAGCATAATCTCATTTTTCTTCGTTGGATAAGATCCTTCCGTTAATTCAAAATTAAGATTAGATGCAAAATTTTCATTCAAAGAACCAAAAACACATTCCAAATTATTGATTTTTCCTTCACCCAAATCTTTCAATGTACCGGAATTTTTAACATCAATACGGCTTTTTATCGTCTGTATCTCTTCTTCGGAGGGGTTTCTAATTAGGATGTGATAGTTTCCTTCTGTTTCTAATACATGCCTTTTTTCAAATTTTATCAGAGCATCCATCATGGAAAATATACCTGAAACTAAAGCTACCGCCATTACTACACTGGCAATGGCCAGTCTCGTCTTTTTCTTATGCACTGATTGGTATTTTGATGCTAGAAAAAGATAATGCTTCATTTTCCACCACCTCCAAGTTCAGTTACCATCCCATCCTGAACATGTAGGACTCGTTCTGCATAAGAGGCATAATTCTGATTATGGGTAATCATAATTAAGGTCTGATTGTATTTTTCTACCGACACCTTTAACAGGCTCATGACATCCGTACTGTTTTTAGAATCAAGATTTCCAGTAGGTTCATCTGCAAGAATAATGGAAGGTCTTGCTGCAAGAGCACGTCCTATCGCAACCCGCTGTTGTTGTCCACCTGACAGCTGGCTTGGTAGATGGTGTTTTCTTTCAGTCAGCGCAAGAATTTCCATTAATTCCCGAATGTAACGCGAATCCGGTTTTTTATAATCAAGCAGCAAAGGCAAGGTAATGTTCTCTTCCACATTCAACTCTGGAACCAAATTGTAAGCCTGAAAGATAAATCCGATATTTCTTCTTCTAAATATAGATAATTCCTTTTCTTTCATGGAAAATACATTCCGTCCATTCAGAAAAACGTTTCCCGAAGTCGGTGAATCCAATGCTCCGAGCAGGTTTAGGAGTGTACTTTTGCCGGAACCTGAAGGCCCTATTATCGAAACAAATTCTCCTTTTGATATTGAAAAATTAACTTCTTTTAATGCTTCAACAGCAGTTTCTCCTTTCCCATATATTTTGCATAGATTACTTGTTTTTAAAATCTCCATAAAACTCCTCCTTTTCTATTCCAAGTAAAGGATACCATGTCTTTCTTACAGATAGGTGTATTCTATCTTACAAATTAGTAAGCTTAGGAAAGGATAATAGAAAAGAAGTACCTTTGCCATATTCACTTTCTACTGTAATAGTGCCTCCATGCTTTTCTATGACGGATTTTGATAAAGTCAGACCTATTCCAATGCCTTGTTTATCCTTAGAGAAACGACTACGATAAAATCTTTTAAAGATAGAATGGATATCATCGGGATGAATTCCAGTTCCATTATCTTTAATTAGAATTGATAAAGCAACTGGAGTTTTGTAACAGGATATGATAATCTTGCTCTCCGAACCGGTATGATCCAATGCATTTTTAATAATATTACTAAGACCTTCAAACAACCATTTTTCATCACAGCTTATAGTTAATTTCTCTGAACAAAAGAGGGTAATTTCTTTATTCTCTGTTTGCGCTCGTACAGAAAAACTATATACAACATCTTCTAAGAGGCCTTTAAGATTATGAGCCTTAACATCCAACTCAATTTCGCCAGCATCTAACCTAGCTAATTTAAGCAGCGTGAGAATAAGATTCTCCATGCGTTCCAATTCTTCTCTAGTTTTATTAGAAAATCTACTTACAGTTTCGTTGTCTGCATTTTCATTTAATATGATCTCATTATACATAAGGAGTGATGATAATGGTGTTTTTATCTGATGTGAGATATCAGATATCATATCCTTTAAAAATTCTTTACTATTTTTCTCTTTTGATATGTGCGTGGTTAAGGATGTTGCCATCTCTTGAATGGAATAAAAAAGTTGTGATAAGCTGCCTTCCTCCATATCATAAAGATCTATCTTGCTTTTATCATACATAAAGCTATTAATATTGCAGATGGCTTTTTCTAATTTTTTATTTAATTGGATTACATGGAATAAATAAAATGCCAGAATTAAGACTGCTATTACAGACATAAATAGGAACATCCCAATAGAGTAATTCTGATAAAATTGTTTTACCTCTGGGATTAAATTATGATGAAGATTTGAGTTATAACCTGTATTTTTTAATAGTTCTTGACCGATCTTAAAATCTGTGTCTTGCTTTTCCGAAGAAAAAGCCTCTACAATCAGAGAAGTCTTTATACCCTTTTGATGAAGATAACCTGCAAGTTTATAATCATGTTCCAGTAGTGTATTTTTGTAGTCATCTGTAATTTTCTTTACAATAATTTGATTACAAAAAATAGCAGCTAAAAGTAGAATACTTAAACATGCAAGAATCTTCTTATCTTCTTTGGAAGTAAATAGTTTCATACAGTAATCCTCGCTTTACCACTCTATTGATCATAGTCCTTGATTATATTCCACTTATATCCCATTCTTCGAACAGTAAGCAGACATCTTGGATTATCACTATCATTTTCTATCTTTTTTCGTAATCTACGTACATATACCGACAGGGTATTATCATCTATAAAACTTCCGTTGTTATCCCAAAGTCGGTTGAGAATAACTTCCCTAGTTAAAACCATATTGGGATTCTTCATAAATAGACATAACAATCGAAATTCAGCCGTAGTGAGTTCAATTTCCCGATTATCTTTCCATACCCGGTTTTCCATGAGTTTCACAATTATACCATTTGATTGCAATTCTTCCAGATCTGTACATGACAATTTAGAGCGACGAAGCAAGGCATGAATCCTTGAAAGTAATTCATTCAATCGAAACGGTTTTGTGATATAATCATCTCCTCCCATTTCGAGTCCCATTACAATATTTACTTCTTCATCAGACGCAGTTAAGAAGATTACTGGTACCGATGATGTCTGACGAACCTTTTTACAAATATCAAAACCACTACCATCCGGCAAGGATAAATCAAGAATCAGCAATTTATATTTCTCATCTCTATATATAGTAACAGCTTCCTGTACAGTTCTTGCAACATCAACACTGAAACCATCTTTCTGTAAAGAATATTCCAGTCCATCGATCAGACTCAAATCATCTTCTACTAAAAGAATATGATTCACCAAAAACACCCCCTCTTATAATAATACATATTATACCATATGAGAATTGGTAAAACTATTAATTAAAATAAAACAGGGATATTCCATAAGCTTTATTGCTGTTAGAAGATATCCCTGTTTATATATATTATTTTATAGCTAAAATCATTGCGCCTACTGTAACTGACTGTGGAATTGTGAATTCCACTTCTCCAAGATATCCAGGTGCTACTTCATATTTATCAAAGACAATAACCAATTCTCCATTGTCATTGAAATAAAAATTCTGATCAGGTTTGATTTCTTTAAAATTCCATTCTTCTGTTTCTTCATTATTATAAAAGTATGTGAGGTTTTCATCATTTTCCATTTGCTGTACCATTTGCTCTTTTATATTATCACTGATTAATTGAATGTAATCGCTGTCATTTTTAAATACATCTTTAAGTTCAAATACAACTCCAGTTTCTTTATTAATATGATAGAATTTAGAAAAACTGTTGGAACCACCCATGGCAACCGTAGTATCAATCCGAAGGGTAAATATGGTATCTGAATCATTAATTACTTTGTAGGAGGTATCCATTGCGTAATTACCTTCACCGTTACTCGCCGTCATATCCGATTCATATTGAGCAATGAGTTCGTTCGTATAATCTTCAACCGATTTATTCACTTCCGAAACAGCCTGTTGAATTGCATTACTTCCATCAATTTCAATTTTAGGAATATCTATATTCGCCTCAAAATCCTTTGTTTTATCAGTATAAGTTCTAAAAGTTACTACCTTTATAATGCTACCTAAAATGGGAATCCCCTCCATGGCATAACTAATGGTAGGATTAGTATTGGCCAGTATGGTAATAGAAAGCATGGCCGCAGCTAATGTTGCGCCTCCTATTTTAGTACATTTAACTATTTGCTTTTTCATACTGTCTTTTTTCCCTTTTTGAATTGAATTTTTGACCTTACTTTTTAATTCCTTTGGAATAGGGGTACTTAAATATTCTTCTTTCAAGTACTCTATATGTAGAGTGTTTTTCAGATTTTCCATTGTGGTTATATCAATAACCTCTTTGTTCTCAAAATCTATTTCTATAGAGGAGTTGTTGGTCCGTTTCTTTTTTTCCATGTTATCACACCTTTCTTATTAGACCTTCTTCTTTCTCAATAGTGACTTTTAACTTTCTTAAAGCCCGATATAACTTTGTTTTCACTGTGCTCAAATTATTTCCCGTAATATCAGCGATGTCTTCTAGTTTTTGATCCTCAAAATAACGTAATATTACAATGACGCGGTCTTCTACTTCTAATTGATTCAGGATATTATACATATCAATATCCTTGTAACTATCCTCATAAGAGGTATCATGATCCATTACACCTACAACTTCGTATTTATGTTTGCGAAGAAAGTCAAGAGAAGTATTCACAACAATGCGATATATCCATGTCGAAATATACTCTTCCTTTTTTATAAGATGACAACTTTTTATGGCTTTGTATGCACTTTCTTGCACAACATCCATGGCATCACTTTCGTTTTTTACATAGGAATAGGCAAGTCTATAGTAATTTTCGTAATTACCTAAAAGCTTATCTTCAACTTTCTTTCTCAACCCCATCCTTTCATCATCTCCTTTTGTGTTTATATCTTATAGACGTTTGTACATCTTAAAAAGTTTTAAGATTCCAAATTAAATTTATTATTTAATACTATTCTACATGATTATTCATGCAAAAAAGCGTTGAACTTAAGTCCAACGCCTGATAATACAGAAAATTCTCCTTGTTCCTAACGTAAATCAACCACAAACTCAAGACCATTCTCCAAAAATTGTATTGCGATGCCTTTCTCGCTAAAATAGTTAATGATTACTTTCTTCATATCCTCATAATGACTATCAAAAGTAGAGTCACTAAGTGGCTCTACTGTAAAGCTCTGATTGCCGCAGGTATCGTGTAAATGGAGTTTAAACCTCAAACCTGCTTCTTCTAGAATATGATTTATTTTAATAATATCGTTAAATGTTACTATAATCCTGTTCATTGCTTTAGCCCCCTAACTTAAAAATGAATGATTTAATTCTACTCTGGAATTTTATCTATGACTTCAATATCGCCTTTTTCACCCTTGTCTTCTATGTCATAATTCTCAGTACCTGGTAATTCATAAACAACTACCGCTACGCCTCTTTTAATATCCTTGAATACTTTTTTTGCGGCTGCCGGTGGCATATTAATGCAACCATGTGAACCTTTTGTTAAGTATATATCCTTCCCAAACTGATTTCTCCAGGGGGCATCGTGCATTCCAATATTTCCATTAAAGGGCATCCAATATTTAACTGGTGTAGAATAATCCTCTCCATTTAAAGTTGCATCATTTTCCTTATATTGAATGGGATATGTGCCAACTGGTGTAGAGTAGTTCTTTGAAACATTCCCGGATACAAAATCAGCGTCTACAATAAGTTTTCCGTCTTTATAGAAAAACAAATGTTGGGCGGTCAAATTAATCTCGACATAAGTATCACCTATATCATCTGGACCATATTCCTGCGCTGTTTGAAAATAAGCTGGTTTTCGCACCGTCTTCTCTCCGTCTTTTACCAACTTAATAAGTTCTGTTAGTTCTGTAGCTCTATCAAGCCACCATCCATAATCTCCGCCCTTAACTTCAATTACTTCACCATAGGATGTCATAAATGTCCTTGTTCTTCCAAAAGAATTATAGGTTCTTCCAATGTAATCTACAAACTCTTTCACTCTTGCTTCATCCAGAGTCACGTTTAATTTTTTATCTACTGATATCCATTCATTTATCTTACTGCCATCCAATATTTCAATGTCTTCACCAAATTCATACGTAATCTTAGCTCCTGCCAATTTGTTCATTTCAGCTAAAGCTTTCACTAACTTTGGGTTCTCTGATGTAATCTTTGGTTTCACGTAACAATCTGCTTCCTCTAAAGATAAGGTAGGCTGTAAATTAATAATTGCCTCTTGCATCGATTCGTATAATTTCTTTTTATTCACTTTATTCCCTTGTATCTCCGGGACTATTTCATAGCCGTTTTCGCCATATTCTGAAATATGGGCATTTACTGGTTCCTTTATATTTTCTTCTTTCAAACAGGTTAGCTCAGCAAATCTGTCTTTTAACATAGTTTCGTCATATTCTAACATGGTTTCTATTTCTGATTCATAAGTTTTAAAGAAAGTAATTGGCCATGCAAAACCATTTTGCTGTTCTAATATATCTTCAATACTGCCGTTATATACTGTATGTAATCCTATCTCTTCCCCTCTGATTGGAACAGTAACCCCGTTCCTTTCCTCTAATGTTAAAACATAGGATTTAACCTCTGAATTAATAGCCTCTTTGACGTTCGAAACTGTCATATTGGATGCATTCACACCATTAATGAACGTATTTTTATAAAAATGACTGCTATAATAATTGGAAAGACAGAAATATAGTATCAGTATGGGCATCAGAATCCCTGCTCCAACATAAAGTAATAGCTTTGAAACTTTACTTTTCTCATTCTTTCTCTTTCTATATAAATTTGTATTTTTCATATTACACCTTCTTCTATGCCATTTTGTTAACCTAAAAATGATTTTAACTCCAAAAGGTGTTATTTTCTAGGCAATTTAGTTACGTTTTCATTAAATGATTATTACATACTTTGATTTTGGCTTGGATGTCCTAAGCCTAATTAAATTTATCCTTTGTAGTTCCTTTAAGATATGAAAACCACCGCATTATTTGCAATATTTTAAGCATCTTTTATGTTTTCTTATAGTTTAATGTCCTATATACTATAGTTATCAGGATACATTAACTTTTAGAACATGGCAAGTACTAATATTCGCCATCCGTTCACAAATAAACAAATAAACAAATAAATAAAGGAGGCTTTTTATGCAACTTACAGGTGTATGGTTACCAATTATAACACCGTTTAAGGATAATAAGATAGATTATAATTCTTATGAAAGAATTATAGATTATTATACCGCCAAAGGAATAAGCGGCCTTATTCCTCTAGGTACTACGGGAGAAGTTCCAGTTTTAAATGATTATGAATTCGAAGAAATGATAGAAAAAACCATGGAATATAATAATAACCGATTACCAATTTATATCGGGGTAGGAGGTAACTATACTGCACAGGTTATTAAGAAAGTTAAAATTGCAGAATATTATGATATCAATGGTATTCTTTCTGTATGTCCATACTATAATCGCCCAAACCAAGAGGGTATTTACAATCACTTTAAAAATATTGCTGATGAAACACATCTTGACATCCTTCTCTACAATATCCCTTACCGAACTGGCGTAAATATTGAAAATGAAACCGTTTATAAACTCTCTGAAATAAGAAATATTGTAGGTATAAAAGATGCAAGTGGTGATATAAAACAGTCCATGGCATTACTGATGCATCCGCCAAAGGATTTCTCAATTCTTACAGGAGAGGATATTTTATTCTATTTCACTTTAACCCTGGGCGGCCAAGGTGGAATTCTTGCTGCTTCTCATCTTCATACTGATCTATTCGTGGACTTATTTAAGAAGATAAAAGATAATGATCATAATGCAGCCTTCCAAATATGGCAAAAATTATATGACCTTATTCCTCTTCTTTTCAAAGAACCGAATCCAGCCCCTATTAAGTATTGCTTAAAGGAATTGGGATTAATCGAATCTGCCGAAGTAAGATTGCCTTTAATGCAGATTTCAGACGCACTAAAAATCCAGCTAAATACCTTTATTAAAAAGTAAAATCCAAATTACTATAGAAGATAAGTGCAGAATCTGTTCTGCACTTATTTTCTATCCTTCTTTCACCTTATTACACTCTTGCCGTTTAAATAAAAATCCATATCAACAGGAAACGTTGATATGGACGGTACAGCAGCACTTCTATTTTATTGATTATACCACCGATCAGCTTCGGCACTTCCCGGCTTTACCTCCGGCATATATTTTTTAAATACCGGTTCAATTAAAAAACTAGCAATATAAGCTATGACACCCGGAACTAAGATACCAACTGGCAGGTATGCCCATGTTCCTACAATTCCTGCCAGTATTAGTAACAATAATAATACTGTAGTTTTTACATTTTTTACTGCCATTATAATAGATAATCTTAATAATGCAAAAATATTATTCTGAAATCTTGACATTACCGGATATAAGTAAGCCAGCAATATGATTAATAATAAAGATACTAATATCCAACCAGTTATTGATATGGTGTAATAAGCTCCTTCCTTAAAGAAATTATAGCAATCAGCCACCATAACAATACCATATAATACAAATATTACTCCTGGAATTAAGGATTGTACAAAATTATTTTTAAAAGCAGTAAAATACTCCTTATACACAGAAGATCCTACATTTCTTCTAACCACCTTTACTACCGCATAATACAATGCTGTAGTAGAAGTGCCTATAGTTATAAGTGGTATGCTTGTAAATACCCATAACATGCTCGCCATAACTATATTAGAAAACACAATCATAATTTGATATATAGAACTGTCGAATATGTTTTTTTTCATGATGCACCTCTTACTCTGCTTCACTGAACAGAAGGAATTAAATTTTCCATTCTTTCATGCTGATAACGGTTTATTTGAATGGATTTTCCGTTGGATAAAGCATTCCCTCTGGACGATTAAATCCAATATTTTCTACGCCATAGTAGCGGAATACTTCGAATAAGGTTTTTCCAAAGCTACCAAAAGCAACAGCACCATGATGTGGATAGTTCTTCTCTATTAATTCGTAGCGATAAAAACGACCCATTTCCTTAATTGCAAATATGCCAATTGCTCCGAAAGAACGCGTGGCAACTGGAAGTACTTCACCTTGTGCAATATATGCTTGAAGTTTAGCATCTGCAGTACTATGCAAACGGAAGAATGTGATATCTCCAGGAATAATATCTCCCTCTAAAGTACCTTGAGTTACTTCTTCTGGAAGACTCCTAGCCATAATCATCTGATATTTCATGGAACAGAAGCTTAATTTACTGCTTGCCGTATTCCCACAGTGGAAGCCCATAAAGGTATCTTTTAATGTGTATTTGAACTTACCTTTAATTTCAGACTCATACATATCTGATGGAACCGAATTGTTAATGTCAAGCAAGGTAACGGTATCTTTGCTTACTACAGTACCGATAAATTCACTTAATGCACCATAAATATCTACTTCACAAGATACAGGAATGCCTCTATCTGTTAGACGGCTATTTACATAACATGGAACGAAACCAAATTGAGTCTGGAAAGCCGGCCAACATTTTCCCGCAATAGCAACATATTTTCTAGAACCCTTATGTTGTTCTACCCAATCTAATAAGGTAATTTCATACTGGGCAAGTTTAGATAAAATCTCTGGTTTCTTATTGCCTTCTCCTAATTCTTCCTCCATGCTCTTTACTACTCCTGGAATACGACTATCGCCCGCATGTTTATTGAAGGCTTCAAATAAATCAAGTTCTGAATTTTCTTCTATCTCTACACCCAAGTTATAAAGTTGTTTGATTGGTGCATTACACGCTAAGAAGTCTTGTGGACGTGGTCCGAATGATATAATTTTTAAATTAGATAATCCTACAATAGCTCTTGCAATAGGTGCAAATTCTGCTATCATTTTTGCACATTCAGAAGCAGTTCCGACAGGATACTCTGGTATGTATGCTTTTATGTTACGAAGTTTTAAGTTATAGCTAGCATTTAACATTCCGCAATAAGCATCACCACGGCCACCGATCAGATTGTCACCAGTTTCCTCAGCTGCTGCAACATACATGACTGGTCCATCAAATTCTTTTGCTAATAACGTCTCAGGTGTTTCAGGTCCAAAGTTTCCAAGGTAAATAACCAAAGCATTACAGCCTGCTTTCTTCACATCTGCTAATGCATCAAGCATATGAATCTCATTTTCAATACAAATCGGGCATTCATAAATTTCTCCATATTGCTTGGTATATTCTGCAACTACTGCTTTTCTCCTATTCACAGATAACGTCATCGGGAAACAGTCTCTACTTACAGCTACTATCCCTAATTTTTCTACTGGTAAATTGTTCATTTTTTATCCTCTTTTCTTATTTTTAGTATACGATCTCTTCTTTTATAATTAATTACTAAATACTTTCAATAAATTTGAATATCCATTGCAATGCCGCCCCTACTGCATTTGCTCTGCTATAATAATTCGTCAATTGGAGAAAACTACTGTTTGTATTCTCCCTTGTAAAAGAGTTTAAATGTGCTAATTTATCTGTGATTTTCTCCATATACTGTTCTAAATAAGGGGTCAAATGTCCACCTAATACAATATCTGTATCAAAGGCTGTATATAAATTATCTAAGCCCAAACATAAGTACTCGATATATTCATCCCAAAGCTTACCGTATGTTTCATTGCCATTTTCAAGTTCAGTAAAGAATTCTTCTAGTTCTATTCCTATATCTTCAGAAATTGTAGCCGTACTGATATATGCTTCTAAGCATCCTTTTTTCCCACAATAACACTGTTTTCCTCCCGGGACAAGAATCATATGTCCAAACTCACCAGCCCGGTTACGATTTCCTCTTAACAATCCATCACCAAGAATAATACAGCCTCCAACACCTTTTTCTACGCTAAGGTATATCTTAGGCTCCTTATTGAACTGATTCCAAACTACGGTAAATGCACCTGCATTGGCGTCATTTTCAATAATACAAGGATATGGAATTTTATTAATTAGTTTATCAATTGGATAATTGGTTACGCCTAGAGATGGTGCAAATTCTATTAAATCAGGGTCACTTTTTAATACACCCGGAATAGAAATTCCCACCCCAAGTATATACTCTCTTCGGCCATGATTCCTATTTACAAGATTTTCAATTAGTTCACTTAATCGTTGGCTATAATCTATATCCTCTGAAAATTCTAAAAAATGCTTAACATAGTCAATAACAGCTCCATATAGATCAACCATAAGAATTCTGACTTCTTTTTTCCGAATATCAACACCAATTGCAACTCTTGCATTTGTTACCGGAACTATGACCTGCGCTTTTCTACCTCCTGTGGATTGAAAATTTCCTGCATAATCAATAATATTCATTTCTTTGAGTATTTTAAGGTTTTGGTTTACTGTTGGTAAACTTAACATAAGTTTATTTGCAATATCCTGCCTGGATATCTCTTTCTCCTGATAAACCAATTTATATATGATATGCCGATTATATGTCTTCACTTTTGAAGAAGTAAGTTTTTTCTCTGTCATATTTCCAAAACCTTTCCTTATACCAATATCAGGAAACCTTATTATAAAGTAGGTTTATTGATATTAGATATTTTCTTTCAACATATCAGAATAGGATTTCCCTGTGTATTTTTTAAAGCATTTACCAAAATAATTTGGATCAGGTATTCCTACTTCCTTTGCTGTAACATACATTAATTTTTTCATTTTCACGCATTCAATTGCTTTTTCCATTCGACATTTTGCAATATAGTCAATTAAATTGATACCTACGTCTGCTTTAAAACGGCGACTTAAATAACTGGAGTTAAAACCAAATTCTTGTGCAATGGAAGTAAGATTCAGTTCTGAATCATGATAGTTCTTGCGAATAAAATCTTGTATCTTAGCAGTTTCATTGTACTCTTCAATGGTCACTGTCTCTTCTTCCGGCTTCATTTTCTCCAATTGATCAATTACCTTTTTACAAGCCTCATTCACTTCTGAACGAACAATTGGTTTTAATAAATATTCTGCAACACCAATTCCAATACATTCTCTTGCATATTCAAATTCATTAAAGGCAGTCAATATAATAATCCTTAGTCTTGGATATCGTTTGATTGCTAGCTTAGAGAACTCAATACCATTCATAAAAGGCATACGAATATCAACAAACACAATATCTGGCCTTAAGTCATCAATGGAATTAATAGCTTCAATTCCACTGGATGCCTCACCAACCACCTCAAGTCCCAGCTCTTTCCATGAAACAGTAAGTTTCAGAAGATTACGCAACGACCTTTCATCGTCAATAATCATAACCCGGTACATACTATTTTCCCTCCTTCAGGGGAAGCTTTAATTCAACTTCAAAATATTCCCCTTCACAGCTATGAATCTCAAACACATCTTCTGCATTGTAATAGTATCTGATTCGTTCAATAGTACCCTTAAATCCAAAGCTTCTAGAATTAGTTCCTTCTAAAAGCAATCGAACCTGCTCTTGATCCATTCCGACTCCGGTATCATAGATTTTAATATGCAACAAATTATCATCTCTAAATGCGGATATTCTTATAATACCTTTCTCACCTTTTAACCTTACGCCATGATAAATAGCATTTTCCACGAACGGTTGTAGAATTAATCTAGGCACAATAACATTAGACAATCCTTCCCCAATATCATATTCATCATCAAATACATCTTCATAACGATTCTTTTGCAGTGTCAAATAATCTTTCACAATACCCAATTCTTCCTCTAATGGAATATCACGGTCTCCATTACTTAAAAATCTGCGATAAAAATTTGCTAATGTTGCAAGCATGTTATCTACTTTATCCGTTTGATTTTCAAGTACAAGGGAACGAATTGTGTCCAAAGTATTATATAAAAAGTGAGGTTTAATTTGCTCTTGCAAAGCAGCTAATTCAGCTTTCTGCAAGTTCTTTTCTTTTTTAATTAATTCGTCAATCAAGTGGTTAATCTCAATTAACATTGCATTATAACTATTCTTTAATTGACCGATTTCGTCATCACTTACATTTATGCTAACACGATGCAGCCATCCATTTTGAACCTCTGACATACTCTTTACCAACTTCTGAATTGGTCTTGTAACATTCTTTGCCAGAAAAGAGTTAATCTGATTCAAAAAGTATAATATGATTAAAATCCCACCAAAAATTCCTACAACCAACTTATGAGATAGACCTTCTAATATATCAACCTCAGTATAACTAACTAGAATAAAGTCCGTGTTCGGTACTTTATCATAAGTAATAACCTGTTCCTTTAAGATACCTTTTGTAATCTTTTGTCCAAGTTTGGTATTTTCATTTACAGTGATATCTTCAAATATATTTATATCATCACAGCTGATTAAGTAACCAGACTTATCATAAAATGCATAATGATTCTTGCTATTCGCTAGATCTGAATAAGTTTGTTCAAATAATTGAATTGGAATATTAATCTCTAAAAGCCCTAATTCTTTTTGAGTATTTAAATCATTAATTAGTCTAACAAAGGAAATGATTTTTCCATTTTTCGAACGAAAGGCATCGTCAGAGTTAGATTTAAGAACAAAACCACCTTGCCGTACTCTTACTTCTTCCAACCACTCATCACTAAAAACTATATTTTTATTTATATAAGTTATTCCAGGTCCTACATTAATATATTGCTTATCGTTTCTAAAAATAGTAACAGAATAATTAGCACTAAAGGCATTGAGAATATAATGCAAATCCTGAATTGCAATTTTATCAATTGAAGCTTTAATATGGTCATTGGTTAGATACTTATATATACCACTACTCATCATTGTCATCCGGCTGATATTGTTGACATTTTCTATAGCAATTTCATAACTATGTATGACTGCTGCTCGATTATTTTCTTCTTTTTCAATGGCAGTGGTTTCCATGTTCGTATCCAGTAATATATAAAAGATACAAAAGCAAAATACAATACAAATACAGATCATGTATAAGAACATGAACCGTACTTTCCGCTGCAAATTCATAGACATAAAACGTTTATGTATATTCATCCGTATCCCTTCTATCGAAAAAACACGATTAGCTTATTTGTAAAGTACTTTTATTAAAGTACTTTACAAATATACTATAACACATATTCAGAATTATTCCATATAATTTTTCTCAATTATTTAACTAATTGGATGGAATGTTTTATCGGTAGGTTGTTTACCAGTTCTTTTGATCGTTCATCCGGTTGTGATGTACCTACAAATATATCAAAATGACTTCCATCTACAATACGTTCTCCCTGTTCATTAACAACTAAAAAGTTTTTCCAGGCTATTGTAAAGGTAATTTCTTTTTCCATGGATGCATCAAGAGAGACCCTCTTAAATCCACATAAAGTAGCGTTCGGCACTGATAAAGTTGAATCCGAATTTTTAATATAAACCTGTATTACCTCTTCACACGAAACATTTCCTTTGTTACCTACCGTCACCGTAAGGGTAAAATCTTTCCCAATCTCACATTCTGTATTCGCTTTAATCTGTGTACAGGCAACATCTCCGTAAGTGAGACCAAAACCGAATGGATATAATGGCTTCTCTTCTAAGAAACGATAGGTACGACCCTTCATAGCATAATCGGTAAATTCAGGCAGATTTTTTGTCGAAGCATAAAAGGTAACTGGTAGTTTACCAGAAGGTGAGCAATTGCCAAATAATATGTCTGCCAATGCCTTTCCGCCATATGCACCTGGATACCATAGTTGAAGAATTGCTGCACAATTTTCATTTGCATAACTTAAATCCATGCAACTTCCTGCGGCGACACATAGCACAATAGGCTTCCCTGTCTTAATCAACAATTCTAATAAACGTATTTGAACTTCAGGTAATTCCAGGCTTGACTTATCTCCGGAGGCATAAGCATTTCCTTCATCTCCTTCTTCTCCTTCAATAGTTTCGTCTAAACCAAGGAAAAGAAATACGATATCGCTATGTTCAGCAACCGTTAACGCTTCTGACTCGCGATCATATGCATATGCTAACGGCTCTGCTCTGTCTTTTACCAGTTGACAGCCCTCCGAATATAATACCCTTACCTCTTCTTTCAATTCATCTTGTATTCCTTCTAAAAACGTTATATATCTAGAAGCCGTGCCATAATAATTGCCCTTTAAAGCCAAACGGCTATTTGCATTAGGACCAATTACTCCCACGGTCTTTATTTTATTCTTCTTTACTGGAAGGATTCCGTCATTTTTGAGCAAGACAATTCCTTTTCTTGCAGCTTCTATTGACAGTTCCACATGTTCCTTACATTCTACAACTTCATATGGTATTTCATCATATTCCGTCTTTTCAAAAAGACCAAGCTTTAATCTTGTTATGAAAACTCTAATTGCAGCTTCTCTAATATGTTCTTTTGTAATCAGTCCCTCTTTCAGTGCCTGAAGCAAATATAGATACATATTTCCACAGTTTAAGTCGCATCCTGCATCAATTGCCAATGCAACGGATTCTGTTGCTGTTTTAGTAACGTTATGACCGGTATGAAAATCTTTGATTGCCCAGCAATCGGATACTACATGACCTTTAAACTCCCACTTATTTCTAAGTATATCTCTTAGCAAGGTGTAGCTTCCATTGCATGGTTCCCCATTTGTACGGTTATATGCACCCATAACGGATTCTACATTTGCTTCTGTGATACATTCTTCAAAAGCCGGGAGATAAGTTTCCCATAAATCTTTATCACTTACAATTGCATCAAACTCATGACGTAAATCTTCCGGTCCGCTATGTACCGCATAATGTTTCGCACAAGCAGCGGTTTTCATATGCTCGCCATTTCCTTGCAACCCTCTTATAAATGCTTTCCCAAGTGTTGCTGTTAAATAGGGGTCTTCTCCATAAGTTTCGTGTCCACGGCCCCATCTTGGATCACGGAAAATATTTATATTTGGAGACCAAAAAGTTAAGCCCTTATAAATATCCCGGTCTTCGTGCTTGGAACTTTGGTTATATTTTGCTCTACCTTCGGTTGCTATGGCATCTGCGATTTGTTCTAGCAATTCTACATCAAACATTGCTGCCATTCCAATTGCTTGTGGAAAGCTCGTTGCGGTGCCGGCTCTAGCCACACCATGAAGAGCCTCATTCCACCAATTATAAGCTGGTATATTAAGATGTTTAATAGGAGCAGAATTATATGTCAGCTGGCTTGCTTGTTCCTCCACTGTCATTTTATCTACTAGTTCTTCTGCCTGTTTTCTGTAATGTGTATAATCTTTCACTAGATTACCTCCTATCCTTTGATTGCACCTGCTAATAGACTTTCTTGAATCTTTTTACTCATTAAGCTATACAGAATTAATGTTGGGAAGGTCGCAATAACAAGAGCTGCACCGATTGGTCCCCATTTTGTTGTATAAGCACCCGACAAGTTCTGTATACCTACGGATAATGTTCGATACTTGGACTCACTTATAAAGATAACAGCAAACATTAACTCATTCCATGCTTGAAGGAAGGTGAAAATACTAATCGTTGACAATGCGGGTTTCATAAGTGGGAATATAATTCGTCCAAAGATACCAAAAACACCACAACCATCGATACAAGCTGCTTCCTCTAGTTCTCTTGGTACATTCTCCATAAAACTTGAACTAATCATAATTGCCATTGCTAATGCAAAAGCTGTATACGGAATAATTAATGCCTGGTAAGAATTTGTCATTTTCATCTTACTTAATATTAAGAATACAGGTAAGATAGCAGCATGAATAGGCACTGTAAGACCTAACATAAAAATATTGTTTGCTAGCTTACGACCTTTCCACTCCATTCTTTGCAATGCATATGTTGCTAACAATGCGCAGGAAGTCGTTAACAAGATGGTAATTAATGTAACAATACCACTGTTGAAAAAGTACCGACCCATACCTTTACTAATGGATTCTGAATAATTTGACCATAACCATTCCTTTGGTAAACCAATAATATTTTCACCAAAGATTTCTTTATTACTTTTTAATGAGAAAGTGAACATCCAATAAATAGGAAATACATTTACTATTGTCCAGAATATTAAACCAATATATAAAATAGATTTTCTAATATTTCTACCCATTTAGTCCACCTCCGTCTTGAAGAAACGTTTTATTAAAATTGCAAAAAAGAAACAGAGGAATATAATAAATACTGCAACGGAACTTCCAATACCATACCGTCCTCTATCAAATATTAAATTAATCATTGTAATACTAGGCACCTCACTTGCATGTGTTGGTCCTCCGCCTGTTAATACATAGATTAAATCGAAAGCTTTTAAGGATCCTGTTACCGCAAAAATTACACAAATCCTAATTGTAGATTTAATCATTGGAATTGTAACAAATCTTGATAACTGTCCTTCTGTTGCACCATCGATTTTAGCAGCTTCTCTAATTTCCGGTGAAAGACTCTTAATACCTGCATACATTAGTAACATATGATAACCAATATATTGCCATAACATTGGAATAAAACAAGCTGCCAATGCATATTTTTGCTCACCTAACCAAGTCTGGCACCAACTGTCTAACCCTACCGATGATAAGAAAACATTTACAATACCATATTGTGGATGGTATATTTTGGACCATAATTGACCAATAACTGTTGTAGATAATAATACTGGTATAAAGAATACTGTTACAAAGAATCTTTCTCCTTTGATTCCTCTACCTAATACCAAAGCTAATCCTAATGCGATAGGAAGCTGTAGAAATACAGATAATCCAGCAAACATAAAAGCATTTTTTACCGTTCTACTAAAACCAATTGATTTGCTGGTAAATAACTCAATGTAGTTATTTATCCCAACAAATTTAGCTTCTGTAATACCATTCCAGTCTAACAGACTATATCTTGCTGACATCAAAATTGGAAGAATGATGATTACAAAAAATAAAAGAGCAGCTGGAAATAGAAATACAAATATTGCAAATTTATTACGTCGAACTTTATTCATAGGTTTCCCCTTTTCTTCTATTATACAAACGAAACGTTCCAACAACTGTTTAGGTTTGGAACGTTTCCGTTTGTAACTACAATTCATTACTCAATGTAACTTATTTTAATTATTTACTTAATTGAGCGTCCATACTTTCAACAAATTCTTGTGCAGTAACATCACCTGTATAAAGTGCTTGTAACAATGATAAATATTCACCTGCATCATCAGAAGTCATTAAAGTATCAAACCATAATGTAAATGATGTTGCACTTGTTGCTAATTTAGCAACTTCTTGAGTGATTGCAGGAACTGTAGATGCATCATAATCTACATTCCAAGCTGGGATACCAGCACCACTTAAGAAAGCATATTTAGAAACACCTTTCGTAATTTCAAAAGCTGCTGCAGCTGCTAAATCAGGATTCTTTGTTGAAGCTGCAACCATTAAGGTATCAGATCCACCACCCATGAAATCTGTAAGAGCTGCATTTGCACTATTTCCAACTGGGATAGGAGCTGCGGAGAAGTTTTCTGGAGCAGCAGCATCTGTCATGATAGAACCGCCCATCCAGCTACCTGTAAAGTACATAGGAACTTGTTCTGCGTAGAAAGATGCACTTGCTTCGTCATTGGATAAGCCAGTAGCGCCATCAATGAAAGCATCCATATCAGCCAATTCTCTAATCAATTCAGCAGATTTCAAGAAATCAGGATCATTATACGATTGACCTTGTTTCTTTAACGCCTTAACAACTTTATCTGGACCTGCAGATTTTAATGTTAAACCATCATGAAGCATTGCTAATACCCAAGTATCTTTAACACTAGATCCGATTGGTTTAATACCAGCATCTAAGAATTTCTGACATACATTCTTGAATTCATCCCAATTTGTAGGTACAGCAAGTCCTTGAGCTTCGAACATAGCCTTATTGTACCACATAAGGGATACTGGCGTACATGTTACGGATCCGTATAACTTGCCATCATATACAGCATTATTAAGAGCTGCCATAGATACGCTGTCAGAGTAATTTGAATAATAACTATCTAAGCCTAATACTTTGCCTGAAGCTACAAAGTCAGATGAGAATCCGCCAGCCCAAGTAAAGAAAATATCTGGTAACTCATTTGCAGCTACCGCCGATTTAATCTTTGTCTTATAAGCTTCGTTTTCAAAAGTTTCCATTTTAACTGTTACACCAGGATGTGCTGCTTCAAAATCAGCAATTGCATTCAAATATGGTGTATGGAACGCATCACTTTCAGTTGCGATTGTCCATAAAGTTAATTCTACCGGTTCAGTTGCTGGAGCAGCCTCTTCTGTTTGAGCTGCATCAGCTGGTTCTTTTGTTTCTTCTGGTGCTGTTGTTGATGTACCATCTGTTGCTGGTTTGTTTTTACTACTACAACCAAACATGGTGAAAGCTAGAACAACTGTTAATAAAACTGCTAAAACTCTTTTTTTCATTTTTTCTCCTCCTTATAATATGTAGCGTACTTCAATGCACACTCTTATAATAAGATGAAATGGATCTTAAAAGAACGGACATATTTTACTTGCAAGGGTAATATTTTTACTTTTATAAATGCCTTTTATGAAACTAGTATATTTATTGCAATTTATCACTTTTTTACAATTATTTTGGAGAATTTTGTTGTCTTGAAAGTCCGAATAGGTAGCAAATCAGCAAATACAATTTTCAAATTTATTCTTCGCCATTTTCTCTTCTTTCTTGTATAGCTTGCTCATTCAGCACTTTATCCTGATGACTTTCAATCATGAGTAAAATCCATAATACTAAACCTATAAGGGCTGCTATTCCACTAGCTATGTAACATATAATAAATACTTTGAAAATATAAAATACAATGCCAATTGCTATCAATATGCTAATAGCCTTTATCATTTTCAAACCCGCTTCTAACATATTCAATTTGTATTTATATTTCTTCATTTGGCACCTCCATTTATACTATGTACCTTACATTATTCCATTGTTCATAGACTTTTTCCCTAGTAGTGTAATGGCTTGCTTAGGGCAATCCAAATATCCTTAAAGAGCAATTCTCTCAAGGTCATCCGGAATAATCAGGTTCCCACTGTAATATTGTTGCCCTTCCTCCCTATATAATATCTTTCTGTTTGCTATGTTTTTATCTTCCGTATGATATAGTATCAGATTATTTACTTGTAGCTTTTCCGCTAAATCACAGGCATCTTTCACGGTTGTATGACTCTTCTCATATGGTTTAAAGATATCTCTCTCCGAATAAAGGCAAAAGGTTTCGTGTAATAACCAGTCAGCCCGATAAGCATATTCGTACTCATTCTCACGATATGGCTCATCTCCTAAAAAGGTGAGTTTTTTACCGTTCTTTAATGTTGTAGTAAATCCAAACTGTTTTGCCTTGTTTGATCTAATATCAAAAAATGTAACAGAATAGCCCATAATTTCTCTTACTTCTCCATCATTAATTGGATGCATAAGAATTCTATCTCCTATAAATTTGAAGAATTTCTCCTGTACCGTAAGTTTTGCAATGGTCATAATCGTATTGATTAAATCTGCATGGCAATATATATTAAGATTAGATTCGTATTTTCCCTGTTTCATTTTAGTAGCGATCATTCGAATTAGCCAGATTAACCCTAGTATATGGTCTGTGTGCTCATGGCTTACAAAGATCTCATGAATCTGACCCAATGGGATATCCGCCTTTTCTAATTGGGCTAAAATTCCATTTCCACCACCGGTATCTACTAAAAAGTATTCTTCCTCATTATAAACAGCAAAGCAGGTATTATAGCATTTTGTTACTGTTGCATTTCCCGTCCCAAGCATAATTATTTGTTCCATCTTTTGTCCTTTCCGCCTTACTAAATAATGATTTAAGTAAGTATAATGTTAATTCATCATCATTTTCACATTTAGCATGAGGTTCTAATTGCTTACCATAATACCATATTCCTGTACCATCCGGAATATATCCTCTCTTTATGTACATTCTTTGGGCAGTACCATAGCCACTATGTAAACCGACTGATAAAGAAACATAATCACTTTTATCTTTAGCAAGGGCCTCAGTAATATCCATTATCAAATTACCAATACCTCTTTTCTGAAACTTAATGAGCACGTTAAAGTCAACTATTTCAGGTATGTTTTTATATGCAAAAGGCCCTGTTTCTGCATATGGAAGTAACGTAACATAGCCAGCAACATCACCTTTTAATTCAGCAACAATAACAAACTTTTCCTTGTTCTCCTGCTGATTGTAGTAATTCATAAATTGTTCCTTGGGTTTATCCCAACCTTGCTTAGTAAAAGCATTCGATAGTTCTTCTATATCACATTTTTTCATAGAGCGTATTATAAGATTATCATTATTATAATAAATCATTCTTATCACCCATCTTATTCATTATTTTAACTATTAAATAATTGTACAATATTAATTTTCAACTCTCAATCATTAATTAAACCGCAGCGCATTATCACACTGCGGTTCTCAACACTTTTTATGATACAATCTTTAAACCTTTATATTCTTAAGTATATCTTGAGAATCCTTAACAATCCACAGTTTATTTCCAAACTTCACTATCTTATTTAACCTTTTCATAGCCTGCTCCATTTCTCCTTTCATTATATCCATTTGTGCTAAACGATATAAAATTCCGAGGTACTGTCTTTTATCCAAATCACTGTTTCGTAATTTATTAAGATGTTCATAGCTTAAATCATACTTTCCTAAATAATAATATCTCTCACCAATTAGTATTTCAACAGACTTTTGCAACCTTTTTCCTAAAGGACATAGTTTTATGAGATTAGTTTCATATAATGCTTCAGCTTTTTCTATTTCACCCAACTCATAATGACAGAGGATAAGATTAATTGTATAGGCGAGATATGACCCATCTTTCTCTGATAAATATGAAGTATCTATCCCATCCAAATAATCTTTTGCAATTTGAATATTCCCCAGACATAGATGCCCAGCTGCTCGATTAATATCAAGACGATTTACAATTCTTTGTTCCTTACCGCGCCTCATCTCTTGTTTATCAATCATTTTTAAAAATCGTTCTGGGTCACAATCTGAGTCTAACACTTTTCTTTTTAATGTGGATATAATGTATCCAGTAATATAATTACATACCATTAAAATAATAAAGGTTATAATAAACGCCCCGATAATATTAATATCTAAATATAATAAAAATAACATACTAATAAAGGATATAATAAAAAATAGAATGCGTATGATAATTATCCACCTCTTTCCCCTTAAAGAATACTCGGCTTTCGCTCGACATACCTTTATCATTGTACATCATAATTCTCACACGCTCAACCACTATATGTCAAATTTTATGTCTAGACTCCATGAAATGTGGTGAAATATAAAATCCGTCATCGGAAATATTATCTATGCCAAGAGTGACTTTTTCGCTTTCCTTTTTTTCGTTTGTTTTTTAACCGTAATCAAAAAATTGAAATATTAATTAATAATATTTTTTGACATTTCATCAGTATTACAATACAATATTATTTTGTGGACAAATGAATCTAAACAAGCCCATTCTGAAAAAGGAGGAAAGATAAAATGATAAAAAAACTCGCTGGAAGTATACGACAATATAAAAATACCTCCATCGCAACACCCATCTTAATCATGTTCGAAGTAATCATGGAATGTCTCATACCATTTATTATAGCCATGATGGTCAATGAAATAAAGGGTGGTTCTAACTTTGGAGTAATTGCAAGATATGGTGGTATACTTTTTGTGATGGCCTGTTTATCTCTAACCTTTGGTGCTCTTGCAGGAGCTACTGCTGCAACAGCCTCAACCGGTTTTGCTAAAAATCTTCGCCATGACATGTTCTATAATATACAGGAATATTCCTTTAAAAACATAGATAAATTCTCGGCATCTTCTCTGGTTACCCGTATGACAACCGATGTAAATAACGTGCAAATGGCGTATATGATGATTATTCGAACTGCGGTACGTAGTCCTTTGATGTTTATTTTTTCAATCACTATGGCATTTATCATGGGTGGTAAACTTGCTCTAATGTTTGTCCTAGTGGTACCTATACTTGCCTTCGGGCTTTTTGCAATTATCAAAAAAGCGGTTCCTATGTTTAGACGTGTGTTTCCAAAATACGATAAATTAAATGAATCCATTGAAGAAAACATTGTCGGGATGCGTGTTGTGAAATCCTATGTTCGAGAAGAACATGAGAAACAGAAATTTAATATAGTTGCCAATGATATCCGTAAGGACTTTACGAAGGCGGAACGTATTGTTGCATTTAATGCACCGTTGATGCAGTTTTGTCTTTATATTGATATGGTGATTATTCTATTTTTTGGCTCCTATATCATTATTAATTCCAAAGGGTTAGACCTCGATGTCGGACAGTTCTCTGCGATGCTTACTTACGGATTTCAAATTCTCATGTCCCTCATGATGCTCTCAATGGTTTACGTTATGATAACCATGGCAAATGAATCAGCACACCGCATCTTTGAGGTAATTGATGAAGTTCCCGAGTTAACAAATGCTGAAAACGCCATTTCTACGGTTAAGGATGGCTCTATAGATTTTAACAACGTAAGCTTTAAATATTCAATACAGGCTGAACGATTTGCTCTATCAAACATTAACCTTCAAATAAAATCTGGTGAAACGATTGGTATTTTAGGTGGTACAGGCTCCTCTAAAACCACTCTGATTCAGCTTATCTCCAGACTCTATGATGTAACGGAAGGTTCTGTAAAGGTTGGTGGATACGATGTTCGTGATTACAATCTTGAAGTACTTCGAAATCAAGTTGCTGTCGTTCTTCAAAAAAATGTATTATTCTCAGGAACTATTACAGATAATCTCCGTTGGGGAAAACAAGATGCTACTGACGCTGAGATTGTGGTGGCCTGTAGACTCGCTCAGGCAGACGATTTTATCAAAGGGTTTCCAAAGGGTTATGATACATGGATTGAGCAGGGTGGTTCAAATTTATCCGGTGGTCAAAAGCAACGGCTTTGTATTGCCCGTGCACTGCTTAAAAAACCAAAGATTCTAATTCTTGATGACTCTACCAGCGCTGTAGATACCCATACAGATGCTTTAATTCGCAAAGCCTTCCGTGAATTTATACCGGAAACAACAAAAATCATCATTGCACAACGAATTTCTTCTGTTCAAGACGCCGATAAAATCATTGTTATGGATGGCGGACGAATCGATGCTGTTGGAACCCATGACGAGTTAATCGTATCTAATGGGATTTACAAGGAGGTTTACTCCTCACAAAATAAAGGAGGTGACTTTGATGACGAATAAAATGAAACGACCTAAATTAAAAAAAGGCACCTTAGTGCGTCTAATCAAGACGCTGTATCAATTTTATCCAGTAATACTACCCATTGTGACCGTCAGCATCATATTCTCTGCAATAATAAGTTCCATGCCTTCGATATTTATGCAGAAGGCCATTGCTGTAATCGAAAAGAGGTATTCCACTGGAGATTGGGTAACCGCCAAAAATGAAATACTTCCTATTGTCATTCGACTTGCAATATTTTATATTATTTCAATACTATCTGTTATCCTATTCACACAGTTGATGGCGTATATCACACAAGGTTTTTTGTATAAGCTAAGAAAAAGTATGTTTGACGGAATGCAAAATCTTCCCATCAAATACTTCGATACAAAAAAACATGGGGATATCATGAGCTATTATACCAATGATATTGACACAATGCGTCAGTTGGTATCCCAGTCCTTCCCCCAGCTTCTTCAATCCTGTATTTCTGTTATGACAGTGTTCTCTATCATGATTTACTACTGTGCATGGCTAGCATTACTAATTGTAGTAGGTGTCTCCATTATGGTGTTAGTCACAAAAAAAATTGGAGGCAATTCTGCAGGTTACTTTATCCGTCAACAAAAAGCTTTAGGGCGGACTGAAGGCTTCATTGAAGAAATGATGAATGGTCAGAAGGTAATCAAGGTCTTTAACCATGAGCAGGAAACCAAGAAGAACTTTGATAAGATAAATGAAGAATTATTCGAGAATTCCAGAAATGCTAATAAATATGCGAATATGTTAATGCCCATCCTAAATAATATTGGAAACTTACTCTATGTTTTGGTGGCCATGACTGGAGGCATTTTATTAATTACAAAGGTCTCAAACTTCAGTCTATCCGGACTTCCGATTGGAATTAGTATTGTCGTACCCTTCTTAAATATGACAAAGCAATTCTCTGGTAACGTGAGTCAAGTTTCACAGCAAATCAATTCTGTTATCATGGGAACTGCTGGAGCAGAACGGGTCTTTGAACTTATGGATCAGATCCCTGAAGTTGATGATGGTTATGTGACATTGATCAATGCCGAGATTTCAAAAGACGGAACGATTAGAAAGAGTGAAAAAAGAACCGGAAAATGGGCATGGGAGCACCCTCATTCAGATGGCACCGTAACCTATACCCCACTTGCAGGAGATGTTTCCCTAACAGATGTTGATTTTGGCTATGAAGAGGGCAAGGTCATACTTCACGATATATCCGTTTATGCCAGCCCTGGTCAAAAAGTTGCGTTTGTTGGAGCTACTGGTGCCGGAAAAACCACCATCACCAATTTGATTAACCGTTTTTATGACATAGCTGATGGTAAAATCCGCTATGATGGAATTAATATCAATAAAATAAAGAAATCAGAACTCCGACGTTCCATCGGTATCGTCCTTCAAGATACCAATTTATTTACTGGAACTGTTATGGAAAATATCCGCTATGGAAGGCTGGATGCCACCGATGAAGAATGTGTTTCTGCTGCTAAACTTGCCGGAGCAGATGATTTTATCACACGATTACCGGAAGGCTATCATACCACCCTATTTAATAATGGTTCTAACCTATCCCAGGGTCAACGTCAGCTAATCGCTATTGCCCGGGCAGCGGTTGCTGATCCCCCAGTTATGATATTGGATGAAGCTACTTCTTCCATTGATACCCGCACAGAAGCTATTATACAAAAGGGTATGGACTCTCTTATGGAAGGACGTACCGTGTTCGTCATTGCCCATCGTCTTTCAACCGTCAGGAATTCCGATGTAATTATGGTTCTAGACCATGGTCATATTATTGAGCGCGGTAACCATGAAAAGCTCATTGCAGAAAAAGGGGTGTATTATAAACTCTATACCGGTGCTTTTGAATTAGATTAAAGGGAAAAACGAAATAAACTAAGGCAAACAATGAGCGTGCATCCTACTTCAGCAGGATGCACGTGGTAACCTATTTTATATATTTTAAATACCTAACCCCATGGTCGGAACATGTAGTTGTAAAATAAAGTTTTTGATTCGGTGTAAGTTTAATATAACTACCTTCATATTCACCAAAATCAAATCCCAGCTTATTAGCTTCTGGATAACCATACAAATAACATATTACCTTATCATCTTTAAGAAATACAATTTGATTCATGCCTTCATTTACAGATTCACTAATACTGTCCCATTTGTATCCAACAGCTTTGTAAATCTCTTTTCTTGAGGTATATGGAGCAAAACTATATAACTCATCCCACTCAAATGGTATAAATTCGTTTAAATCTTCAATGTCCGCATCTCCACTTATCGTATTAAATGATTGTATCAATTTATCTGCATTAATATCCCAGACATCTTTTTTAAAATAATTAGTAACAATTATTATCGCTACAATTCCAATAATTACAATCCCAATTGTATATAATATTTTATTTTTCTTTTCCATACACTCTCCTTACACTTACAGCATGTCTCCGTTTTGATTTTTGAAATATTCTTTCATAAGAAATTTCATAATATCACTTGGCCCTTCCTTAGAGAACTCAGCTTTATCGGTGAATACCATCCTGAAAGGAGCTTCCCTAGTGTATGGTTCCCATTGTGTCAAATCTTCTCCCGTGGAGTCTTTTCCATTCGGATTTCCGGTACTTATGAAGTTGGCCAGATAATTGCACATCTGACGGGCGAGATCATAATGTTTGCCCACAAAAGGTCTCCAACACTTTGCCAGTGTTTCAAAATAGAACCAAAGATCTACTGAATGGAAAGTTCCTGGATTATCCCAGCCCGGTATCTCCGCATCGAATATGTAATAATACATTGGTGCCGTCCCATCAGTATTAAAATGACCCTGTGACGCAACTCGAGTTGCATATTCAATACCATTCACTGTTGCTTTGCTTATTACCTCTTTTATATCACCTGTAGAAGAGTGACATATCGACAAAAATTCATCCGAATCATCACCAAATAATTCTTTTGCCATTTGCGCAAATTCTTCCAGAGTCTCAGCCTTCGGAATATTAAAAAATTCATTGGAAGTATTGCCCCAAAGAATAGGCACCCTCCAGCGCTTGTTTGCTACAAAAAGGTCATAGGAGCTATCCAGGCAAAATATGTGGTCTATCACTGTTCCCCAGAACTTCTGGTGTTCTAGTGATTTGCTATTGATATATTCTGCATCAAGCATACGAGCTTCCGCCAGTGATGTAATTCCAAGTAATTCAAAAAATTTCTCACCTTCCTGTTCTGCCTCAAACAGGTTTTGTCTCGGAATTGGTACTAAGTTACCCGGATATAGATTGGTTATCATTCCGCTCTCAATAAACGCTTTCTGAAAGAGATCTTTGTTCTGTGGCGATGTTAACTGATTCAATACACTTCCGCCTCCGGCTGACTGTCCTCCTATGGTAATGTTATGAGGGTCACCACCAAATGCTGCTATATTACGCTTAACCCATTGGGTACCAGCTTGCTGATCTAAGTGTCCGAAATTAGCAGGGGCTTCTGGTGCTTCCGCAGTTATCTCCGGGTGACATAAAAATCCAAACACATTCAAACGGTAATTGATTGTTACCACAACAATTCCTCTACGCGCTATGCGTTCACCATCAAATTCCATCTCAGCAGTATTGCCTACTTGAAGTAATCCCCCAAAATACCATACAAAAACAGGTAATTTTTCCTCGGTACTGCATGCAGGTGTCCAAACATTCAGATATAGACAGTCCTCATTCATGATGATGTCTGGATCTACAGCCCACTCCCTTGTGTATATATCAGTTTTGTTTAATCCTACTGGAGACTGCATCGAAATTGGTGCAAATTCGAAAGCTTTTAGCACCCCTTCCCATTTTGGAGCAGGTTGCGGAGCACGCCAACGATTACTACCTGTAGGAGGTGCTGCAAAAGGAATACCTTTAAAACTTGTAATACGAGGATCAGCCGCCGGTAAGCCTTGTATGATACCAGTTTCTGTTGTCACTACCCTCAACATACTATTTCCTCCTATATTTCTCATTTTCAAAAGCTAATCGAACAAATTGATAGGCACCCTTATTCCACACATCAAAATCATGAATGCCACCTTCTATAATTTCTGTATTATACTCCATGAGCTTATCTCCCGCGGTCTCTGACAACTGATCAATTGCTTTTTCGTAACCTACCTGATATGCAATCTCATCTGCATCACCACAGGTAAGATATAGTAAAGAAAGCTTATAATCACTGGACAAAATGCCTGCCCCCAATTTCTTACCATCACTGGTGGTAGGCGCATTAGAAAAGGCACCTACATAGGCAAACAAATCCAGCATGCCCGGTGTGGATACTGTCGTGTCTAAGCCATTATCCCAAGGGCTTACTGTTTCAGTAACGGTAGTCGAATCACATCGATATCCACCTAAGGTCAAGTTCAGGGACTGCATTCCACCCATAGAAAGACCAGCAATGGCTCTATGCTTACGGTTGCAGTCAATGGCTTCCGGCGTCTTAACATTACTATTTGCATAAGTTTTATATTCAGATTCAATGAAAGGGATTAAATCATATCTTAATTCATAATCGAAATAGTAAAAACCAAGAATATTCGTTCCCTGGGTGTTAAAGGAGCGGTCCGTCCAATTATATGCGCTCCTCCCCTCTGGAAATACTATAATAAGTGGTTCAATTTCCCCGGATGCAATCAAATTATCAACTATATTGCATATAATATAGTTGTTATCCGTCATCCCATTACCGGACAACCATTCATTACGGTCTCCACCAACTCCATGAAGTAGATACAGAACATTATATCTGCTATTTATATCTTCCTTATCATAACCGGAAGGTAGATAAACATTACATTTTTTAAAGATTTCTTCTCCCTCAACTGTTTCTCTTCCGACTTCTTTTGAATCAATCTTTTGATTTGTTACAAGTTTCCTTGATGAATTAATATAATTTTTGACCCCGTAGGAAACTTCTGTAAGTGAACCTTGTAACCCCATGTCCACTGCTCGTACATAGTCCATCGGCAATTTAGTTATAATATGATTCATGATGCACCCTCCCTTATTCATATTAATCATAAACAAAACATCATAAAAAATCTAGCTATATTTCCCAATTGGTCATTATCTGGCACCTCTGATTCGTTCAGCATGATACCCACGGTCAGTTTTAGGATTAACTCGGCGCACTTCAAAATAACATAAAGCATTTGCTGATAAAGAAATCTGAAACTCTGTTAAAGAAGTAACAGCTTCAAAGTGTTGTGTAGTCGTTCTAGGGTTGGAACATTCCTTTATTAACTGTAATTCCTCTTTCGTAGGGTAGGCAGGAGAACCCATGTCAATCCACGCTTTTAAGGGATTGCAGTTTGACTCGTCCACCAATCTTTTTATTAATACATATTCACCATGGTCTAAATCAACATTAAAATTCAATAAAACTTCTGATTCTCCAACTTCTTCAACCGGATTCCATGCAATACCAAATAGATTGCTATTGTCATCTTTGGTTAAAATATAATGCTCTGTCCTTGCAATTGCATTAGAACCAAGTTTTTTAAAGAAAGCAAAGGTCCAATAGGTAGGTTTTGGAATCATCCCATTTGTAAGTAAACCAAAACAACCGGAAAAGGGTGTGAATGCTACGCCGGCCTCTTCAAACACATCTCCAAAGGTCCAGTAGGAATAAGAAGCGCAGGTATCTCCCATTTCACTTAATAATCTTGCCACATAGGCTGCATTAAGATTCGTATCATGAATGGGATTCAAAGGAGTGTAAGAGGTATTAAATTCAGTAATATGCATTTCCATACCTTCATACTCTGGAAAACTATCGATGATTCGGCGGCTTTCCTTTAACTCTTTAAGAAATACATGAGGTGTCCTTAATTTTTGATATTGATAATGACCCTCTGACTCCACTTCTTCTGTAGCATAAGCATGCCTAGTTACCAAATCCAGCGGAGTTTTATTTTTTGAACAGTACTCTAGAAAACAGTTTAGCCAGCGTTCATCATCAACCCCACAAATCGCAGGGCCTCCTACACGAATACGGGGATCACAACTTTTTACTGCTTTACTTGTTACATCATAAAGTTTAAAATACTCTTCCATATCGGCATCCTTCCAGAAGCCAGGAAGATTGGGTTCATTCCACACTTCAAAGGGCCAGGTGATAACTTCGTCCCTTCCGTATCTGTTAATCCAATGTTGAATTGTTGCAATCACAAGGTTGGTCCACTTATTGTAGTCCGCTGGAGGTGTAACATTTCCCTCCCAATAAAAAATCGTCTGGCTTCCAGATGCCAATTTCTCAGGCATAAAACCCAATTCAACAAATGGTTTGATTCCCAAAGCCTGATAATCGTCGAATACCATATCAACATATGTAAAGTTATACTCCTCCTTAAGAACTCCATTTTCTTCATAGGTATGATATATAGCCATATCATCACAGAACAGTCCATGTCCCCGGATGTAAGAAAAGTTGATATCCTCCTGAACCTTTTTTAATTGATTATGGTATTCATGCCTTAATGCTAGGTTCATACGACCTGTTCCAATACAAAACGTAGCATTGTTGTTAAAGGCTACTTTGTCATTGCAATTAATATGATATTCATGTTTTTCTGTCATTTAGAAGTCTCCTCTATTTTAGGTATTCTCAGATTTCGGACTATTAGAAAAGCATTTTTTCAGACGGAAATGACAACTTCTTCGCCTGCTAATAATGAAATCTTACCAGTTCTTTTTTTGTAAATATATATTTTATTGAAATCCCGTTTTGCTTTAATACAGCATTTCGTTAATTGACTATCCTGCCACTCCAAGTCTATTTCAGCTCCACCGCGAACACAAAGCCCTTTAATACTTCCATCCGTCCATGCTTTCGGCAACGCTGGCAGAAGCACAATTCGATCTGATGTACTTTGTACCAACATTTCAGCTATGGCTGCGGTAGTTCCAAAGTTACCGTCTATCTGGAAAGGGGGATGATTATCAAACATATTAGGCAGGGTGGAATTTGCTATTAACTGTTCCAAGTTGGAATACGCTTGTTCCCCATCCCATAATTTTGCATAAAGATTTATAATCCATGCCCGACTCCAACCTGTATGTCCCCCACCATGAGACAATCTACTCTCTAGCGTTAATCTGGCAGCCTTGGCCAGCTCCGGTGTACCATCCATTGTAATCTGGGAAGAGGGATGAAGCCCATATAGATGGGATATGTGTCTGTGCCCTGGGTCAACTTCATCGTAATCCTCAGCCCATTCCATAATCGTTCCTTTCTTCCCAATCTGTGTTGGTAGCAGCTTTTTCATAGCTTCTTTCATCTGCATGGTCAACTTGTCTTGAACTCCAAGAATATCGGCTGCTTTCTGGCACTGACTGAATAAATCTCTTAAAATCTGGTTATCCATAGTCGCCCCCGCAGTAATAGCTCCTTGTTCTCCATTCGGAAGTATATAGGTATTCTCAGGTGATACCGACGGACAGGTCTTGAGATATCCTTTGTCCTCGATAAGGAAATCGATAAAAAACAATGCTGCCTCTCTCATGATAGGAAAAGCATTTTTAAGAAACTCCAGGTCCAACGTATACTCATAATGCATCCACTGATGAGTGCAAAGCCATGCAGCACCCAACACCCAATAGGAGCCCGGTATCCAATGGTCCTGTACTGCTGTATCTCCCCAAAGATCTGTATTGTGATGAGCAACGAAACCTCTGCAACCATACATTTTCTTTGCGGTTACTCTACCATTCGGAAGCATTCTTTTTAACAAATCAAATAGTGGCATATGGCACTCCGAAAGATTACAAACTTCAGCAGGCCAGTAATTCATTTCGGTATTAATATTAATCGTATATTTTGAATCCCAGGCTGGGTTCATCTCTTTATTCCAAATGCCCTGCAAGTTTGCCGGAAGAGTGCCTTCTCTGCTACAAGAGATAAGTAGATACCTCCCATAATCAAAAATTAATTTGGATAGTCCTTTATCTATGTCTCCTTTTTGGGCTTGTTCTAAACGTTCCTGTGTAGAATACGCTTCATAACTCTCCGTTCCCTTCAATTGAAAAGTTACTCTGTTGTAAAGTTTCTTATAATCGCTGATATGCCGGTTTTTCAGTTCTTCATAGGTGAATTCTGCGGCGTTTGACAATATTTTACTAAGTTGTTGTTTGATATCCTGAAAACGAAAGGTTGTTCCGGCAGTAAACAATAAAGTAACGACATTTGCGTTATTTACAATCAAATGTTCCCCAATTATTTCACATGTTCCGCCTTCTGTTACCGCTTTTAACATCATACCAAAATCAAGACCTCCACGACCTAAGTTCCCGTCAAGCATAATGGTATCCTCCGTCAACTGAAAGGCACGATCATAAAACTTCTCCCGTGTTAGTAAAGCTGAAAAAGATAATTTATTACACTCTGAAGTCATCAGCCGTATTACCAACACATCATCAATTGCTGATAGGAAGGTTTCTCTATAATGAGTGTTGTTCCCAATGGTAACCTTCATTCGATGAATAGCATCCTCGAGTGATAAACTTCTCTCATATTCGGTTTCTACACCATTCAGTTCCTTAAAATTAAGAAACAGGTCACCTAGGGATTGATATGGCCTTTGGCTTTGTGGCGTCCCTGAAAATGCATAAATCAATAGTTCTTCTGCTTTTAAGATTCGCCCATTTAAAATCAATTCCCTTATCTTGGGAAGATTATGTAAAGCATCTGGATTATTTCTGTCAGTGTATCCGCCATACCATACACTATCCTCATTCAGTTGTATATGCTCTTTCCCTACAGAAGCGAATACCATTGCTCCCAAACGGCCATTTCCAAGTGGCAATGCTTCTTCCCATGTTTCTGCTGGTTTTTTATACCATAGCTTACTCATCATTGTGAATGCCCCTTCTCTAGCTGCCTGATTTTGATTCGTTCACTTTGAATTTATTCACTTCTTGAACAAGTGTATCTGCATTCAGATTTAGTGAACTTGCTTCCTTATTCAGAGTTTCTACTGAAACAAGTTGATCGTTTGACGTTTGGTTCACAGTATTGGTGGAAGCCGCTATCTCTTCTAGAACTGCTGAGATGTTCTCAATTGCTCTTAATGTACTTACTCTTGCATCTTCAATATTTCCTACATTTTGAGTAATATAGTTGAGATAAACCACCAGTTTTTCAACACTTTCATTGATAATATTGTACGAACTGGTTGTATTTTTCACTGCATTTCCCTGAAGATTTAATACATCCTCTGCTTTTCTTGCTGTTTCAACAACATTCTTTGTATCCCCTTGTATACTATCAACAATTTTCTGAATATCATTTACCGAACCCTGGGATTGCTCTGCCAGCTTTCTAATTTCACTTGCTACCACTGCAAATCCTTTTCCATATTCTCCAGCTCTCGCAGCTTCAATAGAAGCATTTAAAGAAAGTAGGTTAGTCTGATTAGAAATTTCACTAATTACATTCACTATTTTGGTTATAGATAAGGATTTTTCCTCCAGTTTCTCAATATCCTTAATAATACCTGTTGTAATCTCAATCGTAGACTGGGTCTGATTGTTTAGTTCTTTGGTTGTTATTGTTCCTTCCGCAATACTTGCTTTGGTTTTATCTGCAATCAAGCTTATTTCCTTGGTATTATCGCTGACCAGAACTATTTTTTTTGATAAATTATCCATTTGTGTTAAGCATTCTTCTGCATCTTTTGCTTGTTGATTAATACCCTGTTCAATTTCATTCATTGCTGTAGAGATATCTTTTGTTGAATTTAAAAATATTTGTGTGGTTTTCGTAACATTTTCTGAGGAGGAGAATACTCCCGCACTCATCCCATTCACATGTCGGATTAGATTTCTCATATTAGAGAAGGTTTGTTGGATTTCCTCAATCAATTGTTGGAATTCATCCTTACGTTTTGAGTCAAACTTAACCGTTAAATCACCTTTTGCTGCATCCTTTAACTTAAGTATGATTCCTTTAATGGCTCTATCAATCCCCTGTGATATCATAATCGCAATCGCGGTTGCTATGATAATTGCAATGATAACAATAATAATTGTTACCTTCTTTATATTATCTGCTTGACTTGTGATATTATCCTTTGGCATTAAGGCACAGATGATAGCCCCTGTGTCTCCGATCTTTGAATATAGAAACAGATAGGACTCTCCCTTGTAGTTAACATACTCCGAGTTATTATTAACTTCGGAGGTAATTGCATTCTGATAGAACTTTTCCCCGGTAAAGATTGCCTTAGTACCCTCAGCAACCTCGATATCCGAGCTTTTCGCCGCTGTAACCTCCTTACCATCAGGTGAGATGATTGCAAGTAAACCTGATTTATCAAATTCAATACCAGATAGAATACCTTTTACTGTATCTGCATTAACATCAATTACTAACATGGCCCGTGCACCCGTTAGGCTCCTGACTAGACGAATTGAGTAATCTTCAGCGGTTGTTGCTAAACTTTCATCCAGATATTCATTCGCACCAAGCCACAAAAGGTTCCCGCGATTATTCTTTAGATGTTCACCCTCATCCGTTTGAACGAAACCTCCATATAAACCGCTAGCAAGTGTACCTTTTGTTGAAATAGATTTTACGTCATCTGACAAAATGTAAATGTTTCCAATAAATTCATCTGAAATTTGTTTCGCTGACAAAATACTCCCAATATATTTATATGCAGTATTGAATCCGCTCTTATCTTTAGCGTATAGATTACTAAAATACTTTGTTATTGTGTCGTCATTTCCATATTGAATACTACTTGCTTCCACTGAATTCAATCCAAATCGTAGGTATTCTCCTGCCATATTTATGGTCTGTAAAGATGATTTTTCATAGTTTTTAACAATACCTTCAGATGCAACTTTAAAAGATACAACCCCTAAAAGAATAATAAATGCAATAGGAACCATATAAGATGCAATTAACTTAAAACGGATCGTAGAAATACTTTTTATGAGCCATTTTAAACCAAACTTTGATGTTCCATTTGTTATCTTACTTGTTTCACGAGTTCTGGAACCATGTTTTTGTTCTGAGTGGAGGTACTTACCTTTATGAGACTTAATCCCAATCCTTTTCATTATTTCAACTACAATTTTCTTCATAATGTCCTCCTTTGTATTGTCTTACTTTATCTATTGCAAACTAATGTATGAACTACAACTTTCTTATGAATTACTAATTGTGGATAATTTTTATTTCTTCTTTAAATGAATAATGTTTAACGAGTGTGCAGGAGCACAATAGGTAAAGGAACTAGAGGAACCGTATAACTTAACCTCAATATCCTGTACTTTTGTCGGATTCTCTATGGTATTCTCGTCGTATTTGCCACCTGTCAATAATTCTAACCTATATTCGCTCTCAACCTCACAGTCAAGATTAATATCAATATCATCCAAATTAGGAGCCATATTAACAATTTTAATTATTACTTCATCACTTGTGTCACAAACAACGGATGCCATCGAAGGGAAATTTGGGACAGAAGCTTCCTGGACAGGTTCACCATTGATAAACAGACTCATTTTTTGGCTTGTCACAATATATTTAAATTTATTATATGTTCCAGTGATAAGGTTAACAGATACCTCAGAACTTAGTAATATAGGCTCACCATTTCTCACCTCAATCAGAGAACTAATTCCTCCCTTTATCCTCCATTGGAAAGGACGTACGATGCCTGCATTCCATTCTCTAGGCGGATTTGTTTCATCATTCATATACACTTCTTTCGGAATACGTGAACTATATAATCCAATTCCAATTTCACTTCCCTCTTCTACGAAGATCTCTATTTCAAATGTCCCTTCTGTCACTTCCTCTTGATCTCCAAATACAACTAACACCTCGTCAAGTTTTACTCCCATCTTAGAGCTCTCGTTCTTCTGTGCTTCATCAGGTTCCGTAATAACAAAGCCTTCCTCAGTAGCTTTTTCATGCCCCATTACCTCATGTACTGCACTTACAGACTTCCCATCCCACATTGCATTACGATAATGAACTCCTGAGGGTCCTAGCAGTGAGGCCATCCCTTTTACTGGTCGAAAAAGAACTTTTGTCTCATCTTTTGACCAAACAACATGATCGCCACGACTGCCTCCAAATAATTTCCATGCATAATAGGTTGGTATACAGTAACTTCTTAAATTATCAAAAATAATTAAATTAGGATACCACGCAAAATAATGATAATTATCTAATAAAGGAGCATAGGATGCCAGCGTTACAATATCCTGGTTACGTTCCATTCCAACTAAAAACATTGCTTCACCCAAGGCTGCATAAAGTTGTCCAACCGGCCCGCGTAGAACCGCCAGCTCACCTAGAAATATTTCGGGGCCTTTTCTATCATAATTATCATAAAAATTAATGTTTTCAGCAAAATATTCCACACTATCATAATAATGTTCGTCAACAATATCAACAGGAAGACCTTTCTTCTCAACATGTGTATTTGCTACAATTTTGATCCAAGGATATTTTTCCTTAATGATAGAAAAGCATCTCAAATATCTTTCTTCATAATCGTTTCCCCAGTTTTCATTCCCGATCTCAACATAATTCATCTTAAATGGCTCCGGATGTCCCATACGTCCACGTAATTTTCCCCACTCACTGTCTGCGGGAGCGATTGCATATTCAATGGCATCAAGAGTGTCCTGTATCATCTCTTCCAGTTCATATCCTTCCATAAGAACTGAATTACGAGCCTGGCAGGTCATTCCACAGTTGAAAACATAAAGAGCTTCCACATCAATGTCTTCACACAACTGTAGGTATTCATGAAATCCTAATCCATTTGTTGTCCTATAATGCCACATTAATAAATGACTTGGTCGTTCCCAAACTGGGCCAACCGTATTCTTAAAGCGCATCGCAGTAGAAGGTGTAAATCCTTCTACAATACATCCTCCCGGAAATCGCAAAAAGGTTGGATGCATATCACGGAGCTTCATAACCAGATCATTTCTTAAACCATGTCCTTTATATGTATCCGCAGGCATTAAGGATGTAAAAGCAAATTTAATACTACCCCCTGTCAAACTAGTAATCACAAATCTTGCTTTCCCTGTCGTCTTAGTAGCAATAAAATTAGCATCGTATCGAATATAACCATCTCCACTTAAGGCAATGACGCACTCACATAATTTTACATTGTCCTCCTCAATTGATAAAGCTACTTCCGTTGGCTCATTTACTTTTGCAAACATATAAAAGTTATATGTTTCTCCTTCTAGCTGAGGAACTCCAATAAATCCCGAGTTATATATAAATCCTTGTGGCTGAAATTCAACCAACAAAGCGGCATTTCGCTTGTCATTTAAGGTATCCTTCAGCTCCAGTTTCATCTTAGCATTTTCGCTATACCAAGCAGGGATTGGAGTATATTCTATCTTATTATCACGTACCCACCTGGAAAGTCCCTCTCCATGATTAAATTCATCTCGCCATCCTGCTGGTGTGACTATTGCATAATCATCTCCTTCTGTTATACATTCTACTGGTGGAATAGAATCTTCAAAGGATCTGTTACGAAGCATCTCAGGATAAAGTCCACCATCCCCTGCCCTGTTAATATCTTCGAAGAATATACCATAAAGATTTTTTGCAGTCGGAAATCGTTTTTCATTTGTTTTAATATTGATACTGCTCATCATAACCTCCTGATGTAGTAATGTGAAAAGTTCCATATATGAGACAGACCTTCGAATCATATATGGAACTTAACTAAAGTAATAAAATACTTAACTTTGAATCATAAACATTCCGTTCATTATTCTGCAGCGGATGCTGCTCTTGCATCTACAACCTTTTGGAATTTTGCCTTATCAAATGCTACTAATTCTGCCCAGCCAAGACCATCAAGCTGCGTCTTCATATCTGACCACATACTCTGGAATTCTTCATCGCTACTAGCATAAATCATCCTCCAAGAGGTATCACACATTAATTCTGCACACTGGCTACGAATCAAAGCAACATCAGTGGTATCACTTGGCAAAATGATATTGATCATAGGTACTGGTTTCAACTGTCCATTTCCTAGCAGGTATTCTACCTGATTAGCTGCACCGTATTTCTCACTCCACTCCTTCGTCATAGTTGTCTTATTTGCTTCGATATAGGAGTTCCAATAATTATAAACATAGGACTCTCCTGTGTTAGGATTAATGGATACAGCATGTAACGGCCATTGATTAATTTTACTCATACCATCGTTATATCCGCCGCCGCCCCACTCTGCAGGTACTTCACGATTTTCCATCAGTGCATATAAGCCATCGTCGGTAAGTGTATACTTACCATCATCACCTACTGTATAGCTCCAATCCGGTATTCCTGCATGCAAGTAATCAAGGCCTTCTGGACTTATTAACCAATCTAAGAATTCTATCGCTCTCGCTCTGTTGTTTCCTTCCATCTGGGCACCTATTGCAAATGCTCTTCCATCTCCGTAATAATAATCAGCAGGCTGATAGAAGTTCATATCCGCAACCGGAGCATAGATATAAGCATTTCTCTCATTCGCACGTTCCGGTGTATTCCAGAAACCTCTCTGCCAGTTGTACCACATTAACAATACCTGTTTGTTCTTCATTTTTGTACATGCTGTTTCCCAGTCTTGTGAACCAGAATCAGGATCAACCAACCCTCTTTGATTTGCATCGTAGAAGAATTTTAACATCTTATAGTATGCTCCGTCATCATCGGTAACCTCTTTCATATCTCCTTTTGTACCAAGGAGGATAGAACCGTTTACTTCATAACCATACCACTTTGTAAGCTGAGTTGCTGTTTCTATTGTAATCTGAGTCCCACCTTTATCCCAATCAGCCCATAAGGAAAGAGCATAGTTGGGTTTACCAGCATCATTCATCGGATGCGCTTTCTGAATTTGTTCCATTGCATTTAATAAATCATCCAAATTTTTCATATCAGGACTGCCAATTTCTGTATAATAGTCCCATGGGAACATAGGGCTTGAATATAGTTCAGTTTCAGAATAAGTAGTTGGAGAAGTATTTGTCATCTGGCAAGGCATACCATAAATCTTACCCTCTGTATTTCCTTCCAACCCTGAATTAAATGTTTTATATTGATCATAATACAGATTTAAGTTTGGGCTGTTTTGTACATCACTTGTAATATCTGCAATCAACCCTGCTTGGATACAATCCTGTAGAGGTGCATTATCTAACAGAATGATGTCTCCCAAATTACCTGCGGAAGAACGTGTCTGATACAGAGCCTCGCCATCTCCGGATGCCTGAGGTGCGATAATATTCAACTCAAGATTGAATTTGTCTTTGACAACTTTTCCAAACCATCCACTCTGCATCCCCTGATAGTTTGCTGCAACATCATAAACCTCCAAAGTAAGTGGTTCTGAGTGATCTATCGCTGTAGCAGTTTCAGAATCACCCTTTGTAACCTCAGTAGTAGTTGTAGGCTCATTTTTAACTGCTGTGGTTTCTTCTGTTTTTTTAGCACAGCCTGCCAGAGCAGAAGATATAACAAGAACTACAACTAACATTAATGAAACTAATTTCTTTTTTTTCATAACAAATCCTCCATTCTCTTAATAGTTATATAAAAAGATGTTCTGACATCCTCCCATATCTTAGCCCTTAACCGCACCAATCATAATACCTTTTACAAAGTATCTCTGAAAGATCGGATAAATTAACAAGATTGGCGCAACGACAATAATTGTAACCGTCATACGTATTGATGTAGCTGTTTGTGCTGTAGCTACAGCCTGAGCAAGACCAGTGCCACCTGCTGAACCTACAAGTGCTTTTAAGGAGCTTGCCTGATTCAGATATTGATATAGTATAAATTGTAAGCTGTATAGCTTGTTGTTTGTCATAAGTAACAGAGTATCCTGGAAAGCATTCCAGTGATTAACTGCCGAGAAGATAGCCACAGTGGCCATGATTGGCTTGATGACAGGTATGATGACACGAGCAAATACCTTCATTGTCCCCGCACCGTCAATCTCGGCTGCCTGTTGCAATTCCTTTGGTATAGACTCTACAAATGTCTTCGCCAGAATAATATAAAATGGTGTTACAATGGTCGGTAAAATATATCCCCAAAAGTTATCTGTCAGGTGAAGATTTTTCATCGTTAAATACCATGGAATGATACCTGCATTAAAGTACATTGTAATAACAACAAATCGATACCAAAATTTTCTTGCCCATAAGCTTTCACGGGTGAACATGAATCCCAAAAAGGCTGTTGCTATCACCGTCAGGAAGGTCCCTATCACTGTTCTTCCAACAGACACCATGGCTGCATTAAATAATCCCGGTATCTGAAGTGCCTTGATATAGTTTGAAAAATGAATCTCCTTGGGCAGGAAAATAATTAACCCTCTTTCACTTAATATATTCGAACTGATGGTGTTGATAAAAATATAATAAAATGGATATATACAGACAAAAGCAAAGGCAGCAAAAAGGACATAGGTTATTATACTGATTAGTTTATCTCCCAAACTTTGCTTTTGACGTTTTTTTCTTTTACTAATTTTCATGCCAATTTCTCCTTTATTATAAAAAGCTTTCGCCTCTTACTAGTTTTGAAATTCCATTTGCAATACAAAGCAATACTACACTAATGACACTCTTCAGCATACTAATTGCAGTAGAAACCGAATAACTACCACTTCCCATTGCCAAATTGAAAACATACAAATCCAAAACTTGAATGGTATCCTTGTTAAAAGAATTCTGGAATACATAATACTGTTCCATGCCATTCGATAGGAAACTTGCAATTGATAACATTAATAAAACAAAATACGTAGGTAATATACTAGGAATCGTTATGTACCGAATTCTCTGCATCCTTGTTGCTCCATCCACTTTGGCTGCTTCGAATAAGGATTCATCAATACTGGTAATAGCCGCTATATACATAATGGCAGCCCATCCGAGATTCTTCCAGGTGAGCCATACCCACTGGGTAAACCAAACATGTTTAGAAGCTTGCAGGAATAAAATCGGCTTCGAAATAATTCCCTTTGAAATCAGAAGATGATTCACCATACCTGTGCTGTTAAATATGTTAAATGCAACTGAATATACCAAAACCCAGCTTATAAAGTTAGGAATTGTAGTTATCGTCTGTACTGCTTTTCGAAAAGGTACACACTTAATTTCATTCAAAAAGATAGCAAAAATCATTGGCAGCCAGGAGAACAGCATAGACAGACCACTCATGGCAAAGGTGTTTCTAATTACGTTTAAAATCTGCTTTGTTTTAACCGGATTCGCCACCAAGGATTTAAACCATTTCAGCCCTACGAAACTATCCATTGTCATTGGCTTCGGAGGCCTATAATCAAAAAAAGCATAGACCCACCCATAAAGCGGATAATAGGCAAACACCGCTATCAATATAATAAAAGGAACGATATATAGGAATTCTTTATATCCTCTTAGTTTCCTTTTGTTTTGTAAAAAATTCATCACGCATTCCCCCTTATTCAGTAAAACTCATTCCTATTTTGTTGACTATTCATGTGACCATTTTATGTATCAACTTCTAAAGTTTCCGAGGATCTATGGAAATCACCTGATTTTCTACTAACCTTACAAACGGTCCTGGTATCCGTAGTTCGTCCTCAACTGCATTGCCGTAAAAATCATTTGCTACTTTAGAACTAGTATTCACTGGTCGGATTTCTTCCAAGTTCACGGTATACCTGCTATTGTTCGAGGAATGCGGAAAAGACATCGGAACTTCCTCTGATTTGTCAAATTTCATAGTAAAGTTATCTGTGTCAACCGTGATATCAAAAAATCCTTCCTGCCCCTGCATATCAAATCCATAAAACTCCTGCCATGCCTGTAAATCCAGGCATTCGGCAGGTGCTGGATATAGAATTCTTAAATAACCTCCAGGCATATTCATGAACAGATTTCCTTCAGACTCGTTATGTTTGGTGGGCATTTTAATCGCTGCCTCCATACATTGGTAAAACATATTATTTAATATCTTTGCATCTCTTGAAGTTCCACCACGAGAGTCATCTAAAATTCGAAAAGCAACCGTCTTAGCATAATAACCAGCACTTCTACATTTGCCTATAAAGTTATTAACAATGTGGGTATGGTCGGTTCCTTCCCCATAAACAGCATATCCGTTGGCCACATTTGATTCCTCCAACTTATACCAACCCGAAGAACCTGGTTCTTCCAAAAGTGAAGAGGCATCAAAACGTCCTTCTATGTTCCAAAATATATTATTATCTATGAGATTTACACCATCACGACTGCACTCAAGAAATATTGCTTCTCTCTGCTGAATTCCATCCAAAAATAGATTCTGTGTGATGCGATTGTTTTCATTAAACATATCCATCCACAAATGATCTGCTCGGAGAGTCTTTGTGAATATATTGCGCCGTATCAGGCTATTCGTACAGGCATGAACTTTAATACCCCCGGCTTCCCATGATAGCTCCATCTTCTGCCATCCTGTACCCTGAAATAAATTATCTTCAATCAACAAATCCTTTGCAAACAAGCCTGCAATTCCACAAACACCAACATCATACAGTTTACAACGACGAATGATGCTAGCTCCGATTATCTGATCCTCCATGTAAGAATGATGCCAACACTCGTTGCCCACATCAATTCCCACACCATTTGACCAATCTATAGTACAATCCTCAATTATCCAGTGATGTCCTCGATAGCAGGAAATGGATCCTCTTTGCGGAACGGGAGCCCCAGTAGCTGCATGTGCACAAGTCAATCCTTTAACTTTAATATAATTCAAAAAGGGCACATCTGGAGCAAAACATTGTTCACGGCATGTTAATTCAATCATATGCCTGCTTGGATCATCATCATCTTTTAATCTGAAATGTACTGTCTGACCATTCGCTTCTACCCAATAGGATCCAGGATGATCAGCAAGTTGATTATAAAGAGCCACTTGATGTAGTGGTTTCCCATCACAAAAAACCATACCTCGTCGATTCAGATAGGTTGTCATATCCGTTTTGTCATATTCAAGAAATAGCCGATCATGAAGAATATTTACCGCACAAAAAGGATTATAGCCGCGAAATTCATCTTGTTCTAATTTTAATTCCCAAATCTGTGTCTCACAAATCTTCAGCTTTTTTTCTGATGAATAAGGCCTCAAATTCCATCCTTCACTTTTTTTAAAATGTGTTGCTATAACAGAAGCCTTAATAATCACATTTTCATTATTATAAGCCTCATAACAAATCATCTTATCAGCACTCTCGCCACTTCTTGCCGGTTTTACACATTCCCGATACACTCCTCTATGAATCAGCACTCGAGTACCTGGCATAGCAATCTCAGCGGCAGCGTTAATTGTTTTTAAAGGATATTCTATGGTTCCGATATTGTCATCAGATGCAGAGCTATGATTACAATCCACATGGATTTCCTTATCATATATCTGCTCTTTTTCCCAAGATTTAAAGTACTCACCATTTGGAAGCTGCAAAGTTATGTCTCGATCCATATTTTCACCCCTTGCTCTTGTATTTTTATATAAAAATTAATGTTTATCTAGCTTGCAGCAGACAAAATAATACTAATAAATTATTACTTTGCTATGCTAATTTTGTGTATATTGCTTAATAAACAAATTATAAATGATAAATTCTTAGTATACAATGACATATACTCAGTATAAAATGAACTATTTTAATCGATAAATGATATATAAACATATTAAAATGATGTATTGTCATATTTTACTATTTCTATTTTCTAAAAATAAAAAGTGTAAAATCCTGGGGAAGGTTTTACACTTTTAAAATTTATATTAATGAATTATTTTTTTGAGTAACCATTGATTCATATGTATGATATGTTCTGTTTCTGAAACGATTAGGGGTTACGCCAGTAATCTTTTTGAATTGTCGGAAGAAATGTTCTATATTTCGATATCCGCAAAGAGGTACTATTTCAGCAATTGTATAGTTATTATATAATAAATACTTTTTGGCTAGATTGATACGGCTATTAATAACATCCTCCATACAGGTAACTCCAAAGGTGTTTTTATAAATATCTTCCAGGTATCCTGAACTTATATTTAGTCTTTCAGCCATCATCGCAACTGTCCACATCAATTCCGGACTACGGTATATCTCCATTTTTAAATCATTAAGGTTTCTAAATAAAGGTGATATATGCTTGTAATTATATGACTCTAGTAACTTATTAAATAAAATTCTTAATATATAGTCAATCGTTATATCTTTATAGGTATTGTTCAATATATGTTCCGTTGCTAGTAATTGATATAATTTGTGACAATAGTCTGGGTCATTAACAATAAATGGAACGCCACATTTGAGAGGTGTAGTGATTACATAGGCTTCATCCGTATAAAACCGGATCCAATCATTTCCATAGGTCTCCGAAGATGCACGGTAATAAATTTTCTGATGTGGTTTATACAACACTGCACTATTTTGAGGGTATTCTATGTATTCATTATCAATACAAAATATTGCTGGAGTATTTGTTAATATAAGCAACCAACAATCATGCCCTTCCGGTATATCAAATACAAAGTCATCTGGGTGAGAAACATCATATTCAACAAATTCAATGCGATTCATTTTAAACCTCCATATGAATTAATGGTTGTAAGATAAATAAATAATATCTATCCATTTACATGCCTTCCTCTAAACCTCCAAATTATTCCTCCTTATTAACGTACCGTTTTTATATCATAAAGTACATACCTTATAATGACCAAAAGTTTCATTTTATTGACCTCTTTAAATCCAAACTATAAAAATATTGTAGAGTAAAAGCTCAAGTTATACATAAAATGGCTCTAGGATGCTAATCCCAGAGTCATTTTTTCTAACATTTTAGAATTCCAGCGAGGATTCCACTACCTACTCATATCTTTTCCAGCTATACCTTTTTGACCTTGAAATATATCTGATAGGGTTCATATCCAATATCTCGAATTCTCTTAAATTGAATTACTGGATCTTGATTGCTGCTTTTAAAGAAATAGCGCCAATTACCCCACTCTCGCTCATTTTCTGACTGTATTTCGGACGCAATATCATTATCTCCTACATACAATATTCTTTCCACTTCACAGATTCCTGCCAATACCTCAGGTCCATAGAGGAAAGCGCCAGTGTTCTTATCATCAGGAAGTGTAATAAAACGTATTCCAACGGGTAATATTAGGCTTACTTTGTCCCCTTCATTCCAAACACGCGTTATCTTATAAAACATAGTATTATCCATAGTTTTTCCATGATAAGCATCATTAATATAAATCGTTGCCTCTGACATAATCCAATCCGGTATCCTAAAGTTTAGAGAAATTTCTTTACGTTCGGACATAGTTACAAGAAAATCATATTTTCTGAATTTTGGAATGTTTTCATGAAGTACTGTAATCTCATTAATTCCATGGACACCCGCTGTATTAGAGGAAGTTAACATACTACCACTCATATTATCCTGTGATTGTATAATCTGAATCTTATTTTCTTTTATTTCTGTATTCAGTTCAGAGTCAAAATATTGGCAAATATAAATTTCATTGTTATCCTGGTAATAAATACTTCTATTAAAAGCAGCATTTGCCTGAACCATTGTTCCATGACAACAGAAGAAGCTGTCGGTTTCCTTGCTCCAGTCCTTACACAAGCCGGCCTTCATGGGTAAAAAATAGGTTAAAAGTCCAGTCTCAGGGTTGTTATGCTTATTGCCGGTTAATGGATTTTCCTTATAATATGCTTGGGCCATAATACCGTTATAAAGGTTATACTCCATATAATGTATATATGCTGGATCCTTCGTATGTCTAAAAAGAAACTCTGCTAAACGCATCATATTATAGACAGTACAATGTTCCTGGTTCTTATCACCCAAACGGGCCCCTATCTTCATCTTTGGTATCCATACTTCGCCGGATGTCTGACCTCCCGTCACTAGAGACCCTCTCTCTGTTACTGCACAAGTCCAATATGCCTTTACAATATTCATCCATATTTCCTCTTTGGTTACCTCATAAGCTCTGGCACAACCTAGTATTTCAGGAATCGTTGTATTTGCGTGCATATTTGTAAGAGGATCTTTTCCTTCCAGTAATGGCTGGAAAAGACGACTTCGATAATATCGTTCCATTAAGATCTTATATTTCTCATATCCAGTTATGTAAAGTAGGTCTGCCCATACTTCAAGCATTCCACCCGTTTCCACATCTAATATATCATCGAATTTTTCCCTGCTGTATTTACCGCTCCAATCAATAAACCAATCTGCAAAACGATCTGCAATCAAAAGAGCCTTTTTATTATTCGTATAGAGATGCATATCCACCAGCCCCATAAATAATTTATGGACGTTATACTGTGGTGCCCAAATACTCTTTCCATTTGCGATCCAATACAGATATTTTTCGGGGATTGGCGCTGCCCATTTACCTCCATTATCCTCTTGACATTCCAATAACTCATCAATAATGGCATCTGCTTTTGCTTTCAATTCCATATTACCTGTTTTATAATAATGGATTGCTGCAGCAGACAACCAATGCCCTAGAAAATGTCCCCTTATTTGGCACACGGGGGATTCCCAGCCTTCATGAGCTCCTTGCGGAATACCTCTGCCCTCATACCTACCAGCCTCCAATCTAAAATTAAATAAAAGATTGTTACTGGTTAATTTCATTAGATATTCTATGTTAGCATTTTCTCTTCGTTTCAATTCACTATCATATACAAGAACTTCTTTACCTTTTAACTCTCTCATTTTTACCTTCAATCCTCAATACATTATTATTGTTGTATTAGTTCATTTATTCTAAAGTAAAGGAAGCAAGACTTGCACTTCCTTGTCCAGTATATGTAATATATAAAGCCTGAATACCATCGGGGATTGCTATATCGGAAGAGTATTCTTTCCACACATTGGAAAATTCAACCGATATTGTAGCAAGTGCTGTGCCATTCCAGGAGGTTTTCACTTCAAAATCACCCCTGCAATATCCTCTTACTTTTATTTTAACTCTTTGTATACCTTTGCAATCAAAATATTTAAATCCAGCCGTGGCAGATTCCTTCATATTAGCTATATATCCAATTTCTTCATCGCCATCTCTACCATCTTGGGTTATTTTAGGAAACTGATTGTCCATCCATGATCCAGTACAATCAGTATAAATAGACTCCTCCTTACAGAAGAGATTACAGGCTAGATAAGCAGGATATTCTCCCTTCCCCTTCAACGGTCCATCGTTAGAACCACAAGAGGTCATTTCTACCTGTGGAATTGTTCCGTCTTTCAAAACTCTTATCTGCTCGATACAGCCCTGTCTGCTGAAATTAGTTCCATTGGTGTGTCTATGATAAAATATATACCATTTTCCATTGATTTGGACAATGCTGCCATGGTTATTTCCACCATAATACATAGGCTTCTTAGCAGGCTTATAAGAATCAATGCCAAGATCATTATTACTTACAATTACTCCTCTGTATACAAAGCCCTTGGTTGGATATTTGCTAGTAGCATAACATAGCTCATGCATGACAATTGAGGAGTAAACCAAATAATATGTTTCTCCTATCTTTCTTATGGATGGTGCCTCAAAAAATTCATGCCCTTCAAATCCACTACCCTTGCTATATGGCTCGCTCGGTGCTACAAATACCGGTTCCGTGGTAATAGTTAGCATATCGGGTCCAAGTACTGTTGCTATGGCTCCATTTCTAGATTTATCACCTCTTGCGCAAAAACCGGTATATAAATAAGTCCTGTCACCTTCTGTAAGTACGCCTGGATCAAATTGAGGTTGATCACCTTCTCTTTGACCTAAAATAGTACCATCTGAATAATGTACATAACCATAAAATTCATATTTACCTGCCGGTGTATCACAGACGGCAACGGATACAATAGAGCGATTGCAGTCAACATAATACAGATAATACCTACCGTCAATTCCATATGTGACATCGGGAGCATAAAGGCAACTATTACAATCCTCATTGTCCTGTACATCAGTTCTATTATAGATAACACCTTCATAACGCCAATCCGAAAGATCTTCTATTGGTGCAGACCAACATACATAATCATTTAAACAATAAGCATATCCGTTAAAACGATCATGAGAACCGTAAATATAGACTCTATTATTAAAAACATATGGCTCAGCGTCAGGGATATATTCCCATGAGGGTAGATACGGATTCAATCCTTGTTTTTTCACTTGTTTTACTCCTTATTATTTTATTCTTCTCGTCGATATACATACTTGCTTACGTTTCGCATTTACAAGTATTGGGTTAATTATAGAAGATTAACCTTGATGATTCAATGATATATTCTAAGTATAAGATGAACTTTCCTTATATATTGCAAATCTGTTTTTCAACCAAGAAATTTACTACGCAAAGAAAGCTAAACAAGAAGGTAGCGTACATCCTGACAAATCAGGATGCACGCTACCTTCTTCCAATCCCTTTGACATAATAGCGCCACAATAAATATTATTTATTTAATCGATACAGGTATCCATATTTCCACATAACATTTATCTGCTGCCTCATCCCATGCTACATATTTTTCAATTGTTGGCAGACCACATTTCTGATATTTGCTTTGTGGTAAGAATTCATTATTAATCCGATGCCATACATTATTTAAAACCTGTTCAGATATTGTACCATTTGCTTCAAATCTTAACCATGTAGTAGCTGGGTATTCATATGTTTCAAAGTCCGAAGTAACATCTCCATTCCATTCAATACCGCACATATAATCATTACTACCATCTTGAGAAAAACCAAAACATAATCCTAAATCAAAAAATTTTCCACTCAATTCCTTCATTCTTTCATTGCTGCCATCACTTTTTACAATTGACCATGTTCCGCCTCCATATGGTGTGGTTCTTCTTATTCCCATCACCTTAAATGGTTGTTTTTCTAATATTGTATAATCCATTCTATCAATCCCCCTTATATTCATTTCAAAGCTCAATCGACAATAAAAAGTAAGTGTTACACTTGAATTTCTTACTTCAGATGGTGTTACTCCATGTAACCGTTTAAAAGCAACCCTAACAACCTTCCATTTTTTTAGCAAACAAACGTGCTGATTAATTCATGTAGGTTTGGATAAACTAAAAAATAATATACTACGATTAGTGAGTAAAAATATCTTATGAGGTGATTAAAAATGTTTTCAGTAAAAGAAAAAGCTCCATCCAATCAGATTGAAAAAACACTTTACAAAAAAATTTTTTCCAATCTATTTTCTGATCCTTGCTTAATCCAATTCTGGGATGGTGAAGAAATTACTTATGGAACCGGAGATAGTCGGTTTAGAATTCTACTAAATGAACCTTTACCTATTACGGAGATTATTACTGATCCTTCTGTCTCTTTTGGTGAAGCTTACATGCTTAAAAAGCTTGATATTGAGGGCAGTATTGAAGATGTTATTGAATCTTTATATAAGAATTCAAAGAGTTTCTTACGGGACAAAGAAAAATATAGCAAACTCCTAAATCCAATCAAGAATACTTTAAGAAAAAGTAAAGAGAATATAAGCTTTCATTATGATATTGGAAACGAATTCTATCAGTTATGGCTAGATAAATCTATGACCTACTCCTGTGGTTATTTTATATCCGATAACGATACTCTGGAACAAGCACAAGTTAATAAAGTTGATTATATACTCAAAAAACTAAACTTAAAGGAAAATAATACACTGCTTGATATCGGATGCGGCTGGGGTGAATTGATTATATCCGCTGTATGGTATAAAGTAAAAGCATTAGGTGTTACTTTAAGCCAGGAACAAATGGAGAAAGCCAACAAAAGAATTAAAGAGGAAGGCCTTGAAGAATTTGCTGAAGTTCAATTAATCGATTATCGTAATATAAAAAATAAAACGTTTGATAAAATCGTTAGCGTCGGCATGATAGAACATGTTGGAAAAGAATATCTTACTGAATATTTCACAGTAATAAATTCCCTATTAAATAAAGGAGGCATCTCTTTATTACATTGCATAACAAGCTTTAAAGGGGGGAACAACTCTTGGATTAACAAATATATTTTTCCTGGCGGATATATTCCCTCAGTAAATGAACTTGTTAATAATATATCATCAGAATCCTTTTATCTACTTGATTTAGAGAGTTTAAGAAGGCATTATGTACGTACTCTGGAAAGTTGGACTACTAATTTTGAAAGTTCCCTACCAATGATACAGCAAATGAAGGATGAAACCTTTATAAGAATGTGGCGACTATATCTTAATTCGTGTGCTGCATCATTTAAAGCTGGTAATATAGATATTCATCAATTCCTATTTTCAAAAGGAGTAGTAGATGATATCCCCTGGACAAGAAGTTACTTGTATGCTTCAAAATAATTTAATCTATGAGGCTTGAATAGTATGTTTTGAGACTTATTTGTACTCTCATAAACGAAAAAGAGTGACTATTTATTCCGAATAGCCACCCTTTTTCGCTCCTTCAATCTTTACGTAAATTTTGTTGAAAACAACTACTGAATACTTAAAGCACTGAAAACACCCTAATTTAGCGCATTACTCTCGACCAAGTCACAGATCTCTGAATAATCTTCATTTTGTTATAGTATTGATTTCTTTCGGAAATGCAATAGTAAACTTACTTCCTTTATTTACTTCCGATTTAACCGTAATTGTACCATTAATACTTGTCATATTTTCCCGAGCTATATATAATCCCAGACCATCTCCGGATAAGCCTAACGATTTGTCATACTTATAATATGCATTAAAAATCTTATCCAAATCCTGTTCAGCAATTCCCAATCCGCTATCTTCAATAGTCAAACTAATCTTATCTTGATTTACCACATAAGATACATTAACGATACCGGTTGGCTTTGTAAATTTATATGCATTTGTAAGAGTATTGTATATCGTCTGGCTTAGGCGATACTTATCAGTCTTTACTGTTACTTTCTCCTTTGTAATGAAGTTGAAAGTGATATTTTTCCTTTCAAACTGAGCTTTGAGGCCATTCATAATCTGTCTGATCAACTGACTCAACTCAAATTCCTCGATATTGATAGTGTTTTCCATTTTTTCTGCATCAATCATATTACTCATATTAGTAATAATTGCTGTTATATTTTCAATTTGATTTTCACAAATTTGGAATTCCTCAGGGTCAAACTCAATGATACCATCCTCGATCCCTTCTAGATGGGTTCTTAATATCGTTAGCGGCGTTCTGGTCTGATGAACCAATTCATCAATCAACGTTTTTCTGCTTTTCTGTTTCAATTTCAGCCTTGCCTTCAAGGATTCTAGACTCTGTTGTATCACTTGTATTTCCTTTACCTTTGACTTACGAAACAGTGTGTCATTCCCAATATCAAGATCCCGCGCCATTTTGGAGGTATGGATCAAATCTCTGCTCATTCTATAACTGACAAGTATTCCGATCCCTATTGCTACAATAAGAACTATAACAATTGAAATAACGCTGTTTTTCAGAAGTGAAGATTGGAAAGCCCAAATCGTAGCTGAATTTTCAGCAGAGCTATATTTCGTTATATTAACCTGTCCAATTACTTTTCTACTATCAGTGATTTTTGCATGATCTACCTCTTCGGACTGAGAATTAATCCTATCACCCATCATATGGCCCATCCTTCCATGCATAGAAGAGTTACCTACATAAGACAGCGCATCCGTATGAACATCAGAAATCAGATTGCCGTCTACATCATATACTTTTATTCTTGTAATAGGATCAACCAGATGAGTCTCCAATTCAATCGATATTTGACTTGACGAATAGTTATCATCTTTTAATGTATTGGTTAAGTATTCTACAATTTGATTAAAATGTTGGTCATAATTATCTTTGATGTAATCTTTAAAATATTTATTTGTCAGTTTACTGAGAACAAAAGTATTAATTGCAACAGAAATAATAGCGATTAGAACTAACACAAACAGCCATTGCCTTTTTACCGTCATCCCTCATCACCTCCGAATATATAACCTGCACCGTATTTCGTGATTAGTACTTCAGGGTTTTTGGGATCGTCTTCAATCTTCTGCCGAATTCTCTTAATGAAGCTATCTATGTTTCTGTCATAACCTTCGTAATCGCTGCCATATGCTAATTGAATCAATTGTTCTCTGGTAAGAATTTGTCCTTTATTTTTAAATAAAACAAACAACAGTTTATATTCTGCTGCTGTCAGCACAATCTCATTGTTGTTTTTTACAAGTTTCATCCCCTTTGTATAGAGTATCAAATCACGGTAAGTATATACGATTTCATCCGTTTCCTTATAGATTCGTTTTATGAAAACCTGAATCCGTTTCATTAATTCCCTGGGACTGAAGGGCTTAATGACATAATCATCTGCGCCTGTTTCGAAGCCTTTTAGACGGTCAACTTCCTCCTGTCTTGCTGTTAACATGATTACTGGTACATCGGATAATTTCCTAATTTCCTTCAATACTTCAAACCCACTGATACCGGGCATCATAATATCAAGTAGAACGAGATGAAATTCCTGGCTACCAAATAGTTCCAGAGCCTCAAATCCATTACCGGCGACTACTGCTCTGTAGCCTTCCTTAGCAATATATTTTATTAATATATCACTGATTTCTTTTTGGTCTTCTACCACAAGAATCTGATAAACCATCTATTTCACCTCATTCTACCTAATCTGATAAACATTTTAATAATCTAATAAGCTTTTTCTTCTAAAGTACTCTTCTTCTGAAATTTCACCTTTTACATATTGCAACTTTAATATTTCGAAAGCTTCAGAAGCTGCCTTGTTCTTTTTATTATAAACAAAAATATAAAAAATTAAAGCTATTATTGTTATTGTTAAGCCGATACCTATGATAAAGCCCCATCCGCTGTTGAAATATCCAAAACCTGGGCACGAACCGTTACTATTAAATCCTTGATTGAAATATCTGTGCATCATAAAATCCTCCATTCTGTAAAAATTCATCTTACCTCAAGCAGCTTACCGCATCTCCCATAGCACTGTGCATTGAAATCATGCCATCTTTATCTATTCGCTCCATTATAGAATCCATATTTCCATATCCATATTCTCTCATAAAACCAATCATCTTCTGATAGTCATCATCCGATAGATTGTTCATAAAATCATTCATGGCAACATAACCACCATTTTTATTATCCCGAGGCAATTTATCATATTCATATTGTCCCATCATAGAATTCATTGTAATAGCAGAGGACTTATTAATCTGTCTCTGATTTCTATTTTCCTTAGCAAATGCAATATTGGTTGAGCCCAGTGCAAGAACTAATACAACTCCAAATACTAATTTTCTTATTATCATAATTACCAATCTCCTTTAAATTAAGTGATTTTGTTTCTATGATATTATTATAAATGACAATTATGGTTGAATTATGGACAAAAAAATACAATCAGACACTACCATCAACCGGAAAATTAAAAAAGACCAAACAGTAAATCTTTAGCTTAAAATTACTGACTAAAAGATTTACTGAATGATCTTCTGAAACAATAGTGTTCATTCAACAGTTACATGCAATTCGGTCGTAAAGCCTCCACAGGTTGCTTTGAGGATAGCAGTACCCTGTTTACCAAGAATAATTTCACCTTTATCTGCGATTTTTATCACAGATTCATCACTTGAGGTAAATTGAATATTGTATTTGTATTGATAAACGTCTCCATTGATTTGATATTGGGGTTCTTTAAGGATAAACTCATAAATATTATCATCCGGAGTTTCTTCTTCGTCTAGATAGAAGGTATACTTAAGCAAACCATCTTCACTTGAACATAGATCCGGATCGAAGGTAAATTCGGTTATCAAATCTTTTATTGTTATATTCACGGTGCCTAAGTTTTTCTTTTTCCCCTTAAAAGTCTCATAAACAGTCAGCGTGGTGGTACCTTCTTTTTTGCCACTTAAAATATAAGAAACAGATTCAATATCAAAAGCAAGGATTTCTTTCCTCTTATTCACCGATACGATACTACTATCTGCTACTGTACAGGAATATTCAGCCAGGAAATTCATATTTTGAATATTAATGGCTTCTAATAATGTCATATCATGATACAAATCCATTTCAATATTCTTGTAGTCCGGATTAATGCGTCCGGGTGCGACTTCCACTGTAATTGGGCCAATTTTTCTTTCTTTATTTTTATAATATTCTATGGCATACAATTTTGTTTTTCCATATTTCTTACCGATTAGTATCCCGGTATTTTCATCCACTTCAAGGATGCTATTATCTTCAGAGAAGTATTTATAAGGTGCGTGTTCAACTTGATATTCGATTGGTGAATCGTTATAAGGAGTATCATCGATTCTTATCGTCATATATTTTTCTCTAAATTGAGCCTTCACAACATGTACTTTAGTAGTACCGATTTTGGTTTTCTTACCTTTATATTTCTCATATACCGTTAAGGTGGCAGTTCCGAATTTTTTGGAGTCGAAATACTCATCTCTAAAGATTGATATTACAGAGGTATCCGAGGATTCATAAATATATTTGGCTGAATCGTTTATATTGGCGATCTCCAATCTATTCATAGTACCTATACCATACTTATATTCTTTCTTAAGACTGGCTTGTACAACAGTGATTTTTATCTTGGAAAACGTGCAGGAGACACCGTTTCGTGTTTCGGTAATTGTAATGGTTGCGGTTCCCTTTTGCTTTGAACGAGCGTATCCGGAAGTCTTATTAACTGTTACGATGTTATTATCAGAGGATTTATAAGTATAATCTGCATCGTCACTCTTATCCATGATGTAATCGTCCCATGCATAAAACGTATCATTAATCCCCACTGTCATTTTTGTGTCAGGGACTTTTGAGCCTTCTGCAGATACATGTCTTACTGATTTATAGTTCATAAATAGTGTTGCACAAAGAGCTAAAACCAATATTAATATAGCTCTGGCTAATAAGCTCTGCCTGGTAGATGTTTTATTCATTTGAATTCCTCCTTGGTGTATGAAGCAAGATGTCTTGTCATCATGTATGATAAGCATTATATCATGAATGAAACCGCTACTGCAATCATTGGTTTATACCCATGTTAAAGATGGTATCAGAATACAAACCCTTTTTCCTCCAAATATCTATCCGTAAAAAAAGAAAGAAGGAATATAAAATGCTTACAGAAAAATTTTATGAAGTACTTAAATACGAAGGAGTAGTTTCCATAGTATCATGGGGAGTGGATGAAGCACATGTAACTTGTACTTGGAATTCCTACTTAGCGGTAACTGATGATGAAAAAATTTTAATTCCTGCAGCTGGAATGCGTAGTACAGAAAACGATGTGAATCATAATAGTAAGGTAAAGGTAACACTAGGTGCTAGAGAAGTTATGGGCCACAATAATTACCAAGGAACAGGTTTTGAGATTGTAGGAACCGCAAAATTTCTTACAACTGGTTCAGAGTTTGATATGATGAAAGAAAAATATCCATTTTTAAATAGGGTGTTAGAGATAACAGTTACATCCGCAAAACAATTGCTCTAAAATTTGAATGTTATTAGAAATTAATAAAATAGGGTACTATTTCTTAGATTACCATGAAATAATACCCTTACTTTATTATATTACCCTACAACCACTTAAACCAGAAAGTTACTCCATCTTCATTATTTTTAACACCATATGAAAAATTGTGCAATTCAAGAATTGTTTTTGAGATAGCCAACCCCAAACCCGTGCCTTTTGTATTACTACGTTCTATATTACCTTTTTTGTAAGGGAACCATATCTCCTTAATCTTCTCTTCCGGTATATGACTACCACTATTACATACTTCAAGTGTATCGTTAAGTATTTTTATGCCAATCTTACCGTTTTCTGGTGTATTATCAATGGCATTGACAATAAAGTTATCAATTAGCCTCTCTATTAAAGACTTATCACCCTTTACAAGGACATCGCCTTCTAGAAAAGTTATTATATATTTTTCATCACAAACTTGCTTATAACGTCTAATAATCTCCGTGCAAATATTAGCAAGAGAAACTTCTTCAATCTTAAGCTCAAAAGAATCTGATTCTAATCTGCTCATTTCAAGCATACTGCGTATAATCTTATCCATTCGATCTACATTCTCATTAATATGACTTGCATAGTGCTCTCTTTTTTCAGTATGAATATCCTCTTGTAAGTTCTGTGCATACCCCGAAATAATACTCAAAGGAGTCTTTAAATCATGGGCAAGAGCATCTGTCATTTCTTTTCGCTGTCTTTCAATTTCCTCCCGTTTCAAATATGTTTTATAGGTTTGTTTAGAAAGTATATAAGATGAAATTACAAAAATAAATAAACAAGAAATCCAGACATATGCTAATGTAGAAGAAATCCTCTCACCAATATTGATATCAAGACCAATTGTTATCCAAAAATCGCTGTATATACTATTATCATCTATGGATGTAACACTAGACTTATAAGGCATTACTATATAGCAGCGATATGTTAAAGCGTTTAACCTTTCAATAGAAACTGTTGATACAGGAAACTGTTGAATTGATTCTTTTAATATTGACTGATTAGTTACCATTTGACGAAGTTCATTTTTATATTTTTTATTCAAATACCCATTTATTGGAATGATAGCACCATGTTCAAAATATGGCAAATTCTCTGTATCTTCATAATTCGAATTATAAACATATCTACGTGTCCCACTACCAGAATTTACCACCCCATTTTCATCAACAGTACTTGCATAAGGTAGTGTAAAGTGATCTATGAAAACCCTGAGTCAAAAAATGTGGCTCTTTTAGAACCTTGAAAATTGCAAAATATAGTGTACTGGCAGTTGACGCCACCCTTGACAGCATGACAAAGCAATGCTC
>JAEZVF010000024.1 GCA_023443225.1 Bacillota bacterium
CGTAGTGTCAAGTATGACACCCCTTTTTTATTTCAAAACCTTTATATTACAAGGGTTACATAGTCTTTTAAAATAAAATAACAATGACCCCCTGTTTTCTGTTAAAATTGAGTCACCACAACACAAATTTTGAAAGGCAGGTAGCCATTGTTATGAACTCAATTATACTCTATTTACTTTCAATTATTCAATACCAATATAAACAAATCTGCTGGTTATTAAATTTTATTGCAAAATATATCCCTCTTAAGCAATGGGCTTTTGATGATTCCCATTCTCCAAAATACCAGAAATTTAAGACTGATAAACTTCCTGTTATTTTAAAATATCAGAAGCAAGATTGGGATTTCCTTCTCCAATACTATAGGTGGCGTTATGGTAAGCCCGTAAAACCTGTTCAGCGTCGTAATGGTAAGTCAATTCCTGTCGATACCATATGCCCTGTTTGTAAGGCTCCTCACCATTACATTTACGATAATAATGGTGGAAATGGACAGTATCTCTGTAAAGTTTGTAATTCATCTTTTTCTAATGGAAAACACCTTACCACCCCAATTAAATTTAAGTGTCCTTACTGCTCACATACTCTTACTCCAAAGAAGAATCGTAAGCACTTCATCGTACATAAATGTACAAATACTAAGTGTTCCTACTACCTTAATAATCTTAAAAAGGTTGACAAAGAGGATCTTAAAAGCCATGGAAAGAATAAGTATAAACTCCATTACATCTACCGTGAATTCACTGTGGATTTCTTTAAGATGGATTTAGATTCACTACCTAAAAATGCATCTTCTCTTAAGTTTACTAAGAATAATGCCCACATCATGTCGTTATGCCTTACAATGCACGTGAATCTAGGACTATCCTTAAGAAAAACCTCTAGAGCACTTAAAGATTTATATAATATCGATATATCTCATACTATGGTTGCCAACTATGCAAGAACTGCCGCAACTGTTATTAAGCCATTTGTAGATAATTATGACTACAAGCCATCTCATACCATGATAGCAGATGAGACCTATATAAAAGTACGTGGTATCAAGGGGTATATTTGGTTCATCATGGATGCAGCTTCACGTTCTATCATTGGTTATCAAGTATCTGACAACCGGGGTGTTGGCCCTTGTATAATGGCAATGAGAATGGCTTTTCGTCATCTAAAAGAACTACCTAAGAGCTTTCGTTTCATTGCAGATGGATACAGCGCATATCCTCTTGCAGCTCAGCGATTCTTCCATCGTTTCGGTGATGCTTTTAAATTCGATATTACTCAGGTTATCGGCCTTACTAATGATGATGAGGTTTCTATGGAATATAGACCTTTTAAACAAATGATAGAGAGACTAAACCGAACATTCAAAGCTTCATATCGTGTCAGATGTGGCTATGATAATTATGATGGTGCCAACTATAATGTATCACTCTGGGTCGCCTACTATAATTTCCTAAGGCCACATAAGATCACTGGTTATAAAAAGCCTCTTAATGAAGTGGAAATGCTTGCAGGTGCTGACAACATGCCAGGTAAATGGCAACTCTTAATATTCCTTGGCCAGCAAACCATTCTTAACATGCAAAAGCAACAAGCCAAAGACTCTATCTGTTCTTAGATTTAGAGCCAGAGGTAATATACCAGCCACCGAAATCTTGATTTCGGCTGCGCCCTTGATAGCATGGCAAGGCAATGCTAAAATGCTGTGAAGCAGACGGTAAAGACTATCTGTTCTTGAGTTTTTTCGCCGTCGGTAATTCCTTCAGAGCATTGCTTTGTCATGCTGTCAAGGGTGGCGTCAACTGCCAGTACACTATATTTTGCAATTTTCAAGGTTCTAAAAGAGCCACATTTTTTGACTCAGGGTTTTCATAGATCACTTTACACTACCAATTATTCTTCATCTAACTGTGGAATAAATAAATATTTTCTTATCAGAAATAAAATTGCAATGGATAAAACACCAATTAAATTCTCAAATACCGTAGTGTGTTCTACAATCAATTGTCTTGCTAATGCAAATAAAAGTACTTCCACTACTGTACTTAGATTGCTGTTGCAAAGCATCTTTAGGAATTCCAATCCAATAATAATATTAAAAGCAATTCCCAGAAACTTGTTTAAGGCATTTTCCTCCAAAGGATTCAAGAACATTTCTCTTAAACCTATCATCAAACTAAACATAGTAATTATGATAGCTATTACAATAATGAATCCGATAAACATCTCAAAATAAACGGTATACTGATATAATTTTTTCTGTACCTTGTTTTTCACGCGTTTTTCTCCTATACTCTAGTAAACTTAGTCTGCACAATATTACAAAATTTAGTACTATTGTCGCATTGAAATTAACGCTAATATATTAACACAAGTATAGATAAAAGTCATTATTTACAGGCAAATTAGCATAAAAAAATATGCATATTTTATTTTACATTTCATTCTGATATTTCAGTGTAAAATAAGCAGTCAAACCGTGGTAAAGGGTAAACACCACTACGACAATTAGCGTTACCCACAATGGTGTTCCGATTAAGATTGTTAAATATGCAATGCCCATAATAAACCATTGAATGATATCAGCAGATTTAGCCTTTGCATGATTCCGTATGCTACTATTTCTTTCATCTTTATACTCAATTTCATTTTTTCGCTTTAGTTGAGGATCTTTTTCTAACATACGATTCATAATCAAATTACTAATACTCATTCCAGTCAAACCGGCTCCAACTCCTAATAGAATACCAGAAATAGCCTTTAAGTGTTGAAGGCTAAGTAAGTTATTAATTCCTTTCAGTCTGCATAATAAACTTGCAGTTAGTAAAACAATTCCAAGAAATAAACTAATTAAATGATATGATTTTGATTTAATCATACTTATCTCCAATCTGCATTTTGCATATAAATTATTTTATTCATTTTTCAAATCCTCTTCTTCATATATAAAGATCTCTTCAATCTTCTTATTAAAATAACGTGCAATTTTAAATGCGAGAATAATGGATGGATTATATCGTCCATTTTCCAAGGACCCTATTGTTTGTCTGGACACTTCTAGAATATCTGCTAACTCTTCCTGTTTAATTCCAGCTTCTTTTCGCAACTCTTCTAATTTGTTTTTCACTCATTACCTCCTTTCAAAATTTGTATGTAAAGTTAACTTTCCATAATTATAACTCAATACTTTTTTCATGTCAAGTTAACTTTCCATAAAAAATTAACTTTACAAATTCAACTTATTATCAAGAAGTCATAATCAATAAATAAATTTTTACCATCTATATTTCCATTGGTATACATAAGTATTTTATGGTAACCTATTTTGGAATAGAATTAAATATATGATAAATGATGGAGTATATGATTTAATATCACATACCCCATCATTTATTACAGATCCAAATTTATAATTTTAAAAAAACAGCTACCATCATTTTTGATATGCAGCTGTTTAATAAAATGTGTAAATACTTACTTCGTAGTATAATAAGGAACCAGGATATAACAGCCTTCATGGATAATGTCAGAGGTTAACCGATTCGTCTTCTTTATCTCTGAGATATAAGAATTAATATTATCATATTCATCTGTTATATATTCGCTTGCAATGCTCCATAAGGTGTCGCCCTTTTCTATTCTTACGCTGGTAATCATTTTCTCTTGGGAGTTTGCCTTTTGAGCTATTACTTTAGTTGAAATAATTCCAAAAGACAATAAAACAAAACATATCGATAATGCAATAATAAGAATTTGTGTCTGCTGCTTCTTTTCAATCATAGCTAAAAATTTTCTTGTATTCAAACCACTTCTCATTGTTCTGACAGAATTCATTTCATACATAATCGTACCTCCATAATCTTTTATCTATTATCTATTAGCTTTTATCTTTTATCTTTTATCTTTTATCTTTTATCTTTTACAGATTGTGTTTTATTACTATGAATTAGATAAGATCTATCTCTTATGCGTACATATGTTTTCGAACATATGATACGAACGTTTGTTTTGTTCTTGATATAAGTATACAAAGCAAACATACGTTTGTCAATGCCTTATTTTAAATAAATAGTAAATTTTTCATATACACCAAACATTTGTATAGAATCCTTACTAATTTTGAAATTAGCGAACATAAGTTTTGCATTATGACTAAAACTGTGATATACTATTTACAATAAGCGGATTTGTTCATGGAAAATCGGACATTTGCCATGCTTGAACAACAATATTGAATGGAGGTACAAAAATGAGTTATGGTAAGATTAGTGCGAAGCAAAGAGAAATCTTGGAATATTTAAAATCTCAAATATTAAGTAAAGGATATCCACCTGCCGTTCGTGAAATATGCGAAGCTGTTAAATTAAAATCTACCTCTTCCGTCCATTCCCACTTGGAAACATTGGAGAAGAATGGTTATATCAGACGAGACCCTTCCAAACCACGTGCGATAGAAATTATCGATGATATATTTAACTTAACAAGAAGAGAAACTGTAAACGTCCCAATCGTAGGAACAATTACTGCAGGACAGCCGATTTTGGCAGTAGAAAGTATTGAAGGGTATTTTCCGATTCCTACGGAATATATACCGAATGAAGAAACCTTTATGTTAAAAGTAAAGGGTCATAGTATGATAAATGTTGGTATATTTGATGGGGATAAAATTCTCGTTCAAAAGCAATCTACAGCTTCTAATGGCGATATTATTGTGGCATTAATCGACGACTCTGTTACCGTGAAAACCTTCTATAAGGAGAATGGTTATTACAGATTACAACCGGAAAATGATACTATGGATCCTATTATTGTTACTGATTTGAATATTTTAGGAAAAGTAATAGGATTGTTCCGTCTCTTTTAAATAATTCTATTATGATACATAATCTATTACAATACATAATCAGGAATAAAAAAAAGCTGATATATAAATTATCAGCTTTTTTATTATTTAAATTCATTATGCATCTAATTGTTCCTTAGATACTTTTTTGCCATCTCTCCAGATTCTCTCTAAATCATAAAACAAACGGTCTTCCTTTGAAAATATATGAACTACCAAATCACCGTAATCCATTAGAATCCAATTGGTGGACCGAACTCCTTCAATTCGTTTTGGATGATGTCCGTTCTTAGCCAACACCTCTTCCACATTGTCTACTAAAGCCTGAACTTGCGAACTATTTGTTCCGTTTGCAATAATAAAATAATCAGCTATAATTGAGATATCTCCTATTTCTAGTACGGTAATATCTTCTGCCTTTTTTTCGTCTAATGCATCATATGCAAGTTTCGTAATTTTTTTAGATATATTGTCCATGTTATGCCCTTCCATTCTATTTATTATATGTCTTGTAATAATCATATGCATCAATTGTTAAATTATCAATTTCTAATTGTTTACATTTAAGATACTGCAACGTATTAGTAAGAATCTGATAAACTGCCTTATCCAAGTCAAAAAAAGCAAGTTCTCTTATTTTGTCTAAACCGGGGATATGATCCCTAGAACGGTTTGGTTCAATATAATCTGCCGTAAAAACTATCTTTTCCAGTAAACTCATGTCTGGTTTGCCGGTTGTATGATACGTTATAGCAGAGAGAACATCACTATCTATTATCCCATATTTATGTTCTGCATAATATGCGCCTAGTTTTCCATGAAGTAAATATGGACTTCTATGCTCCACCTCTCTAACCGGTATATTATATTTTTCACATTCCTTCAACATAATGGTATCTTCTATGCATTTTGCACAGTCGTGGAGCAAACCAGCCACATTTGCTTTCGAGGTGTCATATCCATATCGTAGGGCTAGTGCAAAGCTAAAGTCTTGTACTCCAAAAGAATGAAACAATCTTTTTTCTGTTAGTATATTTGTTAAATCATGTTGCAAAGCGTAAATATCATAATCCATATATCTTCTCCACTATATAACCAATTATGATTATATCATGAACAAAAGACGTGTTCATGATCTTGTTACTCCAATCGGAATACACATGTGAACTTGTGATTCCTCATTCCGTTTTCATTATACTTATGCATTAAGTTTTTCATATAGTCGATTGCTTAGTATATATTGTTCCACGCTGTCAGGAACATAATATCGAATCGATTTCCCATCGCTTCTGTATTGTCGTAGGGATTTAGAGGAGATATCCATATTAGGCACCTGAAGAAATTGGATGTTCCCATTATATTTCTCAGTTAAATACCGTATTTGTTCTTCCATCTCTGGTTTTGGTATATGGTCCCTACCAACAGCGATAATGTGGGATAACTTCATAATCTTCTCTGGGGTTCTCCATTCTTCTATCTGAAATAAGGAATCAGCTCCCATAATAAAGTAATATTCATTTTCAGGATGCTCCCTGCACAAACCACACAGAGTCTCCGCAGTATAGGTTAATCCTTCTCTGTCAATTTCTATTGTAGATAATTCAAAATGTGGATTATCCTCGATTGCTAATTGAACCATACGAACGCGATGTTCTTCGCTAATGATATGATCATATAGTTTATGTGGGGGATTCTTTGAAGGCATAAATAAAACCTTATCCAGATTACATTGTTCATAAGAGCAATTAGCTAAAATCAAATGTGCAGTATGAATTGGATTAAAGGTTCCCCCCATAATACCTATCTTTCCCATCTTCTCATATCCTTTCACAAATAATTAAGTAGCGCTTTATTAATGCTATTTTTTCTTTATTTTCTTATCTACTGGTAATTCAATTTTCTTTTTATCCTTAGAAGGTCTATAAAGAACAATCTTCTTACCAATTACCTGTACTAATTCCGAATGGGTTCTTTCTGCAACAATACGTGCAATTTCATTTGGATCGTCAAGACAATTCTTTAATACATTTATTTTGATCAATTCTCTTGCTTCTAATGCTTCGTCAAGACCTTTCGTGATTTCAGGGGTCAAGCTTGACTTACCCACCTGATAAATGGGTTCAATAGTCATAGCTAAGCCCTTTAAATACGCTCTTTGTTTACTGGTCATAAATAATCTCCTTTATTTATAATAATCAAACTGAAGGCCATACATTCTTACGGTATCTCCTTCTTGAATATTCAATGCTTCCAGTTCATCCAGAATCCCATTTTCTTTTAAGAAACGCTGGAAGAAACCAAATCCTTTTTCTGATTCCAGATTTGTATATCCAAGCATTCTTTCAATTCTTGGTCCTTCAACGACAAACATATGGTCACTTTCCTTAACTACAGTAAACGGTTCATTTGTAAAATCTAGATTCTCAAGTACGAACTCACGTTCAAATATTACAGGGCTTTGGTCGATAGAACCTAATAATTCCTTAACATAATATAAGAGCTCTTTTACTCCCTTGCCGGTAACGGCTGAGATAGGAAATACCTTAATCCCTTTTGGTTCAAAAGCATCCTGAAGTTTTTTAATTGCTTCCTCTGCTTCTTCTTCATAAAAAACATCCAGTTTGTTCGCCGCAATTACCTGGGGTTTGTTCGAAAGTTCCTCATTATATGCAGATAATTCTGCATTAATCGTTTCAATATCTTCCACTGGATCTCTGCCTTCTGTAGAAGCTGCATCTACCACATGAACAATAACTTTGGTTCTTTCGATATGCTTTAAAAATTCATGACCTAATCCAATCCCTTCAGATGCACCCTCGATTAGACCAGGAATATCTGCCATAACAAATCCATCGTTACCATCTAAATCAACCACACCTAGATTCGGATTCAAGGTAGTAAAATGATAATTTGCAATCTTAGGCTTTGCATTTGTAACTCTAGATAACAATGTAGATTTACCTACATTTGGGAACCCAACCAAGCCGACATCAGCAATTACCTTTAATTCCAATGTTACATTCATTTCTTGAAAAGGTTGTCCAGGTTGTGCATACATAGGAGCCTGCATGGTAGGCGTTGCATAATGTTGATTACCTTTACCGCCATTTCCTCCACGTAACAGAACTTCTCTTCTGTTATCATGAGACATATCCGTGATTACCATACCGGTCTCTGTATCTTTAACAACAGTACCTTCCGGCACTTTTATTACCAAATCATTGCCGTCTTTTCCGGAACAACGTTTCTTACCACCGTTTTCACCATCGCCGGCACAATATTTTCTTATATATCGGAAATCAGCTAATGTGTTGATTCCATCGTCAACCTCAAAGATTAAATCTCCGCCTCTTCCACCGTCGCCGCCATCCGGGCCACCGGCTGGTACAAATATTTCTCTTCGAAAACTTACATGTCCGTCCCCACCTTTACCGGAACGTATATATATTTTAGCGCTATCCGCAAACATTTTTTTCACCTCAATTTCATAAATTACAATTAATCTACTTATTGCAGATTAGAAACTCAAGGACTTTGTCCTTTCGTTCACGTTGTACTTATTCATGGAAGTTCTGCCATTTTTCCGTGCGAGACACGGAAAATGACAGCTCTTCCATGGACTAATCTGCTTATCGTGTATAGTATAATCGGAAATGGTTAAAATTACAACAAAAACCATAAAAGAAACCCCAAATTCATGATTTAATCAAGAATTTGGGGGTTCATAATCATCTCATACTATTTAGATTCTACTGGATAAACAGAAGCTTTCTTCTTATCTCTGCCTTTTCTTTCGAATCGAACAATACCGTCTACTAAAGCGAATAATGTATCATCTCCACCACGTCCAACATTATTTCCTGGATGTATTTTAGTACCACGTTGTCTGTAAAGAATATTTCCAGCTAATACAAACTGTCCATCTGCTCTTTTCGCGCCTAATCTTTTAGCCTCGGAATCTCTACCGTTCTTAGTAGAACCAACACCCTTTTTATGAGCGAAAAATTGAAGGTTCATATTTAACATAACCTACACCTCCTTGATAATCAACTACAGAATTAATTTAACCCTGTTGTACAAATTTAATATATTTCTTTCCATAATCATCTTGTATTCCCTGCAAACCAAGAAATAAAGAATTCAGTAATAAACTAGACTCATTACTAAGATTTGAAACAATCTTGAAATCTATCATTCCTTTATTCTCATCTTCTTTAAATTCAAAGACATCTGAAGTAAATTGTTCAATAGAATTCATGGTATTAATTACAAGCGCAGATACGGCCGCACAAATAATATCCTGTCCACTTTCCGCAAAACCTGCATGCCCAGAGCATTGAAAGCCAATAATCTTACCATCTGCATTATTATAAATCGATACTTTAATCATATCATTTTCCTAATTATTATGCATTGATTTTTTCAATCTTAACCTTAGTATATGGCTGTCTGTGACCATTCTTCTTGTGGTATCCGGTTTTTCTCTTGTATCTGTAGACAACAATTTTCTTATTCTTGCCTTCTTCAACAACTGTTGCAGAAACACTAGCGTTAGCTACGGTAGGATTTCCTACTGCTAATTCACCTTTGTTTACTACAAGTACCTGATCAAATGTTACAGTTTCACCAGCTCCTACACCAAGCTTTTCTACTCTAATGATATCGCCTTCGGCTACTTTGTACTGTTTACCACCTGTTGCTATAATTGCGTACATATGGCACCTCCTATTATCATTACTCGCCAACTATGGTGTCTGTTTTCTAATATAATTAAAAATGAACAGAACTTAAGACCTCGTTGTGCGGCATACTAAAGTATGATAACATAGTCGGTAGTTTTTGTCAACCAACAAATATTTTTAGATTACATTTTTATTGATATTATCTTAACCTTTTTTACACTTCTGAATTACACCATAATAAACTCCTATACAACTCATAAATTACCCCTACTTTATTGCTTTTTAGTCCACCCTTTTCATTTTCTTAACTAATGAAACGAATTCATCTTTGTATTCGTCTGAAGATACATCCAATTGTTCAAGTGTATCCAGAATCATGTCGTAGTTAGCAGTTCCCTTGTATTCACTGTCACGAAGAATCATTCCAAAAGCAGCAACAGAGCTGGCAAAGGCAAGATTTTCAGGCATTTTGCTTGAGTAGTCTCTTTTATCTACGGTTTCTGATATTAATTTACTCTTATCATGCTCCGGTTCCTTATAACGTATGTTAATGGTAAGCCATTCCTTACTATTTGAACCTTTATCATTCTTTTGATATTTCAGATTGCTATTCGGCAGTTCCTGTTTTGAATCAACTTCCAACAGTTCATAAAGTGCGGTTACTCTGTGCCCTGCACCAATTTCACCAGCATCCTTTGTATCATCATTAAAATCCTGTGCGTCTAACATTCTGTTCTCATAACCGATTAATCGATACCCTTTGATCTGGGATGGATTAAATTCAAGCTGTAGTTTTACATCTTTTGCTACGGTAAACAGGGTTCCGCCCATTTCTTCTACTAATACTTTTTTCGCTTCCATCATGGAGTCGATATAGGAATAATTACCGTTTCCATTATCGGCCAATGCTTCCATTTTATTGTCTTTTATATTTTCAGTTCCAAACCCTAATACGGATAAGTAAACGCCATTTTTTCTCTTTTCTTCAATTAATCTGGTGAGCTCACCTTCACTGGATAATCCAACATTTAAATCACCATCTGTTGCTAGGATTACCCTGTTGTTGCCTCCTTTAATAAAATATTCTTCAGCAATGTCATAAGCTCTTTCAATTCCGGCAGCTCCTGCTGTACTTCCGCCAGCATATAGATTCTCGATTGCATCCACAATCTTAATGGTCTCATCTCCCCGTGCGCCTTCTAGAACTACACGCTCATCACCAGCATACGTAACAATGGATACTCTGTCACCTCTATTCAGATTCTCGGTGAGTAGGATAAATGCTTTCTGCATTAAAGGCAATTTATCTTCAGAATCCATAGAACCTGACACATCAAGTAAAAATACAATATTAGAATTTGGTCTTTCTCTAAAATCAATGTCCTCTGCTTGAAGACCAACCAATAAAAGTTTTGAATTTTCATTCCAAGGACAATCTGATAATTCCGTATTCACGGAAAATGGTACCTTACCTTGGGGCTTCTTATAATCATACTTAAAATAATTAATCATTTCTTCAATTCTTACAGCATCCGGCACCACCGAACTATTTTCATAAATCATTCTTCGTATGTTACTATAAGATGCGGTATCAACATCGATTGAAAATGTGGATAATGGATAATCCTGAACAGATTGAAAACCGTTTTCAATGATAGCATTATACTCTTCTGTATTATACTCTTCTACATTGTACGCATCTGTAAGCTTAAGACTTTCATCATATTCTATTGCCGCAGTATCAGCAATTAACTCTTGTGAGCCAGACACATCCTCTTTTTGCAGTGTTGAATCTTCAACATAAGGGGTTTCATATTCGTTACCATCCGATATTTGTGCCGGATAATTTGTTGTAGATTCACTGATCTGCGTCTCTTGTACGGCTTCTGTTTCAAAAGACTTTTTGCCGCAAGCAGCAAAACTTGTTACTGTCAACACCAAGCCCAAAGTCAAACAAATCCAACTTTTTGCAACGGAACTCCAAGATTTTTTCATAAACATATTCATCTTCTTTTTCATAAAACGTCCTCCTCTCAATTAACAGTTATTTTATTGTACTGTTAAACATTAGACGAAGCGTTTTCTGATTTGGTTCCATTTTATGTTATTTTTATAAATGAAGCTTGGTATTCGTGTTTTAATCGGTTAACTGACAGGTAACCGCACCAGTATAAGCAATTAATTCTTCCGGATTTACTAGCAATTGACATCCACGAATACCTGCACTTATCGTGATTCTATCAAAAAGAATTGCCGTCTCATCTATATATGTTGGATACTTTTTCTTCATTCCGACCGGTGAACATCCCCCTCTAATATAACCGGTTAATCCTAATAAATCTTTCACATGTATCATTTCAATCTTCTTATCATTAACTGCCACTGCTGCTTTTTTTAGATTAAGCTCTGTATTTACCGGAAGGCAGAATACCAGAATACCCTTTTTCTCACCTCTTGCTACTAAGGTTTTAAATACCTGTTCTGATGGTAAACCAATCTGTTTCGCAACATGTTCCCCAGAGAGGTCATTTTCGTCTACCTCATATTCTAAAGCATCATATTCAATCATGGCTTTTTCTAATAAGCGCATTGCATTTGTCTTTAGCATATTGTTCACTCCTTTTGACCCTACAGAAATTGTTCATGTAAAGGCTTTCTAACCTTTTTTCTGGTTACTTCAATCAGATTTAAAGCTGTCATGTCAACCAGAGAAGTCTTGATCGGATCCTGCTGGAATAAATCATTTAATTCCTTTATCAGTTTATCCTTATTGCTCTGCTCCGCCATATCAATGAAGTCGATGATAATGATACCTGAAATATTTCTAAGCCGTAATTGCTTTGCTATCTCATGGGCAGCTTCCAAATTTACTTTTAAAAAAGTATCCTCTGCCTTCTTTTTACCACCGATCGCTTTTCCGGTATTTACATCAATGGCAGTTAACGCTTCCGTTGGTTGTATGATAATAGAACCGCCGCATTTTAACCATACTTTTTCACGTAAAGCATTTTGTAATTTCACATGAATACTATATAAATTTTCTAAGGATATTAATTTATCCTCATAAAATTGTAATTTTGGTAAATCTTCTTTCTGATAGTTTGTTAAATAAGAACTCATTTCCTTAAAAATTTCTTTATCATCCGTTAGAAACTCATCCATACTGTCAGCAAAACCGTCCCTGATATTGCATATATATCCCGGTGGCATCTGATACAAAAGGGAAAATGGTGTTTTGTGAACACCATAGTCTACAATTTCACGGTATTGCTTTGTCAAAAAATCAATTTCTTTTAAAATTACGTCATCCGATTTAAAAAGGGCATTGGTTCTAACGATGAATCCATAGAATTCACCTTTTTGATTTTGAAGTAGTTTCTTCAATCGATTTCGCTCTGCATCATCTTTAATCTTTGATGAAATTCCAATCATCGATTTACCATGAACTAAAGCAACATATTTACCAGTAAAATTCAAATTCGTTGTTATGACCGGTGCTTTGGTCTTAATATCTTCTTTTGATATCTGTACCAGTATTTCATCACCAATTACAATTTTATTTGTTTTTTTGGGTTTTAAGTATATGGGAGCTATGGCATCTTCAAGGGAAAGATAACACATTTTGCCTTCGCTTATCTCGACAAATGCAGCATTGATATTTTTAACAATATTTTTAACCTTGCCAACATAAATATTGCCAAGAATATTGTCTTTTCCTAAACAATCCACATTAACCTGAACCATTTCACCATCTTCATAAATAGCTGAAATGATTCGATCCTTTTGCCTGACCGTTATTAATTTATTATTCATGTTAACTCCCCTTTAGTGACTATTCTACGTTTGTAGTTTGATCTAATGGTATTAGGTCTCTCTTTGTCTCATCACCCATATCGGCATATACTTCCATACGATGTACCTGGTAAGCAAAAGGATTAAATTCAATTCCTTCCTGCTTGCAAAATGCCTCCATTACTAATTCCGGTTTTAAATTATTCACACTACCAGTTGCCAGTTGCATATATAGTTTTATACCACTTGTAAAACTTTCAGCAACTGTTGGTTTCTTCTCTATCCCAGGAGTTTTCTGAAGTTTCTTATGAAAGTCCTCTTCTGTAAATGCAACACAATAAATAAGAGGCTTAATATCAACTTCCATTTCACTTTTTTTCGTTTTTTTATTAATTACAATGGTTTCCTGATGGTAAAACTTATCAAATTTGTCTTCCAAGGATTCTTTATCCATAAAATCATAACCGTCTTTTATCGACACCATATAATCTGCTGCAGCTACAATAGACATGGCATTTTTACTATCATCAGGTAAAACTTGAAAGTTTACCACCTGAATATTCTCAGCCATAACTGCGTTAATTCGATTCATCATTTCTTCTGGAGTATCACAGCTTAGAAGCTGTACATCCATATACTCGCTATCACTTGTCAGCCCCACACCAAGAGGTGCTGCAAAGGATACTAACTGATGAGGACTAAATCCCTGTGAATACTCTACATCAACATCAGCCCTTCGAAATGCTTTTTGAAAATATCTCATGATATCGAGGTGCCCAATAAACTTCAAAGGACCTGATTTTGTAAACTTTATACGAATCTTCATGTGTCTTACCTTCTTTCATTCCAAGCATACAATGGAATTATTATTTTAAACTTTCTGCTCTTAACAATGCTGTATCAATATTCTCGCAGAAATTTTCTTCCCCCACGTCTTGTACAAATCCCGCCTTAACCATTAAGGACATCGGTTGTTCCTGCACATGGGATAAGATCAACGTGATTTTCTTCTTATTACAAGACGCCAATATTTTTTTCATAATTCGCAGACCCGATGCATCCATAGCCGGTACACTTCTCATCCTAAGAATAACAGCTTTCATTGATGAACCTAACGATATATCCATAAATTTATCCGTATCAGCAAAGAACATTGGCCCTTCAATTTCGTAAACTAAAGTATTGGAAGGAACCTCTCTTAGATTTAACCGTTCTGAATTGCTGTCTTCATCTTCATCCCTAGTATCGTCTTTATATTTCCAGCTATATACCCCAGCAACATCTGCCATCCGCTTCATAAATAAAAGAGCAGCTAATACAATTCCTATTTCAATAGCAACCACTAAGTCAAAGATTACTGTAAGTAGAAAGGTCGTAATCAAAACTAGGATATCACTCTTTGGAGAAGTTTTTACTAGGCTGACAAATTCTCTCCAACCACACATATTATAAGCAACAACGATTAAGATAGCTGCTAATGCAGGCATTGGAATTAAGCCTGCTAATGGCATTAATATAAGAAGAATGAGTAACAAAGTAATGGAGTGAACGATTCCTGCAATTGGAGTACGTCCACCATTTTTAACATTGGCTGCAGTTCTTGCAATTGCACCGGTAGCAGGAATTCCACCAAATAAGGAAGAAAAAACATTACCCACACCCTGAGCAACTAATTCCATATTAGAACGGTGGCGGCTGCCAATCATACCATCGGATACCACACAGGATAATAAGGATTCAATTCCAGCTAAAATTGCAATCGTAAAGGCCGGTCCCAACAATTTTTGTATCATATGAAAATTGACATGAGGTATGGATAGCGACGGAAATTGGGAAGAAAGTTCTCCATATACACTTCCAATCGTATTTACCTTCATAGCAGTTAATTTAACAATTAAAGTGGTTACAATGATGGCAATTAAGGTACCCGGTATCTTTTCAGTTACCTTAGGCCAAAATAGTATAATCAGTATGGCAATCATACCGATAAAGAAAGCAGAAGGGTTAAAACTGCTGATATTCTTTCCATAAGCAATTATCTTTTCAATAAATTCTGAAGGAACTGCTTTCATAGTTAATCCTAAAAAATCTTTTATCTGACCAGCAAATATACCAACAGCAATTCCGGCTGTAAAACCGGTTGTTATCGTGTAAGGAACATATTTTATTAAACCACCAAATTTAAAAAGTCCCATTAAAACCATGATGATTCCGGCCATGATGGTAGCAACTATTAGCCCATCCATACCGAATTCTTCCACAATACCATAAATAATAACCACAAAAGCTGCCGTTGGTCCACCAATCTGCACGCGGCTTCCACCCAGAAAGGATATAAAAAAACCGGCAATAATTGCGGTATATAATCCTCTCTCTGGATTCACTCCTGATGCAATGGCAAGGGCGATTGACAGAGGTAATGCTATAATTGCAACGATAATACCGGCAATTACATCTTTGATAAACTGCTCCTTAGTATAAGTTTTCATAGTAGAAAACAGTTTTGGTTTCAACTTATACATTTCAAAAACCTCCAAATCTTATTAAATTATTATGTCAAAAATCACTACAATATAACATAATAAGCCTTTGGATTTTATAATTCAAGTAAATTAATTAAATTTTTAATAAATATTTAGCACCCAATATCCACTTCAATTTTATCATCATTTGCTTGTGTCTCATAACATACTCCGCCATGAAAACTCTTGGCACCACAATTAACACATGCCATTCTGCAGTTAGGTGTTACCTTCTCCTTAATTCCTCTTTCATATTCTCTCCATAAGAATTCTTTTGTTACTCCCGCATCAATGAAGTCCCATGGCAGAATTTCATCTTTTTCTCTCTTTCTACTGGTGTAGAAATCTATATCAATGTCATTTTCAGTAAAAGCTTTCAACCATAAATCATATTTAAAATGTTCTGACCAGGAATCGTAAAGACAACCCGACTGATAAGCATCATAAATTACCTTACTAATTCTTCGGTCTCCTCTGGCAAATACACCTTCTAATACACTAAGTTCAGCTTCGTGCCAATTATATTTAATACTTTTCCGGTTTAGTTGTTCATTAAACTTTCCTCTTAACACTCTTTGCTTTGCTAGATATTCTTCTGCTGTATCCATGGGAGCCCATTGAAAAGGTGTAAAAGGCTTTGGAACAAAGAAAGAGGTGCTAGCAACAATGCTAACCTTTCCGTTGCGTTTGTCTTTCGGTATGGTATAGTATTCTCTTGCTATCTTGTCCGATAATACTGCAATTCCTTCGATATCCTCTTCCGTTTCCGTAGGCAGCCCCAGCATAAAGTATAGTTTTACGCGATTCCATCCACTCTGAAAAGCATCCATAGCTCCATTCAATATGGATTCTTCCGTTAGGCCCTTATTGATAACATCCCTAAGCCTTTGTGAACCAGCTTCCGGTGCAAAGGTAAGGCTGCTTTTCTTGACATCTTGAACTTTGCTCATAACATCAAGCGCAAAAGCATCTATTCTTAAGGAAGGTAATGAGATGTTGACTCCTTTTGAGCGGAATTCATCAATCAAATAGTAAACTAGCTCCTGAAGTGCAGAGTAATCACTTGAACTTAAAGAACTAAGCGAAATTTCCTCATGACCGGTGGCTTTTAACATTTTTTCAGCATAATCTTTTAAGAACTGAAAATCACGTTCTCGGATTGGACGGTAAACCATACCCGCCTGACAGAAACGACAGCCTCGAATACAACCTCTTTGAATCTCTAAGACCACTCTGTCCTGTGTAACTTTAATAAAAGGAACGATTGGTTTCTCGGGATAAAAAGTATCACTCAAACTCATTTCCACCTGTTTAAGAATCGTATCTTTTGCATGTTCATTCTTTTTATGAAAACTTAAAATTGTATTGTCTTCTTTGTATGCAACCTCATAGAAAGAGGGAACATAGATACCATCAATCAGAGCGATACTCTCTAAGAAATCTATCCGTGTACCACCACGCTGTTTGTTTTCCTTATAAGCATCTAATATTTGATCGTAAACTGTCTCACCTTCTCCAATATAAAAGAAATCAAAAAAGTCTGCTATTGGTTCTGGATTATAGGCACAAGGACCACCACCTAATACAATCGGATCCGAATCGGTCCTGTCTTTGGCGTAGATTGGTATTTGGGATAATTCCAAAATCTGCAGAATATTGGTATAACTCATCTCATATTGAAGTGTGATACCTAAAAAGTCAAAGTTTTTTACAGGATCCTGAGATTCCAAAGCAAATAAGGGAATCTGCTTTTCCTTCATGATTTTATCCAAATCAACCCAAGGGGAGTAAACCCTTTCACAATAGGTATCTTCTCGCTTGTTAAACATATCGTATAGTATCTGAATTCCCAAATGTGACATACCGATTTCATACACATCAGGAAAGCACATACAAAAACGTATATCGATCTTGTCCAAATTCTTAACAACCATGTTTATTTCATTGCCGATATACCTAGCCGGTTTTTCAACGGTTAATAGTATTTCGTCAGATAAAGCTAATTTTTTCATAATAAACTCCATTTCGCAATTTCTTAGATGGCTCAAGTTGTATTTTTACTTTAGAAAAACACATTGGTTAACATAACATAATTATGTAATCAATGTGTTAAATCTAAATACAATTACTAGTTATTATACCTCTTTCACTAGCAAAATACAATTATGAATTTACCATAGGAAGCCATTTGATAATCACTTCCATATTTCTACTATTTTAATCTTTACTCTTCTACCTTAACAATATCACTGATTAACGATACTACAGCTTCTTCTGCATCCTCAAGCCTCTGGTTGGAAGCTAAACTCTTTTGAAAATATTCACTATTCAATACTTTGTGGTTCAAATCCATTTTGTCTATAATCAGTACAGTTAAGAATATCATAAGTGCACATATGAAACGTATCAAAAATATTTTAATTGTAACTGGCGGTATCTCAAATCCACTGTTCGTTGTTCCATAAGATTTGCTCTCATAACCACGCTGTTCTTTCTGCCGAAACAAGTTTGATTCTTTATTGTTTCTGCTTACTGGTCCAAGATTCTTACTACAGCTTTCCCGTGCTAATTTAATAAAATCCGCCCTTGATAAACTAGCGTATTCTTCCTGATTATCCATACCTCACCTCCAGTTGATCCTGTCTTATACTTACTTATAGAATGACAAAGAATTTTGTTCTTTAGTATCATTATATTCCTGTCTTGTTTGTGATTATTCATGCAACTTATAAATAACATTGAAAATTGATAAAATATCATTTATAATTAAGACTAACTTATCGAAGGAGGAATTTAAAATGTCAAGTAATGTCTATGATATTTTACTTGAACGTGGATTTATCGAACAAACAACCCACGAACAAGAAATAAAGGAATTATTAGGGAAGGAAAAAGTCACCTTTTATATAGGATTTGATGCTACTGCTGACAGCTTGACTGCTGGTCATTTTTTAACAGTAATGGCGATGATGCATATGCAGCGTGCAGGCCACAAACCAATCGCCCTTTTGGGTGGAGGAACAACAATGATCGGTGATCCTACCGGCAAATCCGATATGCGTACCATTATGACGAAGGAAATTATCCAGCACAATGCTGATTGTTTCCACAAACAATTATCCAAATACATTAATTTTGATAATGATAATGCAATCATCGTTAACAATGCAGATTGGCTCCTAGACTTAAACTATGTTGACTTTTTACGAGAAGTTGGGATTCATTTCTCTGTTAATAAAATGCTGACCGCTGATTGTTATAAACAAAGAATGGAACGTGGTCTTACTTTCTTTGAATTTAACTATATGTTAATGCAATCTTATGATTTCTGGAAAATAAATCAATTATATGACTGTACGTTACAAATGGGTGGTAACGATCAATGGTCAAATATCCTTGGCGGTGTTGACTTGATACGTAGAAAAGAGCAAAAACCTGCTTTCGGTCTTACCCTGAAATTACTTACAACAAGTGAAGGAATCAAGATGGGTAAAACTGCAAAAGGTGCTCTTTGGTTAGACCCTGAAAAAACATCTCCTTATGAATTCTATCAATACTGGAGAAACATTGAGGATGTAAAAGTAGAGGAATGCCTCGGTCTCTTAACCTTCCTTCCAATGGATGAAGTTAGAAGACTTGGTGCATTAAAAGATGCTGAAATTAATCATGCGAAGGATGTACTTGCTTTCGAGATAACAAAAATTGTACATGGCGAAGAAGAAGCCATAAAGGCACAGGAAGCATCCAAAGCATTGTTCAGTGGTGGAATTAGTTCCGAAGATATTCCTACCACTACTTATACTTCTGAACAGTTTAACGCCGGAGTTGATTTAATTACACTTTTAGTAGATGGTAAGATGGCGGTTTCTCGTTCCGACGCTAGAAGAACCATTACTCAAGGTGGAGTTACAGTAAATGATGTTAAAGTTACAGAATTTGATAAAACTTTTACACCCGATGATTTTAATTCCGATGGTATTTTACTTGTAAAAAAAGGTAAAAAGGTTTATCATTGTTTTAAAATAAATGAATAAAACCTTAAAGGAGAACAATTATGCCTTGGTGCCCCAAATGTAAAATTGAATATATTGAGGAAATGACTGTATGTAATGATTGTGGTACTGAATTGATTGAAGAATTACCGCAAGAACTCTTCCCCTTTATGGAAACAGAGAAAGAAAAGTTCGCACAAAAATTTGTACAATTCCTGCATTACTCTGACATACCTAGTGCTATATGCGAATACGATGCAGAAAAGGAAGTATGGATTGTAAAAGTTGAGAAATCTTCTGTTTCAAATGTAAAGAAGTTATATAACGCTTTTTATAGCGTTGAACTTGACCAACAGCTTTCTGTTATGGGCGAGAATACCACTGATAGCTTAGAAACAGAGGAAGATAATGAGGATTCCTTTGAATATTCTGATTCAGAAGAAGATCCATTTGAAGCCAATGGAAGTGATGCCGATGATTCCCTGTTCGACAAAGAAGAAATAAGCGAAGTCTTAGAAAATTCTATGAAAAAACCTGTGAAAACAGTTACTTACGTAAGAAAAGAAGAACAATATAGGGATTTAAAATCTACTGCATATACATTCCTCTTTGTATCCATTGTTGGAATTGCCGTTCTTATCCTAAATATAGTTGGAGTTATTCAGATTTTCAACGGAATTCTTCCGTATATTGTAATGGGGTTACTGTTTATCATCTTCCTAGGTATCGGTTTTCAGTCTTTATTCAGTTCAAAAAAGATTCAAACACAGGTAGCGGAAGAAAACCAGGTAACCGAAGCTATTAATAACTGGTTATCACAAAGCGTAACCTTAGAACTATTAGACTCTCTTACTTCTGAAGAAACAAGTGAAGAAATTCAATTCTTTAAGAAACTTGAGATGATGAAAAAAATGATAATCGAACATTTTGGTGAACTAGATGACTCCTATCTCGATCTGCTTGTAGAAGAATTCTATAACAATAATTTTGAGCACTAATATTATGAATTGGGCTGTCGTACTGAATTGTACGGCAGCCCATAGTTAATTAACTGAAGATATCTTCCAGTTCTTCTTTTGTAAGAGTATTTATAAATACTTCCTTTGACTGTATTACAGAATTCGAGAGATCCTTCTTTTTTAACTGCAATTTATATATTTTTTCTTCAATCGTACCTTTTGTAATCAGCTTAATAACATGTACGGAATTCACTTGTCCAATTCGGTATGCTCGATCTGTTGCCTGTTCTTCTACCGCTGGATTCCACCAAGGATCATAATGAATCACAGTATCTGCACCTACAAGATTTAAACCAGTACCTCCAGCTTTTAAAGAGATTAAAAACACATCTCCTTCTCCTTGGTTAAACCTTTTTACATATTCATTTCTATCTTGAATCTTCGTGGTACCCTCCAGATAAAACCCTTCTATCCCCGCCTTCTTCAATTCCTTCTGAATAATAGCTAACATTGAAGTGAATTGAGAAAATATCAGGATACGATGTTCATTGGATATGGCATCCGTAATAATTTCCAGAAGCAGCTCTAACTTACCGCTTCCTCCCGTATAATTCTCTATAAAGGTCCCTGGATGACAACAGATTTGTCTTAGTCTGGTTAATGCCGCCAGAATTTTTATCTTATTCTTCTCCATTCCGACTTCATTATTCAGTTCGCTTTTTATATTCTCCATATAAGACAGATAAACCTTTTTTTGTTCTTCCTCCATATCCGTTAACATTTTTGTTTCAACTTTTTCAGGCAATTCATGTAAGACATCTTTCTTCATACGTCTTAAGATAAATGGAGATATGCGTTTGTTTAAATCTTCAAGAATTCCTTCTTGTTCTTTCATAATTGGTTTTTCAAACTGATTCACAAATTTGTTGTGGGTAAGCAAATAATCCGGCATTATGAAATCGAAAATCGACCATAACTCAGATAGGGAGTTCTCAATCGGCGTTCCTGTCAAGGCAAATCTATGAGCAGCTTTAATAAGTTTAACGGATTTTGCATTTAATGAATCTGCATTTTTTATAAACTGCGCCTCGTCGATAAATACAGTATGAAAATCAATGACTTCATAATGCTGGATGTCTCTCCTTATTAAAGGGTATGAGGTAATTAAGACATCTTTGCTTGTATAGGATTCAATCAAATCTTGGCGTTCTTTCGGATTACCGGTTATAACCTCCGTAATTAATTCAGGAGCAAAATTTTCAATCTCATCCTGCCAGTTATATATTAGGGAAGATGGACAAACAATAAGAAAATGGCTGTTTGGGTTTAATTTCTTAATGGAAGCCATATAAACAATTGCCTGTAATGTTTTACCAAGTCCCATATCATCCGCTAGAATTCCACCCAGATAATTATCTGCAAGAGTTCTAAGCCATTTAAATCCAGTTACCTGATAGTTACGAAGCGTCGCTGTAATTCCCTCGGGTAGCGCATAATCAGATACTATAGGGTTTAGAATATGATTAACCAATATATTAAATTCATCGTTCTTCTCAACCGTAAAGTTTTTGTCTTGAAAAATTCTGTCCAGATAAAGTGCTGTATTTTTTGATAATTCTATTGTTTCATTATTCAATTCTTTTCCAGAGATATTTAACGATTTTAAGATGTCCCATACTTCACTTATATCTCCTTCTTCCAAATTGATAAAACTTCCGTTTTTCAAGCGATAGTATTTTTTCTTTAACCGAAAGGATTTAAATAAATCTTTTAATTCTTCTTTTGGGACTTCTTCATATTTCAAATCCATTTCCAAAAGATTTAATTCATTTTTGACCCGTAATCCAGCCTGAAATTTGCCTGGAGACTTAATGTTTATTCTTTTGAAATCATCAGAATAATATAACTCGCAATTTTCAGCTAACTTATGAATTCCGCTCGTCAAAAATTCATATATGTCATCCTCATTTCTCATCAGATAACTGTGATGTTTGGGTTGGAATCCAATTTTATCCAACAACTCCATATAAAACTCTTCTTTTTTGGGCTGTCTAACGATTATAAAATCATCCAACGATAAGGATTCAAAGGCATTAAATTCATGTTCTCCGTATCTAAACCTAAGCTCTGCCCTAATATAGGTTTTCACTTTATCAAGATATACAATAGGCTGTAGATCAGCTGTAATAAATCGGTCCTGTATCTCTTGGGGAACCGTTAATTCCATTGTTTCACTAATTCTAGGAAGAACTACTTCCATAAATTTATTTTTGTTATCACCACGAAACACTAAGGGTTCTTTTTTACCACCCAAATTATTGTAAAAGGGCAGATAATTACCTAAAAACCGTTTATTTGGCTTGTAGATACACCCATCTATAAATAATAAATCACCGGATTCTGACAAGGGAATAACAATAAATTTGCTATGATAATCCACCGCTATTCCGTCATCTGTCAGTGTTAGATCATATTTAATCTTTGGATTTGATTCCGAATATCTTACATTTTCATAGGTTTTTCCATAAAGTTCAAGTTTAAACGTACTTTCATCTAAAAACTCCAACAAGCGAAATAACATATTTTTCGTCAGTATCATTTGTGACTTTGAGAAGATCTTTGAATAAATTATTTTATCAATTGCTTCTTGAATTTCATAAATCTCAAGAAAATAATCAAGAACTTTTTGGGATTGCTTATCAAATTTACTTTCTCCATGTATAAACTTAAATTCTTTCCCCAATGCGATATTCTGTTTATTATAATAATCTGTTAAAAACTTCTTGACTGACTGTACTTTATAATACCGATTGTTGCCCACATACAAAGAAGCCATGGCGTTCGTGGATTCTCCACGTAATAATGATGGTATTGATATTACCACTTCAAGATGATAGGTCTCACCTTGAATAATATTATATTCCTGATTACTGAAATATCCTAAAATCTGATGAACCGTTCTCTCGGCCGGATTATTCGGTTCTTCTAATAAGGATCTTTCAATATAATTAAGCACAAAAAACAGTGCAGTAACCACATGTCTGCACGCGCCCTCTTCTTTTAGGTGTTCTGAACAATTACATTTATGTTCAAAAGAACCATCATCAAATACCTGGATTGTAACCATATATTCAAAATTGTCTTTAATCGCAATACGATATTGTTTTTTTATATTGGACCAGGTAGCATTAACAACATGCCCCTGTTTATAATTCTGCAAACCTCTGGAATATACGATATCATTGGCTGCTTGATTTTTAATATCTATTCGTGATAACCGTATCATCTAAAACTCCTTTTACGCTTTTACTACCATTATACCATGTATTTGTAAAAAGATTTATTTTATTCAATAATTTCAGCAAAATTATCAATGGGTAATGGTTGATAAAAGAAATATCCCTGAACCATATCACATCGGCACTCTCTTAAAAATTTAGCCTGCTCTAATGTCTCGACTCCTTCCGAGATAACTTTTAGTCCAAGTCCTTTCGCAAGTTGTATTATGCTGTTAATTACTATTTTATCTTTATCTTCCATTTTATTTTGCATAAAGAATTCTTTGTCTAATTTTATTATATCAATTGGTAATGTTTTTAAAAGGTTTAAGGAGGAATATCCTGAACCAAAATCATCAATTGAAATTAAATAACCTAATGTGTGAAGATTATCCATCATTTTAATTAAACCATCCATACTCTTTAAGAATAAAGTTTCTGTTATTTCGATCTCAATTAAATTCCTTGGAATATTATATTTTAAAACTAATTGATCCAGTTTTTCCACAAAGAAAGGATCATCAATATGCAACCTGGAAACATTGAGAGAAACAATAATAGGCATTTTTCCTGAATCTAACCATGATCTCAATGTTTGAACCGCTTTCTCATACACATAAAAATCTAGTTCTATAATAAAACCATTCTTTTCAAATAAGGGGATAAACTCCATTGGGCTCAACATAGTCCCTTCCGGTATCTTCCATCTTACTAAGGCTTCAGCCCCAATCACGGAAAGAGTTCGAAGATCAACTTTAGGCTGCATATAAACAACAAATTCATGATTCTCAAGGGCAGAATACATTCGGTCTTCAATTAATTTTTGTCTTCGTATCTCCGAAAATAGCTTTTCGTCATAGATAGCATAATTACTTTTATGATAACCTTTTAAGGTTTTTCTAGCTATATTGGCTTTATCCAATGCAAGACTTAAAATTTTATCTTCCTGTGTTAAGAAATAAATTCCACTGATTATGATTGGATTTACTTTTGGGAATTTGGCAGAAAAATCATTCGTTATGGTATTCATAAGCCTTTCAATTCGTTCTAGCGCATCTTCTTTTTCTCTATAGGAAAGTAAAATTGTAAAGGTATCTCCAGCCACACGGCAAAATAGCTCGGAAGAAGATAAGAGTCTGGATACTCTAGCTGCATAATATTTGATTATCTCGTCTCCAACCGAATATCCCCATTCATCATTGATATATTTAAATTTATCAAAATCAGAATAAATAATTGCATAATTAATATTTTTTGCACTGGCCAATAACTTCATTGCTTCCGCTGTAAATTTGGATAAGGTTAATAAACCGGTCAGACTATCTCTAGCCTTTACCCGTTCTAAAAAACTAGTTACATCGGACGAACAAATAAAATACATTCTTTGACCATTCTGTAATTCTACTTCAGAAGCCGTTTTACTAAACCATGCGTCCGATTTCTCGTTGTAGGATTCCACGGAATAACGGCTTTTATTATCCTTAAGACCGAGCAAAGGACAAGTTTTACAAGGCTCAGTTCTGCCATGAATTGCTTTATAGCACAATTCCCCAAGTTTAATATTTGGATAAGCAGTCTCAATGTATTTATTCATATAGAGCAATTCATAAGTATCCGGTTTAATTGCATAATTACTTAACTTTTGATTATTTAACATTGCTTGAGTAAAGAAAATTTCATTTTTTAACTCTTCTTTGCTACGTATCTGTAATATGAAATTACTGATAATTTTCGTAATAATCCGTAATGTATCTATCTCAAATTGTTGCAGAGAACGTGAATTGTTACTATTTTCAAAATTCACTATGCCAATGTATTGATCCTTATCTGTTATTGGACATTGTAAAATTGTCCGAATACCAGCTTTTTTGAATAACTTTTTAATATAAGGTCCAACCTCAAGATACATAACCTCTTCACAATAAAAATAACCTTTGTCTGATAAGAGAGTTTCATTTGCTTTGATTAAGGCATCGAGATTGCCGGCAAATATACTTTTACAGGAAGAAATGCCAGCATTCAACCATTCATAGCTTATTTTTGCATTTTGGTTTGGAATTGCTTTTTCAAATACTGTAATTCGAGACAAATCATAATACTTGCCTATCTCAGTAAATATGATATTCATTGCTGTTTTTGCATCAACATTCTTACTCATAACATCAAAGGTAAAATCAAGTAAGCGCTTTTCGGCATCTACAATTCCTCTATTTGTTTTACGATTTCTATCCTTTTTGATTTTCTTTCGTTCCGTTTCACCGCTATTATAAGCATCTGCATGCGTTGGATTAAATAACAAATAGTTATCTTTTCCTTGTTCTTTCACTTTAAATAAGGCCATATCTGCTTTTTTAAATAATTCATCATAAGTAGAACCATCTGTAGGGTAAACGGATGCACCAATGCTTATAGTTATATCATTTTCTTTTTTTAGTTCTGGTAGATTACCGCGAATCATATGTCGGATAGAATCTGCTTTTTTATGAATGTCTGCGAGGCTTTTAATTTCTTTATAGTATACTATAAATACATCCCCATACATTCTGCCAATAATATCGGTATCATCAAAAAGTCCCAATAAATGTTTTGCAAACGCCTCTATAACAATATCTCCATATAGATATCCAAAGCGTTCATTTATATGCTTAAAACCGTCGATATCAATTATCATAAAGCAATGCTGTTCTTCATACTTGCCATCATTGCATCTTTTAAGGCATTTTTCCACCTTATCTCTCGTTGTTGGTTCATTGAAAAGATTCGTCAGAGGATCTCTCTCCTCTGATATTGATATTTGTTCCTTTTTCTCATCTTCTACAATACTAGTTTTACCGATAATACATAATGCTTGACCTTCCGTATTCTTTAAGGGAATCCCTTGAAAGCGTATCCATAAAAATTCATCGCTATCACTTAAGAAGCGAATATCATATAAGATATACTCTTCTCCAAGATCCATGCTATCGCAATATTTGTGAAATACCGGTATATCATCTGGGTATATCAGATTCCAACGAAGCATGGTAATACGATAATCAGGTACGTTTAAAGTGGATTTCGCATATCTTCCACTTAATTTCTTAAATTGTCTCAACTCTTTTGTCTCAATATCATATTCCCATAAAGCGCTATTGGTCAACTCCGCAATGATACGGACCTTCTCCTCTTCAAGCTCAAGCGCAGTAATAATTTTCTTATACTCTTGTAAGTTGTAAGTCTTCTCCAACGCAACCAATCTCCTTAAAACTTATCTCTTATTAACAACCTTCCTTTTCATTGAGTAACTATATTATGTTAAGAAACACTTCTTTTACGATATTCGGATGGTGTTATACGTATTACTTTTTTAAAAGACTTACTAAAATAGCTAATATCATTAAAGCCCGTTCTTTCACATATTTCACTGATTGATAATGCTGTATCCCTTAACAACGTGGCTGCCATAGTCATACGTAGTTGAATCACATAACAGTTAATAGACTGCCCGGTACTTTTTTTAAAGTCAGCAAGCAAGGTGGTGCGATTCGTATGAAACACTTGTGCAAGCTTTTCTATGGTTATTTTTTTATTATAACAAGATTGTAAATAATAAATTACATCAATCGTAAGTTTTGAAAAAGATGATTCCATTTGAATTTGATTCGTTAAAGGCTCATTATCAATTCCATCAGGTTTTATCAGCGCAAATAATATTTCAAACAAGTATGTTCGACTTCGGCAAGGCCAAAACTTTGTGTTTTGTAAAGTAAGTAAATCCTTGATTTGCTTTAGCTTTTGTTTCAAAATAGAAGAATCTATGGTATTTAATTGTATTATTTTTGCTGATAATGGCGCATCTTGTTTATAATTAAACAAATAATAAAAATCCTGTATCTCAGTTCCAGTTAGATTATCCTCAAAATTAAAAATATCATCACTGAATTTAACATTAATAACACAAGGCTTAAAATATAATAGGTTGATAACTGCCTCTGATTTATCACATATCGAAAATATATCTTTGTTGTTTAGACATAATGCATGTGATCCAGACAAAATATACTCTTTATTATTCAATATAATGTGTAAGGTACCGGATTCAATATAGATAACTTTATAGTACTCCTGGGCTTCCGATAATAATAACGTATCCGTATCTTGCGTAACGTGAATATTAAGACAATAATCAACATAATAATGTCTTCCTATCGTATATAAAGACAAAAAACCACCCTCAATCTCTTCTAATTATTACCATTATAAAGGATTGAAGGTGAGTTGTAAATACTTATTCAGTTAATGAGATGTCGAAAAATTACTAAAAATGGTTATTTTATTCTATTTATGTTCGTTTTTTTTAGATAAAATTCTGATAATCCATCCAATTCGACTTAAGGAGTTTCGGTGTATCCAGACCGTAAGGACAATGATTCTTACAATGATTGCAATTGATGCAGGCTTCAATTTTCTTCATTTTTTCTTTCCATTCATCACTTAGATATACTGTGGTTGGTGCACGTCGTATCATAAGAGACATTCTTGCTGATGTGGGGATATCTATATTTGCAGGACAAGGCATACAATAACCACAGCCACGACAGAACTCTCCTCTCAATGCATCTTTATCATGTTGAATGATTGCTAATAATTCTTCATTTAAAATCGGAGCTTGCTTCCTGTAGCTAAGAAAATCATCCAGCTCATTTTCTCTTTGAATTCCCCATATCGGAAGTACATGATCGAATTGTGCCAGGAATGCATAGGCAGCAGCAGAATTTGTTATTAGACCACCAGCTAAGGCCTTCATAGCAATAAAACCAATGTTTAACTCTTTGCACCTTATGACCAAGTTTTTTTCTTCCTCGGTAGCCAAATAACTGAAAGGAAACTGAATCGTTTCATACAGACCAGAATCTGCAGCTTCATGGGCAATATTTATCCTATGATTGGTTATTCCAATATGTCGAATCAACCCTTTATCTTTTGCTTCTAACATGGCTTCATATAATCCGGTACCATCTCCTGGTTTTGGGCAAAAGTTAGGGTTATGAAATTGAAATATATCCAAATAATCTGTTTGTAACATCTTAAGAGAGGTGTGCAACTGCTTCCAGAAGTCATCAGTATTGGACGACATTGTTTTGGAGGCTATCCATATTTTATCCCGTACATTTGATAGTGCATATCCAATTTTTTCTTCACTATCTGAATAAAATCTTGCTGTATCATAAAAATTAATACCATTCTCATATGCTCTTCTTAATAGTGCTTTTGCTTCTTCTTTGTTGATTCGTTGAATAGGTAGCGCACCAAAACCATTCTTATTTGCATGAATTCCTGTTCTTCCCAGGGTTATCACTGTCATCGGATTGATCCTCCTTTTTTTATTCACATATGTCATTTATAGTAACACAAAAGAAGGAAAAAGAAAATGGACCTTGTTAGAATTCTCTAACAAAATCCATTTAACTGCAAAATTAATACTTAATTTCTTCCCATTTAATATCTTGCTTTACAAACTCAGGAATCTCGCCCTTCTTGAAGAAGTATGAGTTATTAATCTGATTACCATATTCATCCACTTTGAATTGAATATTCACCTCTACAGTATCCTCTGCATTTAAAACACTTCGATTGTTCCAATAGTGATCTTGCGGAATTAAATTCGAGAATATTTGACTAATCTGTTCTTGTTGGCTATAGGTTACATTGTTGTAATCCTCTATTGCTTGCGTTGAAACTCTGTAGTTTTTATTGTACTCTTCAACATATGTTACTCTCATATTTCTCACATAAATCTCTTTTATATCACTTTCCGTAACAGTATACGTAGAATCAAATCCATGGTCTTTTAAAAATGCAATTGTTTTTTCAAATTCAGGATAGATAGTATAACTATGACGATTAAGCTCATTATATGCAAAATCTAAGGTAGCAATCGGATAACTCTGTGTCAATTGAGCTAAACTTTGCTTGTTCAATTCTTCAATGTATATTGTCAACAATTCTTGCTTTTCAACTGAGTTTAAAGTTAATAATTTACTCTCTAGATTGTTATAGCAAGTTATATCACTAATCATTTCTGGATTGAATTGAGTAATTGGATAATGTGCTTGCTTATACTCAGACGATTCAAAAATAGTACTAATTAAATCAAGCTCCGTCCCCTTCTTTATCTTATAGCTTCGATAAACGCTTCTTCCATTCTTTAAAGCATATTTAACATGATAGGAGATATAATCTTCATTTAAAATGGACTCATCCTGGCTCTCTATGCCAGCCTTTGCTAATTCATAAGCTGGTTCAAAATCTTTCAGCTTCATATACTTTAATCGGTATTCATTACGGCTATAATACTTAAAATTATTATCAAAATACCTAATTTGATCCTCTAAGCCGTCTATTGCTACAGCCATACTTTTAATAGTATTTTCTTTCGGAATATACTGATCATATTGAAAGAGGTCAAAGCGAAAGATTGCAGTAATTACTACAACAATTCCCGCACATGCTAACAATTGTTTTTTATGGTGGAAGGCACTACGAATATCGAAATCGTATATAATTTCGATCAACGCATAGGACAAAAGTAAGCAGAATAGTAAACCAAAAATAAACCATCCATCTTGACCTCTATTTACCGTGTTTCTAAAAATTAATCCGCCACCTAACGAAACTGGTATAACCAGCAAAAATTTAATGATAGGTTTTGATATTGCAAAAGCCATCGCTTTTCCAGCAGCTTCGGAAGGACGTTTTTTGTATAAAAACAATGCGATTCCAATTAACAAAGCAGTAATTAAGATAGCAGAGATGATATAACCGATTTTGAAACTTTCCTTCCAGTATATCTTATCTGCAACAGAGATATAGGTCCCGACCGGAGATAAAAAATGCATTTTCCATTCCATATTCATATTTTGATAATAGGTTGTAAAAAAGCTTCCAAAAAGTAGATCTTGTAAAAGTACAATACTTACTCCGTATAAGAGAAATACAGCAGTTCCAAGACCGTTGACAACAAAATTACCGGTTAGCATATCTGTTACAATTACCACGGTATAAATAAGGCAATAGTACACAAAATTTAAACCTATACTACTGATTGCAGTTGCAAATATCTCTGAATTCATATAACCATTGACTTGTATTACAATCAATGTCAAAACAACACTAATTGCATAAGGAACTAAGTAAATCAGAAGTCCATTTATATATTTTACGAAGAACAATAGTTCTCTTCGTACCGGCAAGCTGTGATACAAATCTACTTTTCTTTTGGAGTGCAAATAAAAATATCCGCTTAAGCCACAGATAATTGCTCCAGCAACAGTTACTAAAATTACCCATGCATTTGGGTGAACAAAATGTAATAATCGTTCATAGATTACTTCTCTTGTTGTATATTCTATATGATCACCTAATAGTATAGCGCAGGCTATCGGAAAGGAAAGGAAAAACACAACCGTTGCCAAAGCAATTGTCCATATTCTTCTCTTTAAATCATCCTTTAACAACTTAAAAAACAAGCTTTTTGATGTCATAACCAACTACCTCCGTTTCACTTATAAATATTTCTTCCAAAGTTAATGGAAGTACCTCAAAAAAGACAGGATTTTTATTTTCAATCCTTCTTATGATCTCTTCCTGTCTTCCCCTGGCAGTAATCGTATAAAGAGAACCTCGCTTATCTACTTTTAATAGTTCAATGCCTTCTAATACCTGATCAAGCTCTTCTTCTGTTTGAAAAACACATTGTAATTTATGAATGCTTAATTTCATATCAACCAAATCTTTAGAAAATAATACTCCACCTTTATGAAGCAATCCAACATGATCACAGATATCTTCTAGCTCCCTTAAATTATGTGAGGCAATAACCGGCGTCATATTACGTTCTGATATTTCTTTTGCAAAAATGCTCTTAACAGCCTGCCGCATCACTGGATCTAAGCCATCAAAGGTCTCATCGCAGAATATATACTTTGTATTCGCACATACACCACAAATTACGGATACCTGCTTTTTCATACCCTTAGAAAATGTATTGATTTTTCGTTTGGGATCCAATTCAAAAAGCTGCATTAATTTCTCAAATCGTTTACCATCAAAATTAGGATACATAATCTGGTAATAGTTCTTCATATCCATTGGTGTTGCATTACTAAAGAAAAATTGCTCATCTGAAATATAGAAAAACAATTCCTTCGCTTTTATATTTTCAAAAACTTCTAAACCATCAATCTTTATAGAACCATTGTCAGGTTTTAGTATTCCACATAACATTCGTATAAAAGTACTTTTCCCTGCGCCATTCGATCCAACCAAACCAAATACATTACCTTCCCGAATGGTAGCAGTAACCTGATCTATTGCATTAATCTTATCAAATTTTTTACTTACGTTAATAGCTTCAATCATCTTTATTCCCCCTCTCAAAGCCCTCTACTGCTTTATTTATAAAATCTTCTTTTGTAATTCCAAAATCCTTTGCTTCTTTCACCAGATTAATTATGGAATCAAAGATTTCTTTTTTACGATCTTTAACTAAGCTGTCATTTGTAGCAATAAAATTGCCTTTTCCTTTTACGGAATAGATGTAACCTTCACGTTCTAATTCCATATAGGCCCTTTGAATGGTGTTCGGGTTAATGGATAGCTCCATGGCAAGGTTTCGTACGGATGGAAGCTGGCTATCTGATTCAAGAACACCTTTTAATATAAGCTCCTGAAAACGTTCCACAATTTGCTCATAGATAGGACGTCGGTCTTTATAATCTATAAAAATCATAGGCTTCTCCTTTCTTCATGTAATCAAGACGTAGTATGTAGATACTAAAAATAGTTTAAGCATACTATCTGTACTATGAATGTTAATACAGTTAATATACACGAGTAAGAATCATTTGTCAAGGCTAATTACTAATAAATACAATCCAGATTACTCAAACACCACAGCTTCTTATTTTAAATTTATGTTTCTCAAAATACTGATTTGCCAGTAAAATACATAAAACAGATGAAAAACGACATCGAAAGAACTCCCTCCTAAGTGACAAGTTTTATTATCTCACTTGTCTTCTTAAAAGGGAGCATAGCAAACCCATAAAATAAACCATACCTCCATATTATTACTGCATTAACCAAAGTTTATAAATTTTTTTCATACAGTATTCAAAGTCTATCCTTGCCACATCGTGATCGGTATAGATAGGTATTTCAGCAATCAAATCCTCACCAACATAATAATTAGCACTTCCTACGGGTGTGTTCACATTAACCGGTGCTTGTATTATCTTGGGAACATGATAAACTACTTTTACTTGTTCATCCTTTCTCATTAAGAGGGAAATATCACCTTCATAATAAAGACCGACATAATTCTCCTGCCCGTCTTCTACTGGAATTGGTGTGAATTTCTTTTCTGCATTAAAAATTTGTTTAAATTCGTAATTCTCCATTCCATAATCCATTAAGGTACTAGTATCACGCCATTTATAACTCTTATTAGGAGGCCAACCGCTTCCAAGTACCACAGATACAAAGGTTTTGTCATTCTTTGAAACTGCACCCACAAAACAATACCCCGCCTTATTCGTAAAACCAGTTTTAATACCGATTGCACCATCATAAAGATATAAGAATTTATCTTTATTACTAATGGAAAATGATCGCTTTTTATCTACATCGCTAAATTGCCAACTCGAAGTATTCGTTATATCGATAAATTGTTTGTTCTTAATTGCATAACTAGCTATTTTGCCAAGTTCTACAGCTGTCGTATGATGATTTACTGCATCGAGACCATTTGGTGTTACAAAATTCGTATGCTTGCAACCCAATTCTTTTGCTTTCGCATTCATCATAGCAGCAAATCCTTCAACCGATCCTCCAACATGTTCTGCAATTGCCACTGCTACATCATTATGAGATTCTAACATAAGGGAATATAACAAGTCTTTTAACTGATACCGTTCCCCTGCTTTAATATTAAGTTGTACATCCGGCATAGTGGAAGCATATTTTGAGACTGTAACAATATCATCCAGGTTTGCATTTTCTAATGTGATAATACAGGTCATGATTTTTGTTGTACTTGCCATAGCCATTTCTGTAAACCCTTTTTTTTCATACAATACACGAGTGTTATCTGCATCCATAAGTACTGCGGATAATGCATGTAATTTTAAGTCTTTACCTTTTATTTCATTTGTTATAGGCGGATTACTTTTATCAGTTTTTTTGGAATCTATCATTCCTTCTGCAAATTCTGTATCTTGATTTAAACTGTTAACATTAATATTTAGTGAATCCAGATATGATAGACGTTGTTGATAATATAGATGGGAAGTCAAACATAAAGCAGTCAGAGTTAACAGGATAGTAATAATTTTATTTTTCAATTTCAATCATCCTAATAATGTACTTAATTCAATTTTATAATTTATTTTCAAATAATATGCAAGGAATCCCTGTATAAACATAATAATATTTCCGTTTAGTGCATGGTTCTAAATGAATCGCAAAATCTAAAAACACCTGTGGGGTTATTACTTTAGGCTTTATAATAAAACTTAGGGTATGTAATGTCAGACATTACATACCCCAAAATTTATTAAGAGTCTTACTTTAAACCAACAGACACTTTTTACACAATGAATCTGTTACTATTTAATTTAAATATGGAAGAACTCTATCATTTCATTTAATCGATTAACACTGATCTTATTTTCTTTTGCCTGGCCAACCAGTTCCTCCGTCTTATGTGATATTTCCAGTACTTTATCTGCAATATCAGTGGTACCTTCCGCTCCTTCACCTGCAGCATTTGTAATTTCATCAATTGCACTTCGAATCTGTTTTATAGAATCGTATAATGTATTTGATACATATTTGATTTCTGATACAATCGTTTGAACCATATCTGCATCGGTATTATATTGTGTACTGGTATGAATTAACATATCATAATCCTTAAGTACTTGATTATCCATGAAATCTAACATTTCTTTGGAATCCTCAACGACACTTACTACAGCATCCGATACACTATTAATAATCTCGGTTATTTGTGATACCGCAGATTTTGAATTCTCGGCAAGCATCCTGATTTCATCTGCTACCACCGAGAAACCTTTTCCTGCTTCACCTGCACGTGCAGCTTCAATTGCAGCGTTTAACGCCAGCAAATTGGTTTGTGAGGTGATTTCTAAAATAGTATTGGATAATAACCGGATTTCTTCAATTGCACTTGTCTTCTTTATGGATTCTCTTAATTGTTTATTCGTTTTTTCATATATGGTAACAGCATTTTGTTTGGAAAAATCGGTATCCTTTTTTAATTTTGTAGCTCTTTCCTTAATCTCTTTTACAATTGCTTCTCCAGAAATTGCTTTGTCCCTCATTTGAACAACATCCGATTCAATCTCAGAGGTGGAAGCATTCATTTCCTCCGTTGCTGCTGACGTTTGTTGCATGCCTGCAGACAATTGCATGGTAGTCGCTGATATTGTCTCGAGATTAGAATGCAAGCTTTCTGTATAATCCATAGCAGTAATTGCAGATTGCTCTACTTTATTTGTCTCTTCTTTAATACCATGGATAATATTTGATATTTTATACTGCATTTGAGAAGAAGAATTTATCATATCTCCAACTTCATCTTTTCGTTTTAATAATGATTCTTCAAATTTATGATTGAATTCACCCATTTCCATGGATTTTATATGTTCTTTCGTTAAAACAATTCCCTTTGAAATTGTCTTGCCTACTATGTAAGATACCAATATACCAACAAGTAAAAAACCTACTGATAAAAGAATAACTACTTCCATTATATCATTGACTTTTCCCTGAATAACATCCGTATAGACACCAACAAACCACATACCAACGGTAGAACCCGTTGCATCTTTAATCGGAACATAATAGGTCTGTGCAGGCCGTTCTAGAATGACAGCTTTTCCATCATAGGAATTACCTTCCTCTAAAACCGTTTTAATGACTTCATCAGAAGCTTTTGTGTTAATTTGCCTTATACCATCCTTTTCTACATTAGTAGAAATCCTAGTATCGCTCATAAAAATAGTAGCTAACACCTCTGTGTTTTCAGTGAACTCATGAATGATATCATAATTTTCATTAATCAATACATCACCTTTAAATAATTGATTCGCTTCAATAGTCCAGTCACCAGGATACTTTGCTTCCAATAGACTAAGTCCCATGTTAGAATAGTTTTTAAGTTCATCATGTGTATTTTCCTCTAACGTTTTTTTAACTTCAGAATAAAAAAACCAGTTGGTGATAACGGTAAGGATAGTTATTAAAACAACTGAAGATAGCATGATTTTCCATTTGATTTTCATATAATTTCAATCCTTTCCTGTTCAGATATTTAATTATTAGAATATCAAAAAACTAAATGGATTTTCTTTAGTATTATTTGGTACCCTTTTAACGATTATACCACCACAGTAATCGTTTGTATGTGACTTAGTCACATAAATATAGTATTGTTCCCACCAAATAACTACACTTTAATCCAGATAGGGAAGTTCTGTAACGAATGTATAAAATTCTTTCATACTTCCCTGTCTGTACTTTGAAATATCTTCATTTTTTTCATTAATAATATTTTCATTCAATAAAAATGTATCCATACCAAGCTTTGAAACACACATATCTTCACTCACATCATTGCCAATCATGATACAGTCTTTTATATTACTATTACATTTTTCTAAAATTTCTTTATAATATTCTAAGTTCGGTTTACAGTAACTGGAATTCTCATAGGTAGTAATCACATCAAAATCTTCCGGATTTAGTCCCGCCCAATTTATACGAGCTAAGGTTGCTATCTCTGGGAAGATTGGATTTGTAGCAAGAATAAGGCGATATTTCTTTTCTTTTAGTATTCTTACACATTCTCCTGCCAATGGGGTAGGATTCGTAGCATCCTTAACTTTATGGAACTCATTTTCATAGAAAGAGATAAAGTGCTGTTCTGAATCGCGAATATGTTCTCCATAAATATTTACAAAAGTGTCCCAGAATCTCTCCCTGTTCGTGGTAGTTCCATCATTTGAAACCATGGATTTTATTCCTTCCCAAACGGAATTCAAAAGCTTTTTTGCATCGTATCCAAGTAAGTTACTGACTTTGGCAAGCTCATTAAAATATTTTTTAATAAAAAACTCCTGATCCATAGGTAATAAGGTTCCATCCAAATCAAATAAAAACGTCTTCATAACTATACTCCTATCTTTGACTGTTCTTTCTGTTAAGTTATATCAATGGTTTTGGTGTCATAGGCAAATCAAAAATGCTTATGACACCAAAACCATGGATTCGTTTCTTTCAAATTATTATCAGTATGAGATTATTATAGTCAATTCAAAAAGTATTCGCAACTATATTTTTACAAGGTTTTTTGCCTGCTATTTTGTTTGATGAAGCCAACCAATACAAAAACTCCAGCAATGCACAGTAAGATAAAAGCGGATAAAAAAATTGAAATATTAGCAGTATTCCGTATTGATAGGGTAGAATCATATCCAGATGCAATTGCGTTTGTAATTGCTTCTCCAGGGATACATAATAATGCGGCGATTGCAAGTGTCAGCCAAAGTTTCATTTTCTTATACTTATAAAATACTACAATCAACCAAAGTATGAACAGCCATGTGAAAGAAATTGGCATTGCAACACTCCATAACCATTCTGGTCGCAAAGAATCCTTACCGGTGACATATTGAATAACTGCTAAAAAAGGTAAAATTAATACCGTCAAAAAACGAAGACTAACCAAAAATCCATGACCTTTGTACAGCATCGGTGGTATTAATAAACTGCCGCCAAACACACAACTGGCAGCTACGATATAAAACCATGATAAACCTTGTTCAGTTGCTATATTTACGATAAAACATATAAATACTGCTAGAAACAGAGAGATACCCAATATCCATGAAAATATTCTACCAATACTATGTTCTTTCCTTTTTATCACATGATCTGCATATTCGAGAACCCTTGTTACAGAATTGTTTTGCATGTCTTCCTCACATAATTCTATTGATTCTTCACTCTTACTTTCACCGTCAAGCAGTTCATTTACGGAAACACCAAGAATTTCAGATAAAGGCTTTAGCATACTAATATCAGGATATCCTGCACCTCTTTCCCATTTTGATACCGCTTTATCTGTTACCCCAAGCTTATCTGCAAGTTCCTTTTGTGTTAATTGCTTGTTTTTCCTCAGCATACTTATGTATGTAGCAATCTTTTGATTATTCATTTCAGACTCCCATCTGCCTGATTTGACAGGCTTTTAAAAATAGAGCTTCCCGCCCCTTTGCATTAATACTACTTACTTACCTTACTTCCTGCAACCTACTTTTCGAATAGACTCAAGTAAACGAATCGTAGAGTTGCAGTTTCGATATCTCGAATTACACAGAATTTATTTATTCTGCTTCATCTTCAAAAGGAACTAGTATTTCTGTTATATAATTATTGGGATTGCCTTTGAATATCATTCCAGGTCCTTTTACATAAATCTCTCTGGAAGGTAATACACATTTTAAATTATTAAGTTTCGCATAATCAATGATTGTTTTATACGCTTTGCCTATTTCATCATAAGGGCCATAATGAACCGTATGAATTGCTTTTATTTCAGGTAATTCCTTGGTTTCTATATTGGAATTGTCTATTTTCTTTTTTGTAGGGACGCAAACTTCAATATCAACAATTTCCTTATACCCTTCCTCATAATAACAATTAAATGGAGTTCCACATCCATTACCTTTTAAATTTTTGTAGATTTCGGCGATATATTTACCAAGTTCGGAATACTTACCATGATAACGTATGGATGCAACCAAAACTGGTGCTACTATTCTAATATCTACTTGATAGTTCATAAGATTCTTCTCTTTACTATTGGAATGTATAAAGAGATCAATTTCTTTTAATAAGGCTTTTTCTTTGTCAATTTTCTTTTGAATGATGGCTTTCTTTTCTTCTAAAATATAAGGCAAGTCACTCTTGCTCTGATATATCTTAAGAACATCTTTTAATTCCATGATTGAAAAATTCAGCTTTCTTAGTAGTACAATTAACATAGCCTTATCATAATCCTCTTCACTATAATACCGATAGCCATTCTCTTGATTACGATAAGAAGGATTTAATATATTCTCTTCATCATAATAGCGCAGTGTCTTCACACTAAGTTCGGTAATCTTTGAAAATTCCCCTATTTTATACATCATCCACCTCATTTGCAGTATAAACTATCCCCTATATTAGAAAACCTAGAATAGACTTTATAATATTCTTTAGAAACCAACAACCTGAAATTTTCTTGGAACATCCGGTGCATCCCCGACTCTTCCAAAGGATTTTAAAGTTGCTATTTGCTGCATATCCTCATCTGTTATATTGAAATCAAATACATCTGCGTTATTTGCAATTCTTTCCTTCTGTGATGATTTCGGAATTGGAATAACACTATTTTGCAAGGCAAAGCGGATGCATATTTGGGCAATCGTTTTCTGATACTTTTCAGCCATATCGATCAGAATCTGGTGCTCAAATGCCTGTCCCTGAATTAATGGACTCCAGGCTTCTATTTGTATTTTATGACGATAACAATAAGCACGTAATTCTTCCTCTACACATTGTGGGTTAAATTGTATCTGATTGACCATAGGCTTAATTCTCCCTTGTTGCATAAGAATTTCCAAATGGTTTTCCATAAAATTACTCACCCCAATTGCACGGATTTTCCCTTCTTCATATAACTTCTCAAAAGCACGCCAAGTATCTAATATATCTTCTTCATAATGATCTTTATGTTCCTCAATTACCGGCCAGTGAATTAAATATAAATCCAAGTAATCCATCTGTAAGCGTTTCAACGATTCCTCAAAGGACAGTAACGTTTTCTTATATCCATGATCCGCATTTGGAAGTTTACTCGTTACAAACACATCTTCTCTTGCTATATTAACTTTTTTTAATCCTCTTCCAACTCCAATTTCATTAAAATAAGCTGCAGCAGTATCTATGTGACGGTATCCGCAATTAATTGCATGATACACTGCTTCATCCACTACCTCATCCGGCATTTTCCAGGTTCCAAATCCAATACATGGTATTTGGACTCCATTGTATAAAGTATATGTTGACGATAAATTCGTTCCAATTTGATTCATCTTAAAATCATCCCTTCTTACTATGTTGTTATATTATATTCTAACACAAATTTGATAAATTGAACATGTGTAATACATAAGATACTATTATTAACCATTGTTTCTGATCCCATTCTTTTGTATAATAATGAAAGATTACCAGATAGGAAGGATACTATGAAAATAACGGAAGATAGCAATCATATTATCGTAACGGAGTTAGATGATTTCTCATTGTCACAGACATTAGAATGTGGACAGTGTTTTCGCTACACAAAACTAGAGAATGATCATTATCTCATTGTTGCAAAAGGTAAACTCCTTGATATTGAACAAACTGCTAATGGATTGTATTTTTATCACACTACATTAACCGAATTTAATGAAATATGGCAGGATTATTTTGACCTCACTACAGATTATAAAAAGATCAAGAATTATTTAATACATAAGGACGTTAAAATGAAGGATATCATTCAAACAGGAGCCGGCATAAGAATCTTAAATCAGGATTTTGTTGAAACTCTTATTTCCTTTATTATTTCACAAAATAAACAGATCCCTCAGATTAAGCAGGTTGTGGAAACCATTTGTGTAAAATATGGAACTTACCTTAGTGAGTATAATGGTAAAAAATACTATACATTTCCATCCATAGAGAAATTAAGTACCATTACGGAAGAACAATTTCGGGAATGCAAGGCAGGTTTTCGTGCTAAATATCTTGTAGATGCATGTTCAAAATTAGCAGATGGTTCCATATGTGAGTCTAATTTAAAAACCCTTTCTGCGCTTGATATGCGTAACAAACTATGTACCATAAAAGGTGTCGGTGTCAAGGTCTCTAATTGCGTATTATTGTATGGTTTGAAACAAAAAGATGCATTTCCCATCGATGTATGGATAAAGAGAATCATGGAAAATCTATACTTTAAAGAAGAGACAAAAACAGATATCATTCAAGCCTTTGCAGAAGAAAAGTTTGGTCATTATGGAGGTTATGCCCAACAGTATTTATTCTATTATTCCAGAAGTTAAAATTAAAAATAGGTAAATCTAGAAAGGGCCTTTGCAATTGATATGATACATTGCAAAAGCCCTGAATTTATGATATCTTACCTGATTGAATTTAATAAATTTAATACAGGTGCATTATATGTAATATTCTTTGAAGCATAATAATTTGGATCCTCTTTCTCTTCTTGTTCTTCCTTCTTCAAATATTGCTCTAAGAACAGTAAATACTCCTCATAGGAATAGATTGCATCAAAATCTTGGTACAATGCACCTTCTTCTGGAGTTGAAGTAAAGAGACTACTGGTTATCGGTGGGGCTACCGTTGTCATAGCAGGTGCTTGGGTTGAAACTACTGAAGTTTTTGCAACGGATACAGGAATATCCACACCTTGATTCATAAATTTTGTTACTTTTACTACATAATTTTGTGTTTCTTTAAAAGGAGGAATTCCACCGTATTTCTTAACATTACCACTTCCAGCATTGTATGCAGCTAAAGCTAACTTCGTATCACCATCGTATTTCTTGAGTAAATCAGAAATATACTTAGCACCACCCATGATATTCTGTTCTGGATCAAAGGAGTCGGTTACACCAAGAGAAGCTGCCGTAGCTGGCATTAATTGCATAATCCCCTGTGCTCCACATCTGGAAACCGCATTCGCATTAAAATCAGATTCCGCTTTCCCAATTGCTTTTAATAATTTTACAGGTACATTATATTTTTCTGCTGCCTCATCAAAGATGGCATCTAAACTTTTTGATTCACCCAAGAAAGTAGAAAAAACAGTATTCGGGGTTCTTGAAGTACTTGATGCTTTGACATTGTTAACATTCTTTGGGCTTATATTTGAAATACCGTTCACTTCAGACATATCAATCTCCTACCTTTATCCTTTGTAAGCAAAGTTTAATTACCAATTCTTAGTCACATTTTACTATGAATCACCTTATAATTCAAGTATATATTTATTAATATTCCATAGTGAGTTATTCTTCAGATATTTTAACCGAATCTATAATGTATTCAGATAATGTATTTAGATCAAGGGTTGTATTATTATCTCCTAAATCGGTGACTGTAATCTGGAACAAATAATTATCTGCGTAGAAAATATGGGTTATCTGTTTAACATCAATCCCATTAAGAACAAAGTTAAAAGATACCTTATTCGCAGTACCTAATTTTGAATTATACTTTCCCGTCTTATAGTTAGACAACTTTGTTTCAGCACCAGAAATTCCACTCAACTGTTGAGATATTAGTTCTTCAGAAGCTACGGAATTAAAATAATCTTTTGCAGTCTTATCATCCGGTTTTGCAGTACCAGTTTTCGCAATTAATAAATTAATATTTGAAAATGCTTTTGTCATATCCGCTTTGGAAGGATAGAATACTGTGATTGTATTATTTCCCTGTTCTGCCATTACTGATGATGTCCAATCATTTGGAATGACATAATTTACTTCACCTGTGGTTATCTTCTGTGCCTTAAATGTTGTAACCTCACAGGTATATTTTTTCTTATTTACCGTTGCTGTAATTGTTGTAGTACCTGCTTTTTTAGTAGTTACCTTTCCCTTTTTATCGACAGTAGCTACTGATTTTTTGCTTGAAGTCCAAGTAACTTTTTCTTTTGTTCCGGTAATTTTTAAAGTCTTAGATTTACCAACTTCGAGCAATAAGTTCTTATCGCTTATTTTTACTGTTGCAGCTTGTGCTACAATTGTGTGATTTAGTGGTAATAGTACCGTTGCTATTATGGTAATCACTAACACCATAGCAAATAATCTTGAACATTTTAACTTCTTCATTTTATTCCCAGCCTTTCATTCAATCATGATGTATTATTTATATTCTTACTAATATTTATATTATACATTTTAAAAAATGGATTTACTAGTCCGTCATTTTATTAGAAGATTAAATTTTGATTAAAGACGTTCTTGTTAATATCAAATTTAATTTTTTATGATATAATATACTTTAGCATTTTTTGGTTGATGATTCCTTTCTATTACATCAAATTAAAAATACAATATTATAATCACATATATGTGATTAGCAGGAGGGTGTTTTATGAGAATTAAAATGTTTAGAAAAGCTCTTACCGTTACTTTAGTTGCATCTCTTATTATCATGCCTGAATCATCTGTCATTGCAAAGGCAAACTCGGCGTACCAAACAAGTTACTCAATAGAAACTACGGTATCTGATTCAAGGAAAATAGATACAGTAAATTATGAAGATATAAAGAAAACTGTTGAAAGCAAGGTTTCTATGTTAACTTCTATTTATGGTGTAACTAGTTTGCAGTATGCTTTGATTGATAATGGAGAAATTGTGTTATCCGGCCAGTCAGGAATAAATGATAAAGTCAATGGTACAAAACTTACTGATGACACTATGTATGGTATAGGATCTGTAAGTAAAATATTTACCGCTACTGCAGTGATGCAGTTAGTAGACAAAGGTAAAGTTAATCTTGATACCCCGGTAGTCAATTATATTCCTGAATTTACTATGGCAGATTCCCGTTATAAAGATATCACCGTCAGAATGCTTTTGAACCATTCTGCTGGCCTGATGGGTACTACCTCCGTCAATGCCTTTCTATTTGATGATACCGATTCTAGTACTCATGACAATTTTTTAGAGTACTTAAAATCATCAAGATTAAAAGCAAAACCGGGAGAATTTTCTGTTTATAGTAATGACGGATTTACTTTAGCAGAAATTTTGGTAGAAAGAGTAAGCGGAATGAGTTTTTCTGAATATATGCAGAAAAATATATCAGAACCTCTAGGCTTAACGAATACCAAAACCTCACGTGATTCTTTTGATGAAGATAAATTAGCAAAAACATATATATTTGTAGAAGAAAATGCATTACCGACAGACAACATAAATATGATTGGTGCTGGTGGTATATACTCCACAGCCATTGAATTATGTAAGTTCGGAAAGATTTTTATGGAGAATTCGGAAACAGATATTTTATCAAAATCCTCTGCAAGACGAATGGAGACGAAAGAATACCTTACTGACTTATGGGCTAAAGGGGATACCACTTTTGAATATGGACTTGGTTGGGATAGCGCGGACACCTATCCGTTTAATGAATATGGAATTCAAGCCATCTCCAAAGGTGGCGATACTCTATTGTATCACGGAAACTTCACTGTCTTACCGAAGGAAAATCTAGCAGTTGCAGTGCTTTCCTCTGGTGGAAGCAGTGCTTATGACCAATTGTTAGCACAAGAAATATTACTAAATACCCTTAAAGCTAAAGGAATTATAAAAGAAATCAAAACTGCAAAAACTTTTAAGAAACCAGTGAAAGTTTCCTTACCAAGGGAATTAATGATATATGAAGGTTACTATGGTTTTACCGGAGGGATTCTTGAGGTTAAGATGAAGGAAGATGGCTCTATGACTATGAAAAATCTTCTAGCATCCCCCCAAGGAGAACAAACATATTACCATACAGATAATGGCAGATTCTATTCTCTCGACGGAAGTTCCTATCTATCCTTTATAAAAGAAAATAATAATGAAACTTATATGTTTATGCAAGGCTATACAAACATTCCCGGTATAGGTCAATTTGCGAGTGCCGGTTATCAAGCCCAAAAAATAGAAAGTAATCCGCTAACAGAAGAACTAGAAGCAATTTGGAAAAAGAGAGAGAATAAGAATTATTATATTGTAAACGAAAAATACACTTCTCAACTCTATGCAATCAATTCTCTAGCATCTAAAATCATTCTGCCAGAAGAACTGGAAGGGTATTGTGTAAATGCCGCTATCCTTGATGCTAATACGGCTAAGGCCGATTATCAGATTTCTGGTATGTATGGAAGGGATCTGAATGACATTACTTTCTATACGGTAGATGATATTGAATACATGACTGTAGGAGGACATATTGGAATTTCTGAAGATGCATTAAAACCGCTTCCAACCGCCTCTAATTTCACTTGTAAAATTCCAGAAGACGGTTTTGCACAATGGTTTAACATTGATAAGAATTCAGCAAACAAAAAAATCAAAGTTACCATTCCAACCGGCGCTTCTTTTGCAGTATATGACGAAAATGGAACTTGTAAAAACTTCTCCTATATTTCTGGAAAAAATACAGTGAAGCTGCCTAAGAATGGCCATATCGTATTTATTAGTAATGCTAATACAGAATTTAAAATAAACTATTTGAGATAAATATAAATTAAAAGTATCAAAAAAAGTAAGATTTAAAAAGATATACAGATTACACAAAAAACATGTTCAAAAAATGTACTAAAATATATAACTATTGAGCAGAGCGTAATTAGATCTGCTCTAAAATTATAAATTTCGACCATAAAACGATTGTCTAATAATAATATTGGTGTCTATTTTAATGTTTTTTACATTAATTTAGCATTATTTAGATATAATTGAAATATTTTATATAATATTGTAAATTTTAAACTTAAATGGTAAAATGCTTAGTTATAAAGCAGAACAGTAAAACTTGATTGTCAAATCATATCATCACCGTCAGTCAAGGAATACAAACATCAAAGGAGACTACATAATGAAACTTCGAACAAAGATTATTTTATTATCCGTTTTACCAGTGCTACTGTTAGGAATGATCGCAATGAATTTTTCGACATTTCAATTAAAAAAAGGCATTTATGAAAAAGCATACGACGGAATGCATGCCACTACTCTGGCAGTCCGCAATATCTTTGAAACCGGAAATACTGGTTCTTATCGTCTTGATGAGAATGGTGAACTTTGGAAAGGCGATACCCTTAATATCTCTCAAGCCACCCAATTAGTCGATCAAATTAAAGAAAATACTAATTTTGATGTAACTATCTTTTATCAAGATACAAGATACTTAACTACTATTGTTAACGAGAAAGGGAATCGTGAAATAAATACGAAAGCTCCTGATCATGTAATTGAAACAGTTCTGAAAAATGGTAATGATTATAAGGCTGAAAACGTAGATGTCCAAGGTAAAAAATATATTGTCTATTACATCCCTCTCTTCCAAAATAATACGAACCAACCAATTGGTATGGTATTCTTAGGGACGCCACAAGAAACCGTAAGCTCGACCATTAAAAATATGCAATTGGAATTAATTTTCATTGTTTTATTAATTATGCTTATAGTTTCGACAATTTCTTTGATACTTACAAATAAAATAATGAAAGCCTTATCAGCAAGTATCAATTCTCTAAAGATGATATCCAAAGGCAATCTGCAGGTTACTATAGAGAACAGGTATAAAACCAGAAAAGATGAAATTGGTGATATATGCAGTTGTGTGGAAGAACTGGATAATACATTAATAAACATCATCAGTGATTTAAAAGAAAATAGTAACTATCTTACCAATTCCTCTAGAAATTTAGAAAAAACAGCAAATGAAGTTGCTACATCCATTAAGCAGGTTGATTCCGTTATTCAAGATATTGCATCAAGTGCAGCTCAACAAGCTACTTCCACTGAACAAGCAAGTCATGAAGTTAGTGTTATGGGCGGTATGGTTGATGATACCATGAGTGTAATTACTAATTTAGATCATACTACCGATGAAATGAAAGATGCTTCGGATAATACCAAAGCAACATTATTGGAATTAAGTAAAAATATGAATGACGTTGTAGAATCCATTGATTCTATTTATCATCAAACCAACAAAACAAATGAATCTGTTGTAACTATCAGCGAAACTGTTAATCTGATTACTGCCATTGCCAGTCAGACTAATTTATTGTCCTTAAACGCAAGTATTGAAGCTGCTAGAGCAGGTGAACAAGGAAAAGGATTTGCAGTTGTAGCAAATGAAATCAAACAATTAGCTGAACAATCCAGTAAGTCAGCTGAAAAAATAACAACCATGCTAGACCAGTTAACCTCTAATTCCAATAAATCTGTTGACATGATGCAAACTGTAAAAGAAGTTATAACCGAACAGCAGGAAAATGTAAATCAAACCTTTAAAGTATTTCAAACTGTACAAGATGGTATTGGAGAAGCTGTGGAAGGCATACATAATATTTCTCATAAGACTGAAATTCTTGATGATTCCAGAAATAAAACTGTTCATGTAGTAGCAGATTTAACTGCAATTGCTGAAGAAAATGCTGCCGGAACAGAAGAAGCTGCTGCTTCCGTTGAAGAGGTGACTAATTTAGTTATAGAAGTTGCGGAACATGCAAATGGACTCAATGATATTGCTGAAAGACTTAATAAAAGTATTAATGTATTTCAATTTTAATTAACTTTATATAAAATGGGTTACTGCTAAAAAGATTCAGGCTTAAGTTGTTCTGATTAAATTAAGTGACCGCTTTGCTTCGCATTGTATGATCTCAAACTCATTCGTTGCAATGATAAGCTTCAGTATATCTTTGGTTTCCTGTAAAGGAAAAGCAGAAAGGCAAAGTACACATTTCCAATATATGATAATGTTAGTCACATATGTATCCATAGTTTTTGTAATATGTTGTAGTAGTTCATGATTTACAAGGTCTTGGTTATAAAAGACCATACGACCAATGGCATCCAATACTTCCGGTATCCGATCTGTATCCCCGCTATACAAAACTTCGATTAGAACCGGTAGTATGGATGGGTTCATTCTTCCTAAACTGCGTGCTATGATGTCCCTAGGACAAGGATAACTTATTTTTCGTGAAACCTTATCCGGCAGGGAAACATGCTGGTTCTTACTGATGCGGCTTAAATATTCCACCATGTTAGCCGCAGCTTTGGAATCCCCTTGTTCTAATGCTTCACAGATTTCTATCTTGGTATATAGGCACTTTTCGTTTGTAAGCTGTAACAAAAGTTTCCCCACAAATTCCACTTGATTGATAAACCCTCTTTGAGATAGGATATGAACGGCAGCAGAACGTGTAGCTGCAACAGGAGAATCTATTAATTCCATTAAATCCTCCTCTTGTAAGTCCTTAATCTGTTCGATGTCTTCTTCATAAAATTTACCTCTTTTTCTTAAATCTTCTACTCTACTCTTCATGATACCTCTTCCTATCAACTTTTTATCTTCTGCTTTTCTTCAATATATTACTTAACAGTTTCCTCATAATTCTATTAGTAATTTCCTTCATAGACATATTGCAAATACTCCCTTGCAATACCTGCTAAGCGAAATATATTCTTCACATCGGTAGCATCCCGCTCCTTCCAATGATAGCGAGGGAAAAACCTGGTCAAATGAAGTGGTATGTCTGGTCGTACGGATGCCAACCAACTAGATAATTTTTTTATCTCTTCATCACTATCATTTTCACCCGGTATAATAAGAGTAGTCACTTCAACATGACAGTATTGGGCTGCGAGTTCAATCGTATGCTTTACTTTTTCTAAATCCCCCTTAATATCTCTATAAAAATCTTCCCTAAATGCTTTAAGGTCTATATTCAAAGCATCTATCAATGGCAATAGAGTAAGCAATGGTTCTTCGTTGATATACCCATTGGTTACAAGTACAGTTTTTAAGCCTTCCTGTCTTGAAAGTTTCGCACATTCCAACACATATTCATATCCAATTAGGGGTTCATTATAAGTAAATGCAATTCCGATATTTCCCTCTGGAACAAATTCTTTTGCAATTTGAATCAGGTCCTTGGGGCTAATATACTTGGTCTCAACCTGATTTATTTTTGCCATAGATATCTCATGATTCTGACAGAATGAGCAACGGAAATTACACCCAAAGCTACCCACAGATAAAATTTTACTTCCAGGAAAAAAGCGGTATAATGGTTTCTTTTCTATTGGATCTAGTGCAATCGAGGTTAGTAATCCATAATTAATAGCTACTACCTTTCCGTTCTTATTACTTCTAGCCATGCATAAGCCAATCTGTTCCTCATCTAATTTGCACTGATGAGGACAAATATTACATATTGTTGCACTCATAGATGTCTCACCACCTCAAATCGTTCCATCGAGTACGCTTCTTTTTCAGATATATTTGCTTTATTTAATGCAATGCTAACCTGTTGCTCCGGTGTATTAACGCCTTCTAAGTTGGGTAGAAGTAAACCTCTCCTGTCTTTGTAAGTGACAATTACACCATAGCGTTTCACATCCAGTTCCGTAATTGATTTGATTGGTTCACTTTTCCCTAATACATCAACGTCGTAAACCAACCAAGGGAGTTCTTCCTCTTCTACCGGTTCAAATCGATGATCTTGCAATCCGGCACTTATAGCATTTTGAATAATTTCATCTGCAATGCAATTTGTCGTTGCTAGTATGGTACCGATACAGCCACGCAACTTGCCATCTTTTTTAAGTGAAACAAATACCCCAGCTTGTTTCGTTAATAATTCAGGCAATAAATCCACGGGGCGTTTTAGTATTTGTTGATGTTTTACGTAGAATTCCAGGGACTGCCTTGCAAGCTTTACATAGTCATCCTCTTTTTCTTTTATATGAGCCAATTCCTTATTTTGATGTTCTTCAAATATTTGTCCGAATTTCCTATTCTCATCTTTCCCATTGATTTCAAAAGCTGCAACCCCATAACCGACACCAAAAGGACCCTCATAGGATAAAAGCTCTGAATGAATGGATTTACCATTCAAAGCTCCTGCCATGATAACAAAGGAACGTAGGCCACATTCCGCTGCTTTATCAAGAAAGCTCTCTTCAAAGGTCAAAAATCGCATAAAATCACCTTCCGACATTGCCTTGATAATCTCTTTATCGAAGAGTTCCCCTTCCTTTGCATAACCGTAAGGACCATCTTCTTTTAATTTATGGGACAAATCACCGCTTGCTACAAACACATACTTCTTTTCACTGTTCTCAGTTAATTCTCCAATACATTCTCCAAACTGATAATGAGTTAGGTTAGAGAGACCTGATATGGAGATACGTACCAGCTTATAATCTGTATATACCTTGTTAATAAATGAAATGGGTACCATAGTTCCATGATCAAGCTCTTTTGTTGATACAGAACGTCCATTTTGTGTCATCATTCCTTCTCCCAAGGTACCGGCCGGAATATTGTATTGCTTTGCAAGGTTAGATAATTCTTCCACAAACTCTGAATCATATTTAACAGTATAGTTTACACTTGGCAACCCGAAGCTTCCAAAGTCGCCTTTCGCTTGTGTACCAGAGGATATGTGTATATAATCGGAATAAAGAACGGAATGTGGCGATGTTATAATAATGGTATCCGGTTTTAATTCAGCAATTCTTCTGGCAACTTTCTCAAATGCATGAATGGTATCGTTAATTTTCTGTTCCTGCCCTCTTCCTACCTCAGGAACAATGAGAGGAGGATGGGGAACGATAAATGCACCAAGTAATGGCATGGTAATGTCTCCTTCCTGTGTTTAAGCAACCCGTATAGTATCTTACTGAATCATTTACTGAAGTTGTAGATTATTTTTTATATGTCTTTACATAGTTTTGCGTATAGGGACAGACTTCTATACATTTTCCGCATAACGTTATGATTTTATCAATCTTCTCATTTGCAATTTCCCTTGCTTTCTTCTCACAGGCATATGGGTTAAATAATTCTGAACGATCCATGTCAGCCCTCCAATTCTTTCCAGAGATTGCATTTCCCGGGCAGGCATTTGTACAAAGCATACAGTCGCCGCATATGGATGTGGTGATTGGTTCTCCACAAGAAAGCTCTGCATTGGTAACCAGAGAGGAAAGTCGGATTGCAGAACCAAACTGCTTTGTCACAAACAATGCACTTTTTCCAATCCAACCAAGGCCAGCCTTTGTGGCAAAGGATTTATGCGGCAATGCAGTTCTAAATTCCTCATCCTGTTTCGTCACTTTAGTTGTTTGGGCGTATGCTTTATAACCATTAGAATTTAGGAATTCTGCTCCTTTTGTTATGAGTACATCCAGTTTTTCATTTAATGCATGATATGTATTAAAATACTCCATATTTGGTCCATTATGTATCGATTGAATTATTTCCGGCGAAATAGTAACAGCCACAGAGACTCCATAAACCATATCATTCTTTACCATATCTGAAACATCTGCAAATCCTACTAAGGCTGCTCCATTTTCATAAAGTAAATCCTTTAATTCTCCACTGATTCCTTGTTTTCTATCCATCATGATAGCTCCCCTTTTTTCTATATTACATTATATAAACAATTATATATCATTCCTAAAACTGATACAATATTGTCAACTTGCAATTTATAATAAGAAGGTGGAAATTCTTTGCGGAGTTTCTACTTAATACTCATACTAGGGGCAAACCACAAAGAGGTTACTGCACTAACTAAATAAGGGATGCCCCACAATTTTTTTAGTGAAACAACCCCTTAGCTTTATTTTAAATTCTTCTTCGCAACCGATAACATCATCTTTATTCGATTCAGTTGATTTACGTGTGATATACCTGGATCAAAATCAATGGGAACAATATTTGCTTCCGGGTATCTCTCCTTTAAAGGTTTAAACATTCCCTTTCCGGTAACATGATTCGGAAGACAGGCGACCGGTTGGATACATATAATATTACTGGTCCCACTTTCAATAAACTCAATCATTTCCGCAGTGATGAGCCATCCTTCCCCCGTCTGATTTCCCAGGGAAAGAATCGGAGAAGCCTTCTCTGCTAATTTTTCAATTGGTATCAAGGAAGGAAAATGGCTACTTTTCTCAAGCTCTTCCTTCATTACTTTTCTGTAATGATTTAAATATGCAGTTGCTATATCATTTAAGTTTTTCTGCATTCTTTTTCCAGCAAGATATTGATATCTAAAATTATAATTAAAGGTGCAGTATAGTAAGAAGTCAATCAAATCCGGTACTACCGCTTCCGCGCCGTTTTTTTCAATAACGCCGATGATATCGTTATTGGCAGTTGGATGGTATTTTAATAAGATTTCACCGACGATTCCTACTTTAGGCTTCTTAATATCTAAAAGTTCCAGCTGGTCAAAATCTCTAATGATGCCCCGGATATTATGATCAAAGTCTTTTTTATTCCCTTTCATGATATTCACTTTTGCTTTTTCATTCCATTTTTCATAAAGCATTTGTGTAGAACTAGGAATCTTTTCATAGGGTCTTGTGCGATTTAAGAGGCGCATGAACAAATCCCCGTAAACAACTGCCATAATGCATTTATGAATTAATTCCAATGATATCTTAAAGCCGGGTTGTTTCTCCAGTCCAACGGCATTTAATGAAATAATCGGTACATTGTCAAAACCTGCTTTTTTTAATCCCAATTTTAGAAAGCCAATGTAATTCGTTGCTCTACATCCTCCACCGGTCTGTGTTATCATAACAGAAGTGTTATTCACATCATATTTACCTGATTTTAATGCAGATACTAATTGTCCTACCACGACGATGGCCGGATAACAGGCATCATTATTGACGTATTTTAAACCCTCTTCCACAGCAGCATGATCAATGGCTGGTAACACTTCCAAATTGTAACCACTTGCTCTGGTGGCTGTTTGTATTAGTTCCATATGAATCGGTGACAGCTGTGGTGCTAATATCGTATGAGTTTTTCTCATATCCTTTGTAAAGGTTAATTGGTAATTCGCAATTTCTTCTTTTTTTGCATGATATGCGTTTCGTTCTCTCTCCTCCATGGCGGCTTTTAAAGAACGGATTCGTATTTTTGCCGCTCCAAGGTTATTTCCTTCGTCAATTTTTAACATGGTATACATTTTCCCACTGGCAGCAAGAATCTCTTCGACTTGGTCGGTGGTAACCGCATCCAGACCACAACCAAAGGAATTCAACTGTATCATCTCAAGATTTGGAACATCTGCAATAAAAGAAGCTGCGCGATAAAGTCTGGAATTATAGGTCCATTGATCCACGACTCTTAATTTCATATTCAGATGTGTCAGGTGAGAGATGCTGTCTTCCGTAAATACCGCCAATTGATAAGAATTAATCAAATCCGGTATCCCATGATGTATCTCTGGATCTATATGATATGGTTTACCGCATAGTACGATTCCCTTACCATTTTTTTCTTTGATATATTTTAGAGCTTCTTCTCCAGCTAACTGAATGTCCCTTTTATACCGTTCCTGCTCCAAGACCGCAGCTTTTACAGCACGCCTTGCTTCCACAGGTGTTACGTCATATTCTTTAAATACCTGGAGAATTCTTTTTACCAAAACTCGGTTGTTATTTAGCGAAAGAAACGGAGCAATCAGCTTGACATTATTTAATTTTATTAAGTCAATATTGTTCTTAATGACTTCCGGATAAGAAATAACGATAGGACAATTGTAATGATTGTTTACTTCCTTGAATTCCTTTTTTTCATATACAACCGAAGGATAAAATATGGTTTTTACCCCTCTTTCAATGAGGTTAATAATATGTCCGTGTGCCAATTTTGCAGGATAACAAGCAGATTCTGAAGGTATCGTTTCAATTCCTTTTTCAAATAACTTCTTACTGGAACCTTGAGAAAGTTCAACTCGAAATCCCAATTCCGTCAGTAAAGTAAACCAAAAAGGATAGTTTTCATACATGTTCAGAACTCTTGGAACACCTATTATTCCTCTCTTCGCTTCCTCTAGAGCTAGGGCAGAATAATGAAAGGTTCTATTATATTTAAACTTGTATAAGTTTGGTATCGTATTTTTCTTACTTTGTTCCAATCCTAGACCCTTTTCACAACGGTTGCCGGCTATGAATATCTCTTTTTGAAGTTTTGACGGGTCTTTTTTACCATATATAAAATTGTTTCGTGTTAACAAACAGTTATTTCCGCATTTATTACATCGTTGAAAAGATGTCTTCATCTCAAACTCTTCAATGCCGTTTAAGGATAATAGGGTAGATTTACCTTCAGTTTCTCTTTCTTTTGCAATGAGTGCAGCTCCAAAAGCGCCCATAAGGCCCGCAATCTCTGGTCTTACCGCCTCTTTTCCGGTAATCAGTTCAAAACATCGTAACACTGCGTCATTTGCAAAGGTTCCTCCTTGAACGATAATGTTTTCCCCCATATCCTTTTCATCCCGTACTTTAATAACCTTAAACAATGCATTTTTAATTACCGAATACGAAAGACCTGCTGAGATATCAGCAACCGTTGCACCTTCCTTTTGTGCCTGCTTTACTCTTGAGTTCATAAATACAGTACATTTTGAGCCCAAATCTACCGGAGCTTTTGCAAACAATCCTGCTTTGGCAAATTCCTGAACGGATAGATTTAAAGAAGTTGCAAATCCTTCTATAAAAGACCCACAGCCTGAGGAACATGCTTCATTTAAAAGAATACTATCAATTGCTCCATTTTTTATCCGAAGACATTTCATGTCCTGACCGCCGATATCTAAAATAAAATCTGCACCCGGCAAGAAATAGTCAGCTGCCTTATAATGAGCGATAGTTTCAATTTCGCCTATATCCACATGAAATGCAGCTTTCATGATAGCTTCCCCATATCCTGTAACAGCAGAATTAGCAATCTCTGCTTTTTTAGGTATCTGCTTATATATATTCTTTAAGATACCCACCACTTTTTTAATTGGGTCACCTTCATTATTCCCATAAAAGCTGTATAAAAGCTCTGCATTTTCACCAATTAGAACAACCTTTGTTGTGGTAGAACCGGCATCGATTCCTAAATATACTTTTCCCTCATATTTGCTAAGATCAGCCTTATTAACTCCTATCCGCTTATGTCTATTATGAAAGTTACGATATTCTTCCTCATCTTGAAATAAGGGTGCCAATCTGTGAACATCTTCATCCTTTTGCGCTGCTAAGCCATCTATCTTCTCGGTTATTTCCTTCAGAGAGAAAGCCTTACCCTCCTCTGTGGAAAGTGCCGCTCCGATAGCAACAAATAATTGAGAATTCTCCGGAGTCAGTACTTCTTCATCAGATAATTTTAAGCATTCCATAAATCTTTTTCTAAGTTCAGAGAGATAATGCAAGGGACCGCCAAGCAATGCAACCTTTCCCCTTACCGGTTTTCCGCAAGCCAGCCCACCCAAGGTCTGATTCACAACGGCCTGAAAGATGGAAGCAGCGATATCTTCCTTACAGGCACCATCATTAATTAATGGTTGTACATCCGTTTTTGCAAAAACACCACACCTAGAAGCAATCGGATAGATTACCTTATGAGCCTTTGCATACTCATTTAAACCTGCTGCATCCGTATTGAGTAGTGTCGCCATTTGATCAATGAAAGCACCGGTACCTCCAGCACAACTGCCATTCATTCGCTGCTCCATACCATCTTTGAAATAAGTAATCTTAGCATCTTCACCACCAAGTTCAATTACCACCTCTGCTTCAGGAATGATTGCTTCAACTGCTTTGTTACAGGCCATTACCTCTTGTATAAAATTAAAATCCAACCAATGGGATACGGAGAGGCCTCCAGAACCAGTAATATTTATGGAACATAAAATATCTCCTAAGCTATGATAGCACTCCTTCATTATATGAATGATCGTACTTTTTATATCTGATAAATGGCGTTTGTAATCACTATAAAGAATACAATTGTTATTATACAAAACTGCAATTTTTACCGTTGTTGATCCGATATCCAATCCTATTTTATAAATATTGTTCATATTCTCTCCATTCCGACACATGTTTTTTTGCATAAGGTTGAAAGTAATAATTTCAATCTTCTTTATTATGCACACGAAACAAAAAAACATTCAGAATATCAAAGAATAAGGTAAATAAACCCTACTAAATCCCCTATGATTTTACATATAGAATTCCAAGTGTCTTCGGCCCACAGTGGCTTGTAATAACACTTCCAGCTCTGGTAACTACAATTTCCCGAAAAACTTTTAACTCTTTCAAATCATGATATAATCTTTCGATTAATTCATTATCACACCCCGAATGGGTAATAAAGACTCTTTCCTTGTCTGCTACAAGTAATTCCTCTTTTAAATCATCTATGTAGTTTAACAAGGCTTTTTTGGTAGTTCCTCGATATTTTTTGCTTACCTCCATTTTTCCGTCTTTTACAACAATCATGGGCTTTAGTTTTAAGGTATTTCCAATGAGAGCGGTTACGGATGAGCACCTGCCTCCCCTATGTAGGTAGGTTAACGTGTCCACTACAAAACTGGCTCTTATACGCCTTTGCATGTAGGTTGTTATGTATTCAATGATGGATTGAGTCAAATGCCCTTGTTGAACTAAGGATGCAGCTTTTAGAACCTGTAAACCAATTCCAGTTGAAAGATTTTTCGAATTAATGATATATATTTTTTTATAATCATAGTACTCAGCAGCTAGTCGTACAACATTACAGGTGGAAGACATCTCTTCGGATATTCCAAAAAAAATAATATCTTGCTCTTTTTCAACAAATGGTTTCAGAATATCAATCACATCACTTAGTCTTGGGGCAGCTGTTTTTGGTGTACTGTTTTCTTTATCCGACCATACATAAATATCTTCCGGTGTAATATCAACTCCATCATGATAATCCTGCTCTCCCATAGTAACACACAATGGAATAATCGTAATATCATATCTATGTAGTATTTCTTTTGATAAATCACAAGTACTATCTGCTATAATCTTTATCTGTTCCATAAATGCACTCTCCTAACATAAAAAAACCATATATCTCCATAAGTTATACCTTATATGATAACATATTTTATAATCAAATCAAGTTAAGCACGCCCTCTTATTTCAGAGACGTCGCTCTAACATTGAAAAAGGGTGCCCACAATAGTGTGACACCCCATAAATAAAAGAAATACTTGTTTCTATTCCAGATTCATATTTACTTGAATCGTATAGTTCAGATCTTTGATAAAGTCCTCTTCTTTGTCTACATAGTACAGCCACATACTCCGGTTCTTATAACTGGTCATTCGGTAAAGATTCAGAAAATCTATCTTTTCTTTTTTCATGATTTCCTCTGTTAGCTTATTCATTTTCTCCTCCATTTGCGCTTCACAAAGGACCTCCACTTCTTTAATTAATTGGGTATTCTCTGTTTTTGAAAGGATTGCTTGCTTTGTAATTCCTTTCTCAATCGTAGCCTTACAATCAATGAAAATGTTTAGATATGGCTTATTATTCTTCCAATAAAAGTCCATCTTTCGATAGACATCATCCATTTTTATAACATATTCAATGTTATCTATCTTAGTTTTATTTCGTTTATTACTCTTATTTCTTTCAAAATAAAGTCGATTATTTTTACCACTACCATTCAACAGATGAATATAATCTGCTTCCTCTTGATCTACATGATATGCCAAAAAACATTGATTAAAAAATCCAAGACCTGAGGTAGTCACTGTTTTTTTATTTGCCTGTAAGTAAGGTAATTGCACTATCGTATTATGATTATTCACTCCTTGAATCATATCACCAACCGTCACTTCTTTACTACCTGTATTTAACAAATTAATCCGGTACATTCGATCCAGAAAATTTCCTACACCTCCATTTAAATCACCATTCATGGACATAATGTCTTTTGCTTCTGTCTTTGACAAAAAAATCAGTGTATTTCTTCCAAGTTCATATTTATTTTCAACATATGCTAAGAATTCCTCCAATTTATCTACATCTTCTGCAAAGGATTTACCAAGTACAATTGCTTTTAAATGACTAAAATCCAATTGTTTATTTGACTGCAAATGGTATTTATCTTCAATTTCCCAAAAATCAATCCCCTTTAACTGAATAATCAATTTCTTTGGATCTTCTGCGCTTTGTTTCGTCAAAGCTTTCAAGTCCGGTAATTGATAATAAATGGTCAGTTCAGAACCATGTAAGTCTATCCCCATGGTTTGAACAAAGTTACGATCCTCAATCTCTGTCATGTCACTGCAAGCAGTTAAAGCAAACGAAGAAGACAGTATTAAAACAACAAAAATTGATTTCAAGGCTGATGTGTTTATACGATTCTTTTTACATTTGCTAAGGAATACCACTAATAGCGGCAATAGAATGGATTGAGGCATTCCTATATACATCATATAAGCTTCAAAATAATCATAATACTGTTCTGTCTCTAAAGGGATAGCGGAAGCAGCAAATAAGAAAATCACAAATGGAATCAGATGATACTTTTGAAAATAAACATGAAATATTTTTTTTGATATCAGGCACATATAGTATAAGAATCCACTGATAATTGTAAAAATACTTAACATCCAAAAGGTAAGTATGAGTGCATCCTGTCTCTGTATAAAATCTCCTGGTAATTTGATGATTTGCATAATTGTCACGGATGACCAGAGTTTTAATCTTGTTTCCTCCACTCCGAGAATACCTACTGTAACAAGAAAAAATAAAAAGTTAATTACAATAACAATGCATAAGGCTTGTATGACATGAGCAAATAAACCCTTTCCTTTTTTTATAGCTTTTTCATATCCGCTCCTGCTGTAGCTAATGAGTGGAGCAGTAAATAATAATAATTCCAGCATACTAAAAGTAAGAAATATTTGATATCCCCCAAGTACAATATCCCCTGGTTTTTCTACAAAAATCGGCAACAGATTCGTTATATTTATATCTTTTAATCCCAAAACCAAAAGTATAAGAATAGGGGTAATTACGATAAAGAACAGTAGCTCTGCTATTCTTGCACGTATCTCAAAGCCTTTCGATGCAGCATAAGCAGATACCATTAGGAGCATCAGTATAATAATTCTGTGGTCCGTGTCTTCCAGCAAAGTTTGTTTTATCACATCACCAAATAACCGTGCAGCAAATACACAACAAGCAAATAGCTTCACAATAAATAATGTTCCTATTAGGAAAGTTATCATTCGTCCAGCACTTTGCCCGCAGAATTCTAATAAATTTCCATTGATATGATTGGATAAAGACAACAAAACCCATGAGTATACCAAGGCAAATAGAGCAGCAACTACTATGGAAATAATTCCATCTCTTCCCGCAGCTACTGTTGCAATTCTTGGTATGATAAGAGAGGATATACTGAATAAATCTAACACTAATAAACGTCTTATTTGTCTAAGTGATATTTTTTCATTATCTGAAAACATAATTCCTATGCCTTTCTATGCCTTTTAAGTTTACTGCTCTTCCTTCTTGTTACGAACCAGTTTTGTCCTTTCTGATTCTCTTGCAAAAAGAGGACGTTTGGTCATTTTTACAGTAGAAAATTTTATGATAGCATCTTTCTTATCCGTGCCTTCATTGACGTCTGATGCCACAAAAGGAACCAGATATGGCATTCCAAAACTTTTTAACCCCCCTAAATGAATTAATAAAATCATTAGTCCTAAAACAAATCCATACAATCCCAAAAAAGAGGATAATAAAATAATCAGATACCGAATGATTCGAAAGGCTGAAGCAAATGCTTCATTGGGAACTGTAAATGCAGAAACTGCTGTTAATGCAATAATAATAACAACGATTGGACTTACCAGATTGGCACTTACTGCTGCATCACCTATAATTAAACCACCGACGATTCCGATTGTACTACCCATTGGACCTGGTAGCCGGATACCAGCTTCAAGAAGCATCTCGAACGCTATTTCCATCATAATTACCTCAAATAATACAGAAAAGGGAACACCGTTTCTCGCTGCTGCAAAAGATAAAGCCATGGGTGAAGATAATAATTCCGCTTGAAAATTAATCACAGCAATATAGAGACCAGGCAAGGCCACCGTAAGAAAGGCACCAAAATATCGTATGATACGCTTGAATGTTGCTACTTCCCACCTGGAATAGGCATCATCTGAAGCCTGAAAAAAAGAATTCAAGGTAGCAGGAAGGATGAGTGCCATTGGTGAATTGTCAACCAACAGTACAATTCTGCCTTCTAAAATGGCAGATGCTGCTTTGTCCGGTCGTTCCGTTGATTGAAATTCGGGGAATGGTGAATATATATTCCGTTCTAGAATTTGCTCCAACATTCCACTATCTAAGATTCCATCAATTGTATATTGGTTCAATCTATGTTCAATATCTTGCAGGATTTCCGGTTGGACTACATCTTCAAGATACACCAATGCTACATCTGTAAGTGTCCTGCTACCTATTTTCACCTGCTTCATCTTTAGATTAGTATCCTTGATTCTACGGCGAAGTAAAACACGATTAATATAAAATGCCTCACTAAAGCTTTCCTTCGACCCCCTGATAGCCACTTCATTCTCACTGGTTGGTACACCTCTATTGGCAAATCCTCTGACGGAAACCTTAAGTGCTTTATCATAACCATCAACCAATATAATCGTATCACCTGACAAGATAAACTGTGCTGCTTCATTCACAGTAATAACTTCTGATATATCTGCAGATCTAAGTCCTTTTTCCTTAATATAGTCAAATTGCTTATCAGCCGGAAGGTCATCCATTTTATAAATTAGATAGCGTAAGGTATCTTCTTCCAATAAATCCTTGCTTACCATATTATCTATATAGATAAAGTAAATATCGACCTTATTATTTCCGCCAATCGTAAGGCGACGCTTAACTATATCACCACAATCCTTAAACAATGCATCCATAGTATCTATATTCTCATCAATCGTTTTTGCAAACAATGCGGTAATTCCATTTTTTTGATCATGCAAAACGTCCATTGCTAACCTCTTTCTGCCTGTGAAACTATCGGGTAACCCCTCAACATGTTTGATATTTGTAATTTATACGCAGATATTATAACCAATCTGTGGGTTTTTATTATAAATAAACGAAAAAGAACCATGCCAATAAGCTTTATACTGGCATGGTTCTTTTCGTTCTCAATTAATATTGATTTGTATCTCATCAGTTTATAACAGTTCATACTATGACCTAAATTGGACGAATGACTCACAAACCAATATCAGATATCTAATTTTAATTGTATCTCCTCTTCTGCTTCTAATTTAAAATCCTCAACCTTCTCTGGGTTTATGATTGGTAAGTCTTCAAGAGACTGAATACCAAAACTTCTTAAGAAATCTTCTGTTGTACCAAACAATATGGGTCTTCCCGGCGCATCCATTCTACCAACTTCACAGACCAAGCTATACTCAATTAATTTATTGACTGCATGATCACATTTTACACCTCGGATTGCTTCAATCTCCTGCTTCGTAATCGGTTGTTTATATGCAACAATGGATAAGGTTTCAAGCAAAACATCCGTTAATATATGCTTTTTGGGTATGTGAGTAATCTTAATAATGCTTTCATACATTTCTGCTTTTGTACACATTTGGAAAGCACCATCCAATTCAATGATTTGAATTCCTCTTTCTTCTGTATCATATTGATCCATCATATTATGGATCACTCTACGCGTAGTGTCTACATCATGATCCACAGCCGCGGCTATTCTCTCTAATTCAACTGCTTCTCCCATGGTAAATAATATGGCTTCAATAGCAGCTTGTAGTTTCTTAATCTCCATGGCTTCCTCCGATAATTATCTTAATTTAGTACAACGGAATCATCAAATTCTACTATGCCGTTTCCTATAAAGTCTATAGTAATATCATCGAATAGACTCTCTTGTACAATCTCTACTTGTCCAATTTTCATCAGTTCTAAAATACCTAAAAATGCTACGATAATTTCCATTTTACCGGTTTGTTTTTCAAGAAACCTTCGAAAACTAAATGATTTATGTTGTAAACCGTATTTTTGTATATTTTGAATGGTTTCATAAAAATTAATTTCTTCTTTTTCAATTCTGCCAAATTTACTTCGGATCGGATCGATCTTATCCACCTGTTTTTTCATTACTGTCTGGAATATCGCATGTAGTTTTGCCAATGTCAGGTCAGACAATAACCCTGCAGTATCTATTTCTTCTTTATAATTAGATACTTCAGGTGGAAGGCTGGAAGCTTTAAATATAATTTTTGCAGCATCCATTTCTTTATCTTTTAGTTCAAAAGAAATATATTTATACATTTTATATTCGAGCAAACGCTCCACCAATTCTTTTCTTGGATCTTCCTCTGTTTCCTCTTTTGCTTCATCCTTGGGTAATAACATTTTTGATTTGATATTAATTAAAGTCGCTGCCATGACTAAGAACTCGCTCATAATGTCCAAATTCTTCGTCTCCATCATTTTAATATATTCCATATACTGTTCTGTAATCTCAACAATTGGAATGTCATAAATATTAACTTTATTCTTATCAATCAGATGAAGCAACAGATCCAAAGGTCCTTCAAATGCTTCTAATTTCACTGGTATACTCATAGGTTGTCGCCTTTCTGTATCTTTCTTCCTTATCTGTTTACAATAAAGCACTCATGATAAGCGTTCCTACACTTGTTATGAATCGAAACATAATTACCAGAACCAACAACATCTTAATAAAATAATCATTCCGAATTATCGTGAAATATTTTGTGGGAGATTTACCAGCAATACATAAACCCATATCAAAGGTTGATATAGGGAACAAATTTACTAGTAACATACTGATACTAATTAAAGCAATATAAACCAAGGTACATTGAAAGAACAGTTCCAGTAACCCCGTTGATTCTAAATAAGAAAAATTTGCTTCCATTCCAATTCCAAATTTCAACAGAATCATGCTAACCATAAAAATGATAGATAAACTTAAAAATCCTGCGATACCAAGGATAAAATTAGTCTTTTTATCTTTAATTCGATACATATATGGTTTAGAAAAACCAGCCTGATTTGTAACACATAAAATTAAACCAATTGGATCGATATAGTGATGTAATCTGTATATATTATGCTTGCTTTTCACCCCATTGCTACTGTTAATACGTTTGTATATCATAGCTTTGGGTAATTCATGAAGTATCATGACAATACTTCCGGCAAGTAAAGCCGCAGCAAGCCGAATAAGTTGTATTTTCATTATTGTCCTCCAAGTTCACACGTTCCGTACTAATGTTACCATCATGATTTCAGGACGGTTAAATGCTCTAATTTTAATCGTATGCAATCCTAGTCCTCTTGAAACAAGCATGGTCTTACCATCATTTTCAAATATACCTGCATCATACTTAGGAAAGAATTTATATTGAGGAGAAATCAGACCCCCTAACCCTGGTAAACGAATAATTCCACCATGAATATGACCAGATACTGTTAAATCTGCACCCCAATCTGAGTAGTTTGAAAAGTAAACTGGATTATGGGCTATCAATATATTATAACATTGATTATCTGCAATTCCTACTAATTTTTGAAGATTTTCGGTTTTCATTTTAGGTCGCTTTATTTTTTTAAAGTATTCTTTTTCTATCATAAGGCCTGTTATGATTATGGTATCGTCCTTATGTGTTATACGAATTTGTTTGTTATCTAAAAAATGAACCCCCAGCTTTTCCAAGCTTTTCTTGAATTCATCAAAGCTTCCATCATAGTTATCACCACCAGGCATTACCTTCTGCTCATGGTTTCCATAACCATAAAAAATTGGATACTGCTTCGCAAGTTTTGAAAGAAATGATAAGGTAATGTTATTCTTATTGTTTTTTGCTCCAACTATCATATCTCCAGCAATTAGTATATAATCCGGCTTTCTCTCATGAATTGCATTCAATAATCTTACATTACCCTTCCCATAACTGTTATTGTGGAGATCTGCAAGAATCATTAACCTTTTTCCGCTAAAAGTCTGGGGTATTTTTTCGGATTTGATACGATACTGCGTAACCTCCAACTTACTACTTTCATATATTGAATCTAGAATAATGACACATAGGATAATACCAAGCACCAATAATACATGCATAACTACCTCCAAAATACATTGTTAGAGGGCACCAAAAAGTGCAAAAGCACAATTTGGTGTCCTTAAAATTCACCTTAGATTATAACATAGACTGTTCTGATGGTCTATAGGACTAATTTAAAGAAATAGACGATCCAGAGCCCGTTTAAAAAAGTCCATAAAGTTAGCTTTTGATATGTTTTCTGCTGCAACAATATCCACTGTTCCAATTTGCTTTCCCTTTATAAAGTAGGTAACTTCACCAACTTTATCATTTTCTTTCACAGGTGCAGTTATCATTTCATTGATTGTAATTTCTTTCGTTATATCAGCAGGATTGGTTTCCTTTAGACACAGGTAAGAAAACTCTTTATTAACTCGATATTTTAATGCAACCTCGACTCCCTTCTTAACGGGTATCGGAGTCACTACCATATCCTGATTATTGTCAGTATATATACTACAGTTTGCATATCCATAATTGAGCAGTTTTGCTGCTTCACTAAATCTAACTTTGGTCTCTGGAGCGGCCAGAATGACAGCGATTAAATCCATCCCTTCCCTTTTTGCCGTAGCAGAAAGACAATATTTAGCCAGACTGGTAGACCCGGTCTTTAATCCTGTGATACCTTTATAAAATTTTATTAGTTTATTGGTATTTGTTAAACCAAATTCACTCTGCCCTTTCTTTGTCGTATGTACAAATGTATCCATCCAAACCGTGGAATAGTTGCTGATTTCTGGATGCTTGGTAATTAATTCCCTCGACATTAGGGCAACATCATAGGCCGTAGAATAATGGTTATCTACATCAAGCCCACAACAATTAACAAAATGTGTATTATTCATGCCTAATTCTTTTGCTCTTTCATTCATTTTTTTCACGAACTCTTCTTCAGAACCAGCAATCGCTTCTGCCATGGCAACACTTGCATCATTTGCACTAGCAATACTGATACATTTAATCATAGTATTTACATCCTGTTGTTCATAAGGTTCTAAATATACCTGTGAACCTCCCATAGAAGCTGCATGTTCACTTATTGTAACCATATCTGTTAACGCAATCTTACCACTATCAAGTGCTTCAAATATTAACAATAAGGTCATAATTTTAGTAATACTGGCAGGTCTTAACTTTTCATCCTTGTTCTTTTCATAGATTATCGTTCCGGTTGATCCTTCTATTAAAACTGCTGATGTAGAAGTTATATCCAACTGATCCTCTTCTGCCTTTGCATCAACCGGCATGAAGAACAAAGTGTTCATTAGTAAAATAATACTTATTAGAAGGATTATAAATCTCTTCATTTATTACCTCACGTCCAAAATATACTTAATATATTTTAGTCAGCATGCCATGATTTTAGACCTCATTATCCTCAAACGTAACCTTTATTATTATATCATCACATTTAAAACAATAAGGATTCTTGATTTGTTTCATAAAATCAAGAATCCTCTCGTTCTTCGGTAAATCCATATTTACTTTTACGTCCCTTATATCCACTAACATGTCCGGATCTACCGATCTGACATCTACATCTTTCATTGCCTTTAGCTCTTGCTTTGTTATCCTGTCCATTATAATATCTCCACATGAAATGTTTGTTGATAAATACCTATTCGGAAAATATTATATTTATGTATAACATTCTATTAATCTGCTCTTAAAGCGTCGATTGGACTTAAGTTTGCTGCTTTTTTTGCCGGCATATAGCCAAAGATGATACCAATACCGGTAGATACTCCAAAGGCTAAGAGAATAGCTGACCAAGAAGTATTTATAGTAAATTCACCAACATTCCCCAGCGCACCGGATGCCATTCCTCCAAGTAAACTGGATAATCCTTTTGTAACAAGTATCCCAAAAAGTACCCCTGTTAATCCTCCCAATGCACTGATTGTTGCTGCTTCTATTACAAATTGTCTAATGATATCCTTTTTCTTAGCACCAAGAGATTTTCGAATACCGATTTCTCTTGTTCTTTCTACAACAGAGACCAACATTATATTCATGATTCCAATTCCAGCTACCAAAAGGGATATCCCTGCTATTCCACTTAATGCTGTGGACAGTACTCCTTCCACGGATTTAATTATATCCAAGTACTGTTTCGCAGTCTCAATATAATATAAATTATCATCTTTCATTTTACTAAGTAAGAATTTTTCCAGCGTGTCTACAGCCATCTGTACATTGTCCACGTCTTTTGCTGTGATTGAATAATAAGAAGTTCTATTTGTACCGGTAAGTTTACTTGCACTTGTATAGGGAATATAGATATAATTATCATCATAGGACTCATGTATACCTATGATAGTATATTTCAAACCTTTTATTCTTAAGGTGTCCCCTACAGAAACCTTTCCGTCATAAACTTCCTTGACTACGTTAGCTCCAATGACACAGCTGTTGGTTCTATATTTTATATCTGCATACGTTACAAAACGTCCAGAAGATATCGATATATTATACATATCCTGGTAAGAAGGGGCGATTCCCAGAACACTACATTCATAGTTATTGGTATCATTTTTAACGTTGTACTTATCATACACTATAGGCGATTCATCACGGTACAAATTACCATTTTGACTTATAAATTTACTCATCTCTTCGTCTGTAACATATCTGGTATCGGTACTGTATATATTGACTGCTATAACATCCGGACCGATATTCATAAAGGTAGAAAGAATAAAATTCGTCGCACCTTGTACAAGACCCGTTAAAATGATAACGGAAGATACACCTATAATCATACCCAGCATGGTAAGAAATGAACGCAGTTTATTCCCTACTATACTTTTCCATGCTAATTTAAACGATTGTGTTATATTCATGCTAACCTCTTTCTACATACAATTTTATACAATGTTATTATTCACTTCTTAAGGCATCAATAGGATTTAGATTTGCTGCCTTCTTTGCAGGCAGATAACCAAAGCATATTCCAATACCTGTAGAAACTCCAAAAGCTAATAAAATTGAGGAAAAAGAAGGAGAAGCAGTAAAGGTACCTACATTTCCCATTGCACTAGCAGCCACACTTCCTATGAAACCACCCAATAGATTTGTTAATAAAATACCGAAAACAATTCCAATCAATCCACCAAGCCCACTAATCATAGCAGCTTCAATGACAAATTGTCTTGTAATATCCTTTTTCTTAGCACCCATCGATTTTCGAATACCAATTTCTTTGGTCCTTTCCACTACCGTTACTAGCATAATATTCATAATCCCAATTCCTGCAACCAATAGTGAGATTCCTGCAATTCCACTCAGTGCAGCAGACAAGATTGCTTCTACTGTATTTACAATATCTAACAATTGTTTCATTGTATTCACATAATACAGGTCCTTATCTTTCATTATACTATATAGATAGCTCTTTAATTTTTGAACGGCCGGCTCAACATTGCTGGTATCTTTTATAATAATTTCGAAGGTTGAAACTATATTAGTACCATTCAATTTACATGCACTAGTATAGGGAATATAAATATATTTATCACTGTAAGAATCGTGTGTACCAACAATGGTAAAAGTATGTCCGTCAATCTTAATCGATTCCCCAACTGGACTTTTTCCTCCAAAAAATTCTTTACTTATGTCCGCTCCAACTACACAGCTGTTCGTTCCATACTTAATATCCGCATACTCCAGAAAACGTCCTGAAGTTGTGGCTGCATTGACCATTTTTTGAATAACTGGCGCTACACCTACAATCGTATAGTCTTTTGTATCGGTGCCTTTTTTTACTTTACCATTTGAAAAAATTACGGGGGAAATGTCCCCATATAGATCTGGATTGTCTTCTATAAAATCATTCATTCCATCCACAGTGACATATCTTGTCTCTGTACTTAATATATCTACTTCCATGACATCCGTACCAACATTCATGAAAGTAGATAGAATGAAATTCGTTGCCCCTTGAACAAGACCCGTTAGAATAATAACTGAAGACACACCTATAATCATACCAAGCATGGTAAGAAAGGACCTTAATTTATTACTGATCATACTTTTCCACGCTGATTTAAATGCTTGCGTTATATTCATGGTAACCTCTTTCTGCTTGATGTACTGTTTCTAATTATAAAGTTTCTTATATTCCTCCACAGAATCATCAAAATTGATTCTACCATCATGAATACGCACTACACGTTGTGCCTCTTCTGCTATCGTACGATCATGAGTGATAAGTACAATTGTATTTCCTTCTGCATTTAATTTCTTTAAGAAGTCTAAAACTTCACGACTTGTTCTGGAATCAAGAGCACCAGTAGGTTCGTCTGCCAGAATAAGGGATGGATTTCCTACCAACGCCCGCGCAATCGAGCCTCTTTGCTGCTGTCCACCAGATAGTTGATTGGGGAAGTTTTTGTATTTGTCTTTTATCCCGACCCTATCAAGTGCCTCCAATGCCATTTCCTTTCTTTGCTTCATTCCTATACCAGCATATAATAAAGGTAATTCCACATTTTCAAGCAAATTCTGCCTTGGTAGTAAGTTATATTGTTGAAAGATAAATCCTATCGTTTTATTTCGAACCTCGGCTAGGTCGTCACTTTTCATTTTGCTAACATCCTGCCCTTTTAAAAAATACTGACCGGAAGATGGTACATCCAATGCACCGATGATATTCATTATGGTGGATTTTCCACTTCCCGATTTACCTACGATTGCTACAAATTCTCCGGGATAAATTTTGAGATTGATTCCGTAATTTGCATGGACTTCATTATCACCCATTTGATAAATTTTATATATGTCAATTAATTCTATAAGTGGCGCTACGTCATTCTCTGTCTGTTGGATCGTATTTGTCTCACCTATGTTAACACTCACATTTTCATTCAACTGAACTCACCCCCTGCTATTCAACATCTTCGGTAACTACATCAGGGATATAGGCTGGATCCATATAAATCTCTTCCGTACCTGTTAAGCCACTGATAATTTCAATATATTTACCATCTGTAATACCTGTTTCTACCTTTACTTCCTTATATCCTACCGGAACCATTCCAACTGCTTCCTTAACTGAAGGATCTGCAACATATACTACATCTCCACTCATCAATGCTGCACTTGGAATTGCCATAACGCCTTTTACCTCTTTTGTAATGATTTCAGCGTCCACATTCATACCTGGAAGTAGTTTTCCAACATCATCAATTCTAACGGTAACAGGATATTGTGTAACACCACTGGTAGATTCGCTTAATAGACTGAGATTGGTAATTACACCTTTAAATTCAACATCTTTCAGTGCATCACAGGTCACCTTTACTTCTTGACCCTTTTTCAGATTTAAAATATCCAATTCATCAACTTTCATCTTAAATTTTAGGGCAGATAAATCATAAATAATACACAAACTTCCTTTGCTATTCATATTTATTACGTCACCTGCAAGTCTGTTTTTGCTGATAATCTGGCCAGATATTGGTGCAGTAATATTATAATCCACCTTATTATCTACTTGATTCTGCAAAGAGTCTTTTGCGTCCTGTATAGAATCCTTTGCAGATTCCATTGCAAATTCTGCATTGTCTAATGCAACCTTGGCGGATTTTTGTGCCTGTGAATAAGCATCCAGTTGATTATCAACAGAATCTCCAGTTAAGGTTAAAATGGTATCGCCTTTATTTAACTTTGTTCCTTTTTTAACAATAGTAGCTACTTCACCATTTCGATCTGAAGTTATAATTGTATTTTCTAGTTCTTTAAATGTCCCCTCTGAACTACAGGAGAGCTTACCTATAGTAGCAGTTGCAGAAGCCGAAGCAGTAATTCCTCCAGGATTCTTTACCTTAATGGTTACCATCTTTACAATTCTATTGCCGGACAAAGTTTCTGTTATATTGCTGACCTCAGTCACTTCACCTTTGATACTTTCTGTATTAGAAGTAATAAATACTTCAGCTGATTTACCAACTAAATTCCCACTCACCTCGTAAGAATTAAAGGGAACAGTCAGAAGCATATAGGTATTGTCATATATTTCAGCAATCTGACTACCTTCCATAATCTTATCGCCTTCTTTTACAAGCAAATTCTTAACAACTCCAGCAGCTTTTGTGCTTACATTCGGAGTACCATATTTGGAAACAGCAGTATTGTAATCCTGTTGTGCTTCATTATAATTATCTAACGCAACGGCATAATCGCTTTTCGCTTTTTCATAACTTTTCTCTGCTCTTGTAACAGCTGTTTCATTATTACCAATGACATCGTCAATATCCTTGGTAGTAATCTGATAAAGGATATCACCCTCTTCAACATGATCGCCTTCTTCAAAATCAGCTGTTAAAATCTCTCCTTCAACAAGAGTTGATACTTCATATGTATTTAAAGGTTCTATAACTCCATTAGAAGATAAAATGGAGGTAATATCCCTGGTTTCTACTTTAACTGATTGTATGGAAGCATCTAGGTTGTTCTTTGAACCACTAAAACTGCTTTTTATCTTTAAAATCAGTATTAATACTACGACTACTACAACAAATATAGTTAACTTCTTACGTTTTATGTTTTTAAACCTCTGAATTATTTTCATATTAATTATCCTTCCTTTTTTGTTTATATCTTCAGTACACTGATTTGATGCAGTGACACATAGGAATGTTCATTTCCTCCCAGTTATTTCACATTAACAATACATTTTACCTCTTTCCCCCTGACTTTCCCATATATAATAACATTTCCTTTTGATACAGCAGTCACTTTTCCATATCGGCTTACGACTGCAATTGAAGTATCGTTGCTTTTCCAACGAACGCCAAACCAAACCCCCTTAATTTTTAATTTTACACTTTTACCAATTTTTAAATTTAAGCTTTCTTTATTAATTTTAATAACCCTTACACGGCATTTTAATACTTTACCGTCAACTTTTGCTCGTATTATGGTGGTACCACTGCGGTAAGCAGTTACATTTCCAAATAGATCGACATCGGCCACCTTAATATCAGTAGAAGAAAAGCTTACTTTTTTATTTATTCCCATTACATATAGCTTAAACACTTCACCCTTTGACAAAACAATATCTTCTTCATTCAACCTTTGCCAAAATGGATTAAAAAAATCATTTCTATAATACATGGATGTATGTGGTATTATGAAATACCATACTAAGGCAAATAATGTAACATAATATACTAGGGATATGGCTCCACGAAAACGAAACAAATGAGATATCGATTTTTTAACCAATCCTTATCGTCCTTTACCATATTTTGCTACATTGTATTTGTAATATAGTTGTCTCTATGCATTATACTCTAAATTATTTCCTTCAGCAAAATCATCTTTTATTGATAGGTCGAACCCGATTACTATTCTAACATAAATTACCACGAGAATATATTAATTTTTTCCATAAATTATTAAATTTTTTATAAAGAAAGAGCAATCTTTTAATAAAGAACTCGAAGCATATGCGACAGATTCATCCAATAATCTATCACGGCATATGCTCCGAGTATTAATCCCTTAAATAATACTACTAATTGATTTGATTTATTTCATAACCTTTCTCTTCTAATATATCCAAAACACTATAATTACTTAGATAATGTAGAGAACCAACAACAACAAAGTAAGTATTTTTGCCTTCTTCTTTCAGTAAAGCATCAATATAATCGGCCATTCCTCTATCCCGGTTGGTCAATAATGCCATGTAGTATTCGGAAAGTAATTCTTCAACATTTTCATATTTATTTTCTTTAAAGGTATCACCAAGAACCTCATTATCTACATTATATGCATTCTTAAAAGAATCAATATCACCATCTTGCCAAGCCGATAACCAGCGTTTCAGTAAAGTATCTGACTTATCAGTTACCTTAGTTCCATTTAATGTCTCGTTTAAGTTATCCATGCTGCTGTTAAGAAGATACTCCTGCAATTCACCGGAAAATCCATCAAACATCTTGCCTTGCATTTCATAACCCTCAATTTCTTGAATAGGTTTACCCCCAATGATAGCGTCTGTCATAAAGCTATTATCAATTCCAAGAGCAGTTGCCGTTGCTGCTTCCTTATCAAGGGAATCTGCAGCTGCCATAGTTGTAAAGAAATTAGATAAATACCATGCTTTTAAGGGAGAAACCATAGACTCTGGAATACCGTATTTTGCTGCAAGATTTACTGCTCTTTCATAAGACTCTGGAGAAACATGGTCTTTTAGCGTAGTCCCATCCGAATAATATACAAAAGAGGTAAATGCAGCCAATCCTTCCTGATCATTCAAATTCACTTCTACAACAAGGGCATCCGATTGCTCATAAGCTGTAAGCATGTCCTCGCTAAATGGATAAAGACTATAATCTGCCACGTGAATAGATCCAAGTAAATAGATCGTATTCTCATTTTTTGTTATCTTCCATAAAAATCCTTTGCTGGCCGCATCTAATTTATCATAGACATAGGTTACCAGTCGTGTAGCAAATACACAGGCCTGTTCCGTAGTACACTTTTCTGTCAGTCCGCGTTCTCCATTTTTTCCAATAAATATACCATTTTCTTTCATAAAGGATTCAATACCAAAGGTATCATTCAGTTCGATATCCTTTGTATAAGTATGATTGGATAAAACCGTATAAAATGTATTTAGTACTTCTTGTACGGTCATATTATCCTTTACTTCAATAGCAGAACCTGTTACTACTGTTACACCTTCTGCTTTACTTATCTTTTCACTAAATCCAGAGACTAACTGATTCATTTGTTCTTTTGTAATCGGAGCAGTTAAGGTGTTTTCATACCAGGATAATGGATAGATATTAAATCTATCACCCATTACTAAATCCTTGGTTGCCCATTCACTAAATATTGGCACATTACTATCTTCTGCTTCGGCTTTTAATTTCTCTGTTTCTTTTTCCGAATAATTTTTATCCTTTTTCGCTGCGCTCACACTTATAGATGGTATCATGGTAAGGCATACAACAAACATTAGTACTAATGCAAGGATTCTTTTTTTTATCATGTTCCCTTGTCCTTTCTGACATTTGTTTTTTAATAGTTAAATTATACCTTGTCTGATAACAAATGCAAATAGATATTTATCACATACTTTAAAAGGTATAGTTTGCTTTACATTTAAAGTATAGTTTACTTTACATATAATGTCAAGCATCTTTTACATATTAACTTTATTCGTCTTTCTGTATTGGTTTGATACGATTGGCTTCTTCTGGATTATTTCGGCTCCAACTATCTTTTAAGGATTTGATCCATTTAAACTCTGTTGCCCATGCGCTTCCGTCTGGTTTTACATATACCGCAACATCCAATGACGATAAATAAGTAAACGGATCTCCATTTACGATTGGCGTTTCCAATTGCTTTACTACTCCCGTATAGGGATCAACATACTGTACTAACAAACTAATGTAGGAGTACCACCCATGACTACTATCATCTACAGAAGTTCTTCTCCATCCACTTGTAACAATCTTATTAATGATATATCCTTGACAAATGCGAGCACCATCCATGAGATTCTTTCTTTTAAGCCAAATCTTAAGTGCTCTTATTGCAAAGAACAAATATACAAGGCCTAGCACAATGTATATAAGACCTAACACAATGAAATTAGGCTTTTCACTTGGATTATTTGATTCGGCGAAAGACCCGATAAAAGCTAGCACCGATATAATTAGTATTGTAATAGTAAGCGTCTTATTGTAAGTGGTCCATGTTTCTTCATTATACCTAAAATGTATCCGAATCAACAAAATAAGCCCTCCTTTATGAAGATAGTATGGATTGTAGCATATTAAAAAAAGTAACATCTATTTTTACATTATAAACCAATTGTTTTTTTAATTCAACAGTGAGGTCTCACATTCTAAAAGCCGGTTCGATATTGTATCATTCCATGTGATTCTGTCACAGAACAAACGGTATTATTATTGCTATACTCTATACAGTTCAAGAGAAAGGTGGAATTAATTATGTCAAATGTAATTATTATTGGAAATGGTCCTGCAGGTATTTCGACTGCACTATATACAACAAGGGCCGGTATCAACACCAAGATTATTGGTAAGGATCATGGTGCTTTAGGTAAAGCCTCTGAGATTGAAAATTATTATGGTTTCAGTAAACCTATATCGGGAATGGATCTGATTTCAGAAGGTATAGAAGGTGCGCGAAGACTTGGTGCAGAAATCGTATCAGACGAAGTTTTAGGAATCACTTATGGTAATAAATTAACTGTTATCACTAAGGGTGGAGAGTATGAAGCTGACAGTGTTGTCCTTGCTACTGGAACTTCCAGAACGGCTCCGAAAATCAAAGGTTTACAGGAATATGAAGGTCATGGGGTTAGCTACTGTGCTGTATGTGATGCTTTCTTTTACAGAGGTAAAGATGTAGTTGTTTTTGGCAATGGAAATTATGCATTACACGAGGCTATGGAATTACTTCCTACTTCAAACTCTGTTACGATTCTTACCAATGGAAAAGACCCTGATTTTAAAGTTCCCGAAAAAATTAAGGTTAATACCAATATCATTGATTCAATTAGTGGCAATGATGTAGTCGAAGAAGTTCATTTCCAAAATGGAGAGATAATTAATTTCTCTGGCATTTTTGTAGCAATTGGCGTTGCTGGAAGTACAGATTTGGCAAAAAAAATTGGTGCAGAAACACAAAACAACAAAATAGTAGTAGATGAAAACATGTCAACTAACATACCTGGTCTTTATGCTGCCGGAGACTGCACCGGTGGATTATTGCAGATATCGAAAGCAGTATACGAAGGAGCAAAAGCAGGTACAGAAATTATAAAGTATTTAAGAAACAATAGGCAAAATGCATCTAAAAAATTATATGAGGTGAAATATGCGTAATCATAAATATTTGTTTTTAATTACAATCTCTTTCTTTCTATTGGGTTTTGTAAATATACACTTTTCATTATTAGGTATAGTCTGCATGACATTACCAATTATATTATTAATAAAAAACCGAAAGAAAACTTGGTGCCAAGGTTATTGTCCTAGAGCAAGTTTATATACCACTTGTGGAAAGGCAAAAAAATGGTCAGGTCTAAAAACGCCACATTTCTTTATGAAAGGAAAAATGAAATGGGTCATGCTAGCTTATTTTGGTGTCAGTCTTACTTTTATACTAATGACCACACTTGCCGTAGCAAGAGGCATGAGATTACCAATGGAACATCTGCGCTTTCTAATACTCATACCCCTTCCATTTGAAATGCCCCAGTTATTTGATATATTGAATATAGCACCTTGGGTGACGCATCTGTCATATCGCTTTTATTCAATGATGATGACCACTACCTTTCTTGGATTGATTCTTGCATTGGTTTATAAACCCAGAACATGGTGTACAATCTGTCCAATTTCAACTGTATCAGATGTAATATTAAAAAAATAGCGAAGTAATCGTTGTTTGTATTTAGTTACACTCAAAAAACTCTGAATTCAAAATCAATGTTTTGAAATCAGAGTTTTTAAATTTTTTAACGTTATTCATACTTGATTATTTCTATTTTTTCATTGATCCTACATAGGAACCTATGCCGCCAGCAACATTAATAACATTGAAACCTTGTTTTGTAAGTACTTTTGTAGCTCTTCCACTTCTTCCACCTGACTGACACATGATATAATATGCCTTATTTTTTACCAAATATTTCTCTGGGCTAGTTAACAAATTACCCATCGGTATGTTTTTTGCGGTCTTTAAGCTTCCACTTTTATATTCAAACGCTTCTCTTATGTCAATTAGTTCCACCTTACCAATAAGGTTGTCCATATCATTTATATTAATTACTTTACTATCATCTCTCCTTAAAAAATTAACCATCTAATCTTCCTCCTAGGTTTTTCATTTTTATTAATTTTTATTTATTACTTACCTATGAGCATAATTATAATGGAATTTCTATTAATATCTGTGACCATATCACATAATTTATCCTGTAACTTTCTTATGAAAAAGAAAAAATGAAGGCTAATACAAACTTTCAAATATTGTATTAGCCTTACTTAACTTATTTGTTGTCTTTGAAATTATCTATGAATGTTACAAAATTAAACCTATGATTGTGCCCTTCCTCATAGTCCGTTTCTGAATTTAAGAAGTGGACGTGATGATCTCCTACCGGTACGGCGCCAGATGTTCTTCCAATGAACTCATGTGTATGATGATGAAAAGCATCTGTTTGAAACCTTACTTCATGAATATGATCATTTGATCCGATGGGTATCCCTTCATCTGAAATCGCGGCAAAGTTGTGATTATGCTGTTCTTCATAATTACTGGTCATATCCAAAGTACCTTGTATCTCATGCACATGCTTAGATAGTGTTGGACATGGTTTATACACAAAATTAGTTTTAATATATTTCATACGAATCCGCTCCTTATTTTATATTGGAAATAACAAAAGTACATCCAATAAGTATCTTATGTGAAATACCATATAAAGTGCAGATTATATAATTCTATGAAATAGTATGACTAGAGCCTGTTATTCTCAAACCGTGCAAATGTTTGTAGACAGAATATGAGCCCGTTCAAACGGTCCTCTATATTACCTTCTTCAACAGTACAATCCATAGATGCCGCCATGTCACTTAATAACTGGTCATTAATATTTTCTTGATTACTCTTAAGAATAATTAACTTCTCTTCATAAGAATCTGCATCCAGAAAATCAAGCAAAATAGGATTCACTTCTTCTTTTATATTCTCATTCGATAACTCAACATCTTTTGATTTTTTCATGATCTCTGATATTTCTTTACGAATAAGATTATCTTCTGGTTCCGCTTCTATTTCCTCATTCAGTATAATATGCTCAAAACGATACTTTTGTTGTACATCCGGATATTTTACCTTATCGACTTCACTAACAAACATAGAAAGTGGTCTTACATAAGTTCTGAAATCTCCATACAATGCCTGATATACAACCATTTTTTCTTGATTTTCCGAATGAATAGCTACTGTTATAATCTGATAAAGTCGGTTTTTAAAATGCTTATATATTTCACCAGGCTTTGGAATTCTATCATTCATCTGTTGTTCTCCTTACTATTTTGAATTTACATTACTTAAAATAAAGTAACTCCATCCTTTGTAACGATTCCATAGATTGTTTTTACTGAGGACGGTCTTTTTGCTGCAATGGTAATTGCACTAAGGTATCTAATTTTAGCTGCCTGTACTTTTTCTTTATCATTTCCATACAATATGGCAAGCACGGTTCCTTTTTCTACCTTATCTCCGAGTTTCTTTAAGATTCGAATACCTACGGTGAGATCTATCACGCTATCTTTTGTCTCTCTACCACCTCCTAGTACTAAAGAGGTCATACCAATCTCATCTGTAATTATGTTCGTGATATAACCTTCATAATCAGAAAGAACCTCTTCCTCAATAGAAGCTTTTGGAAATAATTCAGTATTATATACTGCTTTATCATCTCCACCCTGTACTCGAACAAATTCAGCAAGTTTATTTAAGGCTGCGCCATTTGTAATTGTCTGGAGCATTAACTTTTTACCTTCTTCAAAAGACCCTACTTTCTTCGTACCTAAAAGCATGTAACTTCCAAGCGTTACACTTACATTCAGCAGGTCCTCCGGTCCATTTCCTTGTAACGTTTGGATTGCTTCAATCACTTCGATCGAATTGCCTACGGTTCTACCAAGGGGTTGATTCATATCGGTTATTACAGCATATGTCTCTCTGCCAACACCTGTCCCAATCTCAACCATTGCTTTCGCAAGCGCAATAGAATCTTCCAAGGTTTTCATAAAAGCACCGCTACCAGTTTTTACATCCAAAACAATAACATCGGAACCAGATGCTATTTTCTTACTCATAATGCTGCTGGCTATTAGGGAAATATTATCAACGGTGGCTGTTACATCCCTCAAGGCATAGATCTTTTTATCTGCTGGGGCAAGATTTGCAGTTTGTCCTACAATTGCTAACTTCATGCGATTTACATTTTCAAAAAATTGCTCTGTGCTGATGGAAGTAGAAAATCCATCAAAGCTTTCTAATTTATCAATCGTACCACCGGTATGTCCTAACCCTCTGCCGGACATCTTAGCAACTGGCACTCCAAGTGATGCAACCATTGGGCTAAGAATTAGAGACGTTTTATCACCCACACCACCAGTGCTGTGCTTATCAGCCTTAATCCCTTCAATTGCTGATAAGTCAAGCATATCACCGCTATTTGCCATAGCTAATGTCAATGCTATCGTTTCTTCTTTATTCATCCCCCTGATACAAACAGCCATAAGAAATGCCGACATTTGATAATCTGGTATTTCTCCTTCCGTAAACCCCTTAACAATATAACTTATTTCTTCGGAAGATAATATTTTTCCGTTCTTCTTTTTTGTAATCAAATCATACATACGCATAAGTAACACCTCCTATATTATCCTAATTATATTGTTTTGGGATAAATTATTCAACTATATCTATTTAAGGAATTGATTTTTTTAATTAACAATGAACAATGTTTTAAATCTTAAAAACGATAATTCTTTAAAATGAGTTGACTATGTTCTTTATTAAGTATAAAATGTAACAATATGTTTTCATTAATTTAACGAAAGTGAAGGTGACTATTGTATGAGTTTTATTTTTGATAGAAAAGTTATCTCTCCAACCGAATTAGTTCGTGAATACCCTTTGCCAGAGAAAGATGCTTTAATAAAAAAAGAACGGGATCGTCAGATTAAGGATGTTATTACTGGGGCATCCGATAAGTTTCTGGTTATTATTGGTCCGTGTTCAGCAGATAATGAAGATTCGGTCTGCGATTATATAAACCGACTTGCTAAGGTTCAAGAAAAGGTTAAGGATAAAATCATTATTATACCTCGTATTTACACCAATAAACCCAGGACTACTGGAGAGGGGTATAAAGGAATTGTTCATCAGCCTGATCCAGAAAAAGAACCTGACTTGCAAGAAGGGTTGATTGCAATGCGTAAAATGCATTTACGTGCAATTGCAGAAACCGGTCTGACCGCTGCAGATGAAATGCTTTATCCAGAAAACTGGCCTTATGTTGAAGATATTTTATCCTATGTAGCAGTTGGAGCACGTTCAGTGGAAGATCAACAACATCGTTTAACCATCAGTGGTATGGATTGTCCTGCTGGAATGAAGAATCCAACTAGTGGAGATTTCTCTGTTATGTTAAATTCCTGTGTTGCAGCTCAGAGGAGCCATACATTTCTTTATCGTTCCTATGAAGTACACACAACTGGGAATCCTTTGGCCCATGCCATATTAAGGGGTGCTGTTAATAAGCACGGCCAATGTATCACAAATTATCATTATGAAGATTTAGTTCGGCTTCTTGACATGTATAATCAACGTGATTTATTAAACCCTGCTGTAATTATTGATTCCAATCATGCCAATTCAAATAAAATATACTCTGAACAACCAAGAATCGTAAGAGAGATACTCCATAGCCGATCTGTCAACCCAGACCTTAAAAAATTAGTTAAGGGTTTTATGATTGAAAGCTATATTGAACCAGGTTGCCAAAGAGTAGATGAACATGTCTATGGCAAATCCATAACAGATCCTTGCTTAGGCTGGGAAGAATCTGAGAAATTAATTTATACTATAGCAGATCATCTTTAAAAATATAAAAATAAAGCGGATACGAAACAACAATTTGGTTTCGTGTCCGTTTATTAGTACTCTTTTATGCTCTCGGATGTGTATTTTCATAGACATCTCGAATCTTCCCTTTTTTTGCTTGAAGATAAATCTGTGTACTTGTAACATCCGAATAACCTAACAATTCTTGTACACTTCGAATATCAGCACCATTTTCCATCATGTGAACAGCAAATGAATGCCTTAATATCTGTGGGGTTATCTCATCTTCAATACCGGCAGCTTTCCCATAGCTTTTGATGATCTTCCAAAAACCTTGACGACTCATGGGTTCTCCGGAAAGATTTGTAAAGCACACATTGGATTCCAATTTGCCTATCAGCTCTGACCTTACACTTTGAAAATATGCTTCCAAAGCCTGTTTTGCCTTATTGCCAAAAGGAATGATACGTTCTTTATAAGTATTATTGCATCGTATGTATTTATTCTTAAGATTGATATCCTCATATTGAATGGATATCAGCTCTGACACTCGGAGTCCTGTTGCATAAAGCAATTCCAACATTGCCTTATCACGGATGCCTTTCTTCGTCTCTTTATCCGGCTGTTCTAATAACCCATTTATTTGTTCCATACTTAAGGTATGTGGCAGTTTCTTTTCAACTTTTGGAGGTTTGATTCGCTCCGAAGGGTCATTCCGAAGTAATCCCTTTCGAATAAGATAAAACATGAGTGCTTTAATGGAGGCAATATTTCTTGATACAGTTGCAGGTGACATTCCTTCTCGCTCCAAAGTAAGGACATAGGAATTGATGCTTGTCTCACTTATTTTCTCAACATCAGTGATTCCCTGTTGATTAAGATGCTTCAGTAATTTAGTCAAATCATTTCGATAGGACGATATGGTATTCTGAGATGCTTTTTTTATCTCAGACATATAGTTTAAGAATTCCTGCAGTACTATGTTCATGAAATCACATTCCCTTCATTTTACATCATAGGTTTATTATAATTTGTACTCTTACTAATTGCAAACCCTATTTGTAAAATTCTTTAAAAATTACGATTAAAAAACTTGTAATATCTTTTTCAAAAGAAAAGAACCTGGATATGTTTCTAGCAGTCCTCCTATCATCAATACTGCACCAAGGATTATAATCAATATCAACTGTTTCGCAATTCTTTCTACTTTCCCTCTTTTACTCAATTTAGAATCATAATACATGCTATGACACATCCAATAACCGCTTCTTAAACATAATAATGCAAGAGGTATATATATGAGGGAATGCGGGAAGGTGTAACCAACGATTAATAACAAACCTTTCAAATGGTATTTCATTAGAATAACACTTACAAAGAATCCTATCTGAAAACCTCCATAGCAAATAGAAGCCGCGATATAAGCTATTCCAAAAGCCGTTGCACTAAAAATCCAGAATAAGACAAAGATACGAAAATTCTTCCACATAACATATTGAAGTAAAACAGAATGATCTATGGTCGTATTTTTAATAGTTTCAAAATAATCTTTGTTTAGGATATCTATTTGACTCCAATATAACCCTCGAAATAGTTTGGCAAATAAAACACCCATCAGAATACCGATGAATGCTATTAACATTCCGAGTTTAACTTCTCCGAGTTTTCTTAAGTAGAGACGTATATGACTCATAGGAATACCTCCGGTTCCATCTGCAATATGAATTCTTCTGTCAACACTAACATATGATTCTTTCATAAAAATAATGCCGGTATCAATTTGATACCGACATTTTCAATATTACATATCTAGGTTGGGTGTCATAAGCCCATTTTAGTTTTATATGTTAGAATTGCTGAAATGGTCTTGGAGTCTTCTATAACACCATCCAAAATAAATTGCACCAACTGCTCTATCGTATACTTTTCAATTGTTACATATTCACCTTCGTCTAGGTTCTGCTTTGTAGCTACTAAATCATTCGCATAATAAATTCCTATCTTTTCGTTGGAAAATGCAACTGTTGTATACAAATCGATCAGATGTTCCACCTTATCCGAATGATATCCCGTTTCTTCCTCTAGCTCTCTTGCCGCACAGGTTTTCATGTCTTCACCTGGATTAAGACCTCCTGCCGGAATTTCTAAGGTATATTTATCAATTGCACCTCGATACTGTCTTACCATAATAATCTTTCCGTCTTTATCCACTGGAATAACGGCTGCAGCACCTTTATGATTGATAAAATCCCATTGTACAATCTTTTCATCCGGTAATTGCATCGTATCAAAATAAAAATCTATGATATTCCCTTTTTGCACGATATCTCTTTTAATTCTCTTAAATTCACTCATATGAAACTCCAGTCTTTTGTATTATCCGTAAGATTATTTGATTATTTTTGAAAAGAGCTTGCTTTTGCATAGCATGCGTCCGTTGCTTTCATCACAGCATTACGAAATCCATGTTCTTCCAGTGCAGAAACTGCCGCAATAGTTGTTCCACCTGGAGAACATACCTGGTCTTTTAACTTGCCTGGATGCTCTTTTGTTTCTAACACCATTTTTGCAGCACCTAGAACAGTTTGTGCTGCTAAACTGTATGCCTTATCTCTTGGAATACCATATTTCACCACGCTGTCCGCCAACGCTTCAATAAACAGATATACATAAGCTGGAGAGCTTCCATTTGCACATACTACTGCATTCATTAGACTTTCATCAAACACTTCATATTTGCCAAAAGAAGAAAATAAAGTATCAATTATCTTCTTTTCTTCCTCTGTAAAAGAATCTTTTGAATAACAAACACCGGACATGCCTTCCCCCACCATTGCAGGCGTGTTTGGCATTGCACGAACCACCCTTACAAAAGTACCCAATTCTTTTTTCACATCATCCGTAGTAATTCCAGGTGCAATGGATATTATAATATGATTGTCGTTTACATACTTCTTAATATCAAGTAATACATCGGAATAGAATTGTGGCTTTATCGCCAGAACAATATATTTGCTAGATGAAGCAACAAAACTATTATCGCCCACATAATTTAGTCCTGTTTCCTGTTTTACATACTCGCATCTTTCTGCACTTGCATCTGTATAAATTACCTGTTCTGTACCAAAAACTTTTACTGCTCCACGTAGCATGGGGTATCCCATATTACCTGCTCCTATGAATCCAACGATAGCCACTTTTGTTTCCTCCTGTTATATGTTTTTTATTCATGAATAGTTTTTACTTTGAATAAATTACGAAATGGAATAATTGCTCGGTGGCAATTATTCCATTGGCAATAAACATATTCTATAACGAATTTACAAAGTTTTCAATACGATCCAACCCTTTTTTTATTTGGGTCATAGAAATTGCATAGGAAAGTCGGATATGATCATCAAATCCAAAATCGCCGCATGGGACAACTGCTATCATAAAATCATTTAATAAAATTTCTGCAAGCTTATCTGCAGTCGCAATTTTACTGCCCTTATACTCTTTCTCAAGAACAGCGTTAACATCTACAAATAAATAGAAAGCTCCTTGTGGGGTAATTGCATCTACAAGCGGCATTGCTTTTATTCTATCTACCATGTACTTTCTTCTCTCATCAAATTCTTTGTTCATGGCAACAACCGTATCCTGTGGTCCATTTAAAGCTTCAACCGCTGCTTTTTGTGCTATGGAATTCGGATTGGAGGTCTGATGACTTTGAACACTTCCCATTAATTTTGCAATTTCTACGGAAGAGCCTGTATAACCGATTCTCCATCCTGTCATTGCATAGCTTTTCGCTAATCCATTACAGGTTATTGTTCTTTTATAGATTTCATCGTTTAAAGAAGCTATACTTACATGTGCATCTTCCCCATATACTAAATTCTCATAGATTTCATCCGAGACTACATAGATATCCTTTTCAACAATTACAGTAGCAATTGCTTCTAATTCTGCTTTTGTATAGATCATTCCGGTTGGATTACTTGGTGAATTTAAGATGAATGCTTTTGTCTTATCGGTACATGCAGCTGCAATTTGTTCCGCTGTTACTTTGTAATTTTGGTCTTTGTTCGCCTTAATATATACAGGAACACCATCCGATAACTTTACAATCTCAGGATAGCTCAACCAATAAGGTGCCGGTATTATAACTTCGTCTCCTGGATTTAGGATTGCTGCAAATATATTAGTTAAAGAATGCTTTCCGCCATTGCTGATTACAATCTGATTTGGTTTATATAGTAAATTGTTACATTCAGCAAATTTCTTACAGACAGCTTCCTTTAGCTCCAAAGTTCCTGAAGCAGGTGTATATTTTGTAAAACCATCATGAATTGCTTTAATAGCAACATCATTAATATTATCTGGAGTATTAAAATCTGGTTCTCCAGCCCCAAAACCAACAACATCCATACCCTGTGATTTCAATTCTTTTGCTCTTGCTGTAATCGCAAGCGTAGAGGAAGGCTTTACTGCTTGTGCCTTCTTTGATAAAGTCAATGACATAGTTTTCCTCCTTATTAAGCGTACCTTGGAATCCTTTACTCTGACACCTCATGATATTTACAGATTGGATAATCGTATACACTTATACACAAATTCAATTTTTCCTTTACATTGTATAATATTACTCTATAGAATGCAAGAGAAATTTCAATTAATATGCTCCAATAGAACTTTAAACCTGCTTATTCTAAGTAATAATTTATAAAAACAGAGTCAGTAACTACATTGTAGTTGCTAACTCTGCTTATGATGATTATCAAAAATCTTGTTCGTATATCATAGAAATCAATAATTATTTTTTATTGTTCTTAGTGATACAAAAAAACCAAAGTATCACCAACTTTTTAGAATACTTGTATACATCGTATTTATGAATAACTATATTTAGTATTCATACAGCGCTTCGGCAGATTGCCCCTTTAGCGCTTGCCGCACAACCGTTGTTTTTATCCTATGATAGCCATCCCGCCAGCCAATACTTGCCTCTGGATTACTTTCATTAGCCTCTAAACGATAATAAACCCAACCATCACATACTTCGATGTCATTAATCGTTAAATAATCTGCATCTTTTTCCAATTTCAAGAAGCTGTAATCTACTTTAGGTTTCAACGTAGTCATATGAGGAGAGGCCTTTAAATACATGTTGACACCACCATTGAACTCAAAACCAAGGTAGTATACAACCCCATCCTTGATTGAAACAACCTCTATGCAAGGAATCTCTAAGTCATATTTTGATAGTTTACCAGATGCACAATCCAGTTGATATAACTGATAGGTATTTGATTCATCCACAAGAGTACAGACAAGAATCCCTTTTTCTTCATCGATTCCTTCAATCCTTCCGGTACCAATATGTTTTTCATTTTTCCCATCTAAATCAATGGAATAAACACTTGATAAATAATCTTCTTCATATCTTTCAAGATACATTTTGTTATTATAAATAAATATATTACCATTACCAGTATCTCAAAACGCTACTTTAGTGGTACCATCTTCTTTCAGGCATATCATATCTTTCTTAGAACCGGCAATGGATTCATTACCCACAAAAGTATGCCTAATATGTGATTTCTGTTCGACTAACCAGAGAATTACCCACGGACCTCCTTCACATTGCACCCATGCCGGGTGTACAAAAAGATGGCTGTAATCCAAATTATATCTTGGATTCAGCCATCTCAATTTTCTGTTTAATAATTATTTTGCATAATCGGTAACTCTTGATTCTCTGATTACATTTACTTTGATTTGTCCCGGATATTCTAATTCCGATTCAATTTGTTTTGATACGTCACGCGCAAGTAAAATCATCTCATCATCGCTAACCTGTTCCGGTATAACCATGACACGAACTTCTCTACCTGCCTGTATAGCAAATGACCTATCTACCCCTTTAAAGCTATTCGTGATATCTTCCAACTGTTTTAATCTGTTTGTATATGTTTCTAAAGTTTCTCTTCTTGCACCAGGTCTTGCAGCTGAGATTGTATCTGCCGCCTGCACAATACATGCAATTAATGACTCGGGTTCAACATCACCATGATGTGACTCTACTGCATTAATAACAATTGGAGATTCTTTAAACTTTCTACATAAATCAACTCCAATTTGAATATGTGAGCCTTCCATCTCGTGGTCAACAGACTTACCAATATCATGTAATAAACCTGCTCTTTTTGCAGTTCTAACATCTACGCCAATTTCACCGGCAAGTAAACCGGATAGATGAGCAACTTCGATAGAATGCTTTAAAGCATTTTGTCCATAACTAGTTCTAAACTTCATTTTACCAAGTAGACGAATTAGTTCTGGGTGAATTCCGTGTACACCAACCTCAAGTGTTGCTGCTTCACCTTCTTCACGAATCATTACTTCAACTTCTTTTTGAGCCTTTTCAACCATTTCTTCAATTCTTGCCGGATGAATTCTTCCGTCAACAATTAACTTCTCAAGAGCAATTCTTGCAACTTCTCTTCTGATTGGATCAAAACCGGATAGAATAACCGCTTCTGGAGTATCATCAATGATCAAATCAACACCAGTTAAGGTTTCAAGAGTACGTATATTACGTCCTTCTCTACCAATGATTCTACCTTTCATCTCATCATTTGGAAGTTGAACAACAGAAATCGTTGTTTCTGCTACATGATCTGCTGCACATTTCTGAATTGCAGTAACTACATAATCCTTAGCTTTTTTCCCTGCTTCTTCTTTTGCCTTGCTTTCCAGTTCTTTCACTAGCATTGCAGTTTCATGTTTAACATCATCTTCAACAGTTTTTAATAGATATTCTTTCGCTTGTTCGGAGGTAAGACCAGAAATCTTTTCCAACTCCTGCAATTGTCTGTCATGAAGCTCTACAGCTTCCATTTTAATTTTGTCCAGTTCAGCTTCTTTTACAGTAAGTTTAGATTCTTTCTTCTCAAGTGCTTCCGTCTTCCTGTCTAAAGTTTCTTCTTTAGTCAGGACACGTTTTTCATAACGTTGCAATTCTGCTCTTCTTTCCTTAGTTTCCTTCTCTAGCTCATTTTTTGTCTTTAAAGACTCTTCTTTTGCTTCAAGTAAGGCTTCTCTCTTCTTAGTTTCAGCTGTTTTCAAAGCTTCATCTATGATTTCTCTTGCTTTTTCTTCTGCAGAACCTATCTTAGCCTCAACAACTTTAATTCGATAGGTTGTAGCAATTTTCCAAACAAGAGGAGCAACTATTACCAAGGTACCTAAAATAGCAAATACTATTTTTAGTTCTTGCACAGGAGCACCTCCTTATTTAATTTTCATTGTACAAGATATACAACACTTAAATTTTAAACTGTTTTCATGAAAATGTCAAGTATAGTTAATAAATTATTATGCATTATGTCTGAATTAATATTAATTTGTCGTGTTTAAAACTGAATATTCATACTAATTCGCCAATATAATAAAAGCCTTTACATTCCAACAATTTCACATCCAACAAGTTTCCTATCAATTTGGGGTCACCTGGAAAATGCACCAGAATATTATTACTCAGTCTTCCTGTCAAATACCCCTTGTTTTGTTCATTTATTTCTTCTACCAGAACACTTTGGATTGTTCCTTCTGCTTTTTTGATTACTCCAGAAGAAATACTTTGAATTTCTGCTAATAACCTGTTAAACCGCTCCTTTGCAACGGATTCTTCCACCTGTTCTTCAATAGCTGCAGCAGGCGTACCGGAACGTTTTGAGTAAAGAAATGTATATGCACTATCGTATTTCACCTTACGCACCACATCTAAGGTTTCCAGAAAATCTTCTTCTGTTTCGCCAGGGAACCCTATGATAATATCTGTTGTCAACGAAATATCAGGTATTGCATTTTTTATCTTTTCCACTAAGGACAAATAATCTTCCTTTGAGTATCTCCGGTTCATTGCTTTTAAAAGTTTACTGCTTCCAGCTTGCACAGGAAGGTGTAGATGCTTACAAATCTTTTTCGAATTCTTCATAACTTCAATTAAAGAATCTGATAAATCCTTTGGATGAGAGGTCATAAAACGTATTCTTTTTAACCCTTCAATTTCTTCAATTTGCAATAGCAAATCAGAAAATGTAATTGGATTTTCTAGGGTTTTGCCGTAGGAATTTACGTTTTGCCCTAATAACATAATCTCTACTACCCCATCTGCTACCAACTCTTTTATTTCTTTTATGATCTCTTCGGGATTACGACTTCGTTCTCTTCCCCTTACATATGGGACGATGCAATAACTGCAAAAATTATTGCATCCATACATTATATTCACACCAGCTTTAAATTTGTATTTTCTTTCACTTGGAAGATCCTCAACGATAAGATTGGTATCTTTCCAAATATCAATAATCATACTGCTAGAGCTAAGTCTGGAATAGATTAATTCGGCTAATTTAAAAATATTATGGGTACCAAAGATAATATCTACAAAACGATAGCTCTTTCGAATCTTTTCTACCTCTGCCGTTTCCTGCATCATGCAGCCACATATAGTTATCATCATATTAGGGTTTTTCTTCTTAATATTCTTTAAGAAGCCCAGTCTGCCATAGACTCTAGTATTGGCATTTTCCCGTACCGTACAGGTGTTATATAAAACAAAGTCCGCATTTTCAGAATCTGTACAGGCATAGCCAATCTTCTCTAAAATACCGGCGAGCTTTTCGGAATCCTTTGCATTCATCTGACAGCCAAAGGTAGTGGTACAGTAGGTAAGTGGTCTACCCAGGCGCTCACTTTCTGCTTTCACCCATTCGCTGCATTTCTTCATAAAATAATATTGTCTTTCCGGTTCAGCGATGGGCTCTTTATCTTCTAAATTGTTATTTACTAATAATTTTGATTGTTCCATGATGTATTCTCAACTTTCACTTGTGTACTTTTGTTATATCAATTCCTACATCCCCAAATTATATATGATTCTGTATAAAAATTCAACCATAGATAACTTCCATTATATTTTTAATACTAATTTCTTTATTTTCGTGACCTTTGGTAAATAGAAAAGATGTTATACCATGAATCAAATCATGAACATAACATCTTTTTTATTAATATGCAATTATAGAAATGTAAATGTTATACCAATAATGCTTTTAGGGCAATGGCACCAAGCTGTCCATTGATTAGTTTATATCCCTGCTGTTTTCGGAACTTATTAACTGCCTCCGTTGTCTTTGAACCCCAGAAACCGTCTACTTTTAATTTCGTCTTTGCTTTCTTATTCAAGGCCTTCTGAATGACCATAGTAACATAAGTAGTGTTGCTGCCTTGTTTAAACACCCTGCTAAATGGACCGTTCACTTGAAAATGCGGGCTATCCGGATTATTCGTCCAGTTAGCGCCTGCTTCAAAGCCATATTTTTGCATTGATTTAATAATACTCTGTGTTTGTTTATCCTTTGTATTCCAGATGGCCGTCCATTTTCCATCAATCTTTCTTGCCGGAACAATATCAACTGCTTTTCTTTGTTTATGAAGACTATTAACTGTCCAGGTGATTTTAGCTGCTTTTGGATTACAATAGCTTTGTGCAAAAGATTTACTGATTCCTTTCTTCATTACCTCTGAAACTGTACGTCCTTGACAATACAGGTAGTTCTGACGTTTCTGTGTACGGTAAGTTTCCAGAATCAAAGGTCTTACCCCTTGTACTTTGATATCACGAATCGCAAATTCCAACAGTATTCTTACCAAATCATTTAATTCATCTGTACGATTATTTTTATCAAGTATATGATTCACATACATCAACTCACTTTCCTCTTCTTAATATATGCAGGAATACTATACTAAGTTAAAGAAAAAAGAAAGAATTTGTCAACTTACCTAATCTGACCATTGCCAAAAATAATGTATTTCGTAGTAGTTAAAGCAGTAAGACCCATTGGTCCTCTTGCATGAAGTTTTTGCGTACTGATTCCTATTTCGGCACCTAACCCAAATTCAGCTCCATCTGTAAATCTCGTAGAGGCATTAACATATACTGCTGCTGCATCAATTTCATTCAAAAATTTCATTGCACGATTATAATCCTTGGTAATAATTGCTTCTGAATGTTTGGTATTATAAAAATTAATATGCGCAATTGCTTCCTCAATAGAATCTACAATTTTTAAGGAAATAAATAAATCTAAATACTCTGTTCCGTAATCTTCTTCGGTTGCTACTTCCATTTTATCACAGATAGCTCTAGCGCGCTCATCTGCACGAATCACAACCTTTTTTGCAATTAAACGTTCATATAACAATGGAATAAATACACCCGCAATCTTACTGTGAATAACCAGTGATTCACAAGCATTGCAAACACCTAACCGCTGTGTTTTTGCATTTTCAATAATATCCAGTGCCATCAAGATATCTGCATATTCGTCCACATATACATGACAGTTCCCTGTGCCGGTTTCGATTACTGGAATGGTGCTATTTTCAACAACGGTACGTATTAAGCCAGCACCACCTCTTGGAATCAACAAGTCTATGTATTTGTTTAGGCGCATCATTTCTTTTGCAGTTTCTCGATCGGTATTCTCTATTAATTGAATGGCATCTTCTGGCAGTCCTATATTCTTAAGGGCATTCTTTATCACTTTTACAATTGCCTTATTGGAATGAAGAGCGTCACTTCCACCGCGTAAAATTACGGCATTTCCAGTTTTAAAACATAAGCCAAATGCATCTGCAGTAACATTGGGACGTGATTCATATATAATGCCGATAACACCAAACGGTACTCTTTTTTGACCAATTGTCAGTCCATTTGGGCGATTTGCCATAGAGATAACCTCACCCACTGGATCAGGAAGTGACACAATATCCAAAAGTCCTTGTGCCATACCCTGGATACGGTTATGATTAAGTGCAAGGCGGTCAATTAAGGATTCCATCATGCCATTTTTCCTGGCATCTTCAATGTCTAACAAATTTGCTTTCAGAATTTCTTCTTCCTGATTAAGAAGTGCTTTTGCCGCCTCACGAAGTCCCTCATTCTTTTGTTCCTGTCCAAGTACATTTAAGGCTGTGGAGGCTTTCCGTGCCTTACTACCCATATCTTCTAAATAATTCATAAAAACAAACCCCTTTCTGCATATTTAATTTATATAATTTGAATTTTACTTTATTTAATATATGATTCCAGATTGCGTGATAATCTGATCTACTTTTTCATCATAATCGTCCACCGGAAGTTGTTTGAGAATCTGAAAATCATATGCAAGTGCAACTTTATGCATTTTTGTTCCAATCTGTTTCATAAAATAACGGTCATAATAACCTTTCCCATAACCAATTCGGTTTCTGCTAACATCAAATGCAATACCGGGTACAATCATAAGATTCTGTTCTGAATGATCTGGAATTGCTTCCTTTTCAGCTGTCGGCTCTAAAATTCCAAGAATTCCTACTTTTAATTCTTCAAGAGATTCAATAAAAAAGAATTTCATCTCATCTCCTACAATCTTTGGCACTGCGACCTTTTTCCCTTGGGACAGGGTCATAGTAATTATATCCCTAGTAATAACCTCCTGATTAAAAGAAACGTAACAAAACAAGTGGCTGCACGAGGTATAGAAAGGATGCTGAAATAATTGGCTCTGAATTAAATCACTGTATCTCCGGACCTGTGATAGTGACAACTCCCTTTTCAGGCCTTTTATATTCGTTCGTATTTCCTGTTTTGTCATCATTGTTTATTTTTCTTCGATAATTCTGTAACTGTTCCATCCGGATTTAAGAGAGAAATATTACTTAAGGTTCCTCGAAGATTATTACGTACTGCCTGAATATAGGCATCTCTTAATTCCTTTTGTTCCTGCTTTTCTTCTTCAGTCAACCCTTCTGCTTGTGATTTTTTATATAATTCATTAATTCTTGCTAGTTTACTATCTTCCATTCTGATTTTACACCACTTTCTTTCAACTTAATACCCCAATCAACAGTTTATCCATATTACGAATACTGTTTGCTTTTCAAATAATCTAACAACTCAAAATTCTCATTTTTATGGGCTTTAAATATGGTTCCAACTTCTTTACCTTCAAGAATCTTATTAATTATGTAAACATCTTCACCATTGGCAATTACCATATCCGCACCTGCATTGGTAGCTATCTTAGCAGCTGAAATTTTTGTTGACATCCCACCAGTACCAACGGTCGTTGAAGTGTCCTTTGCCAATGCACTTAATTTTTCATCAATGACTTCCACATAATTAATAAATTCAGCATTTGGATTCTTATGCGGATCATCCGTATAGAGTCCGTCAATATCCGATAACAAAATCAACATATCTGCATTAACTAAGGCTGCTACAATTGCTGATAATGTATCATTGTCACCAAAATCACCATATTCGAGTTCGTCAGTAGAAACCGTATCATTTTCATTTACGATAGGAATAACTCCCATGTTTAGTAAACCTTCAAAGGTTTTTAATGCATTCGCCCGACTGATGTCGTTGATCATAGTATATTTCGTCATTAGTATTTGCGCTGGTATTTGATTATATTCGGCAAATAATTTCTGATACACCATCATTAAGCGTGCCTGTCCAACCGCAGCACATGCCTGCTTTGCTGTTATAACTGTAGGTTTTTCTTTTAATCCAAGGGTTTCTCTTCCTACCGCTACTGCTCCAGAGGATACTAATATAACATCTTTTCCTTGATTATTCAGGTCGGTCAATACCCGTACCAGTTTTTCCATCTTAGATAGATTGATGCGTCCAGTTGTTGCATGAGTCAATGAAGATGAACCAATTTTTATAACAATTCGTTTCTTATCTTTTAATGTTAACCTACTATTCTCCATAACTTAATCCTCTCTTTTATGCCTGATATTGCGCTGTGATGGCTTCGTAAACCTTAATACCATCGATTGATGCAGAGGTGATACCGCCTGCATACCCTGCACCCTCACCACAGGGATAGATTCCCTTAATATTTGACTCATAGGTTTCATCTCTTAGAATTCGTATTGGTGAAGAAGTTCTAGTCTCAACACCGGATAAAGCAACTTCCTCATTTGCATACCCGGGTATCACTCTATCAAAAGCCTTTATTCCTTCTATGATAGTATCCATAACATACTCCGGAAGACACTCTCTTAAATTTGCAAAATGGGTTTTCCCTTTTATGTTGGGTTTAATACGACCTATTGTAACACTCTCTTTATTTTTACACAAGTCTCCAAATAACTGTACCGGTATAAATCCATTACCGGTATCATAAGCTTTCTTTTCCCAAATTCGTTGGAATTCCACACCGGCTAAAGCATCCGGTAGATCCTTTCTCTTAGGGAAATCTTGTGGGGTTACTGTTACAATCAGGGCACTATTTGCATTTTCTTCATCTCTTGCATGATTACTCATACCATTTACTACCAACCCACCAGATTCAGAGGAGGAATTTACAACAAAACCACCCGGGCACATACAGAAGGAGTATATGCTTCTTCCTGAACTTGCCTGGTGAGTCAGTTTATAGTCTGCTGCTGGTAAATTGGGATAATAATCTCCATATTGATTCCGGCTAATTAAACTTTGAGGATGTTCAATTCTAACTCCTATCGCAAAAGCCTTTGGGGATACCGTAATCCCTTTGTGATAAATCAGTTGAAAAGTGTCCCTTGCACTATGACCAATTGCCATAATCAGAATATCACAGTCCAGATATTCCTTGTGATTTAGCTCAATGCCAATCACCGTATTCTGTTCAACAAGGATATCGGTTAAGCAGGTACGGAACCTTACTTCTCCTCCAAGTGAAATGATTTCTTCTCGCATATTCTGAACCACAGTTCGAAGCTGATCCGTCCCAATATGAGGTTTGTTTACATATAGTATTTCCTCTGGTGCTCCATGTTCTGCAAATGTCTCCAGTACCTTTCGGCTTCTACCCAGTTCATCTTTAACTAAGGTATTAAGTTTGCCGTCGGAAAAGGTGCCGGCTCCTCCTTCACCAAATTGAACATTCGATTCTGTGTCCAATTCATTCGTATTCCAAAAATGTTCCACTTTTTTTACTCGGTTACCTACTTCATCACCACGTTCTATCACGATTGGGTGATAACCGCTACGTGCAAGCATTAAAGCACAAAACAAGCCTGCTGGTCCCATACCTACAACGACAGGCCGATGTTTCATTTTTTCTTTACCAGAGGGTGTGTATTGATATTTGGGTCTTTCACCAATGGTGACGTTAGAATTATGCAGTTTCTGAAGTACCTTTTTTTCATCTGATACTATCTGTACTTCTATATTATAAACATAGGATATTTCATTTTTCTTACGCGCATCAATAGATTTTTTAATGATAGTATAGGACTTAATTTCTTTTTCTGATATCTTTAGCTGTTTTACTATGCTTCTAGTCAAATCCTCTTTCGTATGACGAATATTTAGTTTCAATTGTGTTATTTTGATCACGAGTTTACTCCCTTACCAAAAGAATGAAATATTATGCCTTTAAGAATCAACCACAGAAACAAGATCCAAATGAGAATGATAGGTAATCCGTAATACCACTTCTGTGGCTTACCTTTATCCCACAACCCTTGAGCCTCTTTTCTGTACTGCGCGAATGTTTCCTTTGGAATAAATTTTATAGTCAATGCTATCAAGGCGGGCAGCAATATGACATCATCAAGATATCCCAGAACGGGGATAAAGTCTGGGATAATATCAATTGGCGACAATGCATAGACAATGGTTATTGCTGCTAATATTTTGGCAATTATGGGCGTATCCCCACTTTTTAGACAAATAAATATAGCAGGGATATCCACTTTCAGTTTTCTTGCTCTTTCTTTTAGATTCAATATTATTATCTCCTGCTTTATTGCTTAAGATAGGACGTAACTTCCTCTTTTGATAGCTTCCTTATCTGAGAATTCAGCATTTTCATTTTTTTATTTTTATTTACATTTACATAAGATTCCGTCCAGCAACTGCCCCGCTGGACCATGCCCACTGAAGATTGTACCCACCACAGGTACCATCCACATCAACCAGTTCCCCCGTTAAATATAACCCTTTCACCAGCTTAGATTCCATAGTTTCCGGATTAATTTCTAATGTGCTCACTCCCCCTGCGGAGACTTGAGCCTGTTCAAAGGAATTCGGTTCCGTTATAGGCACTCTCCATTCTTTGATTTGGTTTACTAAAGCTTTTGTCTGATTCTTATCAATTGCCTTACATAAAGACACCGGTTCTATTCCAGCCTCTTTTATGCAAACATAGGATAATTTATGATTCAGTAACCCAATGAATATTTCTTCTATCGTATTTGTCGGATTTCTTTTCATTCTATCTTCAATTAATTCATAAGCATCTTTCCAATTTAAAGATGGAAAATAATCAATCTGTACGGTTACTTTTTTCTTTTCATTTAATGCTTTGGAAGCAAATCTGCTTAGCTGAAATATCGGGATACCCGATAAACCATAATTAGTAAGGAGAAGTTCTCCCTTTTCTTCTGTTAAAAAGATATCCTCCACAAACAGTTTAATGCATGCTTCTGTTCTGACACCTGCTACTGTTTTAAAATATTTTTTGGGAGATTTCAACTGTACCAGAGCCGGTAATGGTTTTATGACCGTGTGTCCTAGTTCTTTTGCAAGTTGATAACCACTACCATCAGAACCTAAGCTTGGTGAGGCACAACCGCCAGTTGCTAAAATAACCTGGGTTGCCTTGTAACTGTCTTTATTTGTAGTAATTAAAAATTCGTTCTTTTGTTTTTTTATATGTTCTACATGGACTTCACAGTCTATTCTTACTCCCAGTCTTGTAAGCTCCATTCTTAGAACATCTACTACAGAAGCCGCCTGTTCAGAATTCGGATATACATATCCTTTTTTCTCCTTTGGGTAAATACCCAAATCCTTAAAAAAATCTATTGTCTGGTTTACATCAAAACAAGACAGCACCTGTTTGGGGAAGGAGCTGTCATTGCTTCGATAACACTCCGGTAACTGCAGTAAATTAGTATAATTACATTTTCCATTACCGGTAGCTAATATTTTCTTTCCTATTCTATCTTTATGTTCTAAAACAGTGACCATACGCTTCTGTCTTGCCGCCATAATTGCAGCTACCAATCCGGAGGCACCACCACCTATGACAATAACCTGATTCATGATAATTCCTCTTTTCAAAAACAAAGCAGCTAGTACTTATACAACCACATTCATTAGATTATGAAATTTGTCCGTATCATAATTATCTGCTTCTTTATTATATACATCTATTTCTTTCGTTATCTTTGGAGTATCCCACTCATTTGTCTTTGATAATTGTATACTAATTGAAGTTTCCATACCACCAACCGATATTGTCATTATTAACACTCTGGTTCCGTCTGGTTTTACAATTATTGTCGATTCCGTCTTGGCTTTATCACCATTCGCATCCTTTCCCTTATCATCATCTATTTCAACTTTCTTAGACAATAAATCTGCAAACTCTTGACTATTACTTCTATCCTTTATCCTATGATAAACCTCTGTATTCAACTTGTCATTATGAATTGATGAAATTATATTCATATAAATATCTCCTAATGGCATAATTTTGGCTTACTTCATGTATGTGTTCATCGTTCAAATTAATTAGTATTATTATACCAGTTTACTGTTCTATGTCAATATAATATAGACTTGAGTTTCCGTAGTTTTATCCACAGAACCTTAATTTCAAGATTCCATTTATAAACAACTTTGTAAAAATACCCAAATTATAAGGAATCCACATCCTTTTTGTAGTAGAATAATGGTGTCCAATC
>JAEZVF010000031.1 GCA_023443225.1 Bacillota bacterium
GACGCACAATTAAGATTTAAGCAAGTACCTACAGAGGAAATGATTGTAGTCTATGATAATACTTTAGAAGAAAGAATACAGTTTGCTATAAGATACTATGATGTTTACAATTTAGATAATAAAGACATTAAAGAAGTAGAAGTATATACTAAAGACAGAAAAATAGTTTATGCTTATTCTAGTAATTCTCTTTCAGCAAAAGAAGGAGAAGAGGAAGAATATTACTTTAATGATGTGCCTGTAGTGGACTATGAAAATAACAAAGAGCGTACAGGAGATTTTGAAAAGGTAATAAGTTTAATAGATGCCTATGATAAATCTAATTCTGATACTGCAAATGACTTTGAATATTTTACAGAAGCTTTATTAGTTGTAAGTGGGATATTATTAGATGAAACTGATGAGGAAGGTAGACCTCTAAACTTTAAAGATAATAGAGTTTTAAACTTTGCAGATAGTCAAGCTAAAGCTGAATATTTAATAAAAAATATAAATGATACTGCTTTAGAAAATTATAAAAATAGATTAAACCAAGACATACTAAGATTTGCAAGTGTAGTTGATATGACTGACGAAAACTTTGCTAGTAATTTGTCGGGTAAACAAACTATGCCCCTTATGTTAGAAATAGCATAAAGAAAACCGGGTTAAAATTGGAAACCTAACACTTTATACTTTAGATTTCCCACAAAGTGTGCTATAATTATATTAAGAATAGTGATTATAGGAGGTATTTATGGGAAACGAAAGTAGATTAACTATTATTGAAGAATTTTCAGATTATCCTAGAAAAAATGCTAGGTCAAAGACTAGAATGTTAAAATTACAATGTTCGTGTGGGAATATTATAATAAGACCTAAGTGTGCTATAATAAATGGGAATACTAAAAGTTGTGGGTGTCTTAATAGAGAACTTGCTATTAAAAGAAATACAAAACACAACTTGTCAAAGCACCCAGCATATGCAACATACAAAGCTATGCAAAAACGATGTTTTAATCCTAATCATAGGAGTTATAAACATTATGGGGGGAGAGGTATAACTATAGAAAAGGAATGGTTATATCTTGAAAATTTCTTAAAGTGGTGTGATGAGAATAATTATAAACGTGGGTTACAAGTAGACAGAATAGACAATAACGGGAATTATTCTCCTAGCAACTGTAGGTTAGTATCCCCTAAAGATAATTTATCAAATACTAGAAGGAATATTTACAAAGATGGATTATTATTAAAGGATTGGCTGACTAGTATAGCTAACGATAACGGTATTAGTTTTAACACTTTAAGATATAGATACTATTCATTAAAGCACAGAGGATATGAAGAAAATGACATTACTAAAAACTCTTTAATAAATTACAAAAACCTAGACGGAAGAAGTACTGAAGAAGCTAGGGAAAGAGTTCGTAAATTATGTACTGAAACAAATATCAAAAGGGGAAATAAAGTTAATCTTAAATAAAGTTATGGCAATCAATTACCACTACTGTTAGAAATAATAGTAAGGTTTAACGACTAGATAAAGTAAGCTAAGTAATAGGCACTCGAAAGGGTGCTTTTTATATGCAGAAATATCCACGAAATCCGGAGCCTTAACAAGTTATGTTGAAGGCTATGAGATAGTCTGAACTTATAGGAAACTATAAGAGGTAGAGGATAAAGAGCCTTTACGATAACAAAATGGTAGCGATTAAATATAAGCTTATGAGTATGGAACACTTAACAGGAATTAAAGAATCTAAGTTTAAAAAAGGACTTTTAAGAAGAATTGAATTAGCTTCTACAATATTATCTATAAAAACTAATAGCTTACTTACTTATACTGAAATAAAGCCAGTATTTACTAGAAATATACCAGCAAATGAAACTGAAATAGTAAGTATAGTTAAGCAACTTTATGGTATTGTATCAGATGAAACTTTATTATCTCTTTTACCATTTATTGAAAATGCAAAAGAAGAAATAAAAGCTATTGAAAAAGCTAATGAAGATAAAGCTATTACTGGCTATGAAGGTTTAGGAGAAAACACTATTGAAGGTGTAGAAGATGAAGAATAGGGAATATTGGTTAAAACGTGCTATTAAGCAAGACAAGAAAATACAAAAAGACTTAAAAAAGTTAGAAAAACAATTAAAGAAATTATATGTAGAAGCTAGTAAAGAAATAAAAAAAGAACTAGCTTATTTTTATGCAAATAATTCTAATATTGCTGAATATGAAAAATATCAATTAGAAGCCACTCTAACAGCTTTGAATAAAGCACTTGATAATTTATACCATAACGAAGAAGAAATGCTTAATAATAGGCTTATACAGTCTTATATTGATATTTACGAAGATAATATTAATGCTTTAGGTTTGGAAGCTTCTTTTCATACCATAAATGATACTTTGATTAAAGAAGTTATCAAGACAAATTGGAGTGGATTAACCTTTAGCGAAATTATTTGGGATAAACATTTACCACAAATGAAAAATGATTTAAAGCAAATACTTAAAGCTGGACTTATTCGAGGGGATAGCTTACAAGATATGGCTAGAGCATTAAATGACAAAGTAAATAAAGGTTATTCTAATGCCCTTAGACTAGTACATACTGAAACTTGTTGGATTCAAAATAAAGCTACTATAGACAGTTACAAAGAAGCTGAAGTAAAAGAATATGAGTTTATGGCTTTCTTAGATAAAAGAACCAGCCCACAATGTAGGGAACTAGACGGGGAGGTGATTAATATTGATGAAGCTAAAGCTGGAGTTAACCTTCCACCACTTCATCCGTATTAGTTACTGTAGAAGTTGTATAGTTCCAGTTATAAAATAAGCATATGCTAAAAAATAGTTTTAGGTAACTAATCGGTAACTTAAATGTAACTACCATTCAATCTTTAGCCTATACAAGTTAAAAATTACTAAAAGATTACTAAAATTACTAAAAAAATTACTAAAAAGTTACTAAAATATTTTCAAAATAG
>JAEZVF010000039.1 GCA_023443225.1 Bacillota bacterium
AAACACCAATTGCTTCATCATAACCCACATCAACCATTCTTATTTTTGCTGCGCAACGTGATACACCATAAAACAATGCTATCTCATCAATGATACATTCCATCATATCAATCAAGTGAATATTTCCTATTTCATCTCGATATCTACGAATCAATTCATGTACTTTCATCTTAAACGGAGCAAGTGGCATCTGGATCCTCGGGGCAAGTGAATTTGCCTGCCATTCCATCCATCCCGTTGCATCTCTCTCATTGTCTTTTATACCACCAACCACCTGGCACTTAATCTGTGTAGCACTGCTATTATATAACCGTTCTAGTTCAAATGCCTTCCTATGTAAATCCCAGTGTACACATTCATGTACAATGGTGTTATTAACAGAACCAAGATTACGAAGGAAATATGCCTTCGGATCCACTAAGATCGTACGTGCTTCTACCTGGGTTTGTACCATTTTATCATTCGTCTTATCATAAAACTCTGCATCGCATCCATGAAAGTAGATTTGACCAAATACGGAGAAGTCTTTCGTAATGTCTCTCACAATGATTGAAAGCCCCATTTTTTTAGCTAAAATATGTGGTTCCACTGCTATTGGGCTTTTTATTGCCTCAGGATAATATCTTCGCAGGAAGTCTGTAGCAACAGTTTCAAGCTCATCCTTAGTAATGATGGGGACAAGAGAATCCGACAGAGGTTTTGAAGTCCTATTTTTACTGGTATATTCAGCTACACTAGAGATTAAGAAATCATCCAAATTGCTATCCAAATCTCCAGAGCATTTCAGCATAAACCATTGGGTGCAATATTCAGTCTCATCATAATGGTAATCCGATTCACGGACTTCCAATTCTGCTGCTACAACAACATGGCACTCTATTCTCATATCAGGTAAATCACTAACAGATAACGATTTCACCTCTATATCTGATAATTCTATACCACCAATATTTCGGATTCTATAAAGCCTTAAATCTAATCTATCATAATTTTCCTCAACATAACTTTGAATGGCATTGAATAAGTTATTTTCAAATCTATCTGCAACATAGTCTGTAAATGAACGATTACCTGCCAAGACGCTCACCTCCCCTTATCTCCGTACACTTGATCAATAATATCCTATTTCGTAATTTAATTTGTATCACAAATCTCGTCAATAAAATCCTGCCATTGTTCCTTGGAGATATTTAGGTCACGAGCTTTGCGTAGAGCAACGCGAGCTATCTCCGTCTTTCCTATGTATTCGATTAAATCGGGGAAAATATCATTCCTACTTCTTCCAGCCAAGTCATAGAAAAAGTCGATGTCATCCCCTGATATCCTTAGTATCTCAATCATTCTTTCAAGATACTTTTCCGGTGCATAACGATTCCCTTTTTCAATATCACTTAGATATACCGGCGTCATACCCAGTTCTTGAGCTAGTCCACGTATGGACTTCCCTAGTATTTCTCTACGTGCTTTAATATACTCTCCAAACGATTCATAGCAATCGTTGGAAACTAATTTAGTCATCATGTACTTTTATCCACCTTTTCAATAATATGTAAGCTTTCATGCTTACATTGTATCACGGTAAATATAGCTTGTCAATGATTTACATTCTTATTATTTTTTAATAGTTCATTATATATAGAGAAAGGAAGCGATATTCAACACTTTATCACCTCCTGGTCTTAATGCTAACTATTAACTTTAACAAAAATAAATGTAAACTTGAAATACATTTTTCTTATAATTCTATCATATGCTCCCACCTTAGGACAAAAGCTTTTCAAAATACTGATATGTATTGACCATAGTATTTGAACTTTTACTAACAAGTTCAAATTCCCAGTCCTTAGATAAGCTCAGTTCCAATTGATGATAAAACCTGTCTCGTGGTTCAGCACTTGCAATCTTGTTTTTATCATAAAATGCAGATTTATTTCCATCCAGACTCGGAAATATAATACCAACATCTTCACAATTATACATTAGACTGTATGCCAAAAGCTGTAATCGATCACTTCTTGAATTCCGGACATTATTAATGTTCTTATACTTAACATCAAAAACTAATGTCTTTCCGTTTACTGTATTCTGTATTATAATGTCAGGCTTAACTATTCCACCTATATAGTTAGCTGTATCTTTGCTTGAATTCTCAAAAACCTTAGATTTATAATCATATTTGAAAATATGGATTCCTGAAGCTTCTGATAAATAAGATTGAATACCTACTTTTTTTAAATATGCGCGTACATACATCTCAAATAGTTTATTCATCGATACCGCATAAGGTACTACATAACTTGTGACCTTTGAAGTACCATTCGATTCTAAAGTAATCTCATTTAATACCATCTTAGCAACACTTATGACGGGTTTATAATATGCATAGCATCCCGTTGTTTTTATGCTATTTGTATCATGTTGAGTAATTCTCTTTAATGAAACATGGTCTAACGCATTATGGCAGTACGCTATCATTTCTTTATATGAATTCTCTCGACTACTTGTCATGCCGAAGTATTTATTCAGAAACTGAAATGATTTTTGTAACGCAGCACGAAGTATCTGATTTTCTGTTATGTCTTCAGAATACCTAAGATACTTACAATACAAACGATCATCTCTGCCTCTAATACTATTATTTCTTATATTCTTATTAAATAAGACTTTTCCTTTTACTTTACCCACAAGGTTTTCTTCTGTGCTGATCATTTTTCCCATTAATGGACGTCTGCATAAATCCTTTAGCAATGATATAAAAACGGTTGATGTTAAAATACTGCTTTCTCTAGCTATATTGTCAGTAATGTAAATAGGAGCTTCTTTATCAAAGAAATGAAATACTTCATTCTTTTCAAGGTTCTCAACATCTTTTTCAATTGTGGATATTCTTACAGTCTGTGGAGCAAGGTATCGTTCAAACTCATCATCATCTTTAATTGTGTTCAACATTTCAACAACAGAAATAGGAAATCGAGGCTCTATCTTTAAAACTACATCTTTCCCATCTTTAGATAATAAGTTTTTACCATTGACTCCCTTTAATCGGCAAACTCCAACGTAATTCGAAGAATAGATTTGATTATTATACTTTCTGATTCCTAAATTAACAGGTTCTTCATTTACAGAAAAGTAAATCATATCTGTATCTACTTTTTCTTCTATTTGCTCCATTGGACTATTGTCATAGGTGTAGAAAATCCACTGTTCATTTGTTCCTTTAATCCAGCGGTTTATTCGTTCCATAATTTTACTCCTATGATACAGCTTCCGCAATTATATCGTCAAAAATTTGTTTTACTGTATTTTCATCGTTATTTATATTGATTTTACCAGATATACAATTTAATAAACCAGACCAGCTATCCCCAGTTGACTCAGATTCTTCAAACTGGAACATTCCATCCTTATGATATTCTCTAAGTATAGGCACTATCTGATACTTAAAACGTAAATATAACTGTTCTTCAGAATTTACCAAGAAATATGTATGACCAATCTGAACATCTTCCTTGAAGTATTCAGAATTTAGATTTACACTATCAAACAACCTGGAAATCTTGTTAAATAGCTTCAATGCTTTTTCATTTATTTCTTTTTGCTCATCAATCTCTGATTGTATTGTTAATTTTTCTAGATTAAATTCTTTAATAGCTATATCATCCGGTAATAAAGAAAAGAAGAGGAATCTTCTACGAATTGCATAGTCTATGCCACCAATGGATTTGTCAGCTGTATTCATAGTTCCGATAAGATATAAATTATCTGGTAATGAAATCTTGTTTGATTTGTCGACAGTATAAGGTGTTGACACACCTTCTTTACGATATTCCAAACTATATATTAATTCTCCAAATACGGTAGCAAGATTTGCTCTATTTATCTCATCAATGATGAGAAAGAATTTTGTATTTTTATGTTCTTCTTTTGATGCAACTGATGCCATTTTTCCCAATATTTTGTTAACAGTATCGTACGAGATATAAGATCCTGTTCCTGATGTATTCTTTATTGTGGAGACCTCGATTCCCCTTACAAAATCCTCATATCCATAAGAAGGATGAAACTGAACAATATCCCATGCAATTGTAGGCTGTTTTCCAGAATTTGTTTTATTCCATTCAGTCATTTCACTTACATCATCATAGTTGATAATCTGTAAAGCATTAAGCTCCTCATTAGTCAAAAATTCATCATTATCTAAACCCTTTCCAATATACTTTAGCATACCTCTTGTAGAAAATGTCTTTGATGTTCCCGGAGGTCCTTGCATTATCATTTGATGTATATTCAACTTTGTCATTGTGTCTATGTACTCTTTATATTTTGTATTAGTAATCACTTTATACACTCCTTCCACTTTAATATTTTGTCCTCCAAAAGAAAGCAATTCGCCTCTATTCGCCCATAACAATTGTAATGATCCAATTGCTTCTCGTACCTCTTTATTTGCTGCTGCGTTATCATCTGCATTTCCTGATGATGGAATGATACTACGATTTTTTTCTACAAAACCATTCCATTCTTCTAGTGCAAACATTCTAAGTAGAGCAATATTATTATCAGTAGGCCATTCCTCTAAATAAAGCTTACAATTTTTCTCAAAGCGTTGATAATAATTTTTAAGAATCAAAAATAAAACAGTATTTGGCGATGTAGAGTTTTTCTCATTTACATAATCATCTTTGAGTATATCTTCACTCCATCGGTTATATTCTTTGGGTTGCATTTCACCCGCTATTGAGTAGTCTTCTCCCTCAATTTTAATAACATCAGCTGATTTATACAGGTTTCTATTCCCTAAAAGGTAAAGACTACTATCCGCTTTTTTTACAAAAAGATATCCATTGATCTTTGTAGCTCCGTTTATACCTGTTCTTAGAAGAACATTTGAATTAAATAGAATAGCATCTTCTATATCTGTATCAGATAACAATCCTTGTTCTTTTATTCTTGATACTAAATTAATCAGTGGTCTATGAGTAACAGCTTCATTTTCAAACTTACTTTTATCTACACTTTTTACTTTTAATTCAATTAAATTCGATTCGCTGAAACTATAATCCTTTGTATACTTGCTAATAACAATTTTTTTCAAAATGTTGATATCAGATGTTGCTGATTTCTCTAGTATTCCTTCTTTAACATACTGCATTAGTAATGGTATAATCTGATATTTTATTCGAGATAAAATATCCCTTTCTTGAAACAAACCATGACCCAATATATAACGATTTTTCTCAGACTCAGACACTCGGAATCTATAAGAAAGATTATCATTAACAATTCTTTTCACCCTATTATATAATGCATTCGGACTAACATCTGTAGTAGCTGTAGTCATAGCTGATGCTGCGTCATCCATATACTTGTAATCACTCTCAATTGTAATACTATAGAATCTTCTAGCAAAAGCATAATGAGCCTGCTCAAGACTTTCGATCATGGTATTCTTTGTTGCAATTATATAGATGTTAGGGGTCAGTAGTATTTTTATACCATCGCGTGTATTAACAAAATAATTTTCATTACCATGTGGTTCAATAAGTGTTAGAACATCACCTAAAATACCTGAGATAAAACCTCTATTTATATCGTCAAGTATTAGAAAATACTTCTTGTTTTCTTTTTTAACCCAGCTATCGTTTGCCATTTTAACCATTGACAGAAAAATCTTATCTTGATACTCGAAAGATATTCCATCATTTTCTGTTTGCATAGAAATGCCACAAATAAAATCATCATAAGAATATGATGGATGTATTGAAACTATCTCACTATGAATATAATATTCTGCTTTCCCAGGAGGTAATTTACCCTGGTTATCATATTTAGCATTAGAACAAGATGCGACAACTTGTTTAGCTATATAAGTTTTACCAGTAGCAATTCCACCTTCTATAAGCAAATATTTATTTTTGTCAATGATTGAACATAACTTACTTACTAATAATTTTGCTGTATGTGTCATCATTCACTCCTTATATATTATCTAATAAATCTGCTAAAGCTAATGAAATCTTTTTTGCTAACAATGGGGGAACAGCATTTCCTATCATCTGATATGCGTCTCCTCGGCTTCCAATAAACTCAAAATCATCATCAAAGGATTGTAATCTTGCAGCTTCTCTTGGAGTAATAGTTCTGCATTGTTTTGGATCATAATGAATAAATCTATTTCCGTCTTTATACAAATGCGCAATAATAGTTGTGCTTGGCTCGTCCTTTCTTAGTACATGATATCGATGTATTGGAGACTTCGATCCGACCTTTTCTTCATATAGTCTACTTAATGCCTTACTATTAGTGTATTCATTTCTTCCAGACTCAATATCTTCGGCCAGCATTCCAAAAATTTTCATGTCCCTTATACTGTGATATCTCGATTCATGCCATGTAATATGTGTGTTTGGTATTGTATAAGCTTCCTTATTTTTATGCTTTTCTTCATCAAATGTAGGATAAATAGGTGGTAAATCTCCAATAGCATCTGCAACGGTTTTCTTAACCTTTACTTTATATTTGGGTAGTATTTCTGCATAATACTTGTGTAGAAGCTCTTGAGGGTCATCAACTATTCCTCGTCTAATTCCTAATATAATTATTCTATTTCTTGATTGTGGTACGCCATAATCACTTGCATCAATTTTAGCGTATTTCTTTATATTATCTACAATCTCATACCCAATTCCGTTAAATCCATCTCTTATTAATTTTGTAATGGGTGTACCATCAGGAATTGCACTTAAAATTCCTGGCACGTTTTCAAAAACAAACACCTTTGGTTTATATCTATCTACTACACTAAGATAATGTTCAAAAAGATAGTTACGATAATCATCCTTCATACCATTTTCATCACGTACTCGTCCTGCAACAGAATATGCTTGACATGGAGGGCCTCCAATTATTACATCAATGCCCTTAGCCTTATTAACATGGTAATCTAAACCTTTATTTTGACCATACACCTCATCCTTCCATCCATAGAATAATTCATCTTCTCTTTGAATATCAAAATGAAGAACTCTCTGTTTAGCACTTTTTATTTTCCATTTCGTCTCCAGCCTATGTATCAGAGTATCTACCTGTGGCTTCAACCATTCAACTGCTGCTATATCCCTATATCGTTTACTTTGCAGAAAACCATCTTCAAGTCCACCACATCCAGCAAACAAATCAATAAATTTATATTTTCTGCTCATTCTTCTCTAACCTCGCAAGTATTCTTTCAGTTTTGTCGCTAAAACATATCCCAATATTGGTGGAACAGCATTTCCTACCTGTTTATATTGTTGCGATTTATTGCCATAGAAGATAAAATCATCTGGAAAACTCTGTAGTCGTGCACTTTCTCTTACCGTTGGTATTCTATTATATTTATAATGAAAGTGAGAACGATGTCCTGTATTTATTGTCAAAGACGGTTTTTTACTATGATAGCGTGTCAACGCTTCGTTATATTTATATAACCCTCTATATTCTTCTGGTAATGCTTTATAATTTTTACCTTCTGGAACAAGTGATATCATTTTCTTTGTTTTTTCAATTGGGATACTCCCTATATGATTTAAAACAACACTTGAATTTTTACGCATTTTCCTCTGATAATCATTTTCCTCCGGCTTTGCATACTCTTGTATCTCTTCTCCATAGATTATCTCTCCTTCATCTGTTTGCAAGGAAGGTAGATCTCCAATAGCATCTTCGCATGTAATATAATTTTCTTTATCTAAAATTGCTTCTGGAAATTCAAATTCTTTTTTGGTATCTCTTAGCCCTACAAAGAAGACTCTTTTTCTAATTTGAGGAATTCCATAATCAGGTGCATATAGTAATTTGGGAGTCATTTTATATCCTATTTCCTTAAAGTCTTGAATAATTCTTTTTGCACCAATACCTCCATTTGTTTGAACCATACCTGGAACATTTTCCAAAACTACAGCTTGTGGTTTTAATCTATCTGCAAGTTTTACCATTGCCAAGTATAATGAATTTCTTTTATCATTCATATCTCTAGGTCCTGCAATAGAAAATCCTTGACATGGTGGTCCACCTACTAATACGTCCAGTTCTATTTTTTTTCCTTTTATTAAACTTACAATTTTATCTATATTGCTATGATCATACAGATCCAACTTTATTGCTTCTGCATTACCATGATTCTCTTTGAAGGTCTTTAACGCTGCTTCGTCAAAATCTACACCCAGTATTACGTCATACCCAGCATCATAGAAACCTCTAGACAGTCCGCCAGCCCCAGAAAACATATCAACGCAAGTAAAATTCTTACTCATTACAATAGCCTCGTTTCAACTTATAGTATTTTTAGTCTTTCGTTCTTATTATCTTTCTTATTATCTTTCTTCCTAAAATCAATTGGTTTAGATGCATCATCTGGAATTGCCCAAACCTCCCCAACTTTAAACGCTCCTTCAATCCGATTTTCTGAACAAAGAACTTGAACTCTTCTCTGAGATATATTCCATTTTTCAGCCGCTTGGCTTGCACTTATAAAACCCATTTTTCTCACCTAACTTTCCACTATTCATTATATTCCACGGGACGAATAAAGGCAACCCTATATTTTAAATATTAGCTATTATAGTTACTCAAAATACAAGCCAGGTATTATCACCTGGCTTTTTCGTTCCTACTTTATACACTTATTAATTATCATTCCCCAACCACTCCATCCCCATCGCGATCATCCATATATGGGTAAAGCCAATGGTCTGAGTAAATTGGCATCTTATAACCAGCAGCTTTTGCTTCGGCTATAGTTACTTTACCATTTCCGTTTTTATCTACTACTGATAAATCATTATCTCCATTTGAATTGTCAGCTTTGCTTACAGCACTTTCTTCTTGCTGTATAATTGCATTATTAATTTCATCTGGATTTACATTATCAAAGTCGTCTACCACCTTCTCACCTTTTAGAATATATTCATAGTGATAATGTGATGGAATTTGAGTTGTTGTATCAGGATATGTTATAGTAGCATAAAATTCTCCGCAGCCGCCTGCATCTCTTATAACCTTTTCCATATATGCCTGATCACCATACCTATTAAGTGTACTGTTTTGGGGAGTAATATTATAAGCATTTGATACACCACCAAGGGAATCTGCTATAACATGTCCTTCGTCTAAATCTTTAT
>JAEZVF010000077.1 GCA_023443225.1 Bacillota bacterium
AGATTTGCCGTCCGGCTTCCTTCAGATTCGCAGTCACCCACGACACCCTTGCCATTGGCTATATCCTTCCCACTACCGGGCGGATTCGGGACTTACACCCGTTGAAACGTGCGCCCGCCGGGCGCACGAGAAAAGGAGCTGCGCACTAATACTTAGTGCGACAGCCCCTAAATTGAAATCAATATATAATATGATGCCTGTAGGTATATAAGAAAAGGAAAAACTCTATTCTTATATACCCACGGCATCATATTATAGTAAATTTCAAAGAATTTCACAAGCAGTTATAATTGTTTAATACATTCAATTGCTTCAAGTGTATTTTCGTATGTTCCAAAAGCTGTTAGTCTAAAATAACCTTCGCCACTTGGCCCAAATCCTGAGCCCGGTGTTCCAACCACATTTGCTTCCTTTAACAAATAGTCAAAGAACTCCCAAGAAGTCATCTTATCAGGAGTTTCCATCCAGATATAAGGAGCATTTATTCCTCCAGAGACAGTGTAACCAGCTGATTTTAAGCCCTCCACAATAACCTTGGCATTCTTCATATAATAAGCAATCTGTTCCTTTATCTGTCTTTTACCTTCTTCTGTATAAATAGCTGCTCCAGCTGCCTGCATAATATAGGGAGCACCATTGAATTTAGTTCCGTGGCGTCTTGCCCATAAGCTATTTAACATCACGTCCCCGCATTTTAGTTCTTTCGGGATAACGGTAAAACCAAGTCTAGTACCTGTAAACCCTGCATTCTTAGAAAAACTTCGTATCTCAATGGAGCAAGTTTTTGCCCCTTCACATTCATAGATACTGTGAGGTACATCCTCTTCTGCGATATATGCTTCATAAGCAGCATCGTAGATGATTACTGCACCAATCTTGTTTGCATAATTAACCCATTTTTGCAGTTCTGCTTTCTTTATCGTTGAACCGGTAGGATTGTTTGGAAAACACAGATAAATGAGATCCGGTTCTTCTTTTGGTATCTCTGGAGCAAAATTCGTTTCTTTTGTACAAGGCATATAGATTACATTACTCCACTTGCCAAGTTCCGGGATATAATCCCCTGTTCTTCCTGCCATTGCATTGGTATCTACATATACAGGATATACAGGGTCACATACAGCTATCTTATTGTCTGCATCAAAGATATCTCCAATATTACCGGAATCACTTTTCGCACCGTCACTTATGAAGATTTCATCAATTGCAATATCCACCCCTCTATCCTTATAGTCATTTTGTGCAATTGCCGATCTTAAGAATTCATATCCAAGATCCGGTGCATAGCCCTTAAAGGTTGCCTTTTCTGCCATTTCATCCGTTGCTTTGTGTAAAGCAGCAATAACTGCTGGAGCCAATGGTAAAGTCACATCACCAATGCCCAAGCGTATTATCTTTTTATCGGGATTTGCATCACAGAATGCTTTTACCTTTTTTCCTATATCAGAGAATAAATAATTCCCTGGAAGCTTTAAATAGTTCGAATTAATTTTGAACATGGTAGAATCCTCCCTTAGTATGATAAATATTATAAATCAATTTCACCTTCAAATACCGTAACTGCAGGTCCTGTCATAAAAATTGTGTGTTTCTCACGATCATATTGAATCTTTAATTCTCCGCCTAACAAACGAACGGTAACCGCATCCTCTGTAAAACCATTTAAAATACATGCATATACACTTGCACATGCACCAGTTCCACAGGCTAGTGTTTCACCGGAACCTCTTTCCCATACTCTCATATCGATATAATTACGATTGATCACATGAATAAACTCGGTATTTGTTCTTTCGGGAAACATAGCATGATGTTCAAATAAGGGTCCTATTTTTTCTATGTCCACAGCCTTGGTATTTTCAACAAAAACTATGGCATGTGGATTCCCCATTGAGACACAAGTCATCTCGTATTCTTGATTAAGCACCGTAATTGGCATGGCAATAACCTCATCACGATCACTCACTACCGGAATAAGTTCGGATTTCATAATTGGTTTTCCCATATCCACCGTTACTTCCACGACCTTATTGTTAGATACCATTAAATCTAAATACTTAATACCTGCACCCGTTTCTATGCTAATATGTTGCTTATTTGTTAATCCGTAGTCATAGACATATTTTGCAACACAACGTATACCATTACCACACATCTGGGATTTTGATCCGTCTGCATTATACATATCCATTAAAAAATCTGCTTGCTTAGAAGGTTTTATTAAAATTAACCCGTCGGATCCTATCCCATAATGTCTGTCACTGATTTTACGTGCCAATTCCGGCTCCTTCTCTACTTTCTCCACGAAACAATTCACATAAACGTAATCATTTCCACAGCCTTGCATTTTAGTAAACTTCATTTTATTCCCCATTGCTCCTGTATATATAACGCAACTTGACCTTTCTATTTATTCTACCAATAATTTTATAGTAAATCCACTAAAATGTAAAGTAATGGTTTTGTGTCATAAGCTCATATAAATTAATCTATGAATAGTGATGTATTTATATTCGTTTTGCCGTCGACCGGCCGACAAGGCTGCTTATGTCCGACTAGAGACTCATTGAAAAGCAGAGCTCCTGCGATGCTTTTCATATCTTTGAGGCTCTACAAAGGATATGCCGCAGGAGGGTAAGGCAGGCAAAATGAATATAAATACAGCACTATTCATACAATAGATTAAATTGGGCTTATGGCACACAAACCACTGTTATTCCATCATGCTAAGAATCATTTCTGCCATTTCAAGCAGTTTGTTACCACTATCCATGCTGCTTTTCTGCAAATACCTGTGTGCTTCTTCTTCCGTCATATTATTACGTTCCATGAGTAACTGCTTTGCCCTGGTTATTGTACTTCTTTCTTCTTCTGAACGTGCCTTTGGCTTCTCTCTTTTCTTACGTCTGGTATAATTATAACTCATCATCTGCAAAGTATTTATCATATCTTGTATCTTTATTGGCATACTTAAGCAGACTATATTATTATCCGTACATTCTTCCAGCTTGACTGCAGATGCAATCAACAACATTTCGAATCCTTTTGGAAGATAATTATTGAGTTCACTATAATGCATGTCTAAGAGGCGATAACCACACAAAACGATTCCACCATCCAAATCGTTTGCGATTCCGATCACCTGCGCTCCCGTAGTGCATACTGCATTTACCTCAAAGCCATTTCTCACCAAGGCGTTCTTAATACTATTTCCATCTTCATTCTTTGGGAAAGCTATGATAATACTAAGCACATTTGATCACCTCCATCGCTGCATATCAACTCCTGCTATGTCGCTGTTATTAAATGCGATGTAAGTACTCATCTGTTTCCCATTTGGTTACTTGTTGGGAATACTGTTTCCATTCTTCCTTCTTCGCCATTATATATTTGTTAAAGGTGTCAATTCCAAGTACATTTTTGATTAACTCATTCGTTTCCATTGCTTGTATTGCTTCGTCTAAGCTTGCTGGAAGGTTCTGTATTCCAAGAGATTCTTTCTCTTCTTGTGTCATCGTATATATATTCTTATTAACACTTGCAGGAGGCGTCAGTTTGTTTTTGATACCATCTAAGCCTGCAGCCAAACATACAGCAAATGCTAAATATGGGTTAGCAGAAGGATCCGGGCTTCTAAGTTCTATTCTAGTATAAGTTCCTCTTGGAGACGGAATTCGAATTAATGGACTTCGATTTGTAGCAGACCAAGCGATGTAAGCTGGAGCTTCGTATCCCGGTACCAATCTTTTATAGGAATTGACAAGGGGATTTGTAATTGCAGTTAATCCACGAATATGCTTCATTAATCCTGCCATAAAATGATAAGCATCCTCACTTAAACCAATCTCTCCTTTTGGATCATCAAAGATATTTTTTCCGTCTTTGCTTAAGGACATGTTTATATGCATGCCGGAACCGTTAACCCCAAATTGAGGTTTTGGCATAAAAGTTGCATGTAGGCCATGTCTTTTTGCTATCGTTCGAACAACCAAACGGAATGTCATAATATTATCTGCTGTTTTTAATGCATTGTCATATTTAAAATCAATTTCATGTTGTGCAGGTGCTACCTCATGATGAGAGGCTTCAATCTCAAATCCCATATCCTCCAAAGTTAGAACCATTTCACGTCTAGCATTTTCACCAGCATCCAAAGGTCCAACATCAAAGTAACTGCCACGCTCTAAAGTAGCATTGGTAGGTTCCCCATTGTCTTCTAAATTGAACAAGAAGAATTCACATTCCGGTCCCACATCGAAGGTATATCCCATTTCTTCTGCTTCTTTTATAGTCTTCTTAAGGATATATCTTGGATCACCTTCGTATTGTATATCCTCTTGCTTATATACATCACATAAGAATCTGGCAACCTTACCTTGTTGTGGCCTCCAGGGAAAGATTTCAAAAGTATCCAGATCCGGATGAAGATACATATCGGATTCTTCAATTCGAACAAAGCCCTCGATTGAGGAACCATCGAACATACATTTATTATCCAGTACTTTATCTAGCTGACTGGTTGTTACTGCCATGTTTTTTAGATTACCAAAAATATCGGTAAATTGAAGTCTAATAAATTCAACATCTTCCTCTTCAACCATTCTGATAATGTCTTTTTTTGTATAATGACTCATAACTCATCTCTCCTTTTTCCATCTGTTTTTATAGGCAATGTCTATTTGTTTTAAGAAAAAAGGCGAAGGTATCTCTCTACAAGAACACCTTCGCCATGTTGTAAATATGATAACAGCCACATTTTTATTTGTCAATACTTACTAATACAATAAATTATAATTATTCGGCTATGCTTTATTCATCATCCTCGCGTTTATAAACTATTTGACCATTGATTATGGTGTATGCCGTATGCGTGAATACCTCCATCGGATTTCCGGTAAAGATAGCAAGATCTGCATCTTTCCCTACTTCAATACTTCCTATTCTATCTGAAACACCACAGATTATAGCTGGATTTATTGTGATCGCTTTCAGGCCTTCTTCGATTCCCAATCCTTTTTTTGCTGCCAAACCTGCACAAATAGGTAGATATTGAATCAATGAAACCGGATGGTCTGTAGTTATTGCCACAAGGACTCCTTTTGAAGTTAAAACACCCGCTGTTTTAAAGTCTGCATTTTGTATCTCCAATTTGTTTCGGCATGCAACATCCGGGCCAACAATTACTGGAAACCCGCTTTTTTTAATCTGCTCTGCAATGATATGTCCTTCGGAACAATGATCCAAAGTTAATTTGACCTCAAATTCTTTGGCTATTCGTATTGCAGTCATAATATCATCTGTACGGTGAACATGTGCTTTTAAGGGAATCTTTCCTTCTATAACAGGTAACCAAGCTTCATATTTAAAATCTTCTTCAAATTCCTCATTATTGTTTATACATTTTTCTTTCTTCTTTTTATATTGTACTGCATAAAATAATTCCTCTCGAAGCATAGATGCAATGGACATTCTTGAGGAAGGAGGTTTATTTAAATCTTTATAAGCACTCTTCGGATTTTCACCAAAAGAAACTTTCATTGCTGCCGGCTCTAGAACTACCATATCATCTACTATTCTACCATGAGTTTTCATGAATAGAAACTGACCACCCACAACATTAGTACTTCCAGGCCCTACCATAACACCAGTAATTCCTGCCTGTATGGCATTATGAAATGCAGGATCAAGCGGATTAATAGCATCCAACGCCCTAAGTTCTGGGGTAATTGGAGAAGTTAATTCATTACAATCATCCCCTTCAAGCCCTTTTTTCTCTTCTGTAATACCAATATGAGAGTGTGCATCAACGATTCCAGGAAGCACCCATAATCCTTCTGCATCTATAATGATATCCTCTTCCTTAGCCTGATAAGATAAATTTTCATTTATCTCTATAATTTTATCTTTATCAATAAGTATGCTGCCTTTTTCTAAAACCTTATCTGACATTGTTATGATTTTTCCATTTTTGATAATTAACATAGGATTTCTACTCCGTAGATCTATATTTTTTAAGGCTATCCTAAATAGATAGGATAGCCTTAGGCTTTTCACATTTTTAATTAGCAATTTCTATTTGAATTGCTTGTTGTATTGCTTGTTTTATTTCTTGAAGAAGTATCGTTTGTTGAATTACGTGTTGAAGTAGTAGATGCATCTCTTGTTGAAGTATTACTTGTATTTGCGTCTCTTGTTGAAGTATTGCTTGTATTAGCATCTCTTGTTGAAGTGTTACTTGTAGAATTTCTAGATGAGCCAAGGTTACCACTCGCGTCTCTTAAATTACTGTTTCTTGAATTGTTTTCCATTCTTATACCTCCAATTATTAGATTCATACTGAATGTTAAATTGAAATGTAATTACATGTTACAAGTTTATTATGAACAGAAATACAATTTTGTATTCGCAAAGAGCAAAGATTTAATTTTGTTTTTTTGCAACGACGGATCGATTTCTTGAGTAATTTTTATGGTTACTTAAGGCACATAAAAAAGAGATCCCTTTTACCAGAATCTCTTTCTAATTTCTCTATTTACTTTTTCTTAATCTCAAACGTACAATGTACAACTGCCGTTATTTCTTTTTCTAAAGAGTATGTATCACTAATACCATAGTCGGAAATTTCATTGGAATAAAGTGGAGTAATCTGCATAACACCCATGTCAGCATAAGTTAAATCTCCAAGTTCACTACCAGCACTTTCAGCTATCATCTCAGCACGTTTTCTGGCATCCTTCGATGCCTCAGCTAACATGCTTACTTTAACATCAGCAAGCTTTGTATACATGTACTGCGGAGCATCGGACTGGAACGCTACCCCTTCGTGTAATAATTCCGTAGCATCTCTGGAAATCTCTGTTACCTTGTCTATTTGGTCAGAACTAATAGTAACGGTCTGGGATAAATCATAATAGTCAACTTCATTCGTATACATACCATATTCAGACAAAACATAATTTGTGTTAGTGGTTATAGATTCAAATACCAAGTCTTCTTTTTTAAGCCCTTGATCTATTAAATAATCAGTAACTATACTTCTGTTTTTCTCCAATTGACTATAAGCTTCTTTTAAATCTGGTGACTGGGTGTTAAATCTCCCTGTCCACACAATTAAATCCGATGTAATCTGTTGTTTAGCAGACCCTGTTACAATTATATTGGTTCTTGAAGATTTAATTTCTACCAAACCATTTGTTACGATAAATGATGATAGGATTGCACCTACAGCAAGAATTATCGCGATAATAATGTTACTTAAGGTCTTGTGTTTCAATTCATTCATAAAATACTCCTTTCGATTTGGGAATATTTAGTTTCCCAAAGTAATTATATCCAAAGAAAGAAATACAATCAACAACATTATTCTTAATTTTTATTTACGAAATTATGAATGAACAGTTAGGTTCTCAAATAATTACATCATTTCAGGTTTATGATAATAGTATCCTTGAAGATAATCAAATCCAATTTCTTTACAAATGTCTGCTATTTCCTTTGTCTCTACTCCTTCTGCAACCGTTTTGATATTATTACAACTGTAAGATCTAACAACACTTTCAACAAGGCTTCTTGTAGTCGTGTTTTTAACTAGATTTTTTATTAATGATTTGTCTATCTTGATCACATCAATAGGAAGCTCACTTGCGTAATAATATGAGGAGTAACCGGTGCCAAAATCATCCAATGCTATTTTAATGTTATATTCTTTTAACCGCTTCAGGTATTTACTTAAATCTTTTACATTAGATAGTGTTCTCTCAATAACTTCTATCTGTATTCTTGATGGGTCAACATTTAAATTTATTGCTGATTCAATTAAATATTCGATACATTCATCTGAGAAGTCTTTTTGTGAAAAATTAATCGATACTATGCAGTTTCCGTTCTCATTGTCAGTTAGTAAAATCATTGCTTGTGATATTATAAATCTAGTTAATTCATGGATAAGTTCTGTTTTTTCAATAATTGGTATAAAGAAATCAGGACGAATGGTTGTCCCATCTTCTTTCTTCCATCTTGTTAGAATCTCTACCGCGTATACCTCTTCGGATTCTGCTGTAACAACCTTCTGAAAAGCAGAGTTTACCTTATTATTCGTTAAGGATTCTGAAAATTCATTAGCAACTTGAAATATACTCTTATAATAGCTCTCGAGCCCATGGTTAAATTCAACCATTCTTACAAGTTTTAATTCAGCATTACTACAGGCGATTAAAGCTCGTCTAAGTCCTTCATATGTAGAAGTTTCTCTGTCTATGTACGCGATTCCCATTTGTATTTCAATATATAATGGAATATTTTCCACCTTCAAGATTGATTTATTCATGTTGGCGATATTCTTTAGAATAGTTTTATCATCAATACCATTACAGGATTCATTAATTTTTAAAATAAATTTAAGTTCAGAATAATGGTATACTTCAACATTATCATAATCAATAACCAAATCCTCTAATCTTGTTGCAAGACTCTTCATGATCTCATTTCTGAAATTATAGCCGAAAATATTAATCGTTGAGCTGATTCCTTTTACATTAATAACTGCAATGGTCCTGTTTGTCATCTGTGTTTCTGTTTCATTTTTAATGGCTTCTAAATTCTTCAATCCCGTATTCATATTATGAGTTAGAATCATCGCAACATGATCAGCCTGTTTCTGGTTGTAATCAGAAAAGAATCCGATAATAAAGGAAATTAAGGTGAAAACGCCTAACCTCATGATCCAATTAATAGGTGCCTGAGCAATTCCCTGACTCACATTCAAAGGCATGAACGGTCCTAGCAGCAAGGAACAAAAGATTCCTTGGAACACACCCCATTTTCGTCCATAAACAGAGGAAACTACAGTTATTGGCACATACATTAAGTGGGAATATACTTTTGTCGTACCGCCGGTTAAGTATACCGTAACCGCAACCAAAATAGATACAAAACAAGAAATTACTAGTAAATAGTGATTATCCTTCCTTATTCCAATACGTCCATTCATGCAATACCTCTACTTTCGAATCCTATTTCAGTGAGTTAATCAGTTACTTCAAAATGATTCGTTTATCTTTTAGTTATGCATTAACATCTCCATGCACTTTTCATATAACTCTGGGGCATCTTTTTTAATTGTTGTAGGTTGTCCATCCTTTTTTAAATAACAATGATTTGTTGTTCCTGTAGCACATAATTCATTGGTAACTGCATTTTTAACCTTATAACTTATGGTATATTTTACGCCATTGAATTCTGTAAGTTGAACATAGATTGCTACCGTGTCTCCAAAACGTACCATAGACTTATATTGACAGTTTACGCCCAATACCGGGCTTATGATTCCCATATCCTCTAATTTTCTATAGGGAAAATCTATCTGATCCATAAATTCAATTCTTGCTTCCTCAAACCATCTGATGTAATTAGAATGGTGTATGATTCCCATTTGATCCGTTTCATAATAGTTCGGTTTTCTAATATATGGTTTATATTGAAATTGCATTTTTACACCCATAGCAATTGCCACAAATAAGTATGGTTGAAACATTTCTTTTTCAACTTTTAAAAGTCTCGATAAGTGGCATCCTTTCTATTTTTAATTTCTTACAACCAAGCAGACATACTTAAGCGACTTCACCTACCGGCACGAATTTTAATCTTACTCTTAATACTACTTATTCTATTATTATACTAATATAAACCAATTTTGTATAGATATATCAGCTAAAATCCTAACTAAAAGGAGTTTTTATAATTGCATACGCAATTGCATATGCAACTAGAAAAACTCCTTGGACAAATTCATTTCTATATAAGCTTAACGACATTGGAAGAAAGCAATTCTCCTAATATTTAACGTCTCAAATCTCCACCGTGAATTTCTCCAACGAAAACCTGCAAGAAAACCACCGCTTAATGCAACGGGATAAAACCAGAAGTCATTGCCATTGTTCAGCCAAATATATGTGTACCGGAATAAACATCTTCTCAATCTGTTAACGTCAGGGATAAAAGGTGGGAATCGCTCCCTGTCTGTGCCCCTGCCAAATGGAGCAGCTGGCGGCGGTCCTGGTGGTCCTGGTGGCGGTCCACCTGGTGGCCCTTGCGGTGGCCTGCCCGGTGGTCCTTGGGGTGGTCCACTTGGTGGGCCTTGCGGTGGTCTACCTGGGGGGCCTTGGGGTGGTCTACCTGGGGGGCCTTGCGGTGGTCTACCTGGAGAGCCTTGCGGTGGTCTGCCTTGGGGGCCTTGCGGTGGTCTGCCTGGCCGCTGCTGCATTTTCGATACATTTATTTCATCACTATCGTAATCATGTTGATTAAAATCATCGTAATACAAATACATTCTCCTTATATAGTTATATTTTAATCTATGCAGATTAATCCAGATAGTGAAAAGAAAATGAATACTTATGACAAATAATATAAAGATTTGATTTTAGCATAATTCCAGTATATCAATTAACACCTAACAATCTGTAATAGTCCTTCTGTGATTCCAGCACACACTCGGCAATAAAGTTAATAAGCATATCTATATCAAGATTCATTTTTCTTCTAGATAATGTAAGAGCATGTTCATAGGATTCATAGGATTCCTGGCTAATTATTATTACACTATAGCCTGCATTTACTAAAATTAAATTTAATAATAGTAATGCTAATGTATCATTTCCTTCATTAAAAGGTTGTATATCCATCAACCGTTTATGACACATGCTTGCATATTCAACCGGATGCATCATACGTTTGGAATTCTGCATTTGGTTAACAAAATGTTCCATTAAACGAGGTACGTCCTCTGGAGCTGGTGGTATATAGTTTGCTCCAGTGACATCTATAGGATTCGTCCTGTATTGCCCAGCCTCATCCTGATTTACTTTACGGTAAATCATAAAATGTATGTGTTTCATAATGTCTTCGCTTATATCAAGTTGTTCGGTTCTTGCCTGCGAAAGAATATAATTATAAACTTCTGTATCGCTCTCATCAAACGAATTTCCTTTCGTTAATTTATGATAATTGTTTAACTTTATACGTTGTAGTTTATCTAATTCGATTTCCTGTTCTGGACTGAAAGGCCGTTTTGCATTTATTTTATTTTTAAAATCGTCTACTTTATCAAATAATTCTTGTTTTGTCATAATAACATCTCCTGATTTTTACTCATATAATTATCACGTTCATTATAATTATCACGTTCATTATAATCATACCCTAATTATTTATCAATAGGGAAACTTGGAATAATGTACCATAAACATAATCTTACGACTTTTGGTAAAACTATAGCATTATAAATAATTAATCAAAAGAGGTTAACTCAATGAAAATAAATAATTATCAATGTCCCATCTGTAACTGCACGAACCTTACGCTTCGTTATGAAGCAAGCTATGTCTATTCTTATATACTAGATGCAGATGCGCCAGGCTTAAAGAATTCGGAAGAGTTTTTATCCTTTTTATACGACAAAAGGGAACAGAAGGATACCAGAACCTACATCGAATGCAAGGAATGTGGTACCCAATATCCTTATCAATTGCTCCATAAATATTTAGACAAGAACGAAAAGAATTGAACCTATGGTAATTTCGTAAACAGCCACATGCCTTTGGCACTATCACATACTGTTGTTCCTGCAAAAACACAAAAAGATCAGGAGTGAACATCCAATTCCATTCCTGATCTTATTTCAAATTACTATCATTATAACACCTGTGTATTACTACTTTTTAAATTGTCTACCCTCATGATCCATATAGTAATCATCCGTATAGATTAACTGAGAAATTGGCACAATCTCATAACCTTGATCCTGCAAACCCTTAATCATAGTCTCCAGCGCATCCTTCGTGAACTTAGCTCCATTATGGCAAAGAATAATGGAACCATTGCCTAGATGTTTATGATTACATACCGTCTTAACAATGGAATCTACACCATAGTCCTTCCAGTCTAAGGAATCCACATCCCATTGTATGCAATGATATCCGTTATCTCTTGTTGCCTGAATTAAAGTATCGTTATAGTCTCCGTAGGGCGGCCTAAATAGCATCATTTCGATACCGGTCAATTCTTTTACCTTCTGGTGAACTTTCATAATCTCATCTGTACACTGTTCTTTACTGAGCTGGGACATATGTTTGTGGTTTTCGCTGTGATTCGCAAGGTCATGCCCGGCCTTCGCAATGGCTTTCACATCATCGGGATACTTTTCTACCCATCCACCTGTCATAAAAAATGTTACTTTCACATTGTGCTTTTCCAAAATCTTTAATATATCTTGTGTATCTTCATTCCCCCAAGCTGCATCAAAGCTAAGTCCAACTTTCTTTTCTTTACTATCAACGCAGTAAATAGGAAGCTGTTTCTTAGCGTTTAGGTTGCTTACCGATATCACATCCGGAAGAAAATGTATTGCAGCTGCTATAAGAAGCATACCGGTTAAAACAACAATTCCTGCTTTGAGAAAACTCGAAATCTTTGTTCTTTCTTCTTCTATGTTCATACTGTTCCCCATGATTAATATGTATTATTACAGTTTATTATGAAAGAGGAGTATGTATGCCATCACTTACACTTCTTATTGTTAAATTTGTATTTATAACCTCCTTAATGCAATTAATACAATCAATAATTTCGTGCAAAATAAGTGCTAGACTACTCATCAGAATAATAAAGCACTTACTTCATCTTAATCATCACAAAAATTAAAATTTTTTTTCAATTTTAATAATTTATTATATAATTCATATTCAATATCTGCCACCTGATGAATCGTTTTACAAATCGAACTAGTTACAGTAAGAATTTCTTTCCTATCATCAGAAGATGATCTCAATTCCCTTAATTTTTCACCTTCTTCATTAAGAATATGTGCAATTTTAGCTCCCTCTGAAGCAATCCCGTCTAATTTATTACAACAGTATCTTTCCTGCTGCGATATTGAATCATTTGTTACAATATAATCTAAGACACATTGTTTTCCATTCATCCCTATTGCGAGAACATAGATGTGGATTTGTCTATAAACATATCCAATGGAGCCTAAACATAAAGATATTACTCTAAGTTCATTAGGAATAATAACTTTTGCGTTAAACTTTCTAGAATAAGAATAAATATAAATTTTATCCTGAAATCTTGATAAACAATATCCCGTAAAGCCACCAAAAATATCTACTATACCTTTTATTCTTTCTAAACTTCGATTGTATAAGGTTATCCTCTCTTCTAATGAGTATTTATCCACACTCACTATCACATTAGCATACGTTAGAAAAAGCATATCAGAAAAAACATGATAAGAAATCCCTGTAATTCTTTTTCCCCTTACCTCAGGTATTGAAATGTAAATAGTATCTACTAGTTCAAATAATTGATTCAACTTGTATACATACGATGAATCACCCTTTTGAATTGCCCAAAAACAGTGTTCTCGCGAATCATAACAAAGATAAGAGTAGCTTCTACATGTTTCAAACCATTGTAACGGATGAAAGTAATTATCATATTTTATTATTTTATACTCTCCTGGTACAGTTAAATAAAACCAGCTTCCATCGTACACAATACCACTAAGACTAGGAGTGTTTTCTAACATGAATGATTTATATGCGCCTATTTTCATCATAATTTCTACCCCATTTAAAAATATCTCAATTTCCTATTTGTCTTCATCCTCAACTATGATCGGATTACTTATGAGTTACTCCCACATTCAAAGAATGTGGGAATAACTCCATCTTAACTAAGGAAAATCCAACATATTAATTCTGACATTCGTTCTGTTTTTACTTATGAGGCCATGGTTTGTCTTTATCTTTATCTTTACATCCATCCTTTGGGCATGCACAGTCTATGAAGAGGAAAAGCTTTGATGTTATTAAAAATTGCAAACGCGTAAGTGCATTGACTAATTCAAGCTTTTCATCTTCTTTCTCTTTATCTTTACCTTTGTCTATATCTTTGTCTTTATCTTTGTCTTTATCTTTGTCTTTGTCTGGATCAAAACATTGGGATGCCCATTCCTCTAGCTTAGGATCCTGATCTCCCCCCCAAGGATTTTCTTTACCGTGATCTTGTTTTTTATCGATAGCTTTCAATAATTTAGCGATTGCTTCTTCCTCTTCTGCAACTGAATTAATAAGGTTTGTAATAGCCTCACAACGTGTCATTGAATCATATTTTTTTTGTTCCATAGTTTATCTTGTATGATGTATTTAGTAACAAATACATCAATACTCTCCTTTCTTTTCAACTTTGTTATAATCAATAGTAACACTGTGGACTTTTTATTTGTTTCTTATAGCTTAGACTATTTAAAGGAGTGTATTGCCACAGTTTTATCTAAATCATTTATAGTTGGATAAGTCTTTGAACTTTCATGTCACGCAAGTCTATGATGATAAAACTAGGTGGACAAACACAGTGATTATTTACTAAGGAGTTGATCTCATGATTTATGTTGGCATTGATGTTGCCAAACAAATACACTATGCATCTGTTATGAATTCGGATGGCGAAATCCTTGTTAAACCATTTGCTTTTTCAAATGATCATACTGGATTCCAGAAACTACTGAAACATCTAGATTCCTATTCTAAAGAAGAACTCTATATTGGTATGGAATCTACCGCCCATTATGCCGAAAATCTAACTAGTTTCCTTTTCACAAGAGGTTTTCAGATTTGTATTATTAATCCTATTCAGACTGCCTCTCTTAGGAAATCTAATATTCGTAAAACAAAGACGGATTCGGTGGATACCTATCTCATTATTAAAGCATTAACCCTAAATCACTATCGTCTGTTTTCAGAACGCGATTATGATTCTTTGCAATTAAAAAACCTCTGTCGCTTCCGTCAAAAACTTATGAAGGCAAGGACAAAGGTTAAAATTCAACTTGTGACTTATGTGGATTTGTTATTCCCTGAACTCCAGTATTTCTTTAAATCCGGTATTCACGGAAAAGCTTGTTATGCTCTATTAAAAGAACAACCAAATCCCGACAGAATTGCTAAAATGCATCTCACAAGGCTTACCAACCTTTTATCAAAGTCCTCACAAGGACACTTTAAACAGTCTACAGCTGTACATTTAAAAGAGCTTGCATCACAATCTGTCGGTATAAAAAATAATACCCTATCTTTACAGATTTTGCAATCCATAAAGCAGATAGAAATGTACACAGAACAACTCGCCGAAGTAGATCAATCAATTCACGTAATCATGGATAAGATGGATTCTGTTATCAAGACAATCCCTGGTATTGGATCGCTTAATGGTGCCATGATTATTGGTGAGATTGGAGATATTTCTCGTTTTGAAAAACCTTGTCACTTACTTGCATTTGCTGGATTAGATCCATCAGTTTATCAATCAGGAAATTTCAATGCTGCTAGAACAAGAATGTCCAAACGAGGTTCCAAACTACTTCGCTACGCTTTAATAAATGCAGCATGGCAAACCACCCTTGTAAACAAAACATTCAAAGATTATTATGATTTGAAAATCTCGCAGGGGCGTCGCCACTACAATGCTCTTGGTCATGTAGCTCATAAATTAGTACGTGTTATACATAAGATGATGAGCACTAACGTTGAGTTCAACTTAGCTTAGTCTTACCTATCAACTATATTTAATTTTCAGAAAGCACCATCACGATGCTTTGTTTGCTGCACCCTTTTTTAGTCAAAAAATTCTAAATAACTTAGTATTTAACTATTGACTTTTCATAGTTGGTCTCCTTTAAATAAATTATTATATTGACCAGCATTGGCTGATCAATATAATATAAAATATGCCGAAATACTCCAGATGTTACATATTTCGCTATTTTCCATCAATTTATGTTTTTTGGATTCACTATAAAACAAGAATAAACCTCCTAGAGTCTATTTAATCCAGAAGGTTTCCCAAATTTATTTATATAATGTTTCCCTTTAAAATAACTGCCTTGATGTCTAAATATTTATCAAGTAATACAATATTCGCAACCTTTCCTGGTGTAATACTGCCATAATGATCATAGACTCCGATTGATTTTGCTGGATTCACAGCTGCACATTGCACAGCAATTTCTAGTGGAATCCCAATATTTAGAACGGCATTTCTCATGCAATCCATAAGATTAGTCGTGGAACCGGCTAACACGTCTGACCAACCTAATGTTGCTCTTCCTGCCGACACCCGCACACTTTGTCCACCTAATGAATAATCTCCATCCGGCATTCCGGTCGCCATCATGCTATCACTGATCATAATAATCCGATTGGCACCAAACATTTGGAAGGTAGCTCGTACCACACTAGGATGAACATGGATTCCATCACAGATTAATTCAACCTCACAATTCGGTGTATCAAAAGCTGCCCCAATTATTCCTGGTTCCCTATGATGAAAAGGTGGCATAGCATTGTACAAATGCGTCACGTGGCTGGCTCCTTTTGATAAAGCATTCCTCGAAAGATCATAATCTGCCGTAGTATGTGCAATCGAAACAGTAACTTCTCCTTTTACTTCAGAAATAAATTCCATTGCTCCTTCCATTTCTGGCGCAACTGTCACCAGTTTAATCAGATTGCCGGACGCAAGCTGTAAGCGTCGATACATAGAAGCATCTGGTTTATGAATGAAATCTGCACATTGCGCACCTTTTTTAGCAGGTGAAATAAATGGTCCTTCCATATTTATTCCGCATAGAATAGCTCCCTGCCTATTTTCATAACTTTCTGCTGCCTCACAGATTACGTTAAGCTTCTCTTCCGATAAGGTCATAGTAGCCGGACAAATGGTAGTGATTCCATGCTTTGCCTGGTATTTTGCTATAGCCATAATTGCCTCGTGGTTGCCGTCGCAAAAATCATGCCCCTCGCAGCCATGAAAATGAATATCCGTTAATCCCGGGATTGCAAAAAGTCCCTCTGCATCAAAAATTGTTTGATTCGGCGGAATATGATCTATTATTTTGAAACCATCGATATAAATATCTTCCATTCGAAATGAATGATTTTCCTGGAAAACGTTTGCATTCTTTATTATCATAAAATTCTACCCCTCCTATTGCTTAAAGTTTTGATAGTGAAGCTTCATCTCCAATTAGTATAACATCATCATGCATTTGCAGAATGGATGCCGGAACCATCGGTGTAACCGGCCCGGTGAATGCTTTTTTCACAATGTCTGCTTTCGCTTCACCATTTACAATTACTACAATCTTCTTAGCCTGCATGATATTTTTTATACCCATGGTATATGCATATCTAGGCACCTCTTCTGGATTATCAAAAAGTCTGGCATTCGCATGAATCGTACTCTCGGATAATTCTACGCAATGTGTTTCTTTCTCAAAGGCTTGTCCGGGTTCATTAAATCCTATATGGCCATTATGTCCAAGACCTAATAATTGAAGATCTATTCCGCCTAAGGAACGAATTATCATATTATATCTCTCACATTCTGCTGTCTTATCTATAGCAGTACCATCTGGAATATATATGTTTTCAGTTTTAATGTTAATGTGGTGGAATAGATTATGATTCATATAAAAATAGTAACTTTGCCTGTTTTCTCTATTCAGTCCTTTGTATTCATCCAGATTCACTGACCTGACCTCTGAAAAATCCAAATCTCTTTTCTGATACCATTCAATTAACTGACTATATGTGCCGATTGGAGAGGAACCGGTCGCTAGTCCAAGAACAGAATTGGATTTCATAATGATCTGTGCAGAAATTATACTAGCTGCTTTTCTGCTCATGTCTTTGTAATCCTCTACTCTATAGATTCTCATTGTTTATGTCCTTTCTGCTTTCTGTTTTATCCAATTAACTTATACAATAAATAAACCTATGGATTCATCCAAAGCATGTATATCCACTTCAAGCCCATCTACTGCGTTGTTTAGTTTCTGCACTGTATGCATCTGATTGTTTGCCAACTCATTCATCTGTTCAGTAACTGCAGACGTTTCCTGAACTACCGAAGAAATACTTTCCATAGATGCCAGAGTTACATTTTTTGATGATTCCATTTCATTTACATTTGCAATGATTTCACCAATGGTATGTGCCAAAGTCTCCACGTGACTGTTTATCCTATGGAAGGATTCTATCGTTTGATTTAAGGCGTTTCTTTGAGAATCAACGATACCAGTAGCTTCCCGGGCTGTATCTACCGTTTCATTTGTTCGTTTACGTATATTTCCTATGATTTTTTCTATATTCCTAGATGCTTTCATTGATTGATCTGCTAGTTTTCGTATTTCTTCAGCAACTACTGCAAACCCCTTTCCATAAATTCCAGCTCTGGCGGCTTCAATAGAAGCATTTAAAGACAATAAGTTCGTTTGTTCTGCAATTTCATTCATTGTATTAATTATATTTCCTATATACTCTGACTCTTTATTCAGATGCTCAATATTATGTATTACCGTTTCCGTAATACTTGTGGTGGCCTTGGCTTTATTGTTCAAATCATCAATCAACAAGATGCCTTCTCCGGTAATATCCTTCGTGTCTTTTGCAACCGCCTGTATTTCTTTGATATTTTTATGTACAATGTTAACTTTATCAGATAAGGATGACATCTGCTTTAGACAATCCTCGGTATCCCCGGCTTGTTTTATTACTCCATGTTCAATCTCATCAATCGCTTCCGTAATTACCTGTGCCGAAACATAAATCTCTCCGGATGCACTGGACACCTCAGCCGTAGAAGTGGAAACTGTTGCACTTATACGGTTTACGCCTTCAATCAAACCCTTCATACAATAAATCATATTGTTAAAGGCGTCTGCCAGTATAGCAAATTCGTCTTTCCGATTTATAGTGATAGATTTTGTAAGATTCCCAGCTGCCGCTTCTGAAAAAGCTTTCACCAAGACTTTAATTGTTTTCTCAATCCCGGTAGCCATTATGGTTCCAATAAAAATTGCTACCATACATGCTATGATAACAAAGCCCAATGTAATTCTCTTGATATCACCAGCCTGTTTCTCTATAATAGTTTTGGGTACCAAAGTACAGACCATGGCATTGGAGCTATCAACCCTTGAATAGATAAACAAGTATTCTCTACCGTTATAATATACATAGCTGGCGCTGCTTGCACTTCCACTATCGAATGCGTCCCAGTAGAAATCCTGTGATAGAAAGATGGAATCACTCTTATCCTCAACCGATACTATTTCTCTTCCATCTGAAGTTATAAAACCACTGATGCTTCCTTCTCCGAGATTTAACGACTCTAATTCCTTTGTCATCGTTTCAGTGGTAATATCCGTAATAATGTAGCCAATTGTTTTTCCGCCTCCACCCGAAAACCCGCTTGAATCCTTAATTTTTTTTATATAAGACAATCCATAATCAGATTCCTTTAACTTGAGTCTCTCATCAATAAAAGGGTGTGTACCCACCCAGACAGCATCCACACCGTCAGCCGTAAAATAAGAACCATCCTTTGATTGAATAAATTCTTGATACATATCTCCTTTTATAGCTCCTGCCTTCGTAGATACGCCAACACCTTCTGCTGAAAAAATATGAATATTACTAAGTAATTCATCCGCTGCCAACTTGGCAATAATCGACTTTTGTACACCCTTATAGGCACCATACTCTTTCTTATCTTTTAATTGATCGTCCACAGCTAACTGTTTGGTGGTTGTAGAAACAGATTTAAATCCCAATTCAAAATATCTTCCGGTTGCCCTAACTGTTTCTTTTGCTGTTGCCTCATAATTCGCAACCATACCTTTTAAGGCTTTATGATAAGATATAAAACCTAAGGACACAATAAATAGCACCGGTATAAAATATGCTCCAATTAATTTGATTTTAATACTTTTTATTTTCACTTTCTTCCGTTTCTGAATCCGTATCATTTTTCACACTCTCTTTTCTTCTATCATGACGAAATGATTATAGGAATCTATTGAAAAATAAGGATACTAAATTCAAAGGTCCACTAGATTTATTCGTCTGATTCGATATCTTTTGTTAAGATCTGGTTACGATACTCATTCGCTGATATTCCCATTATTTTTTTAAATACCCGTGAAAAATGAGCAATATCAATAAAACCAACCTTTTCTGCAATGTCTCCGATTCTAAGAGATGGATCTTTTAATAACCTTTGTGCTTCCTTAATTCTAACGTTATTTAGTATTTCTGAAAAACTCTGTCCCAGATTCCGGTTTAAAAGTTTACTTAAGTGCCATTGGCTTATATATGTTTTTTCTGCTACTTCTAAAAGCGTAATTTTATGGTCAAAATTATTTTCTATGTACTGTATTGCATTATTTACAATAAAACTGCTTGCAGCATTTTCTGTCCTACTGACATCATTTATAGCACTTGCACTTACTGGCATTATATTCTTGGCCTTTAAGTTGGATGTCATTACTCCAATTGCTTCCATAATTTCGTCCAGATTTGAAGGTTTCAGTAAGAACCTTGTTACACCAAGTGTAATTGCCCTTTGGGCATAATCAAAGTCACGAAATCCAGTTAATATACTTATCTCCATGTCAACGAATTCGGATTTAAGTCCTGCAAGCATGGTTAGTCCATCTAATCCCGGCATAGCAATGTCCGTAACCAAAATGTGTGGCTTCTGCGTTCTGATTACTTCAAGACCTTCCATTCCATCATTTGCAGTACCAACTATTCTGCAATCATATTGTTCCCATGGAACTGTTCTGGATATGCCTTCCACTATTATCGGTTCATCATCAATAATCACAACTTTATACATACACCCATCTCCATCTTCTACTGTATAATACCTCACCTGCAGCTTCTAGTTTGATTCTAGCCTTTTATCGCTCCTGCTGTCAATCCTTTGATGATGTTCTTTTGTAGAAAGATATATACTATCAAAACTGGAATAATGATTAAAGTTACACTGGCTGCCATAAGACCAAAATCTGTTCCATACTTTGAACTAATTTCATTCAATAAAGCACCAATCGGGTATTTCGTCCTTTTTCGTATCATAATAAGCTGTGTAAATAAATCATTATAAGACCACAAAAAGCAAAAGATAGCTACGGTTGCTAAAGATGGTCTCGACAGAGGTACAATGATTCTTGCAAACACAGAAGCTACATTCGCCCCTTCCATGTAAGCAGCTTCTTCCATATCAAGTGGAAGTCCTCTTAAAAATCCCATCATGATGATAGTGGCGAAGCTCAAATTTCCGGCCACTTGAGGCAATATGACGCTGAATGGTTTATTTAGCTGACCCAACCCTGTCATCATTTTAAAAACCGGTATAATAGTGGAAAACGCCGGAAACATCATGCTGGATACAATAAGAGAATAAATAATCGCTTTCCCCCTAAACTGATAACGTGTCATAGCAAAAGCCATCATGGTTGCTAACATCATAACAATAATTGTAACACTGCCTGATATGATTAAACTGTTTTTATAAGAAACTAAAATATTCTGCTTTTCAAAAGCGTTCTCGTAATTATCAATTGTAAATTCCTTGGGCGGCGCAAATGAACTATTTATTACCTCCCTGGAAGGTTTAAATGAGTTATTTACTACCCAGACAAAAGGAAATATAGTAGTAATAGCCCATAATAAAAGTATAAAGTAAATTATTATATAGGGAACAGATATATTTCTCTTTGATTTTTTTCTAACCATTTTGTACCTCCTATAGGTTTGCATCCGGTTTTAGTAACTTAGAAACGATTCCTGATACAAGTACTCCTAGTATAACTATAAGCAATGCAATAACGGAACCATAATCTATGTTGCCAATTGTAAATGTCTGTTCATACATATAGGTTCCCAGAAAATGTGTCAACCCCCGCGGTGCTCCTTTTGGTGCAATAACCCACGGTAAATCAAATACTTTTAAAGCACCGGTTACTGCCAGTGTAATGCAGGTACAGATTACGCCTCTTAATAGAGGTATGGTTATATAAAATACCTGTTTGAATTTTGAACAGCCATCTATAGCCGCTGCCTCATATACATCATCCGATATATCTGTGAGTCCCGTCAGTATTATAACAAAGTAAAAGCCTACATAGCTCCAAAGAGTTGGTATAGAAATCATTAAAAAAGCTATTTCTGGAGCCAGCCAATTGATTGGATCTTTATGAAGCCTTTCCAGGATTTGATTTAACATACCACCATTAAAATTATAGAATAATTGAAAAATTAAACCAAGAGCAGTAGCTGAAATGACAATTGGAAAAAAATATACCGTTCTAAAAATATTCTGTCCTCGCTTTACTGCACTTACCAAAATCGCTAAGACAAAAGCAATACCTACTTGAAATACAATTGTTAATCCCATCATTTTGAATGAATTGGCTATCGCAATTTTAATTTTATTATCATGAAATAACTTTAAAAAATTATCAAAGCCTATAAAATTCCATGTTGTATCCGGCATTTTAACAAATGATGTCATATCAAAAAAGCTGTTATAAATATTCTCAATAAAAGGCTCATAGAGAAATATGATCATAAGTATAAAGCCTGGAAGTAAGAATATGAATAAAGGTGCTTTCTTCTTATAAAGCATAAAATACCGCCTTTCCTATCATATTTTTGTATTAAAACAGAGGGGCGGATTTCAAAACCCCTCTGCCTGATTTTACTAATCGATACTATTTATTTGCTATTGATAGCTAATACTTCTTCCAATAAGTCTTTTGGAGTTCTGCTACCAGTTGAAACATCAACAATACCTGCCACTAAAGTACTGTATGCTTCTTGGGATATTCTTGAATCCGTTGGTGCTGAGATGCTTGTTGCTGCACTGCTATAATTAAGTCCAGAGATTCCTAACGGAGTCATTGTAGCAAGTGGTTCAACTGCACATGCAGCCTGGCCGTTTCCACCCCAGTATTTTGTTACTGCCTCTGTATTCGTGTGAGCCATTACAAATTTTACTGCTGCATCTTTTTTATCAGGATCTTCCCAAGCTTTTTTTGTGATATAAAATCCTGAAGAAATTCCACCTACCATAGCTCCAGCTTGGGCTTTACCATCAGGAATTACCGGGAATGCTACAACAACTGTATTTTCCTGATCTGGACAACCCGCCAAATACCATGATCCATCTAATTGCATCGCCGATTCTTTATTTCTGAATAATTCACCTGAAAGTACATTGTCAATGGTATCGGTATCTGTAGGGAATGCTCCCATGTCTCTTAATGTCTTAAACATAGATAGTCCCTTTTCCCAATCGGTCGTATCCGTTGGTAAAGTTGCATATCCATCAGGACCAGCTGCAGATAACATGAAGAACTCTACCCAATAATGTGGTTCCATATTTAAGGAGACGCTGATAGGTATAATACCATTTTGCTTAAATGTTTCAATTGCTTTTACCATTTTATCCCAATCTGTTGGCAATTCCAAACCATATTGATCAAATAAATCCTTGTTGCAGAATAAACCTTCCCAAAATCCAGTGGTTGGAACAGCTCTTTGTATACCATCCGGATTCGCTGCAGCTTTTAAAGCTGTATCAAGGGTATCCGCTGCATATTCAGGATATTCCGCTTTGATTTCATCAATGGTAACAAATTTGTCTGCTGCTAATACATCACTAGCGTTAGCATCTGTAAAATACTGAATAACATCTGGTTCATTGCCAACTGCAAAGTCTGCAGCAATTTTTGTTTTCCAATCCTGATCTGCTTTAGCAGAATCGTCTTCTAATGTTATGTAAGGATTATCAAGTAAAAACTGTTCATTAATCGCCTGATAATTCGGTGCATTTGGATCTGTACCACCATACATCGATACTGTTGTTAAGGTTACAGGATTTTTTTCTTTTTCTTCTACATTCTCTGTAGTTTCATTTGTTGCCGCTTCTTTTGTTTCTTCTGTTGTTTCAGTTTGCTTTGCGGTATCTGTTGTTGCTTCTTTCTTACCACATGCAGCCAGAAGAGAAACTAACATCATCACTGCTAAGGCCATGCATAAAATCTGTTTCGTTTTTTTCATAAATGAATCCTCCCTGAATTAGTTTTCATACCTTGTGAAAGTTTACTGTAAACTTTTTTGGTATGCTCTAATTATACAGTCATTATCTACAATAAGCATTAGTTCAACTTGACATTATTTGTACATTCTTGCTGTATTTCATTTATTGCATAGTCTTTTACTTCATAAGGAATAGTTATTGTCGATGCAGTCCCCTCTGTTCCCTCGATATCAACTGCTTCTATAGTAAGACCATATTCTTCGCCATATATTAGTTTAATTCTTTCATTCACATTATGTATTCCCAAAGAAACATGTTTTCCTTTTCCCGTGATTCCTTCTCTATTTCCTGCTAATATTTTTTTTACTCTTATAATATCTTCCTTTGTCATACCTTTTCCAGTGTTTATCACTTGAAGAATTACCATGTTTTCTTCCCGATACATTTTTACTTTAACCCTTCCATTTTTGACCTTCTCCACTCCGTGGGTTATTGCATTTTCAAGAATTGGCTGAAGAATTAATTGGGGAACCTGAATCTGGAGCAGTTCCGGATCTACCTCTTTCTCTACTCTTAACCTCTGTCCAAATCTCATGGATACAATATAAAGGTAAGCATCTCCACATCTTAACTCTTCTGCTAAACTGATTAATTTTCTATTTGTCCTGTCCATGCTATAATCTAGTAATGTTCCAAGAGCTTCTATCATCTTAGATACTTCCATGTCTCCAGCCATTCTTGCCTGCCAATTCATCATCTCCAATGTATTATTTAAGAAATGGGGATTAATTTGAGATTGTAATGCAATTATCTTGGCTTCTTTTCTTGCAAGCTTTTCATTATAGGCATAATCAAATAAGTATTTAACTTCAGATGACATCCGGTTAAAAGAATCCATGAGAGAAGAAAACTCTGCGTTGGGCATTGAAGCACCTTTAATTTCCGTACCTATTTTCCCTTTTTCTATTTCTTTCGTGGCTTTTATCATTCTTCCCATAGGCGTAGTAATATGTTTTGATATAAAATATAGCATATAGATGAAAACAGGGATAATTACTAAGAGAATTAAAATCATAATATGAATAAGATGCTTTAGTTCAGAGTATATTATGCTTTTATCAGCAATAAGAACTGCTCCGAAATGATAATCATCAAATTTCTGCTGATATAGCAATCCGGTAAAATTGCTGTCCTCGAGTTTAACAATTTTGCGATTTGTATTACTAGAATACTGTTGCTTTATCTTATGCAGAATAAAGGTACTGCTGTCATCTTCCAATGTACTGTCATAAGCGATGAAGGATTCCGTATCGTTGATATAATATCCAAGTTTATAATCCTTATTTAATAAATTTCCCTCAAATAACCGTTTTTTATCCAATTCAACAACGAGCGTCCCAAACTTTATATAATTTCTCGTGGTGTAAAGATTACGAATAATATATACTTTTCCGCCGATTACCCTTATATGGGCATCAGAGCTATCCAGATTCGTTATTTCGAACGCTTTATCCTGTACATTTTCGATATAATTGTCATAACTTTTTTGTTTTCTTGAGGTATAATATATTTGTTCTGGATTATCTTTCAGATATAAAACGGACATGACAAATCTTTTGTCATTATAGTAAACACTCCTTAAATTACCGGTGACTTCTTTATGAAACTCCACATCATTCATATTCCCGTCATTATACTCTCGCCAGGCTTTTTCAATCGTCAGCTCATAAGAAGTCTTTTTTGATATGGATATAGCTTCATCTATTTTTTGCGAATGAAAGGAGGTAAAGTTCTTTAGTCCTTCCTCCATCAGCATTTCCGTTTTTTCAATAATACTATTATAATAAGACATCGTAATAAAAATGAATATGATACAAACCGGTACAATCCAAGATACAACGACTAAGAAGAGCAACCTTCTCCGTAAGGATATGCTAGTATTTTTAATCCTAGCAATCTTTGTTCCGAGTATTTTTATATCCTTCATCATATTTAACCTCTCCAGTATAGGAAAACAAATTGTCTTTGAGTAAAAATGAGGGAGTCTCATGAATACTCCCTCACCTTTTAGTTAACTCAATTTTATCATACTATTACTTAATAATCTATCCACTTACTTCATGTTTCTTGCTTTCATCCTTTTAATTCTAGGAAATCCTCGAATATCTCACATAGCATGTTTACATCACTTTCCTTAGTCATCTCACAAAATATTCTCAGCAGAGGTTCCGTGCCGGAGAATCTAGCTATAATCCAGCCTCCATTTTTAAAATATATTTTACAGCCATCCAAATAGGATACTTTTTCAACCTCAAAAGGTAGATTAGGCAAATATTTATCCACCAGAAGGGCCTTGTAGATTTCTTCCTTCTTTTCACTGCTGAATTTGTAATCCTTCTCCTCCATATGGATCGTTCCATATTCTTTTTTAATATCATTGGATATCTCCGAAAGTTTCTTTCCAGTGACTGCTATCATTTCAACTAAAAGTGCTGCTGCATAGATACCGTCTTTTCCCTTAATATGTCCACGTACTGTTAGACCTCCTGAAGACTCTCCGCCAATAATGGCATCTGTTTCATTCATCTTAGCAGAAATATGCTTAAAACCTACCGGTACCTCAAAGCATTTCTCTCCAAAGCTCTCTGCAACCTGATCTAATAAATGAGTAGTTGCTATGTTTCTTACAACCGGCCCATGCCAACCTTTGTATTTCACCAGATAATAATATAGTAATACTAATATATCATTGGGATGCAGAAATCTCCCTGTATCATCAATTACACCAATTCTATCAGCATCACCATCGGTTGCTATACCAATATCACAGTGATGGTCAATCACATAATTCTGTAAGCTTCTTAAGGTCTGCGCAGATGGAGAAGGAAGCTTTCCTCCAAACAATGTATCATGACGCTCATGAATGGTGCTCACTTCACATCTTGCAGTCAGAAGGATTGTTTTCAGCGAGGTTTCACTTACTCCATACATAGGGTCCAGAGCAATCTTAAGTCCACATGTTCGGATTGCATCCATATCTACAGCACTGATTATATTATCCAAATACTCGTTTAATGGATTGATTTCTACTATCCGCCCAAGGCTGACCGCTTTATCATAATCCATTCCTTCCGTTACTACATTCTCAAACTCGTGAATATAGTTTTCAATGTCCCTTGTTTGTATTTCATCTGCATCACGCCCACCATAAGTGAATACCTTAATACCATTATAAATAGCTGGATTATGACTTGCAGTAATCATCATTCCGTAATGTATCTTGTGTTTCATGATATAAAACATAATCAAAGGAGTTGGGGAAGAACGATTTATTAAATAGGCTGTAATCCCTTCTGCCGCAAAGACTTCTCCTGCCCACATCATAGCTTCCTTGGATAAGAAACGTCTATCATATCCCAGTACTATTCCGTTCTCCGTAACTCCCTCATTCTTCATTTTAGCTGCTAAGGCCTTTGATAGTATTTGTATATTTGCTTTCGTAAAATCTTCACCAATAATTGCTCTCCAGCCACCTGTTCCAAATTTGATCATTTAAATTCCTCCTTTGTCTTATCCTGTTATTGATTTAATTACCCATAATAACTAAGACACTATTCTCGCTGCCTTTTGGCTGGACACGGATCTCTTCTACTATCCTGTCATTTACTTGAATTGATTTAATCCCTTTCATAACACTATCTGGGTTTTGTACAGTAATATTATATATGGCCCCTCGCCACTCTCGTCTAACACGAAACTCCTTCCAATCCGAAGGAATACAAGGATCAATAGTAAGTGAATTCCATTGAGGCTGTATGCCAAGAATATAGCGTGTAGCAGAAAAGTAGGCCCATCCGCCGGTCCCAGTCATAAATGGGTGCCTTGCACGCCCATAAGCAGTATGATCTTTTCCCATAATAAACTGGCAATAAGAATATGGTTCGGATTCTCGAATCTCAATTAAATCATTTTGGTTATAAGGACATAAAGCATCATAGTATTTCATAGCACGATCTCCACGTCCCAATATACATTCGGCAGCCCAAGCCCAAGGGTTCGGATGGCTAAAAATAGCGCCGTTTTCTTTTACCCCAGGGTATACTCTTGTCACAAAGCCAATATCATCATCTGGGACTGTATAGGAGGGACCATTTAACATAATTCCATATGGAGTATATAAGTATTGATCTATGGAGTCCATGGCCTTCTTCCCCTTTTCCATAGAAGCTGCTCCGGATAACACAGCCCATGCATTGGATTCAAGATGGATTTTTCCTTCCTTATCCTCACTGCTTCCTATCTTCTTTCCATTCTTTGTAATACCTCGGATATACCACTCTTTATCCCAAAGCTGTTCATCACATACTCTTTTTACTCTATTCTTCATTTCCGTATATTTCTGCAAATCTTCTTTTCTATCATAAAAGGTACATAATTCAAGGAAGTTACTGAGCGCCCAATAATGCAGAAAGGATACCATAGCGCTTTCTCCTCCTCCAAGGTTTAGACAATCATTCCAGTCCGCGCGTAACCCTTTACATATTCCGGTCTTACCAACTTGTTCATTAGAAAAATCAAGTATTTTTGTCATATGTTCATAAACAGTACCACTGCCTCCATCCGCATAGGTAATCACTTCATCCAGAAATGTAAATTCTCCGGTCTCTTTTATAAACTCAACAATAGAACTTACAAGCCAAAGGGCATCATCGGAACAGGCATCCTCAATTCCATGAATCATGTCTTCACGGTTTGGTGTTGGAACTACGGTAGGTGACTTGAAAGGCTTCATGGTATGATCTGGAGCAAACCATTCTGGCTGAAACAGATGCAATCCATAACCTCGAGACACCAATCCGCGCAACAACTCAACAAGTCTACTACGGCATTTCTCCGGATTCGAATGTGGTATCGTCATAGCATCCTGTGCAGTATCACGATAACCTAATCCTGTTCTTCCCCCTACTTCAATAAAGGATGCAAATCTAGAAAACATAACATTAATTTCTGCCTGATATAACGTCCATGTATTAATTAACGTATTCATACCTTCATTTGGTGTTTGAATCTGCAGCTTATTTAATTTGTTTTTCCAGAAACTTGCTAGTTGTTCATATGCTGTATCCACATTTTTTAAATCCGAATACTTTTCTTTTATCAGCCTTCCAGTTTCCCGATTTCCTTCACCTAACATATAAATCAATCTTATTTCTTCTCCAGGTTTTAGGACTATCTTTTTATGTAAAGAACCACAATGGTTGTTACCCTTCTCAAAGGAACCGAAACACTGTCCTCTTTCTACTGCCACCGGATTATCTTCCGTATGATATAATCCGATAAACTTATCTCTTAGACAGTCGAATCCGTCAGGATCAAAATTAGAAGCAAAATACTGATAACCAAATTCTTCATAGAATAAATCAAGTTCAATAATACCTTCTGAAAACGAGGATCCGGCAGCATAATTACTCATCTGGAAATTTCGGTTATCCATATCAATATGATGATAAGAAAATTCAACATAAGAAAATGTACTTAACTCTCTGTTTTTAGAGCCTGTATTCTTTATCTTAACATCCCATAACTCAACTGCATCTGAAATTGGTATAAATAAGGTTTGTTCTGCTCGTATATCTCCATATTCACAAAGATATTTTGTGTAGGATAAACCTTGTCTACACTCATACTTTGCTTCTTCTAAGGATTTCCCTACCGGTTGCCAGGAAATACTCCAATAATCACCGGTATTATCATCTCGCAGATAGACGTAATGACCTGGACGGTCCATAGGAATCGCATTGGCACGAAAGCGGGTTATCCTATGATACTCTGGTGATTTATAAAACAGGTAGCCGCCTGCTGTATGATTCACAACAGCACACATATCCCTTACCCCTAAATAATTCGTCCATGATGTGGGTAAATCTATTCTATCAATAACATATTCCCTATTCTCATCATCAAAATATCCGTATTTCATCTAATACCATACCTCCTATCTTTATAAGCTTATTATAATCATTTGTAGCTTTTATCGGTATAGCTAAGAGTGTGAATATTTGCATATAATTGTTTAATTGCGCTTTATGTAATTCATACTCCCGATACCAGTTTTATACACCACTCCATATATCTTCCTGCAATTCCAGTAAACTAACATAGATTATGTGTATAAACTCCGTTATAATAATCGGATAAAATATGCTCACAGTTAACTAAGCTAGGTTTGCATGAACAATATATATGCAAACAGATAGGAGTCGAATATGAACAGTTTTAAGAAATTAGCAACCGTATTAATTTTTGGTGTAATTTTATCCTTAGCAATAATTACAACCACCTCTTCAGCCGCCAAATATAAGGTTAATAAAGATGATTCACTTTATAAGGTTAGTAAATTATTTAAAACTACAATAAACACATTAAAAAAAGATAATAATCTAACATCCAATACCATCTTTCCAGGGCAATTATTAGACGTCCGTGCAAGGATATATACTGTGAAACCTGGTGATACTTACTATAAAATTGCAAAAAAACATAATTTAAAAATTGAAGATATAAAAAAGGCAAGTAATAAAAAAAGTAACAAATTAATTGTAGGAAAAAAGCTTGTGTTACCAGGAATTAAACCGGTTACCAAAGCAAAAGCTACTAATTCTAATGCAGTAATCTCCTACACCCAAGCAGAATATGACCTTTTAGCAAGACTAATATCCGCCGAAGCTCAAGGGGAGCCGTATAACGCCATGGTAGCCGTCGGTGCTGTGGTGGTAAATAGGGTTCAGAGTAAAGAATGGCCGTCAACGATTAATTCTGTAATAAACCACGTACCCGCAGGTTATTATCAATTTACTCCAGTAAAAAACGGTTACATTAACAATCCTGCAACCGAAGAGGCCAAAGAAGCTGCAAAAGCTGCTATAAATGGAAGTGATCCATCAAAGGGAGCAATGTTTTATTTTGATGAAAGTTGTACCAACGAGTGGCTATGGTCAAAACCATTAGCCGCAAGAATTGGTCAAATGGTATATGTATATTAAAAAAAGATTGAAAACCGGTCAGCAATTTCTCCGGTTTTCAATCTTTTTCAGCTATAGTTAACAATCAATTATTGTAATAATTCCTACCTCTATTGTACCGTTTCAACAAATTGTCCCCTATGTATATATCCTTCCATTGCATTGGAATCCTCTTTTATTTCCGGCAGAGGCCGGGTATCGTATTTTGTGTAATACTCTTCTTTTGTTATATTGACATGTTTAAAACAAACGGGTAAACCAGCCGATGAAAATACACTTTTCCCATCCTGCACATGAAAATGGATATGTGGTTCACTACTATTTCCACTATTCCCACATCTTGCGATTTCTTCTCCTTGTCGTACTTCCTGACCTTTCTTAACTAAAATACTGCCAGGCTTTATATGAGCTATAAAACTATATTCATGTTTGTTGTGCTTGATTATAATATAATTGCCACGTATATCTTTGATATTATAGTCTATTTTACCGTCTCCATATATCTTGCTGTCCGACATCCTTTGGCTAGCTTGAACAACAACACCATCTGCTGGTGCGAGAACCTTTTGACCATAGCAATAATAATTCATAGCTTCCGTCTCCAGATCATGAAAAGAACGTCCCTCCTCATTTAGTATTAGGAAATCATAGGCATACCGTTGGGGTAACATGCCCCAAGAATGGGATAAGGTTTTCTCCACACTACCATTAACAACAGCCCACCTTCCTTCAAAAGGCAGAATAAACTCCGTCTTGCATCTGTAATTATCTTTTGATGGTAACCGAAATCCATGTACTATGTAAATATAGGGCAGAAGTAAAACTTGTTGTAATGATTGGATAAACATTGGTAGATTATAAAATATCTCAACTAAACCCAGCAACATAAATAACCCTATTAGTTTAAGTGTTCTGCTCGGATAAATCAGATTTCCAATAACACCTATCATTCCAATCCATTTGATTTTACTAATAACACCGATGAATTTACTCATTGCTATCCTCCTCAATGATTTCAAATACATCCTCGATGGTAACCTGAAATACCTTCGCAATATTCCACGCTAGGACTAAGGATGGATTATATTTACCATTTTCTAAATTGCCGATTGTCTCTCTTCGTACACCCACTAATTCAGCCAATTCTTCCTGTTTCAAATTGTTTTTTATTCGATATTCCTTAATTTTTGTTTTAATTGTTATTGTCATTTGCAAATCACTCCCTATGCCTTTATATATTCCTACATTCCTCTTTGTTCTTTGTATTCATAATAAACAAGTGCAATGGAAAACGCAAACATAGAAACTACAAAACCACTTAAAAAAGCCAATTGAAACATACCACTCTTCTTAACCATAAGACAAACAGCTAAAAATATAGTTGAAACTCCTATTCCAGTAAAAAAACCATTACAACCAGCTTTTCTTAAATTATCTGTAAATAATTCATCAGGTATAACTGTAAAATAACGTATGTAATACAAATATCCAAAAAAACCAAGAAATCCTTTATTCTCTGTTACAATACCGAATATCCCAAGCAGCCCAATCAGTGACAGAAACCCTAATTTGTTTAATTCTTTATTGTTTACTTTCATGCTCATTCTCCCTCAATGTGATATATTTTTATCATTATGTTATAAATATATCACATTTTTCTTCTATAGTCAATCTTTGTAACTTATTTTTCCAAATTTTAAGTAAGTGTCAACAATAAGTTAAAGAACCGTTTTTGATTATCATTTTTAAGTTGGATAATCAAACACGATTCTTATAAGCTGAAATGTGGGAACATGTTCTTACCATGCTATATTTGTTTTTGTTCGTTATTCGCAATTAAAATTTTATCTAAGACTGTTTTATATACCAGAACAATCTGCGCATCAATAAAACAATATTTGTTGATCAAGTATTCATAAGTTTTTACTACAAAACAAACAGTCATAAGCACAATACTTGCTGCTGTTATGAAAGGAGTTAAACCTTTCGTTAACATAATGAAAACTGCTCCAATATAAAAAAGAACAGAAAAATAATAAGTTCTACTAATTCGAACTGCCAACAGAAGGGAGTCGTTTAAACGTAATTCCATTTTCTTTATCGCATGATAATCTTTATTTTTTAATATTCCATAGATATCGTTGTAAATTTCCACGCTATCAAAAAATTTATTTTGTATGCTCTTCTGACATACATAAAAATATTTATTGTAATTATTTTCTCCAAGTTCCCTGCTAATCAACTTTTTAAAAACACTTGCCATTAAGATACCTTCTTTCATCTATATTATATTATCAGCCTGCAATCAAACTATATCTTTTTGCTTTCGATAGTAGATGTTTCTTTTAGTATCTGTTTGTTTCATGTTTGTAACCTCTGTAATTTTTGAGAAATTAACTATTTCATGACAAACTGTTGCTTAAATATTCACAAAATGTTCATAAATCATCCATACAATAAACATATATGTCTATTATAATATGGTTATAGCAAATAAGTTACACACTATTTGATAAGAATTCAAATTTTTTACATCATTTGAAAATGTTTTTTATTACAGTGCTAACAAGATAATTTTTTTCATAAAATTAAGCCTAGTAGTTACCCTCCCCCCTCTACTAGGCTTCTCCTCTTTTAAGAGGCTTTTTTTTTTGCTTTTTTCCCTAAACTTACCAGTTTAACTTCCATCATTTAAAAATACAATAAATATGAATTAGTTCTTTTCTTAGACATTTATTTTTGCTATAATGATTAATAGAGTAAAAAAAAAATTTGGAGGCAGTATTATGTCTAAAGTTGTAGTAATGAATCACCCGTTAATTCAGCACAAAATTGGCATTATGAGACGCAAAGCGACTTCCACAAAAGAATTTCGTGATTTAGTTTCTGAAGTTGCCATGCTTATATGTTACGAATCTACAAGAGAACTTCCACTAGCAGATGTTGAAATTGAAACTCCTCTTGTTAAGACCATCGCTCATGAAATAGCTGGAAAGAAGCTATGTATTGTACCAATACTAAGAGCTGGTCTTCATATGGCTGATGGAATATTAAACCTCATTCCAAATGCTAAAGTTGGACACGTTGGTTTATACCGAAACGAAGAAACTTTGGAACCAGTTGAATATTTCTGCAAGCTTCCTAGTGACGCTGCCGAAAGAGAAATCTTCGTTGTAGATCCAATGTTAGCTACTGGTGGTTCTGCCAGCGCAGCGATAAACCTATTAAAGAAGCGAGGAATTACAAAGATACATTTCTTATGTATCATCGCCGCTCCAGAAGGTGTAAAACGATTTACGGAAGCTCATCCGGATGTGGATGTTTTTATAGGAGCTTTAGACGAACGACTTAATGAGAATGGATATATACTGCCCGGGCTTGGAGATGCCGGTGATAGAATTTACGGAACAAAATAAGTATTTATAATCTCAAAGGTAATTGCCTATAATTAGAAAAAGGGTTTTTGCAAAATCAGAAGCTGATTTTGCAAAAACCCTTTTCATATCCAAAGACAATTTCACTGATATCATTACATGAAATCCCAAACTATTTTACAGAAAATTTATATACGGTAACATAGTCATATTCATTACCAGCTTTTAATATACAGGAAGGAAATTCTGGTTTGTTACAGGAATCCGGAAAATATTGAGTCTCGAAGCAGACACCGTCACGTTTTTTATAGACTACACCACCCTTACCCTTTTCAGATTTTAGAAAATTAGCTGTATATAGCTGCATACCTGGCATATCCGTATATACTTCCATAACTCTTCCACTTTTTTCTTCGACCAATTCTGCAACCTTTTCCACCTCTGACCTGCTATTGCTAAGAATATAATTATGATCGTATCCTCCAGCCTGTTTGAGTGGCTCATAATCAGCATCAATATCTTGACCAATTTTCTTCATTTTTCTGAAATCCATTGGTGTACCTTCTACAGACCGCATTTCTCCCGTAGGAATCAAGTTATCATCCGTTGGAGTAAATTTATCAGCATCAATCATAAGCTTATGTTCTAGAATAGAACCACTACTATGTCCTGCCAGATTAAAATAAGAATGGTTTGTCAAATTAACAATTGTGTCTTTATCAGACACCGCCAAATATTCAATCACCAATTCATTGTCTGCTGTCAAAGTATAAGTCACACTAATATCAAGGTTTCCAGGAAATCCTTGTTCCATATTAGGACTTAACCTTGAAAATTCTATGGAATCGGAATCCTCTTCTTCAAATTGTTCTACTTCATAAATAAATTTATTATAACCCTTGGAACCACCATGTAAATTATTTGGTCCATCATTTTTTTCAAGCTCATATTTTGTTCCCTTTAATTCAAAAGAAGCTCCCCCAATACGATTCGCATGACGTCCGATAAAGGAACCTAGTCCAGGCGAATTGATCTCATATCCTGTAACATTATCGTATCCAAGAACAACATCCTCTTTCTTTCCATTCTTATCTGGAACTATTACATTTACAATACATGCCCCAAAATTTGTAAGACCGACTGATACACCATTATCATTTGTTAAAACATATAGAAATGTTTCCTCGCCCGTCTGTGTTTTTCCAAATGATTGTTTCTTTATACTCATAATGATTCTCCTTTTGTATCTATTATACTATTATAGAATAATAATCCTCTTTTGCCAAAAGTGCAAGCTTATTTTGATAGAATGATGCTTATTTTTTATGATGAATCTTATTAAATGTACTTATTAAGTTATAAAATAGAAAAATGATGTTTTTTAACTACTTTCGATTTTATATTTTTTTATAATACTTTTCTTGACAACCAATATTTGTTGAATTAAAATTAATATAATTAAACACTGTTCAAACTTTAAACATTGTTCATTTATTGAATGGCAAGGTTGAAAGAAATGATAAATCATAGAAAGGATGCCACAACAGACGTGTTATGCATTGGTATAAAAATGGGAAAAGAACGACAACGTCAAAGAAATGAAAAAGTCCGTCAAGCTATCGTAGATACAGCTGTACAAATAGCGTTGGAACATGGTTTTGAATCATTATCCATAAGAAAAATTACGAACCGCCTTGGATATTCTGCAGGAAGTGTATATTACTACTTCAAAGACAAGGATGAAATAGTTGAAGCAATCCACAAAGAAGCAGATACGTATATCATAAATATGGTTAAGGACAACTTTGATGTACAAAAGGGAATTGAATACAATCTCAGGTCTGTATTTTTTAAAATAATGGATTTTGCCTTACTAGAGCCTGACAAATATAATCTTATTGTTTTTGATAAGTATCTAAAACGTAGAGAAAGCATTGATCTTTGGGTGGGTATGCTGGAACAATCCATTAAAGCCAGCATATCCGCAGGAGAACTTAGAGAGTTAGATTGTAGATTAACAGCATATAATATCTGGAGTTCTTTCTGGGGATTAATCGTAATTATAAATACAAATAATTCTATCTGTAGGACGGATGCAGAAAAGCTGTTCAACAATCATCTCGAGATAATAATGAATGGAATTAAGAAATAGAAAGGAGGAGAACTATGGTATGGAAAAGAGACCAAAGAAAAAAGGATGTCTTGTGGCAATCCTTGTAACAATAGGAGTCTTTATTATACTAATTTTGTTTGCAATCATTTCCATTGGTAAAAACGTAAAATCTTATGATGCCATTAACTATTCGGATCTTGATTTGTCAAAAGTTGAAGATGGTACCTATACCGGAAGTGAAGATGGTACTTTAGTGAAAGCTACCGTCAAAGTAACGGTCAAAGATCATATTATCACAGACATCACAATTCTTGAGCATAAATGTGGCACAGGAAAACCAGCAGAAGTTATTGTGAAAGACATCGTAGAAAAGAATACTTTTGATGTAGACGCCATCAGCGGAGCAACCTTATCTAGTAATGTCATTAAAGTCGCCGTTTATAATGCCCTTAAGAATAATATGAATTAGGGTTTAAGAGAAAGGAAAAGGTATATTTATGAATACTGCTGTTATATACGCAACAAAATCAGGACATTCCAAAAAAATTGCAGATGCCATAGCGAAAGAATTGGATACAACTGCATTGGACATAAAGGAAAACCCCAATATAGATTCCATCGATTTACTCTATATTGTGGGTGGAATCTACGGGGGGCAAAGTTCCCCTGAGTTATTAAACTATATCCGCAGCCTTGATAATACCATGGTTAAGGAGACCGTTTTAATAACTTCCTGTGTATCAAAAAAAATTAGACAAGAAGAAGCAAGAAGAATCTTAATCGAAAAAAAAATTGCAGTGAGGGAAGATGAATTTGTATGTCAAGGGAGCTTTTTATTCTTTGGAATAAAACACCCAAATGCTGCTGATATTAATGATGCTGTCTCTTTTGCCAAAAATCAGGCATTATAAAGTAGCGCTGAAGCAGGATTGACAACTAGAATACATAATGTTATACTGGCAACGGTTTAACTGTTACTTTTACAAGTAATTAAATAAATATTTTGATATTAAGTGATTTCCTAATTTCACTTGAATCGGATTACCATTCCACCTTTTCATTGAATTTAGGCAATATAATTGGGAAACAGGTAAAATACCTGTACGGTCTCGCCGCTGTATATGAGGAGTTTTCTCCAGCATTATAATAATCACTGAGTGCCACATGCACTTGGGAAGATTTGGGGAACATGTTGATTCATGAGTCAGAAAACCAGCTTAATATTAGTACCTGTAGTAGCCACGAGGAATTGGTAAAGGTAGAATAAAGGAAGAAGTTTATGTCTTCTTATTGTATTATACATTTATCATATATTAAGTTTCTTTCCCTTATGGCGAAAGGAACTTTTTTTATTCAAACACCATGAAGAAAGTGGCAATCTTAGTTTATCGAAGAAAGACGAGGTCATTATGGAAAACAAAAAGAATAATAAGAAAATCGTAATAGCCTTAGTAGCCTTACTTATTATAGTAGCTGGTATGGGTCTGCTTTATAATAAATTTAAACCAAAACCGGTAGAAGGCTCTAAAAACATTGAAGTAGAAGTTATATTTGATGATTCTACAAGTAAAACTTATCCAATTCAAACGGATGCAGAATACTTACGTGAGGCACTAAAACCTCTGAATTTGGTTGAAGGAACAGAATCTGAATATGGACTTTATGTAACCACAGTGGATGGGAAAGTAGCAGATGAAGGAAAACAAGAATGGTGGTGCTTCACATTAAGTGGTGAATCGTTAACTAGCAGTATTGACAGTACTCCCGTGAAAGACGGAGATCATTTTGAAATCACCTTAAAAACAGGGTGGTAGGTTGAATGAAGACGAAAGATATTGTAATCATAGGATTATTAAGTGCAATCCTTTTTTCTGTTCAGGTGGGGTTAGCCTTTCTCCCGAATGTAGAACTTGTTTCTTTCCTCGTCATACTTTATACCATTACTTTGAGGAAAAAGGCGATTTACATCTTAACGGTATTTATCCTATTAGAAGGCATATTCTATGGTTTTGGACTCTGGTGGATTAATTATCTCTATATATGGTTTATCCTCTTTCTAATTACTATGGGCTTTCGAAAGGAACGCTCCTCCTTGCTATGGGCACTGATTTCTGGTGCCTACGGCCTCTTCTTTGGAGCGCTTTGTAGCATACCATATTTTTTCATTGGTGGGTTTCAAACCGCATTTGCTTATTGGATCAGTGGTATTCCTTTTGATTTAGCTCATGGACTTAGCAACTTTTTTATTATGCTTTTTCTTTTTAAACCTTTCGTTCGGATCATGGACTGGCTGAATACAACTTATGCTATCAGTACTATAGATTATTGAATTGTTTATTACTTTTGCGGGAAGGAAAGTGCTTTCATAAATTCTTCACTAAATTCTTCACATTGTGCCAGCTCCAAATGACTGATATTTCTGCTAATTGCCTCTGCTTCCATCTTGCTTACTTCTTCCAAGAGCAGCATGGAGGCTCCGGCTAATGCACCGTTTCCAATATATTCAATCCTATTAACATCGATATCCGGTAATAAACCGATACTAATTGCTTTTTTTAAGTTCACATTACTTCCAAACGCTCCAGCCAGATAAATCTTATCTATCTCATTCATCGTTATTTGCATTTCCCGAAGCATTAACTGTATTCCAGCATAAATAGCCCCTTTTGCTAATTGCAGCTCTCTAATATCCTTTTGGGTGAGAATAACCTGACTCTCTGCACTCTTCCATAAGGTTACCTGATTCTTTATTCCGGCCTCACCTAACAATCTTCCCGTTTCGTCAATCCACTGATTTGTTAATAATTCAGAAACAGCCTCGATCAATCCAGAACCGCAGATTCCTCTGGGAAAAACTCCAGGTTTGTCTGATCCGATATAATCAAGTTCAATTTTATCTTGATTTATTATTACTTTTGAAATTGCACCATCATCAGCCCTCATTCCCTGATGCAGCGAAGCTCCTTCAAAAGCCGGCCCAGCTGCAGTGGAACAAGTCATCAGCTTTCCGTCTTTAGCAAGAACAAGCTCCCCATTTGTACCAATATCAACCATTAACAAAGTCCCTTTCGTCGAAGCTAGCTTCGTAGATAAAATACACCCAAGTGTATCTGAACCTACGTGTCCGCTGATACCTGGCATGATATATACTTCTGCATCTGACTTTATGTCCAGGTGGAGGTCTCCTGCCTTCCACACCTCTTTGTTATAAGAGATTCCTTGAAACGGTACTCTCATTAAGCTATCAACAGATTTTCCAAGAAAGAGATGAGACATTGTAGTATTTCCGCAAATGACCATCGTGGTAACATCGAATCTGCGTAATCCAACTGACGTAGTCAGTTCGGATATTATATCATTACAGCAAGTACGTATTAATCCAGTCAGACGATTTCTATTATCTATACTGCTATTAGCATATGTTATTCTAGAAATGACATCTGCACCAAATAAACTTTGAGGATTATGTTTACTACATTGTATTGATTTTTCTTTTTTTGCTAAATTCCATAACTCTCCTACAACAGTGGTAGTACCAATATCAAATACAATACCATAAGGGTCCACCAATCTACTAGACTGTGAAACAGGCTCTGAAGGAGTCAAAGAACTATTGTCTTCTGTTCCTTTGCTATCACTTTCACCTTGTATGATGACACAGGTATCTTGTGTAACACAAAAGCAACAAGCTAATCTAATACCGTTCGCTCTTTCTTCCTGTGTTAAATAAGTGAGTTCTTCCCTTCCAAAATTCTTTAAATTACCTTTCGTCACCAGAACCTTACACTTTCCACAATACCCTTGCCCAGAACAGACACCACCCAGATGAATACCATTTTCCCTGGCCGCCTGTAATAGATTTGTCCCTGATTCTACCTGTATTTGTTTGTATACCGGCAAAAAGGTTATAAACATCAAAAATCACCTCCTGTCAAAAAAAAAAGGTTATCCCGAAGGATAACCTTTTAATCAATTTCGTTGATAACAATATAACTTATTCTGTATAAAAATTCTTAAAAATAAAAATTCTTAAAATTTATATATTAGAAAAAGGCACACTGATTAACTTCTGTTGATTATAATTTTACTACGTTAGTAGCTTGAGGGCCTTTGGCTCCTTGAACAACTTCGAATTCAACTTCTTGTCCTTCTTCTAAAGACTTGAATCCATCCATTGCAAGACCAGAATAATGTACGAATACATCATTTCCTTGTTCATCAGAAATAAATCCAAAACCCTTTTGGTTGTTAAACCATTTTACTGTACCTTTGTTCATGTGTAATTCCTCCAAAATAAATTAATAATTACTGCTACTTTTGTAACAGAGACTGATGTTACTTGCATTTCATGCAATATAGTTATAATAGCACTCTTTTCTAATTATGTCAAATGTTATTTTAGATATTTGCATAAGATTTTCCTGAAATTTTCGTCAATTTTCTTATAGATTTATGAAAACTTTGTGTTTATATGTTATATTATAAGAATTATACAGATTTATCTCTATTATATGCATTTTTTCTTTGCTACATTTTGTTGCATTCTCAGAAATCTGCTCCAGGTATTGTTATAATTTAAACATATGCTATTTAAATGTAATCTAATTTTGAAGGGAATCTTTTATGTCTGATTTATTACTTAAGGATAAGTTACGAGAATTGCGTACCAGCATGCATTTCACACAGAGTTATGTCGGTCATTATCTTAATATGACAAGACAAGGGTATGCACATTATGAGGCTGGCCTTAGAACTCCGGATTATCAAACTCTCTTAAAGATATCAAAACTATATCAAGTGGATATAAGTGAACTAATAAATAATCAAACAACTCCCATTGATTATGAAACTCTTCATGAAAATGAGGATTATCTGATCAAAAAGAGTGAAAACAAACCCAACTTAACTCAACCACGGATGATTCAATTAACTGCTGATGAGAAAAAGCTATTTAATTTGTATCATAAACTATCAAATCAGAATAAATCAGAAGTCTTATCTTATTTAGAAAGTAAAATACGTGAACAGAACAAAGGATGAAGCGAAAAAGTCGTTACCATAGGGTAATTCTCTTTCGTTTCATCCTTTGTTATTTCAATATCAACTTGGGGGTAACAAGTTCCCTTCCTGTTTAATCATTAATGGAATAAGCTTCTTCAGGACTTAGAACTTCAAAATCATTTTTCTTTAGGGACAATAGTGCTTTTTCTGCATCTGACACCTTTATTATCATAGAACCATTTTTTTCGGTAGATAAGGCATACATATATTGAACACTGATCCCTTCTTCTGACATTATCCGGAACAATTGATATAGCATGCCAATTTTATGCGGAAGCCTTACCGCTATGACATCCGTTAATTTTGCTGAAAAGCCAGATTCTTTTAATACTGCCTTTGCTTTCTCAGGTTCAGATACGACCATTCGAAACATTCCATATTCTGATGTATCAGCAACACTTGCAGATTCGATATTAATATTATGATTTTTTAAGGTCTCTGTTACTTCTTCTAATCTGCCTTCCCTGTTTTCAATAAATACAGATAATTGTTTAATCAGCATATTCTACCTCCCATTTATTATTGTCCAAGAGCATTTCACTAAAACTTTCTCGTTTGTCTATTAAGTTTTCTTTTCTAGATAAGTTTTCGCTTATCTATGACTCTCTTTGCTTTTCCTTCACTTCTCTCAATTGTCTTTGGTTCCACCAGTTTTACTTTCACAGACAGTCCTAGTGCATTCTGAAGAACGTGTACAATCTTTTTGGTAAGTTCTTCAAATGCTCGGATTTCATCGGAGAAAAATCTTTCCTCTACTTCTACCCATACTTCTAATATATCCTGATTATCAATTCTGTCAATAATCAGAAGATAGTGTGGGCTAGTCTCCCCTATTTCAAGCAATGCAGCTTCAACCTGGGAAGGGAATACATTTACACCACGAATGATTAGCATATCATCGGAACGCCCTTTAAATCTCGATATACGGGCAAGTGTTCTTCCACATTCACACTTGTCATAAGAAATACTAGTCAAATCTTTCGTACGGTAACGGAATAAAGGCAACGCTTCTTTCGTCACCGTAGTAAATACCAATTCACCCAATTCCCCCTCTGAAAGTGGCTCTAAAGTTTCTGGATTAATGATTTCCGGAATAAAATGATCTTCATAAATATGTAGCCCTTTATGGTATTCACAGTCTGCAGCAACTCCCGGTCCCATAACCTCACTTAAGCCATAAATATCATAAGCTTTAATCTTGAGTCTGTCTTCAATTTCACGTCTCATATTATCAGTCCAAGGCTCAGCGCCTAGGATAGCTGCTTTTAAGTTAATATTCCCTAATTTATCAGCTTCCTCTAAAGCTTCTATCAAATGTAATAAATAAGATGGTGTACATGCGATAGCTGTACTTTTAAAATCCTCCATCATGGTAATCTGTTTCTTGGTATTCCCAGTAGACATGGGTACTACCGTCGCTCCAAGGTTTTCTGCTCCATAATGAAGTCCTAAACCTCCAGTAAATAATCCATATCCATAAGATACCTGGATCTTATCATCCTTACCGATACCCGCCATGGCAAGAACTCTTGCGACACACTCTTGCCAAATCTCAATATCCCTTCTCGAATATCCAACTACAGTAGCCTTACCTGTTGTGCCTGAAGATGCATGTAATCTTACTACTTCAGATTCAGGAATTGCAAACAAACCAAACGGATAATTATCCCTCAAATCTTCCTTCGTTGTATAGGGAAGTTTGTATAAATCCTCTATCCCTTTGATGTCCCCGGGTTCAATACCCATGGCCTGCATTTTCTTACGATAAAAAACAACATTATGATAGACCCGATCGACCATCTTACGCAGTCTTGCGCTTTGTAGGTTTGTCATCTCATCCCTGCTCATACATTCCTTTGTTTCATTCCAAATCATCGCTTAATCCTCCTGATCAACCACCCTGATACCATGTAGTTTCAATATGGTTTCACCTTTCTCCATATCATCTACATGAATTACCATAAGTGGTGTTTTGTCATTACGTATTACAAAAGAATAGATATAGTTAATGCATATTCCAGCCTCAGAAATTATATGCAGTACATTGTCCAAATCCCCTGGTTTATCTTCTAACTCCACTGCGATTACTTCTGTTACCTTAACGACAAATCCTTTTTGAGTCAATATTTCCTTCGTCTTATCAGATTTATCAACGATTAGGCGTAAAATCCCAAACTCCGGTGTATCATATGATGCGATTGCCCTTAGGTTAATCTTATTCTCTTTTAGTACAGTAGTAACCTTACCTAAACTACCAACTTCATTTTCTACAAATACTGAGAGTTGTTTTATCATACATATTCCTTTCCCTTACAACAAAGACTTTGTAATAAAGCCTTATAAGTTTTGAAATGTTCTTACGTGTGTAACTGATATCCAACTTCAAATGCTTTTTTATTAACTTCAACAGTCTTTGGTGGAACTGTATTTTCTATTACTTTCAACCATTCTTCTTTTGAAAAATTCATATGTTGTGCGGCAATACCTAAGATAATAATATTAAAGGTTTTCATATTCCCAAGTTTCTTTGCTTCGTTGATAGCATCTACTTTTAGTACCTTACATCTTTTTTCCAAGGTTTCAATTATATTTTCCGGATAACTAGCTGCACCTATAACAACAGGCATAGGATCGATTCTTTGATCATTTACAATTAATACACCATCTTTTTTTAAGAAATGTACATATCTTAATGCTTCCAATCTCTCAAAAGCAATTATGACATCTGCCTGACCTTCTTCGATGATCGGTTCGGATACTTTATCTCCATAACGTACAAAGGTAACAACACTTCCACCTCTTTGTGCCATTCCATGAACTTCTGACAACTTAACGTCATATCCAGCCTGCAGAGTAATTCCTCCAAGTATACGGCTAGTAAGTAAGGTACCTTGTCCACCAACCCCAACAATCATAATGTTTTTTGTTTGCATATTATTGTACCTCCACTTTCTCGATTGCACCAAATTTACATAAGCTTGCGCATAAACCACAACCATTGCACATGGTATCATTGATAAATGAAGTACCGTCTTCACTCTTTGTTATAGCTGGACATCCTGGTTTTAGGCATGCACCACATTTCTTACAGGCATCTTTGCTTACTTTGTATTGTTTCGTAATTGCCTTTTTGCCCAGTAGTGCACAAGGCGCTTTTGCTATAATAACTGAAATCGCATCCCTTGCTGTTTCTTCTTTTATTACCTTGGTTAGGGTATTGGTATCAAAAGCATTGATAACTTCAACATGTTCGATACCAATTGCCTTACATAGAGCATACAAATCGATGGAATAGGTAGTATCCCCTGCTAATGTCTTACCGGTTGCTGCATGTTCCTGGTGTCCTGTCATACCGGTAGTGGAATTATCCAAGATAAGTACGGTTCCAGTAGCCTGGTTATATACCATATTCATTAAGGAATTAATTCCTGTATGTAGAAAGGTGGAATCACCAATTACAGCAACCCAATTCTTAATATAATCCTTGCCCTTTGCCTTCTCCATGCCGTGCAGGGAACTTATGCTGGCACCCATACAAATCGTAGTATCAACAACACTTAATGGCGCTACTGCACCTAACGTATAACAGCCTATATCTCCTGCTGCATGAATCTTTAGTTTCTTAAGAACAGAAAATACACTTCTATGAGGACATCCTGGGCATAGTATCGGCGGACGACCCGGTACCTGCTCTGGTTTACTTAATTCGATGGTTTCCCCTCCGATAGCAGTACGAAGCATGTTAGCACTGTATTCACCCTGTACGGTTAAAATTTCTTTACCAATTGCTTTTATACCCCAGGATTTTACCTGTTCTTCTATAATTGGATCCAGTTCTTCTACAATATATAGTTTATCTACCTTGGAAGCAAACTCCTGAATTAATTTTTTTGGAAGTGGATTTACTAAACCTAATTTTAATACAGATGCATTTGGAAGTGCCTCTTTTACGTATTGATAAGGGATTCCTGATGTAATAACACCGATGGTGGTATCCTGATATTCAACAGAGTTAACAGGGAAGTTGCAACCATCTTCAATAATTAAATTTTCTCTCTTTTCAACTACCAAGTGACGGTTTTTAGCATTGCCTGGCATCATTACATTTTTAGCAAAGTCTCTTTCATAAGGTTTATCCTCTGCTACAACTCGTTCCTCCAATTCTACCATTCCCTGTGAATGGGAAAGTCTCGTGGTAGTACGAATGATAACCGGTGTATCGTATTTTTCACTCATATCATAAGCAAATTTCACAAACTCTTTTGCTTCATTACTATCAGAAGGTTCCAATACCGGAATCTTTGCAGCTCTTGCTACCGCTCTAGTGTCTTGCTCATTCTGGGAGCTGTATAAACCCGGATCATCTGCTGCTATTAATACCAAGCCACCATTTACTCCGATATAAGATACCGTGTAAAGCGGGTCTGCTGCTACATTTACTCCAACATGTTTCATAGAAGCTAAGGCACGCACACCACTTATGGATGCTCCGATAGCAACCTCCATGGCTACTTTTTCATTTGGTGCCCACTCTGCATATATGTCTTTATAACGGGTGATATATTCACTAATTTCTGTGCTTGGTGTCCCAGGATAAGCGGAAGACACCTTCACCCCTGCTTCATATGCACCTCTTGCAAATGCTTCATTACCAAGCATAATTTCTCTTTTCTTCAATTTGTATTTCTCCTTTCCATCTGCCTCAAGTATAAGCGTAACCATTAACTTAGCACACTATATCTTTTCGATTGTCTGTCACGCGTCTGGCTTTTCCTTCAAACCTCTGCAAGCTTCTTGGTGCAACCAACTTAATGGCAGCATCCAGCCCAAGCACTATTTTCAAGTTATTTCTTATCTTTTTCTCTAATTCACTTAATTTTGCATAGGAATCCAAAAGAGAGTCATCAACCAATTCTACCTTGATACCCATGGAATCAAGATGATTCACTCTATCTACAACAATCTCATAATGTGGACCAATTTCAGGAACTTTAAGTAATACTTCCTCAATCTGCGTTGGAAATACATTAACCCCTCGGATGATGAGCATATCATCCGAACGTCCAGAGAGATTCTCCATTCTAACTGTGGTTCTACCACATTTACATGGTTCGTACATAAGTCTTGTAATATCTTTTGTACGATAACGAATGATTGGAAGTGCTTCTTTTGTTATACAAGATACTACCAATTCACCTTTTGACCCAGGAGGAAGTACTTCTCCGGTTTCAGGATCTATTATCTCAGGAATAAAATGGTCTTCATTGACGTGCATACCACATAACTCCAAGCACTCGCCTGAAACACCTGGACCGATTAGTTCACTCATTCCATAATTCTGGGTTACCTTAATCTCAGGACCCCATAATTTATACATTTCCTGTCGCATCGGTTCTGTCATACCTTCTCCACCGAATAAACCGATTCTAACCTTTAAGTCTTTTGTTGGATCCAACCCCATAGACCTGACTACTTCAGCGATATGTAGCGCATAGGAAGGAGTTGCAACCAAAAGCGTCGTTTCAAAATCCTTCATATACATGATTTGTTTTTGTGTATTTCCAGAGGAAGTGGGACAGACACTTGCACCTAGGTTCTCTAGTCCATAGTGCAGTCCTAATGCACCGGTAAACATACCATAACCAAAACAAATCTGTGCAACATCCTCCTTCCTAGCTCCACCCATTACTGCAATTCTGGTTACTAATTCTGTCCAGGTCTTTAAATCATTCTCGGTATAACCAACAACAGTAGGTTTTCCTGTTGTACCGGAAGAGGCATGAATACGTACCAATTCACTTTTGGGAACGGTAAACAAACCAAATGGATAGTTGTCTCTTAAATCTTGTTTGTTGGTAAAAGGAAGCCTTTTAAGATCAGATAAATCCTTAATATCCTCCGGCTTTATATTCATTTCTTCCATCTTTGCGCGGTATGCAGGAACCTTATCATACACCCGCTTTACAGTATCTTTTAATCGACACAGCTGAAGATTCTCAATCTCAGCTCTGGTCATAGTTTCTTCTTTGGCCCAAATCATTCGAAATCTGCCTCCACATCACTATTTGTTTTACTGAAAATATATTCAATATGTTTTTGTTCATACATCTTAGTTACAAGACTTACTACAACCAGTACTCCAATCGGAACTACAATCGCACACGCACTGATAGTGGTTATCATAACACTATTAATCGTATATTTCAATACACCAATTATCATGATAACGATAGCAGAGAGCATACTTGCATACACACCTGTTTTAGTTGCATTCTTCCAATACAATCCCATAAGATAAGGCGCTAACAAACAACCAGACACCACACCCCAGGACAAAGAATTTAAACTTAAAATCGGACTATTTCCTGTAGCAAGGAAATATGCTGCTGCTACAAATGTGATACAACAAACACGAAGTAATGTAAATGTCTTCTTCTCGGTTAACTTATCTTTAGTTAAGGGTTTCACTAAATCCATAACAAAAGTCGTACTAGAAGCCATAACGATGGAAGCCAAGGTTGACATGGATGCAGCTAGTATTACAATTAGCAAAATTGCTATCATCAAAGTAGGCAATGTCTTATTGATTACCAATGGAACAATCTTATCGTACACTAACCTGCCGTTGTCTGTAAATACAGTTTCATCATTATTTAGTATTAACCGGCTCATGGAACCCATCGTATAAGCACCACCTGTTATGATAACAGCAAACAAAGTGGAAACTATTTTTGCTGTTGGAATGGATTTCTCATTCTTTATGGTATAGAACTTACTTACCATCTGTGGCAATCCCCAGGTTCCAAAACTTGTCATGACAACTAGTGATATTAGAGGTAGTGCAGTATCTTTAGTGAAAGGCTTGACTAAATCCGGATTAATCTCTTTCAAACTTGCAATCCCATTAGCAACTCCATTCACTTCAGGTGATGCTATTATGAAATAAATTAACAAGCCTACACCGATAAGCATAATAACACCTTGAACAAAATCTGCTATGGATGCTGCGAGGAACCCACCAGCAAATAGATATAATGCTGTTATTACCGTCATAATGAGCATAATTACATTTTCTTCCATATTAAATGTTATCTTAAATAAGTAACCCAATCCTTTATATACTGATGCCGCATAAGGTACTAAAAACACAAAAATAATGAAAGATGAGACCAAACGCAACTTCTCATCATTATAACGGATACCCAGAAACTGTGGCATCGTTGCTGCGCCAAGTCTTTGTGTCATTTCCCTGGTACGGGCACCTAATACTTTCCATGCCAGATAGGTTCCTAATAAGGAATTCCCTATTACGATCCAAAAAGAACCTAATCCATAAGACCAGCCATTCTTACCGGCATGACCAATAAGAATTACTGCCGAAAAATAAGCGGTTCCATAAGAAAACGCGGACATCCAGGACGGTATGGAACGTCCACCCAATGTATAATCATTGACATTTTTGGTTCTGTTTTTTGAATAAATACCAATTCCTATCATGATTGCCAAGTACACAACTAAACAAATAATATACTCCATAATGTTCTCCTTGCCTTTTAATGGTTTAATGTGTTACGGTTTAAAGTGTTTATGTATCACTGCTTTAATGCAATGAATTCATTTTACATCAAATAACCGTAATTATCAATAGAGTTTGCTTATTTTTCAGTTGATTTTCCTGTTAGTTTATAGAAATTAATATCATCAGGTTACAGCAAAAACATATAGAGTAAACTGCAGCTTTGCACAATTAGTATAAATGGCATGCCAATGTAAAAACTTTTATGCTTTGTTTTATGGCGAAAAAAACTCATACCACAAATAGATCCCACACTACCTCCTAATCCTGCTATTAAAAACAGTGTCTTTTCTTTAATTCTCCATTGATTCCTTTTGGCTCGATTCTTATCGATTCCCATAAGTACAAAACCCAGAATATTTATAATAGTACAATAAATTATTGTAAATATATGTGCATTCACCTTTGATCCTCCAATCATGTTTATTTTAAATAAGTAAAGCATAAATGTGACATTTTTGCAATAAAACCGTTTCATCTTGACAAATAACTGTCTAGTTTATATTATTATGGTGAGGATATACATATTTAACCATTAAAATAACTATAAATGTATCAAGGTAATCTACCTTGGGGATAGGGGTATTATGTTAGAGCAACTATTCGGATGATATAACTTCTATTCTGAATAAACTTTCTGAAACCAACTCAGATATCATTACGGGATACAGCGATGAACTCAAGAAGTTATTCAAGAAAGATTTTGATTCCTTTGTTAACCTTAGATACAGCAGAGAAGCTGCCAATACACAAGAAACATCTCAATTTAATGATACTACATACTAAACATTCATAAACAATGTATATAGGAGGGTGTCGCCCCAGATTGACGGCACCCTTTTCACATTTATTTATTATTATCACAATTGTTACAATAATGTTTTATGGCATTTCCAATAAAGACAGAAGCACCAATTCCATATTGTTTATCGGTTACTTCTTGATATGCTGCATTCGTCAGATATAGTTCTGCTATTAGGCCCCAATAATTGTCCCCCATATCCATGCCGGCAATGATTTCAGTTTCATGAGCTGCATCAACCATTTCTTGAACAATCAGTTGAATATCCTTTGTAGAAGGGTCTCTACTTAAGTCAGAAGTTAGTCTTTCCATTATTTCTTTTGACTTATTCACATAATAATCAGAATTCTCTTTGATTTCGTTCATACCTTCCATGACAGAAGAAAAGTTATTAAGGTTTTTTTTCATCGCTTCGGTATACTTTTCAATACTTCCAAACTGCTTAATTGCCATTTGGGCAATCTCTTGTTCCTTAGTTTTCATTTTCTCTGTCATTTTTTCGAATTCATCTACACTATGCCAATACTTAATAATTTCATCCGTATGATATTCTTTAAAGTCTTCTAAGGCATTGAAATACGCACTCATATCAAATTCTTTAAAACTCACTGTATTTTCTCCTTTTAATGTTTTATTTACAAGCTCAATCAAATCATCCAATCGCTTGCGTTTTAAAATAAGTAGTTTTTTATGCTTTTCTAATGCATGAATTTTATCAAAGTGGGGATTCGCCATGATTTCTTTAACTTCTTTCAGAGGAAACTCCAGTTCCTTGAAAAATAATATCTGCTGTAAAACCTCAAGTGCCTCATTATCATAGAGCCTATATTTTGCGCCCGTAATTTTGCTAGGTTTTAACAATCCGATTTCATCATAATAATGTAGTGTGCGCACACTAATTCCTGTCAAATCTGAAACTTGCTTTACCGTTCTCATTGCATCACCTCCAAATTGATTTGAGAATCTGCATAAGAAGATTACTCCACCGGTAAGAGATTCTTCCAATATCTTCTTCTCTAGTTTTATATTACACTATCACGTAAGGTTAGAGTCAATGCCTTTTTAGAATTTAAACGAAAGCAAATTCTATAGCGACTCTATAATAAAACTCCGGAAGAACATCCAATATATTGGATGTTTTCCCGGAGTTTTAAGTCCAAAGTAGATCGTACCATTTAATGATACCATTGAAATTATTTCATTGGAGTAATACCAATTCCAAGTTCGTCTAATTGCTTCTGGTCTACAATGTTAGGCGCTTCCGTCATGAGGCAGGATGCATCCTTCACCTTAGGAAATGCAATAACATCACGGATACTATCCTCTTTTGCCATTAGCATTACTAAACGGTCTAAGCCATATGCAAGACCAGCATGAGGTGGAACACCGTATTTGAATGCATTTAACAAGAATCCGAACTGTTCATAAGCCGCCTCTTTCGTAAATCCTAGCACTTCGAACATCTTCTCCTGAATTTCGTTTTGGAATATTCTTACGCTTCCTCCACCCACTTCTGTACCATTTAATACGATATCATAAGCTTTTGCCCTAACTTTTCCTGGTTCTGAATCAAGCAAAGCAAGGTCTTCCTCCATAGGCATGGTAAAAGGATGATGCATAGCTGTATATCTACCTTCCTCTTTCGAATACTCAAACAATGGGAATTCTGTAACCCATAAGAAATTATATTGATCTTTGTTTAACAAATCCAGATTCCTTGCCATTTCTAATCTAAGATTTCCCAATACATCAAATACAACAGAATCTTCGTCGGCTGCAAACAATAATAAATCTCCTGGTTGACCGGACATTGCTGCTATTAAGGCAGACATTTCATCTTCCGACATAAATTTAGCAAAAGAGGATTTATACGTACCATCAGCATTTATTGCAAGATATGCTAAGCCTTTTGCTCCGTAACCTTTTGCAAATTCCACTAATGCATCGATTTTCTTTCTAGGCATCTCACCTTGTCCATTCGCATTGATACCACGAACAGAACCACCATTTGCTAATGCACCCGTAAATACGGAGAAACCACAATTCTTAACAACATCCGAAACATCTTTTAGCTCCATGCCAAAACGTGTATCCGGTTTATCAGAACCGTAACGACTCATGGCCTCTGCATATGTCATTCGCTGTATTGGAAGATTAACCTCAACTCCAATGGTCTCTTTGAATAGCTTTTGTAATAATCGTTCATTGACAGCAATAACATCATCAACATCAACAAAAGATAATTCCATATCTATCTGTGTGAATTCCGGCTGTCTGTCTGCACGCAGATCCTCATCACGAAAACATTTAACAATTTGGAAATAACGATCATATCCAGAGCACATCAAAAGCTGTTTAAATAGCTGCGGAGACTGTGGCAATGCATAAAAATTACCAGGATGAACACGGCTTGGTACAAGATAATCTCTTGCCCCTTCCGGTGTACTCTTCGTAAGCATAGGGGTTTCAATTTCCAAAAATCCTTCTTCCGCTAAAAAAAGGCGGGTCAAAGTAGCCACTTTGCTTCTCATTATGATATTATTTTGTAGATCCGGTCTCCTTAGATCCAAGTATCTATATTTTAGACGTAATTCTTCTTTCGTCTTACTGCTTTCTTCAATTGGAAAAGGAGGCGTATCAGACTCTGAAAGAATTCGCAGTTCTGTTGCCCTTATTTCTATATCACCAGTAGTAAGATTTTCATTCACTGCTCCCGAACGTGCTTCTACCCTTCCTACTACAGCAACTACAAACTCGCTTCTAAGCTTCTCGGCTTTCGCAAAACCTTCTGCGCCTATATCACTTCCTTCAAAAATAATCTGGAGAAGGCCGGAACGATCCCTTAAATCTACGAAAATAATTCCACCTTTGTTTCTACTTTTTTGTACCCAACCCATTACGGTTATAATCTCACCAATATTTCTCTTTGATACTTCTGTACATCTGTGGCTTCTGTGTAAGCCTTTCATTGATTCAGCCATATTAACCTCTTTCCTGCAGTATCGATAACCCCTTCGATACCTAATATTTTCAATGTAAAGCAGATATTTAACTTCTGCTTTGCTATATTTAACCTATTACGTGGCTTAACTACTATATCATTCCGTCTTCATGATAGTCAATACATTTTCTATCTTTCATCACAGTTCTAATAAAACCGCCAGCTTTTACATGTTCGGGATGAACCTGATACTTATTTAAAGCTTCTTCACTCTCAAATAGACTATCTAAAATAACATCTGCATCACCAGAACTGCTGGGGAGAGGATTTGTAATTACTTTAATCGAAACAACACCAGGTATTATATTTTTTAAAGCTTCCAGGTTTTCCTTGATTTTTAAAGCGTTGGCCTTATTCTCTGATTCCGTATAATTATCGCCAAATTTCCAAAATACTATGTGTCTAATCATAATTTATACCCTTGTAATTGCCACAAATAAGAATGGTCAAATGAAACATAAGTGGCATCCTTTCTATGTAATATATTTTCTTTCAACATTTGCCTTAGAAAGGCATTTCTGTTTTTCTATTTTAATACTTTTTTAATATAATGTCTATGATTCCTTTTCATTTTCCTATCATTTATACCTTGCGTGCTTTTATGATAAGATAATTGGGTTTATGCATACTTTTTTCATAATACGGCAATTTTTCATTTGTTGGAACCGGTTCTAACATACGTTCAATTACAAAACCTTCCTCCACAATCGAATTCACAATTTCAGAAAAACATCGGTGGTATTTAATAACTCCATCCACAATCCACGAAATAATTCTTTCTCCGTCACGCCTGTAATCGGTCAAATCATAATGTAGTATCTGCAATTTGTTATCACGGGTCCAGTGAACACCACTGATGGGCGCTGTGGTAAGCGGATGTTCCTGTGAAAAAATAAAAGTACCGTTTTCATTCAGAATAGAATGAATATTGTTCATTAACTTTTTAAAATCATTTATATAATGAACTGACAAAGAACTAAATGCAACATCATATTTTTCATCTAGCACATGGATGTTATTCATATCTAAAAAGGTATAAGATATATTTTCTCTCTTATGATTCGTATTTGCAATTTCCAACATTTTTTCAGAGATATCAATCCCGTGAATTCTGGAAGCTCCCATATCCGCAAATGAAATACAGGCTTCCCCATTTCCACAGCCCAAATCTATAATTGATTTTCCTCTCAAATCAGGACATAGACTCATAATAGCCGATTTCTCTTCCACGATATTAAGGTTTGGATTATCTCTTAATACTTTATAGTTATTATAAATAACATCAGTATCATACATATCCCTAATCTTAGTCATTATAAATCCTCCTCATTGCTACATTAGATCATGAACAAAAAACGTGTTCAAGATACTGTGATATAAGAAGACACTTCAAAATGATCAAATTAACTTTGCAATCTTAAAGTGTCCAAGTCTATCGTTATTTCATGAAGTAATCCACAATTTTGTCTAGGCTTATTTCTGTTTGTTCACCATTCTCCATATTCTTAATCTTAGCTAAATTATTGTTTATTTCATCAGCACCAATAATTATTGTATTCTTAGCATTGATTTTATTGGCATATTTCATTTGGGCTTTTACACTTCTATCCATGTAGTCAGTTTCCACTATGACACCCGCATGTCGTAATTGACTTACAATTTTATATGCAGCAGGTTTTGCATCGAAACCTAGCATTCCTACATACAATTCTACATCTGGCTCTTTCTTTAGTTCCACACCTTCTTTATCCAAGAAATAAATAATTCGTTCAATACCCATTCCAAAGCCTACGGATGGAATATTCTGTTTATCATCTATTTCATGAACTAAATTATCATAACGGCCTCCACCACATAGAGTAAAACCTTCTTCATTCACAAATTCAAAAACGGTCTTTGTGTAATAATCTAAGCCACGAACGATACCTGTATCAATCTCAAAAGGAATTTCCAATTCTTTCAATAGTTTCTGCAATTCTTCAAAATGATTACTACATTCCTCATCCAGGTATTCAATGGTTCTTGGAGTATCTTTTACAATTTCTTTGCAGGTTGGAACTTTACAATCAAGAACTCTTAACGGATTTTTTATCATTCTTTCTCTGCAGGTAGGACACAAATGACTTTCATGTTGTTTCAAATAAGTTAGTAAAGCATCATTGTAAACCTTTCTGCAATCACTGCACCCGATACTATTAATATGAAGCTTTGCATTCTTTAAGCCAATTTCTTTAATAAAGGTTGTAATTAAAGATATTAGCTCGACTTCTGCTAGGGGGCTAGCAGATCCTACGAATTCCACACCAAATTGATGATGTTGTCTAAGTCTTCCACTTTGTGGCTGTTCATAACGAAATGCAGGGGTTACATAAAATAACTTTGTTGGTTGAATATCTGCATACATATTGTTTTCAAGATACGCACGGATGACTCCTGATGTACCTTCCGGTTTTAAAGTAATACTTCTATCCCCTTTATCGTTAAAGGTATACATCTCTTTTTGAACTACATCTGTTGTTTCCCCTACACCTCGCTGGAATAATACAGTATGTTCAAATATCGGTGTTATTACCTCCTTGATATTATAAGCCTTACACAATTTCCTTGCTAATTCTTCAATCAGTGTTCTCTTATGCATATTACTCCCATACCAGTCCTGGGTACCTTTCGGTCTTTGAGTAATCATTATATTGCCTCCTTAACTTATTAAGTTATATTTCATGATTGGGGTGTCATAACCCCAGTTTAGTTTACCAATGAATAGCGCTGTGTATATATTCATAGTTTCAGTTATTTTGGGGTTATGACACCCAATTCTTATCAAAAAATACTCGAAAAAGCTTCATTTTCATACTTGTTAGAATCTAGTTCTCTCCAAGAATAATTCTTACTATTAATACTATCTATAAATTGTTGAACCTTTGAAAACTTATCTGAATTCACCACTCGTACAAAGGCTAGATAAATCTGCATATCAAAATTCTTAACTTCTTCAATCATAAGCTCCATCGCCGTATCCAAATCAAATGCAGAACGGTAACGTCTCTGTGAAACGAGGGCAGCGAAAACATCACATGTTCTTAGAATTCTAGCCCCATATGGAATGGAATCTCCTGCTAGGTTATCTGGATAACCAGAGCCATCATAATTTTCATGATGATGATATACGGCTTCTAATATAATATCTTGATAACCATAGTTTTTCAATATATCCAAACCAATAGTTGGATGCATTCTGACATACTTCATTTCTTCAATAACTAATGAATCTCTTGCTCTTCCATATAAGTATTTACCAAGTTTTAGTTTTCCAACATCATGAACCATTCCTGCCTGTGCCATCATATAACAATAATCATCATCCATACCTAATTCTTTTGATAATAATACTGCTAAATTACTTACAAGGATGCCATGATCAATTGCTTCGAACAAATCATTCTTTTCCCAAGATTCTATTTCAGGTAAATTGATTTCTTTCTTGTCTTTCATCGGCATACGTACTTTCACTCCCTAAATGGTATATTTCTTAAAAAATTCCTGTTTACGGGTTATCATTTCATCAATACGTTCGATATAATCCTTTAAGCTTTTCACATTTTCTACTCGTTCAATACGGTTTTCCTCATGGAAAACAAACTTGGATAATGCACCTGCGCCAAGTGCAAGAATGGTTTGTTTTTCTTCCATAATCAATATATTATATAAACCTTCTTTACCATAATGCGCATACCCGATATTTTCTAGGTTATCTGCCATATTCTTTTGTCGGTAGAGATAATACGGTAGATAATTGGATTCTTTGGCATAGATTGTAGTGTAAGCCAACATTGCTTGTGTATCCGTTGGCGCCAACTTTCGATAAAACTCCTTTTCTAAATTCAATCTTGCAGCGCGCTTTAGCGCAAGGGTATGAACGGTTAGGCTGTCTGGCTTAAGCTTGTCTATTTCCTGTAGTGTATAAGCAATATCCTCTTTTGTTTCACCAGGAAGCCCAATGATGATATCCATATTAATATTATCGTGTCCAAGTTCTCTAGCCATAGAAAAAGATTGTATTACTTGTTCAACCGAATGTCTTCTACCGATGATGTCTAAGGTTTTTTGTCTCATGGTCTGGGGATTTATTGATATTCTGCTTACTCCATGCATTTTTAGAATTCTTAACTTTTCAGCGGTTATACTGTCTGGTCTGCCTGCTTCTACAGTATATTCTTTCACATAAGTAAAGTCAAAACTGTTCCGTATATGTGTTAATAACAGATCCAATTGTTCTTCCGATAAAGTTGTAGGGGTTCCGCCTCCAAGATAGATGGTGGTTAGTTTTTTATTTATAAAACAAGTGCCGGCATACGTAATCTCTTGAAATAAAGCTTGTAAATATTGATCCACAAAGCTTTCATATTTACCTAAAGAATAGGATGTGAAGGAACAGTAAAGACAAGTACTTGGACAGAATGGTATACCAATATAGATACTGTAACCATTCTTATAGTCGATTTTTCGTAATAATTCCAACTCTCTTTCTGCTACCTGCAAGCTGGTTTCAATCTTCTCATCAGAACAATAGAATTCATCCTTCATATACTGGCTGATTTCATGCTTAGGCATATGAAGCTCCAGTCGTTCGAATGCTATTTTTGTCGGTCTGACTCCTGTTAAGGTACCCCAGGGTAATTCCTTTTGTGTTATAGCTGATAAGCCTTTATACAGCATTCGTTTTAAGTAATTGCGAAACACTTTCTTATCCTTACTCTCCACCAAACCAGTGTCCGAATAAAGTAGCTGCTTACTATTTGATATAGATATCCGAATAGTATCCTCTAGCTCCACTATAATCTGTAAATCAAATTCGTTCGAAGCTTCTGATGGTTTACCTATCCTGATATGCTCTTCCGGGTAAAATGCCTTCACTAAATCATGTATTTCATTTATAAATTCCTCTTTTGATAAAATTATATTTATCATTCTAATACCCAAATTTTCCTTCATCTTAAACTCCCATCTGTGTACTAATCCCAAAAGTTCTCATCATACAAATAGGGGTTATGTGTTTTCTCATGTGCTATAGTCGTACAAGGTCCATGCCCAGGATATACTTTTACGTCATCATGAAGCACCATTAATTTATGACGTATAGATTCTAATAATAATTCAGAATTTCCAGTTGGAAGATCAGTCCTTCCTACAGATTCCAAGAATAAAGTATCACCGCTAAACAATACTGCATTCTCTTGGAAATAATAACATACACCACCTGCTGTATGCCCAGGTGTATGCAGGACCTTGATATTCATATTTGCTAAGTTTATACTTTCATTGTCTTTTATTACTACATCCGGTGTTAGAGCATAATTCTGATTCATCGTAACCGACAAATTCAATTGAGGATTTTGAAGAATTTCTACCTCCGCCTCTGACGCATAAATCGGTATATCATACTCTTTCGCCAAGTCTGTTGCAGCCATAATATGATCAAAGTGTCCGTGAGTCAGAAGCACAGCAACAGGAACTAATTGTTTTTCCTTGACTTTCTCTTGAATTCTTGCGGCCTGCTCTGCTGGATCTATAATAATAACTTGATTTGACGATTCGTTTACAATCAGATAACAATTCGTTTCTATCATACCAAGTACATAACTAAATACTTTCATCTAAACTCCCATCCGACTGTGTTAACAGCCTACTTATTTGTATCGTGTTTAACCTGTTGTTCTTTCAATATCTAATACACTTTCGACATTACGCAGTTTTGCCACAATGGTACGCAACTGTTCCACACCTTTTATGTCAAATCCCACACTGATAGTTGCAGTACCTTGTTTACTGGTTCTAACCGTCATAGAGGTAACATCAATCAGGTTCTCTGTAAACACCTTGGATACATCAACTAATACTCCACTTCGGTTGTTGGCATAGATTTTTATCTCAGCAGCATACAATTCATTGCTTGGAACATTGCCCATCGCATTGCTCCACTCTGCTTCAATCAGCCTGGCCCTATCCTCTTCAGACAGATTCATCAGATTAATGCAATCCGTTCTATGAATAGAAACACCGCGTCCGCGGGTTACAAAACCGACAATTTCATCTCCAGGTACGGGACTACAACATTTTGAAAACCTTACTGCTATATCATGAATACCTTCAACGATAATACCGCTTTTTGACTTTCTTATGGTTGCCGGCCTGTTTTCCTTAACTTCAGTAAGTGTTTCTAAAACTTTTTCATCTGTTATTTCTTTCTTCTGCTTTTTATCATACTCATCTTTTAGTTTATTGATGACCTGACCTTCTTTTAGTCCACCATGTCCAACGGCTGCATAAATAGAATCCCAATCTCGGAATCCGTATTTTGACATAACCTTATTCATGAATTCCGGTTTCATCAAATCACTAAAAGTAATACTTTTCGTCTTGCAATAGCTAAGGATTAATTCCTTACCGCGTGTTATGTTATCTTCCTTTAATTCTGTCTTAAACCATTGGTTAATCTTATTCTTTGCCTGAGTACTCTTAACAAGAGAAAGCCAATCTCTACTTGGACCTTTTGAATTCTGGGATGTGATTACTTCAATTCTATCACCGTTTTGTATTACATAATCAATATTTACTAATTTACCATTCACTCTGGCACCAACCATTTTGTTTCCAACAGCACTATGAATGCTATATGCAAAGTCAATCGGTGTGGAGCCGTTCGGTAGATTTTTGACATCTCCAGTTGGGGTAAAACAATAAACGCTTTCTGAAAACAAATCCAGATCGCTCTTTAATAAACTTAAAAATTCCTTGTTGTCTGACATGTCCCTCTGCCATTCCAGTATTTGTCTTAACCATGTCAGTTTTGCCTCTTCGGTATCCGGTGTATTCTTACCGTCATGTCCTTCTTTATATTTCCAGTGGGCGGCAATACCGTATTCAGCAATACGGTGCATTTCATAGGTACGAATCTGAATCTCAAAAGGCTGTCCCTGTGGTCCAATCAACGTAGTATGAAGGGATTGGTATCTATTCGGTTTGGGCATAGCAATGTAATCCTTAAACCTTCCAGGAATGGGCTTATACATTTCATGAATTACACCTAAGGCTGCATAACAATCCTTAACGGTATCCACAATAATGCGCACTGCAAACAAATCATAGATTTGATCCAGCGTCTTACTTTGATTCACCATTTTCTTATATATACTAAAGAAGTGTTTTACACGACCGTCAATTTCGGCTTCAATTTCTGCCTCTTTAATATGATATTTTACCTCTTCTACAATTTCACTGATTAATTCTTCTCTCTCGCCTCTTTTATAATCTATCTTCTCAACTAGGTCGTTATATACTTCCGGTTCAAGAAATTGCAAGGATAAATCGTCAAGTTCAATTTTTATTTTTGATATACCAAGTCTTTGTGCAATTGGTGCGTAAATATCCATTGTTTCCCTAGCTTTTTCTTTTTGCTTTTCGGGAGACTGATACTGTAGTGTACGCATGTTATGGAGTCTATCTGCTAATTTTATAAGAATTACTCGTATATCCTTTGCCATGGCAAGGAACATTTTCCTAAGGTTTTCCGCTTGAATTTCAACCTTATCCTTAGAATAGCTTAATTGTGTCAGCTTGGTAACACCATCAACGAGCAAAGCAATTTCATCATTAAATTCTGTTACAATTTCCTCTGTTGTGTATATAGTATCTTCCACAACATCATGAAGAATTCCTGCAACAATTGTCTCCTTATCCAACTCTAATTCAGCCAAAATGATTGCAACACATAATGGGTGAATGATATATGGTTCACCTGATTTTCTAAATTGGTTCTGATGCGCCTGATCTGCTAAGTGGTAAGCCTTTTCAATCATGGAAATATCAGCAGACGGATGGTAACCTTTTACTATCTTTATTAATACTTTATAAAGTTCCTCCGGACTTGTAAAATCAGCAGGCACATTTATCTGGGTCTGCTTCTTTTTATTTGTAATATTTACTTTTTCTTCCATGAAATCACCACCTGTATTCAAAGTTTATTTTTTATTATAACAGTTTTATAGTAAAAATCAAATCCTTTATTAAATAATGACACTTCCTGTTATCTTTTGTCTTATTTTACCTATTAAGATGATATGATACTACTACTATCCTTATACATATTATTTCTATTTCTTAACCATCTATAAAATTTCTAATTGATATTTTACAAATAATGTATTACCATAGAAGAATAAGATTACACCTACTTTTATAGAGTGGTGATTTATCATGCTGTGCATCTGGGATATGAGGAAACATTGAATGAATTGAAGATATGTTAATTTAAATATATAGGAAACATATGGAGAATCGTTGTTATGTTGGAAAATGGATTAGAAGAATGCAATTGTAAGAGAAAGAAATGTGAACGTCATGGAAAATGTCAGGAATGTATGAATCACCATCAAACAAAGAAACGTCCCTCCCCGCCATATTGCAAACGCCTAGAACAAAAAGGAATCAAAAAAGCAAACAAACAAATTCATAATAATAAGGCATATAAATCAGAAGTACTATAAATTCAATTCACAAGCCACAATAGCACAAGCGCTTATCTACGTTAGAATTTATAGTACCATAATCTATTGACGTCTATTTGCCTTCATATTTAATAACTGCATCAACATCGTAACCTTTTAATTTTTGACGACCATTCAGTCCTTCTAGCTCCATCAGAAAAATAATTTTAATGACTTCTCCGCCCAAGCTTTCAATTAATTTTACAATTGCTTCAATGGTGCCACCAGTTGCAATTAAATCATCCACAATTACAACCTTTTGTCCAGGTTTAATTGAATCTTTATGCATTTCAATTGTTGCAGTACCGTATTCTAAAGCATAATCCATTTCGATTGTTTCACAAGGTAGTTTTCCTTTCTTACGAACTGGAACAAAGGCCTTATTTAAATTATAAGCAATCGGAACTCCAAAAATAAATCCACGAGATTCTGGTCCTACGATAACATCGAACTCCATCCCGTCAAGAAGTTCCTGCATTTGATCAATTGACATTTTTAAGCTATCTTTATTTTGTAATACACTGGTCACATCTCGGAAAACGATACCCGGTTCCGGAAAATCTGGTATGCTCCTTACATAATCTTCTATTTTTTTCATATTAACCTCTTTTCTGCAACTTCAACACACCACAAGTTGAATTTTAATTTCTAAAATACCAAGAATAATTATAACATCCTTCTGCATTAATATCAAACACTTATTGTTCCATAGAAAAGGAGACCATAATGAATTCCAATATAAAAAGTTATCACCAGTTAAGTATCAAGAATTCAGTTATATGGAGTGCAAAATATGTTTGCGTAATTTTATTCACGGAAATCATTAATATAGCTATTGTACGCAAATATAACACCACTTTGGAGCCATATATCAATTTCCTCTTATACCTTCTCCTTGGAATTTCCTTTTTTATAGTATTACGGCATCAGACTTCATTTAAAATAGATTTCTTTTATCATACTACTGCTAAAAATATCTTGCTTTCCCTAGTATGTGCTATTCTTTTATATTTTTTCCTTGATAAAGGGATTGATCCGATTTTAGAAAACTACTTTCCCCAAAGTGAATCCGATTATCAGGATGCAATAAGGTCATTGGTTAAAACGCCTTACTTAAGTTTTCTACATGTCTGTATAGCCGCTCCAATCATCGAGGAGTTTCTAATGAGAGGATTCATTCTAGGTGGACTTCAAAAAAAATATGGTGTTTTGACTGCCTTATGTGTATCATCCATTTTATTTGCAATCTTACATTTTAATATGGTACAGACCTTGTCGGCACTATTCTGTGGTGTTATATTAGGGCTTCTATATCTAAAAACAGGCAGTCTTTTTTGTTGTATTCTTACCCATAGTACGTATAATATGATATCCTATCTACTGGATATACTGGATATGTATTAGTTCTAAGTTGCTATCCGGTAATTCTGGATAATAATCTGCGTACTGCGTCTGCCACCATATTCGTTAATACAAGGGTAATAAGTAACCGAAAAACGAATAGAATTGTCGCGATTTTGAAAGATTTTATCTACTTCTTCCTGTCCATAAGTATCAATAAGACATTTCAGGAAATCATCGATATTTCCAAAATACACGGCATCCATAACCCTTCCATACTCATTGACCAACAGAAGTTTTAGTACATTTGCATTGCGACCAAATATACTAGCCTTCCTGATTACTAGATTTCTTTCAGCGAATACCGGTTTTTGATTTCCTTTTCCGAAAGGCTCAAGATATTCCAATTCCATTATTAGTTCTTCTGTGATATAGCCAAATGGCAAGGCAATATCAATTACAACTTTAGGTATCAGATCATCGTCACTTAATTCCGTATTTTGGTTTAAAGCTATCCTTAAGGATTCAATCTTGTCGTACTCCAAAGCAAGTCCAGCCGCCATCGGATGACCGCCGAATTTAAGCAATAAATCTTTACATTTGGTAAGTTCTTCATAGATATTATATTGCTCAATCGACCGGCAGGACCCTTTTACCTCATTATCGCCCTTGGTAAGAACTATGGCAGGTTTATTATATCGTTCCCTTAGCCTACCTGCAATGATACCAGCTAAACTTTCATGACAATCATCCAAATATACTACTAAAACCTTATCCAGCTGCCTATCACTATTCTCAATGATTAGAATAGCTTCCTCCAGACCTTTTAAGGTCATATCTTTTCGTACATCATTTAATTGTTTTAATTCCTGGGATAGTTGAATCGCTTCTTCATTTGTTTTAGAAAGAAGAAGTTTTAGACCTTTCTTAGCAGTATCTAACCTTCCAGATGCATTTAAGCAGGGACCAATTATAAATCCAAGATGATATGCCGTTAGTGTGGATAAGTTTATGTTTGTCAGTTCGATTAAAGCCTTTAAACCTAGATTCTTCGTATTCCTTAACTGTTTGATACCGTTTTTAACTAATATTCTATTTTCGTCTATCAAGTCCATAACATCGCAAACCGTAGCAATTGCTACGATTTCTATAAGCTCATACGCTTCTTGTTTATCTTTATTACACAGTTCATATAATGCAAGTACCAATTTGTAGGCAACTGCCGCCCCACATAGGTTCTTCCATGGATAATTACAGTCTGGCTGCTTCGGATTCACTACAGCATCTGCAGTTGGGATTAAGTATTCTATCTCATCCCCTTCTTTGACAAATGGGATGTCATGATGATCTGTAATAATTACGGTCAAACCAAGACTTCTTGCTACTATTATCTGCTCTAAGGCCGAAATACCATTATCACAGGTTACTATCGTATCGATTCCATCTTTGTAAGCAGCTTCAATGATATTCTGATTAATTCCATATCCATCTTTGATACGATCGGGTACCTCATAATCAACCTCTGCTCCAAAATCATGTAGAGTCTTGTACAAAATATAGGTGGACGCAATACCGTCGACATCATAATCACCAACAATTCGGATTTTTTTCTTTTCCTTAATCTTTGCCAATATTATGTTACATGCCTTTTCCATATCCTTCATAAGAAATGGATTATGTAGATACGGTAACTGTGGATTTAAGTAGGTTTCAATCTCCTCTGCTTTCTCCTGATTGCGATTTACAAGTAATCTAGCAAGCACTTCACTCACATTATGCTGATTCATAATGGCCTGAAAATCAGCCTTTTTATTCTTTAATACCCATTTTTCCATTCAAGCACCGACTCTTTTCATCCTCTGTTAATAACCTATTTATTTCTATTCACACAATAGCCTAGATTTGATTATACATCTAATCCTTATCTGTTCTAGCTGATCAGCTAATGTTTATCTGCTATAGCTTATCTGCTATTGCTTATATGCTATTTTGCATATCTGCTTCCGCAGCTTTGATCATAATTGCACATTCTACACGTTTTTTCTGAAGCTCACATCCGATATCATATACATCATTTATCTTTCCATGGAATTTATAAGAATTTGCCGCACATCCACCACTGCAATAAAATCTTGCAAAACAATCTCTACATTTATCCTTCGCGTATACATTGCAGCATTTAAACTCGTCTCGGATATCTGTTCTGGTAATGCCTTCAGTAACATTCCCCATAAGGAAATCGTTTTCACCTACAAATTGATGACAAGGATACAAATCTCCCCAAGGTGTTACTGCAAGATATTCTGTACCCGAACCACAACCTGAAAGACGTTTTGCAACACATGGGCCGCCAGATAAATCAACCATGAAGTGAAAGAAATTAAAATCATTCCCTTCTTTTTTCTTCTCAATCATATACTTTGCCAACTTATCGTATTGATCATATATAAATGGAAGATCCTCTTCCTTAATTGCATATGGTTCTTCTGGTAATGACACTACCGGCTCCACGGAAATTTGCTTAAAGCCCATTTCAGCCAAATGCTTTACATCCTCTGAGAAATCCAAGTTATTATGAGTAAAGGTTCCTCTTACGTAATAATTCGTCTGTTTTCTGCTTTCTGCAAGCTTCTTAAACTTAGGAAGAATCAACTCATAACTTCCTTTTCCATTTTTAGAAGGCCTCATATAATCATTTATTTCTTTTCGTCCATCAATACTTAAGACAACATTGCTCATTTCCCTGTTAGCAAATTCCATGACTTCATCATCTAACAGGATGCCATTTGTGGTAAGCGTGAAGCGGAAATTCTTATCATGTATCTTTTCCTGCTCCCTACCATATTGCACTAGCTCTTTCACCACTTGAAAATTCATCAAGGGTTCGCCCCCGAAGAAATCAACTTCCAGGTTTTTTCTTTTTCCTGAGTTCTGAATCAAGAAATCTAGAGCTTTCTTACCAACTTCAAAGCTCATGAGAGCCCGGTCACCTTGGTATTCTCCTTTACCGGCAAAACAATAACGGCATGCCAGGTTACAATCGTGAGCGATATGCAGGCACAAAGCCTTTACAACGGTAGAACGGGATTTAAAATCCGTGATATACTGTTGATAGATATCCTCCGTAAATAATGCGCCGTCCTGCTTTAATTGTTCTATTTCGACGAAAGCCTCTTTCACTGCAGCTTTTACTACTTCCACAGTCACTAACTCAGTCTCAAATAATTCAGCATATTCCGGTTTGTTATATTTTTCAACCATTTCCTGTAGAATGGCATCTTTATCTTTTTTCTCATATATCGCTATAATATCGTAAACCAAATCATCAACAACATGAATCATACCGCTGTTAACATCAAGAGCAATATTATAGCCGTTATTTTTATATTGATGTACCAATGTTACTCCCTTCCGATAAACCTATACAAGGAATAAGCAGCGACTTAAAGACGCTGCTTATGACTGAATCAAATAATTGTTATGTATCCAAAGTTTCATTGAATTCAACTTATTTATTTTCACAGCTCTGGTTTCCTACAGTACAAGATGTTTTACAAGCTGACTGGCAGGAAGTTTGGCATTCACCACATCCGCCTTTTTTCAAAGTATCTTTTAAATTTCTAGTATTTAATGTTTTGATACGCTTCATGATATTCCCTCCTTCATTCATTGCTTATTGCTTATCTTGGATAGTATAACATGTTTTGTTTCATAAGAAAAGAGGTTTTATATAGAATTTTAACTGGCGAATCATTTTTATTCAACTCACCATTCCTCCTAACATACCACTAAATATACAAATAAGCATTACGGAAGTAATTCTTCCCCCTTCTAATGCTGCTATTGGACTGGTTAATATAGAAATCAGGATTAAGGTAACAAAATACAGGGCACCCATACCCAATCCCCATAAAAATCTTTTCTGCTCTGCACTTTTCCCCAACAGGAAACCGCCAATAAAATTCGATAAGATATAGGTTACTATGATACCTCCGCTTAATACTTTATTTGACAAATCCAGTTTCAGCATAAAAAATGAAAGTAATAATAGTAGTAAACCGGTTATTATGTACGAAATTAACAGATCCCTCAAAATAATGATAACCTTTGAGTTATGATGTATTGTTTTATCCATCCCGAACCTCCATATAGTTTTATACTGTAATATATGGAATACGAAGAACTTATATTCATTATTTATTACGCGCAAAATTTGCATAATGACTAGAAGTAATGTATAATTCTTATAGTTTATTCCTAAGAAAGCGTGAGACAGTCTAAGAACACAGAAACATCCACAGACGTAAAAAGACGTTTCACAGATGCCTAGCTTAACTTATATAAAGAAAGGATACTTTTATGGACTATATTGATTTACATGTGCACTCTAATGCTTCAGATGGAACACTATCTCCACAGGAAGTAGTCGAATTGGCAGTTAATAGTGGTATCCGAACCATAGCATTAACCGATCATGACACCTTGGATGGAATACCAGAAGCAGTGGCTGCCGCAGAAGCTTTTCATTTACAAGGTCATTTAATTCAAATTATAGCAGGTGTAGAATTATCGGTATCTTACCAGCAACGAGACATCCATATTCTAGGTTTATTTTTAGATCCAAAGAATGAAACCCTGAATGCTGCTTTACACAAAGCGAAACAGAACAGGGATCAGAGAAACGATAGAATGGCAGACAAATTAAGAGCTGCAAACATTGATATCTCTGTTGACAAGATACGCGCTGTCGAGGGAGACGCTGTATTAACAAGAGCCCATTTTGCCAAATATTTAGTGGAACATGGTTATTCAAAAAACAACCAGGAGGCTTTCAATCGCTATTTAAATAATGATTCTCCCTATTATGTATCCAGAGAATATCTCTCTCCAAAGGAAGCCATCTCCTTAATCCATCAAGCAGGCGGACTAGCAATTCTGGCTCATCCACTCCTTTATAAGTATTCCTTAAATGAAGTCGAACTACTTGTTTCCTATCTTGCAGGCTTTGAATTAGATGGAATTGAAGCTATCTATACTAGCAATTCGGGTTTTGATGAAGGACGCATGCGACACCTGGCAAATAAATATAACCTTATCATCACCGGCGGCTCTGATTTCCATGGTGCTAATAAGCCAGATATCCATTTGGGTACCGGCCGCGGCAATTTAAAAATACCATATACTGTGCTAACTGATATAAAAAACCGTCATAGCAATATTTATATTTCATAGCTTCGTTCAGTGACACAAAGCAATAGGATGGCGCGTATTATTAGACGTACACAAAGACAATAGCGCAGGATTTTGTCCTGCGCTATTGCCTTTTAGTATCCAGCTTGTTTGTTAATATAGCCCTATATTACTTCGGACTTTTCTACTGTTTACGTTATAATAGTCATTGCTATTCGCCAGAGTTTGGCTTTTCCACTTCAACAATAGCCGTCTTCTTCATTGGAATACGGCAGTTTTTGTTGCTACCGAATTCAACAATAACAACTTCTTCCATTACGTCAATGACAACTCCATAAAAACCACTGGTGGTAAGTACGCTGTCTCCTGCTTCAATTGTTGCAATCAAAGTTTCCAATGCCTTTTGTTGTTTTTTCTGTGGTCTGATTGCCATGAAATAGAATACTAAACCCATACCGATAACCCAAATTACGGTAAATCCTAAAGAATTCGTTGGTGACGCCTGTGTCAAAAAAATATTCATAATAAATCCTCCTAATGTTTTGTATTAATTATGCTTCGCCACTGGCAAAGCCATTTAACCTTTCTTTCTTATATTGTTGATACCTGTTTTCTTCAATTGCTAGTCTTATTTCTTCCATCATATTATTATAAAAATATAGATTATGGATAACTAAAAACCTTAACCCTAACATTTCTTTCGCCTTTAGAAGATGCCTGATATACGCTCTACTATAATGTCTGCAGGTAGGGCAATTACAATCTTCTGCAATTGGTCTGTCATCCATTTCATACTTGGCATTCATTAGATTCATTTTTCCATTGTTGGTGTAAGCATGTCCATGCCTTCCGTTTCGAGAGGGGTATACACAATCAAAAAAATCCACGCCTCTATCCACTGCTTCTAAGATATTAGCAGGTGTTCCAACACCCATTAAGTAGGTTGGTTTGTCCAAGGGTAGATATGGCACCGTCTCATCAAGTATTCGATACATTTCCTCATGGGTTTCACCAACTGCAAGACCACCGAGAGCATAACCATCTAAATTCATATCCGATATTTTTTTTGCATGCTCAATCCGGATATCAGCATAAGTGCCACCTTGATTAATACCAAATAACATTTGATCTTTATTAATGGTATCTTCCAATGAATTTAGTCGATTCATTTCAATTCTACATCGTTTCAGCCATCTTGTGGTTCGGTCCACCGAATCTTGCATATATTCCCTTGTAGCTGGGTGAGGTGGACATTCATCAAATGCCATTGCTATGGTAGATGCTAAGTTGGATTGAATTTGCATACTTTCCTCTGGACCCATAAATATCTTTCGTCCGTCGATATGGGAGTTGAAAAATACTCCCTCTTCCTTTATTTTTCGTAATCCGGATAGTGAAAATACTTGAAAACCGCCGGAGTCGGTTAGAATCGGTTTGTCCCATACCATAAACTTATGAAGGCCGCCTAACTGCTTAATCAGTTTATCACCAGTCCTTACGTGTAAATGGTAAGTGTTGGACAGTTCCACCTGTGTTTTAATTTCTTGAAGATCCATGGTAGAAACCGCACCTTTGATAGCAGCAGTTGTTCCTACATTCATAAACACAGGTGTTTGAATTGTGCCATGAACAGTATGAAGCTCTCCTCGCTTTGCTCTGCCATCCCTGCAAATTAATCGATACATATATTTCTCCGTTCTCATTCCTAAGTTGCCTATAACTTGATTTTATATCCAATGTTACAAGTATACCTTTAATAGATTTCTTTTTCAACTATAATTTTATTCACCTATTAAAGATTAAAGTGTCAAAAGCACTTTTAGTGCTTTACAGATACAATGTATTGAATTGCAAGCAAGCTTGTAATTCAATACATTGTATCCGGAAATGTGCAGAGCACCTTTTGACACTTTAATCCCGCATAAGAACAGTGCAGTAAATTGCCAAATTTTGTTGCAATTTTACATATTTATTGATAAAATATATAAAAAATCAGATATATCAAAGAAGGATGCTTATAATGTCTATTAAAAAGACCTTAAGAATTGCACTAATAATATCATCTATTCTCCCAATTATCATAGTGTCCGTGCTAGCATATTACCTGATCGCTCATAGGTTGGTGATGGTGAAACACGATAACCTTCAACAACTTGCTGTTACGAACAGCAATGGCTTGCGGGCTCTAATACAAACACAACAGACCGAGGTTAATATGCTTTCTATTCAGGAGCAATTATGTAACCTAGCAGTACAAAGCCAATATAGTTCCTCCCAAAAAACTATACATTATAATGTAGTACGTAATAATGCTTGCTCTTTATTACAACAACGTCAAAAATTGTATCCCTCTTGTGAAACAATCACTCTATATAATATTGATCAGGAAGTAATAGCATCTTCAGATACCACCTTAATTGGTGAGGATTATTCTGATAGCATAACACTTTCCTATATTAATGCAACTGGAAGTGTCGCTTGTGGTGTCAGTGGCTTAATGGAAAAGGTTAATGCCGACCGTGAAATTACTTACACTCTTGAAATCGGCTGTCCCATTGTTAATAATAATAAAAGCATCATCGGTTATATTGTGAGTACAATTGACATCTCCTATTTTAAAGACTTCTTAAATTCTATTGAGATTGGCAAAACCGGTATGGGCCTGCTACTTGATAAAACTGGGACCATTGTCTATCATCCAATTACAACACTAATCGGTACTACGATAAGCGATGCTAAATTAAACAGATTGGTAACTAATTTTTATACTGGAAGTATTTCTCTAAACGGTACGTTTGAAAATAATGAGAGGGGAATCCAAACTTTATATGGTTATTGTGTCATACCAGAGCTTGACTGGGTGTTACTCGTAAAACAGGATATCCCTGAAATTATTGCTTTAGCAAATATTATACTTTATGTACTTGGATGGACTATACTTGCTCTCTTTATTGTAATAATTATTATAAGTAATTTCATTACAAAAATGTATACTTCACCAATTATCGAATTGAAAGATACCATGCATATAGCCTCCAATGGCAATCTAGAAGTGCAGTCTAATATTGTAGCAAAAAATGAATTTGGCGAACTTTCAAGAAGTTTTAATAAAATGCTTCATATCATTAAAGGAAATTATAATGAATTATCCACCATGCGGGATCAATTAGTTTCAAACGAGGAACAGCTAAGAACAAACTATAACCATATTGAATTTTTGGCTTATCATGACGTATTAACCAATCTCCCCAATAAATTGGCATTTATCGACCGAGTGAATATAACTCTTGCTTCTTCCCTTGGTTTGAATACAATCCACGCTGTATATTTCGTGGATTTGGACAACTTCAAAACAATCAATGATACTTTAGGCCATGATTATGGTGACAATTTATTGACCCAGACTGCAGCACAACTTCTTGCTTTGACGTCCACGGATGATATTCTTGCCAGAGCTGGTGGTGATGAATTTCTACTGTTCCGTGAAGATATCAAAGACCAAAATGACGCTATGGGTCTCGCAGCTTCTATCATCGAGAACTTTAAAACGCCGTTTAGTCTCAACGGGGAATTAGTTTATGTATCTATGAGTATCGGTATAGCCCTCTACCCCAAAAATGGAACCACAACCAGTTCTTTGATTAAAAATGCAGATATAGCAATGTATAAATCGAAGGATACCGGTAAAAACAAATACACTTTATTTGATAGCAGCATGGAAGCAGAATTGAATAGAAACACTCTTATTATTGAGGTGCTACGTAATGCAATTCAGAACAAGGAGTGCTTTATCGAATACCAACCTCAGTTAAATATCTCCGAAAACTCCATTGTTGGATTTGAAGCTTTAATGAGAATCAACAGCAATAAATTAGGTTTTATATCTCCTGCTGAGTTTATTCCTATAGCAGAAGAATCCGGTTTAATTGTTGAATTAGGGGAATGGATTCTACGAGAAGCATGCAAATTTAACAAGAGCTTAATCGATCAGGGATTTTGCTCTTACATCGTTTCAGTTAATATATCCACTGTTCAGATTAACCGATCAGGATTTATGACCATGTTAGAGAATGTCCTGGAAGAAACAAAGCTACCACCCGAAAATCTGGAATTAGAGATTACAGAAAGTGTTTTACTATCCTCGAATGTAGGCGTATCTACCTTGTTAAGCAATCTTCAAGCATTAGGGGTGCGAATCTCGCTCGATGATTTTGGAACCGGGTATTCTTCTTTAAATTACTTAACCAGTATCCCAATCAATACATTAAAGATTGATAAATCCTTTATCGATAATATAGGAAAGAATGACAAGGATTTTCATATTGCAGATACTATTATTCAATTAGCTCACAGTATTAATATCACAGTGATTGCAGAAGGTGTCGAATATGAGGAACAGCTTGCTCTTCTGAAACGTAAAAAGTGTGATATTATACAGGGATTTCTTTTCAGTAAGCCACTTCTTCCTTCCGCATTAAGAAATCTTTTAGATGCCTAACAAGAGTTGTTATGGTGTTGTACAACATATGTAGTCTTCCCAAATTTAGTATGTAGACTTTATCCAAAGAGTGTGTTAAACTCCCCATATACTAAGAATTTTTTGTCATATGATACATTTTATGGAGGCTATGCTTTAATGTCAAACAACTTAATGTATTTTAAGAAATACCTATTTGCTCAGATACGAAGAATTTATTTTATGGCATTACCTGAAAGCAAAGAAGATTATAAAAACAGCAGGATTTATTATACGATTAGCGATACTGCAGTACAAACCATAATACAACTTACTGGTGGTACCTTCTTGGCCACATTAATGGTTGCGTGTGGAATATCAGATGCTACCATCGGTATAATAACGTCTTTGGTCAGCCTAGCGGCTATATCACAGCTGTTTTTAATACGCTTTTATAAACGAATAAAGAAGTACAAGTTTCTAGTGTTCATAACAGCTACACAAAGAATGCTATTTGTACTCATATATTTTATCCCGTTGCTATCGATTCCAAATACTTTAAAAGCAGTACTCATTGTAATATTTTATGCTTTAGCACAAATCTTTGTACAAATAGGAACTCCCCCATCCCAGGATTGGATTGCAAGCCTTGTCCCTAGCCGACTAAGGGGCAGATACTTTTCCATTAAAGATTCAATCGCAGTATTTGTCGTATCAACTACCATGCTGCTTTTGGGAGTAGCATTGGATTATTTTAAATCCAGAAATATTTTAACTGGATTTATTGTGATTGGAATTGTAATTTTCATTTTGGTGTTAATCAATGTTATTGCTCTTTCCATGATGAAAGAACCCAGATTATCCCATGTGAATGAAGAAGGCAAAGAAATACATGGAAGGTTGGCAAGAAGATATCCAAAAAATTGTATAAAGGAAGATGGTATTCTTGTAGAAATAAAAGGTGCATTTTCAAACCGGAAATTCCGAAAGGCATTTAGTGTGCAGATGCTTTATACCCTTGCATTTTATATTGCAATTCCCTTTATCGCCAGTTATCAGATCAATCAATTGGCTTTACCTTATACGTTTATCATGCTAATAGGCTTTTTAGCCAATTTATTTCGAATATACATATCTCCAAAACTTGGTCACTTAGCAGACAAATACGGAATGGCTAAAATTCTGCGTTATACTTTATTAGCACTTGGATTGAATTTGTTGACAATTGCATTCACAGTGCCTTCAAATGCCTATCCTATGCAGATTATCAGTTCCTTATTCTCGTCAACTGCCTGGGCTTTTGTAGGTATTGGATTATTCGGATTGCAATTAGATTTTTATAAAATAGAAAAAAGAATGGTTTGGCTTACAATTACTTCATCTATTAATGGTGTATTAGGGTTTATATTTTCTATTATTGGTGGAGTTATATTAGACTTTTTGAAGAAAAACCCTCTCGTCATAGGAGGAACGATACTATATCCTCAGCAAGTATTAAATTTCCTTGGGTTTATCATTCTTTTGTTTACCTTTTTTTATATTCGATTTAGTATAGAAACAGAAAAAAAAGAAAGAAGTCATAATGATGGTAGGGTGACCCTTTAGAATTGTATCATAAAACTTATTATTAATAAAAGGCCGCTGAAAAAGTGCTAATAAGGTTTATTGAATGAATAGAGTTGTATCTATATTCATTTAACTGCCGCGGATGCTTTAGCTTCCGTACCTTCACTGCGGCATGTTCTTTGTAGAGCCTCAAAGATGAGAAAACCATCGCAGCTGCGATGGTTTTCTCTGAGTCTCTAGTCGAACATAAGCAGCCTTGTCAGCCGGTCGACGTCAAATAAATATAGATACAACCCTATTCATAATATATTTTTTGAGCACTTTTTCAGCTACCTTGGAATAAGCATTTTTACAACAACATCACAATAAATAGTCACTATATATAAACACTATTGATATACTATTGTATAAAACTATCTTTTTATACCTCACTATTACAATCTATTCAATTATACTATCTGATCTCTTTTTTCAATTGCATCAAGAGTTCCTTGAGGCAAGCTTGAATATATTTCATCAATTTGCTTTGGCTGTGTAATCATCTCATTAACTATAATATTTATTAATTTAAACATTAATGCTGCAGTTTCTTTATTATCATCCAAATCGATTGTTCCAGGATGAACCGCATTATTTCCAATAACTCTTATAGTATCTAAAGCTCTTTGTATTCTTATTGAAAGTCCATCTTTAACAAATTTACCGATATCATCATTAATGTTTTTACCTTCTCCACCTAACTCTTTACATAAATGTTGAACTGCTAACCTTAGCAATGCAGCAGATGCTTTAGCCGAATATGGATATACTTCCTTAGCTTCATTGTAAATATTTTTAACATTCTCAGGCATATCACTATTTGGTGAGGGAACCCCACTTGACAATGGAGATATCATTTCTTCATCAAGCCATATATGGAATTCACCACAAGCTTTACATGTAGAGATACTAATTGTATTAGTACAATATGCTGTACTATTGTAGTGAAAATAGTAATCCCCATCAGAATCCTTATCCAAATAGACTTCTACCCAACTTATTCCGGCAAGTGCTCCACAATGCGGACATGTAAATCTTTTTTCAAAAATTTTAGGTACAATATAATTATCCATATCTCTTTCCCGCTTTCTCATTTTCCGTTTATTTAGTATAAAGTACTCCGAAGGATGCTTTTAATTTACTCATCAAATGTAAAAATGTATTTATATTTGTTTTCAAATAACTCTTTAGCTTTGCACAAATAAGAAATATCAGATATATCTCCTATATAAAAATCAAAATATTCTGTACAATTTATATTTTTCTCAATTAAATACCTAAATTCTTTTTGATAGCTGTATATTTCCCTCTTATTAAAAGGACCATTGATAGTTATATTTTCACCGTCCTTATAGAATATATTAGTATTTCTATATTTAACAAATCCACAATCAAACTGTATATTCATCTTATCTAGTTGGCTTTTTATTTTATCATGAAAAGAGTACAAGTCTATCATTAGAACATAAAGATCATCACCAGTCTTACTAAATGCTGATAAAATTTTCTTATCAAACGAAGGATTGCATTCAACTATGGGATATGAAAAGTCTATAATATAATCTAATACATCAACACATGTTAAACAAAAAACTGGCTTTTTAATATCATTACCAATACGTACATCACATTTCCCAAAATCAATAACTTTAGAATTATTATCACTAACCAATTTAATTGAAGAATTGAATGATAAAGCTTCTTTTGCATCTCCAATAGAACTATCCCCTGTTTCTTTCTCTAATTCAATATAATACTCTAAGCATTTCATAAAGATATGACCATTTTTTTGTAAGTCTAATAGTATATTTTTACTCTGAAATTTATAGCAAATATATTTTGGATAAGCTAGATTTCCATTTGGTAGTTCTCTTGGTTGTATTTCCATAGGCTCACCCCCTTATATCCAAATATTACCACTTCTCGCCACTATTTGCAAGAAAAAAGCAACCGCCTAGAGGGAAGTTACCATTTGTATACACTATACAGATATTAAATTCTAATATAATGTAATTTTCATTTAACTTAAGAGTTATATGTTAAACTTAATTTCATTATTCACGAATTTTGCTACCTTTGATTTATTTTTATCGACGCACAGCAGTTTCTTATATTTCTGGTACCCCATTATAATGTTGTTTCTAATTTCCATTTCAATTTTATTATATTCAACATTATCAACATTATTAGGTAATTCACTAGCTATCCCATACATGTTTAATAATACTAATAGGTTGATTAACATTTTCTAAATATTCGCATAATAGGATATTTAATTTATCCATATTTTTTTACCTTTCTTTGAATATATAATTATACACCCACTTCCATTTTTCAGCAAGAAAAAAACAACCGCTTGGCGGGAGTTGCTACAGTTTTATCTAATAAAGAACGATTATTTATTTGTTCTTTGCAAGCTTTATTAACAAATCATAGTATATATTTAAATCCTCTTGTAAGCTTTCTATATTTTTTAATTAGTCACTGAGAATTTTATTCCAAACTGTATCATTACATTTTTCATTTTCCATTTTAATAACTTCATTTCTTTCATGAGCTATTAAATCTCTAGTGTTTTTTATTGATTCATTAAGTCAATCTCTTTCAGAAATAAACTTATTAATTCAGAATCCATGTTTTATACCTCTCTCCTTTTTATCCCCATTCTACTATTATTAACTATTGTTTACAATAGAATGAAACCATCTGGGGAAATTGATAAAAGAAAAACACCCCAAAGGATGCCAATCTTTATTACATATCTTTTTGATTTATTTCTTCTACATCAATACATAACATAACAGGTCTATTTGGTTGAAAAATACGCTTTACGACTTTATAATACTTGTTATTATTAAGAGTCAGAAAATCATTTGACATATATAATTGAATCTTTTCTGCATCTTCTCTTAAATCCAGATCCTCATAACCCCAATCAACAGTAGATTCATAGCCATCATTTCTTCCCTGATTCAATCCCTCGTCTAATTTTTCAGATGAAAGATTTGTAATCTGAACTCGTATGTACTTTTTAACCGCTTCATTACTTTCTTCTGTAAACATTAAATACACTCCTTACTGTTTTTTCTTAATTATACCTCTTTTTACCAATTTTTTCAACATAAAAAGACGCCCTACCTAAGTAAGATGACCTTCATTACTTACCTCACCGTATAAGTTAGCCTATTACCCCATAGCCTAGCTTTCTTCTTCCTGCGCCTTTCAGACTCTTAATGGCTGCATAAGCTTACATCCATTTTACCTTCATGCTACCAAATATTCAATAAAGCGTTTAGTTCTGCTATTACATCGTAACCCACCTTAAAGCATGCTCTCATACTGCCTGACACGCTCCCTCGTAATCCCTATTTTCTCTCCTATCTCTTCCAGTGAAAGCATGTCTATGAACGTAAATGAAGGATTTTGACCATGGTATCATGCTTTAATACTTGACTTACCAGTTTCCACAACTCACATCTAAGTTGCTGATGCAAGAGCGACTAACTAGGTATATAATTAAGGGCGTTTCCTAACTGGAAATGCCTATTTATTTCGCCTTTTATTATTAGTTCGTTTTTTGTGCGTTTATTCTTCTTTTAAAGTCTAAAAAATTTTGATTCTAAACAATAAAAAAACCCTATAACCGTTAAGTTATAAGGCTTTCAGTTTTTACAGGGGTTGAGGGATTCGAACCCCCATGAACGGTTTTGGAGACCGTCATGCTACCATTGCATCAAACCCCTATGTGTTGTAGCTATTTTCAACTGCCTTTATATAATACAATGAATTGTCTAAATTGTCAAGAAAATTTTAAAATATTGCACTTCATTCTAACACTTCATCATAAAGTAATAACTACACCGCAATGTCCTTAGACCGCTTTTCTCCCTTTGTTTTGGCAAAAAAAGACCTATACTGCTTCGTTCATTTCACTGGATTTGATTGCTATGTTTTCAATGGTTTTTTTGGCATTGTCTGTAATATCTCTTTGATATGCTATCTCATGTTCCATGTTACGGGAAACATCATTTGATATGTACGCTGCCTCTAATATTTTTTGAAATACCGTTTTCACATCATTTACCATTGCATTTTGTTGCTCAACAATTTTATAGATGCTGCTTATTGCTTCTACTGTTTCTGATACAAAGGTCTGTATGGACTCAATTGTTTCAGTAATTTCCTTTGAAGATTTCGCTGATTGAGAGGCGAGATTTCGAACTTCTCCAGCTACAACAGCAAATCCACGTCCTTGTTCTCCTGCTCTGGCTGCTTCTATGGATGCATTTAAAGATAGCATATTGGTCTTATTCGATATCCCTGCAATAACATTTGCAAAACCAGCAATCATTCGAGACAGGTTTTCCATCTGCGTAATATTCTTCGAGGAGTTTTCCACCGATTCATTTAATGTTTCTATTCTGTCCAAAAGTTCATCAACGGATTTTATGCCTTCCTTTACTAAATTGAGTGAAGTGTCTGAACTATTAATTGCATCAAATGCATTTTTTTCAACAGTCAGTTGAGAAGTGTCTAATTGTTCCATAATCTTGGTCATATTTTGAATACAATCTCCCATATGATCGAAAAATTCCCCGTATTTTTGTTGTTCCATATCATCCATATTAACCATCCTCCTAAAATTAATCATAATTATTTATACATTAGTATTGATCTTTGCATCAATATATAAATCAAGATTACATTGTTAATGATTAAGAAATACAATTCATAAGTTCACGGATATTTCTCACTCCGATTAACTTGATTTTAGAATTCTTTATATTTTCTTTATTCACTTGTGGAAGTATACATCTTAAAAATCCCATCTTCTCCGCTTCCTGCACACGCTGTTCTGCCATATTCACTGCTCGGATTTCACCAGTAAGCCCGATTTCACCAAAGCATATAGTGTCACTATCCAAAGCAATATTTTTATAACTCGATAATATGGCTAGTACAATGGCTAGATCCAATGCTGGTTCATTAATCTTCATTCCTCCGGCTACATTGATATAAGCATCCATACCAGACATCTGAACTCCCAAGCGTTTTTCCAATACCGCCATCAAAAGATTCACTCGATTATAGTCCGTTCCTGCCGCTGTTCTTCTTGCCATATTAAAATTCGTTTGACAGATTAATGCTTGTACCTCTACTAAGATGGTTCTTGTCCCTTCTAAGGAAGCAACTACCACAGATCCCGGTTCCCCTTCCGGTTTTCCCTGTAACATAAACTCTGAAGGATTGCTTATTTCAACCAGACCAATGTCTCTCATCTCAAATACTCCAATTTCATTGGTAGATCCGAAACGGTTCTTAACTGCTCTTAAGATACGATAAGAGGCCTTACTTTCTCCTTCAAAATACAATACCGTATCAACCATATGTTCTAATACCCTAGGGCCAGCAACGACTCCTTCTTTGGTTACATGACCTACAATGAAAATGGTAATTCCCATCCCTTTGGCTAAATGCATTAATGTACTGGTGCTTTCTCTAACTTGACTCACACTACCTGGAGCAGCACCAATATCCTCCTTAAACATGGTCTGTATGGAATCAATTATGACTATCTCAGGTAAAATTCTATGTATCGTTTCTTCAATACTATCCAAATTTGTTTCACTAAGTAATAGCAAATCTCCTTCGAATTTGCCAAGTCTTTCAGCACGCATTTTGATTTGTTTTAAGGACTCTTCACCGGATATATAGAGGAGTTTATTCTTTTTGGATGCCAGTTCACGGCACATTTGCAATAACAATGTGGACTTGCCGATTCCAGGATCACCACCCACAAGAACTAAGGAGCCTTTTACAATTCCCCCACCCAAAACTCGGTCAAATTCCTGTATCCCTATTCTCGTCCTTTCATCCTCAGATGTAGTAACTGTAGAGAGTAATTCCGGTTCTGCTGCTTTTATACGGGCATTGCCTGAAGAAGTTTTTTTGACTACAGGTTCTTCCACAAAAGTATCCCACTGCTTGCAACCAGGACATTGTCCCATCCATTTGGACGCCTCGTAGCCGCATTCTCTGCAGAAAAAAACAGTTTTAGTTTTTGCCATTTGCCATCACTTCCTCCATTGATAAAAAAGAGGGAACTATCTTGGGGACTTTATAATTCCCAAAACAGTTCCCTGCTAATAATTAATTTACAGTTTTATTACTTTAATATCAGAATTTTTATTTTCACCTAATTCAACACTGAGCATCAGTTTTCCACCCAGATTGGTTTTCATTTTACCAACATTGATATCATTGATAAAGATTTTATATTCTTTCTCTGGTTCAATCTCGATTGTAATCTCAGCATCTTTTGGTCCTTCAACTGAAAATCTAAATTCTTTCTCATTCACGAATAGATTGTTAACTGTTGTTCCAGGAACTGATTCATAAACAAACAATCCATTTCTTTCTAGTTTTGTAATTTCCTTGAATGTTTTCACCTTATATAAATCACCATTGAATTCAAAATCTGTCACTTTAGATTTCGTATCCAAATTATAATTCCCAAAACTGATTGTCCCATTACTCTCTTCACGTATTAATTCTTCAATAACTGCCATTTCTATACCCTCCTAGTTTCGTTAAACACCTAATCCGCAAAAAACTCACATTTATTGGAATGGAACTCGATACGCTTATTCAGCTATCTCCATTATATAATACTTGCCCAATAATATCTACAATTATCTACACAAGTTTTGAATTATTTACATGAAATACTTACTTTTTTGTCAATCAGTTTGAATTCTACTGTAGCACCACTTTGAATCTTTCCTTCCAAGATCTCCTCAGCAAGAGAATCTTCTATATTGGTCTGTATTGCTCTGCGTAAAGGCCTTGCTCCATAATTAGTGTCAAAACCTACTTCTGCAATATGATCGATTATCTCATCGCTGATTTCCAATATCATGTTCATCTGCTGCTTCGTTCTTTTCACAATTGATTTTAGCATAACGCGTACAATGCTGTTAATATTATCTTTCGTCAAGGAATGGAATACAATAATCTCATCAATTCGGTTGATAAACTCTGGTTTAAAGATTCTCTTTACTTCCTCCATGACACCAGCTTTCATCTTTTTATAATCTTCTTTTTCATCTGAAACCGTTGCAAATCCCAATTGCTTCGGTGAAATAATTCTTTGTGCACCTGCATTGGAGGTCATAATAATCACTGTATTTTTAAAGCTCACTTTTCTGCCTTGTGCATCTGTAATGTGACCGTCATCCAATACCTGAAGTAAAATATTAAAGATATCCGGATGTGCTTTTTCTACTTCGTCAAAAAGAATGACGGAATATGGGTTCTGTCTTACCTTCTCACTAAGCTGGCCACCTTCATCGTAGCCAACATATCCTGGTGGAGATCCAATGAGTTTAGATACACTGTGTTTCTCCATATATTCTGACATATCAACACGAATCATTGCATTTTCACTTCCAAACATTGCTTCTGCCAATGCCTTGGATAATTCTGTCTTACCAACACCGGTAGGGCCTAAGAATAAGAAGGAACCAATTGGTCTGTTTGGATCCTTTAAGCCTACACGACCTCTACGGATTGCTTTGGATACTGCCAATACTGCTTCATCCTGTCCTATAACCCTTTCATGGAGAATTGTCTCCAGATTTTTAAGACGTTGTGTTTCCTCCTCTGCAAGCTTTTTCACTGGAATCTTAGTCCAGCTGGAAATAATATCAGCAATTTCATTTTCACCAACAACTAACATGGTGTCCTGCTTCTCTTTCTCTGAACGCACTTGCAAAAGATTGATCTGATTTGTTAATTCTTCCTGTTGCTTCTTTATCTCACCGGCTCTTTCGTAAGCTTCTTTTTTAATAGCCTGTTCTTTTTCTACTTCGAGTTCAGCAACTTCCTTTTCCATGTCTTTTATTTCTGGAGACGTAATATACGTACTCAAACGAACTTTAGAAGCTGCCTCATCCATTAAATCAATGGCTTTGTCTGGAAGATAACGATCATTGATATAACGGCTTGACATCTTTACTGCTGCAATCAGTGCGTCATCTGTAATTTTTACCTTATGGTGCACTTCATAACTATCTCGAAGTCCTTTTAATATCAAAATTGCTTCTTCTTCTGAAGGTTCTTCAATCACTACCGGTTGAAAACGTCGCTCTAATGCAGCATCTTTTTCAATGTATTTACGGTATTCTTCCCTAGTCGTAGCTCCAATAAGCTGCAGCTCACCTCTTGCAAGAGACGGCTTTAATATATTCGAAGCGTCGATAGCACCCTCTGCGCCACCAGCTCCGATAATGGTATGAATCTCATCCAAGAATAGCAATACATTACCATCGCTCATAACTTCTGATATGACCTTTTTAATACGTTCTTCAAATTCACCCCTGTATTTCGATCCAGCAACCATACCAGATAAATCTAGTGTTAAGACTCTCTTGTCTTTAATAATATCCGGAATATTTCCTTCCACTATTTTAATAGCAAGTCCTTCAGCAATTGCAGTTTTACCAACACCGGGCTCACCAACCAAACAAGGATTGTTCTTTGTTCTTCTACTTAATATCTGAATCACACGCTGAATCTCTGTTTCTCTTCCGATAACAGGATCCAATTTACCTTCTCTCGCATATTCCGTTAAATCTCTGCTATACTGATCTAGTGTTGGAGTACTGGACTTTGCCTTTGCTTTACTTTTATTGGCTGCATATTCATTTTTGGCTGTATTCATATCAGCACCGATGGCTGTCAGAATATCCACATACAGTTTCTGAACATTGATTCCTAATGTATTTAACAATCTGACAGCAATGCAATCGGTTTCTTTCATTAAAGCAATCAGTATATGCTCTGTTCCAACTTGCTGCGTTTTTAATCGATAAGCTTCCTTAATACTCTGATCTAAGATGCGCTTTGCCCTAGGAGTAAACCCATCTACTTCTGCCGATTCCATAGTAGTACTAGGTGCAATTAACTGATTCACTAATTCAATTACTTTATCTACATCTACTCCATTTTTCTCTAATACGGTGGAGGCAACACCATCCGCCTCTAGTAAGCCAATTAACAGATGCTCTGTACCCACGTAATTATGAGATAATTTGTATGCAACTTCAGTTGCAAAAGAAATGGCTTCCCTTGCATTCTCTGTAAATTTATCGTTCATAATAACCTCTTTCTTCCTAGTTTCATTTCTTAAATGTTATCTGATTTCTGGTAACTTTTTTCGTATATAGTCAGCTCTATATCTATCCCTTTGTACACTTCCTACATTTTTATCCAAATTACTCTGTAGATTACCTGGCTGAATCTCCATCATCAACTCATGAACATTATAACCGTCACCTAACTGAATCATTTTCATATCCATACCAAATTTAAGTTGAGCAAGTAAAGTCATGGCATCGTTTGAGGAAATAATTTTAGCATGCTTTAGAATTCCGTAGGAACGATGTACTTTATCCTCAATCTCATCATAATTACTTGTCAGCATATGATCTCGCTGTCTTCTTTCTTGTTTTATAACCTGTTCAACAATACGGTTAAGATTATCAATTATCTCACGTTCCGTGCTTCCAAGTGTCTTTTGATTCGATATTTGATAAATACTTCCCATACTTTTTGATGCTTCTCCATAGATTCCTCTTAAGGCAATTCCATATTGCCCCAATTCTTCAGCCAATTTTATTATTTTCCCAGCTGATGTTAACGCTGGAAGAAACACCATATAAGAAGCACGCAAACCAGTGCCCACATTCGTCGGACAAGCTGTTAAATACCCAAATTGCTCATGATATGCGAATTCTAAAACTTCATTTGCAATATCATCGATTTGATTTGCCGTTTTAAATGCTTCAACAATATTCATTCCACCCGTTATAGATTGAATCCTTAAGTGGTCTTCTTCGTTAATCATGATACTGATTTTTTCGTCCTCTGAAAGTATTAATCCTGTACTTTGTTTCTTTTCAACCAATAATGGACTAATAATATGTCGTTCCACCATCGCAATTTTATCTGTATCAGCAAGTACATCAACATTGCAGCTAAACAATGGTGTTTTCATTTGTTCCTCCAGTGCAATGCTGGCTTCTTTTACTTCTTTTACCATGCTGGCAGCTTGTTTTTCGACCAACTTCGGGGAAAAAGGATATTTTCTTAGATTACGTGCAAGTCTTATCCTAGTCGAGATTACAACATCATTATTCTTATCCGGTTCTTTATACCATTTAAGCATGGTTCACCTCCCCCTTTTTCAATTCCCGAATTTTATCCCGTAACTTCACGGCTTCTTCAAATTCCTCTTTTTCAATTGCATCCTGAAGCCGAATGGATAATTTGTCTATTTCAGATAGTTCTTTTATAATCTTATCGGTTTTGCTCTCAAAACCCTTTGGTTTTTTACCGGTATGCGTATCGGAACCCTGTATACTTTTTATACTCTTATCTAGAACCTTTTGGAAACTATCGTAACATTTATCACATCCGAATTTGCCTAAGCGCATGAATTCTGAATATGTCATTTCACAACCATCACAATGAATCTCTTTTTCCTTCGGTCCTTCTTCATGAGTAGTATTACCATAATAATTGCCTAATATTGTTGATAACAGATTCCCAAGGGTTAAATCTTGGTTCATTAGGGATGATCCCTTTTGAAATGAAGTGCATTCTGTTGCGCATTCTTCGCATAAATGCTGCTCTTTCATTACTCCATTAATAATTTCTGTATAATATATTTTAGCTTCATTTTTATTGCATTTATTACATAACATAACTACACCTCCTATTCTGAATGATTTCTGCTAGTTAAGCGATCCAGATACTACCATGCATTAACAATCATTTACCGAAAACTCATCGAATATAGTATTGATAACCTCATGAATCTCTTCACACGATATATTTTTACATATGGCTTTTGCTAAAACTACTCTAAGTTCTCTTATCATTTCTTCTACTGCCTTTAGTTTATCTACATCAACTGAAATGACAGCACCTTTTCTACGATCCAGTTTAACGTAACCTTCCTGCTTTAGAATAGTATATGCCTTATTAACTGTATGCATGTTAATGCCAATATTATCTGCCAATTCTCTAACGGAAGGAAGATTATCTCCTTCTCTAATCTCTGAATTTGCTATACCGAGTATAATCTGATTACGAAGTTGGATATAAAATGCCTCATCACTGTTAAAATCTATGGTAACTATCAAATCATCCACCTCCTAAATGTTCGTTATACTTGTTATACAAATAGTATAACAGATTTATTCATTTGTCAAGTAACATAACTTACTGTTTATTCTTTCGGATCTCTTGATTTCATATATACATGAAGTAAAGCTAATGACATACTTATTATGATGGCTCCTAATATGGCAATAAGAATACCCATCGTTGTGATACGTTTTTTATAATCTTCAGAATGTAGGATTTCATTCGTCATTACTAATTTATTATTGGTATCGGCAGATATCTTTGGATTGAACCTCTGCATTGTATTCTCTATTCTGTCATACTGGTAAAATCCAACATCTCCATCTTCGTTCCTTGCATACAATAGCAAATAATCACTTTCCAAATTGCTTTGTGGCGTATAGGCATCAATGACAACCTCATTTATTACCAGTGTGGTCTTAACATAACCTTTCGGTAGGATAGTTTCATCACCAATAGGCACAATCTGATAACGGAATCCGTTTTGCAGGTAAATCCCATCTTCACTGGAAATAGCCGCAATTTCATTAATCTCTACAATGTTGCTGTTTAAGATAAATTCTTCTACGAAACCTTCCTCCACTGATTCCAAGGTTTCTTCTATTGTTTCCTCCAAAGTATTGTCTGACTCTTGCTTTTCTTTCACCGCTTTTATGGTATATATCTTCTTATGCCCGGATTTTGCTTTCACTGTTATCGTAATTTCATTGCTGCCATCAACTATTTTATCATTGCCTTTTAGCTCAATGACAGCACTATCGTCTTCTGCTACAGCACTTATGATAATCTTATCTGTATACTTATCAGCTTGAGTAGTATATTCGGTTATATCTGATCTAAATTTGGGTGTTAATGTCCCAGGATTAATCTTAAGAGATTTCAGCTCCGTATTGGAAGAAGCAGTTTTTTCTGCTGATACATAAATGGAAATATGATTCGTAGACACTGACATTTCCATTCCTGAATCATACTCATAGACATTAGGTTTTTCTTTCATCGATATTTCACTGTTTCCGACTTTTATTGCCTGAAAAGTAATCACATATTTCCTAGAGGAATCCTCACCGGAAACATTCTTATCTGAAATTTTAAGCAGACCGTCTCCTCCAGCAATCCTGGAGGAATCATCTTTATATTCCAATACATCATCATTATATGTAATATATGCCTCAAAATCCCCTATTAATGCTTCAGAAGATAAATGAAGACTTACAGTAACTTCCTCTCCGGTGGTAACAGAAGTCTTATCTGTACTTAATGTTATGGATGCACTTGCTGCTTTGCATATTGTATATGGCATCAACACCATGCCAAGTAATAGTAGAGCTATCATTGCACATTTGATTATTCTTAAGTTTTGATATCTTCTTAAAGTCATATAGGTATACCTCCATTGTCTATGACAAAATCCGATTGACAATAGCGTAATTCTGTCAATCGGATTCCGTCTTCCGTTACAGTAATCCAATTTACTAGATTAACTTTTTTCGGAATGTATTATTCTCTCACTATATTAATAATATAATCTCTTTTATTGCCATTCTCAGCGATTACGGATACGGTCACTGTATTATTACCAACTAGCAGGTTAATATACCCTGTACCCATCACGGTCGCCTTCGAGCTGACTGGTGTTGCCTTAACTTCTATGGTCGAAACGCTGTTGCCAACGATTAGAGAATAGGTCTGGTCAGTGCTTATGTTGAATGTTGGTGTTAGATTACACCCACTTACTTCTAAAGTCTTAAGCCAATTATTTGGATTCATAACTGCTGCTGGTATCGGTGAAGTAGCCTCAGGCATATTGTAGTAAACAGGAATTGAAAATATAATCGGTACATTCATCATTCCGGTATAAGCTGCATAGGTTTTTTTAGCTTCCGCCTCTGGAGCCTGAACATTAGCCATGTACTGATGCTGATAGGTAGAGGTCGGTGTCACGTTAAATTTCTGAAGATATATTGTATTCTGACCCCTATTGATATAGTTACGTCCAATGTTATAAGCTCCTCCGACTATGGAATTGTAAGGATTAGTCCAAGGTATCAGATATAGTGCATTCAAGGATGCATCGGTTGTTCCGTTCTTGGCAAATTTCAAACCGTTTGCAACTGCTCCACCTGCAGCAGTACTGTGATAAGCCCCAATATTAAAGAAATTATACAATCCCTCTAACCCTGACACAGTTCCCGATACACTTGAACTCATGGTGCTTGTGCCAGTTACAACTTCTTGTTTCACACGAGAAGCCAGGTGATAAGGACTAACACCTGAATATTCAGCTGCTTTCATAAATGTTTGTGAATATGTATAGGTAAGACTCTGCCCATAAGTATCCACATAAGAATAACTGGCATTGTACATCGGTGTATTGTAAAGGATACCTTCTACACCCGTAGCGTTCTGATATTCGCTCTTATAATTAAGCATTTCAAATTGGAAAATCCCTTTATCGGTTAGAAAATTCCTTGGATCCATATAATATGCAATTGCTTCCTTTGATGCCGTAACCCAAGAGGAGCCATCGAATGGAAGGAAGCTATCCTTTTCCCAATTATATGCACCCTTGTCGAAAGACTTCCATTCTAAAGTTTTTCCATTGGATATCAAATTAACACCCAGTGCGCTTTCCTTTTGAATTACTGTATTCCAGTCTAATCCTGTCTGATAAGCTTCGAATACCCAGGTCGGATATTGCTGATGTAATTGGCGCAAATAAGGTTTATAGCTTTCAGGGAAGCCTTCACTCGTCATCTTTGCTTCAAATTCTGCCTCTGTCAAGACTTGAGCCGATGTACCACCTGGTGTTGTGGGATCAATTACTCCCCATTCACCAACCTTAATATATTCTGCTTTTACATATCCGTAGTACAAGAAACCTGCTTTTGTAAACTCCACATAGTACCATGGTATAGAATTTACTCTTACGGTAGTGGTTATCGTTACTTTTTCGTTTTGTTTTAATTCTATCAAAGTATTTGAAGAATCGTATAAAAGGTCCTGACTTGTAAATACATCCTTCACAACATTTGTCTTAGCGATATTATACAACATACCATTCGTCCGTGTATAAATTTCCTGTATGTTTGCTATCGGTGTTGGCGTTGGTGTCACTGTTACCGTCGGTGTAGGTGTTACACTTGGTGAAACAGTTTCCGTATCTTCCGGCTTTGGTGTCGGAGTAACAGGGGCTGCCTTAGCTTTTAATAGTACTTGATCTGCAAGTATATAGCCGCTATATTTTACGTTTGCTAGATTAAACGTAATTTGGAACCATTTTACACCTTTGGCATCGGTAACTTCTTTCGTTATTGCAACAAATTTTTTATTTGGTAAAGCAATCTGCTTTTTCTTCTTGGTCGTTAGATAGGAATATTTTGTACCGGCTCCCTTTCGAATCTTTACAGCCTTTTTTGAATTAATATTAGCATGGATATTTGTAGTTATCGATAATTTTATGTAACCGCTTAAAACATATCCCGTTACGGTTCCTGTCTTAGTTTTATAAGAAATATGATACCACTTTTGTGATTTCACTATGGTTTCATTTAATATGGTAACTTTCTTCTTTTTAATGATAGAGCCAACCTTTGCACTCGTTTGACTTGGTTTTTTTCGAACATTTAATGTAGATGCCGTAACTACTCCAGATACATTTATTGTTGCTTCTGTCTTTTTCGGTGTAGGCGTTGGTGTCACAGTTTCTGTTACTTTGGGAGTAGCCTTTGGAATTACTGTTGGTGTTGGTGTTACTGTAGAGGTTTCGTCAGTAGAGCTTTCATCCGTATTCGTACTTGAATCCTTTTGAGGAACTTCGCCATCTGTCGTAATAAATTCACTCTTTACGTATCCTTCCGCAGTTGCACCGCTAAACTGAAACGATATCTGATACCAATCCTTATCTTCCTGTAAAATGGTTACTTTCTCGTCACGCCGTAAGAACGCATCAGCACCATTCACCTGTACCTTGCTGTATGTGGTACCTGGACCGGAACGAACATTGAGGCTGGTAGCATTCACCTTACCAGTCGCCGTAGCAGCCTCAACCGGCACCGGTTTTATACCTAACCCCTGCGGAAATAGAAATATGACACAAAGCAACACAGTTATCCATTTATATATAGAATATTTCTTCATTCGTGAATCCTCCTATCGCTACTGCGATAAAATATGACTTATAATTGCAAAACAGGTACTTTAATCCTTTAATTCTATTATATACTATTGATTACATGTGGCACTTTTGTGACATGAAATAATATTTGTAATAATATATTAATTCGAAAAATCAAGAAGCAGATAGATTCATTTGCTGTGTCCAAATCAATCTATCTGCATCTTTTATTTGCTATTTATACTTCATCGATTGCTTTACCGATATCATTTCTCATATATTTATTTTCAAATGTAATCAGTTTCGTAGCTTCGTATGCATTCTTTCTTGCTTCCTTTAAATCTTTTCCAACTGCAGTTACACCCAAGATTCTTCCACCATTGGTAACAGCACCTGCGTTTGTACGCTTGGTTCCAGAATGAAACGCATAAAAACCGTCTTTGTTCTGAAATTCTTCCAGACCATGGATGACAAAGCCCTTTTCATAATGCTCCGGATATCCTGCAGATGCTAACATAACACAAACTGCCGCATTATCCTCGAATTCTAATGTAATATCTGCTAGCTTTCCATCAATGCAGGCTTCAAATACATCAACGATGTCATTTTTCATACGCGGAAGTACTACCTGCGTCTCTGGATCACCAAAACGTCCATTATATTCTAGCACCTTTGGTCCTTTATTGGTCAGCATCAGACCAAAGAATAATATTCCGGTAAAGTCTCTACCTTCCGCCTTCATAGCATCAAGTGTAGCCTGATAAATATATTTTTTACAAAATTCATCTACTTCTTTTGTATAAAACGGACTTGGTGAAAAAGTACCCATTCCTCCGGTGTTAAGCCCCTGGTCACCATCCTTAGCACGTTTGTGATCCTGTGCACTGGTCATGGGAGCAATATTTGTTCCATCACAGAAGGCCAGAACAGAGACTTCTCTGCCGGTCATAAACTCTTCAATTACAAGTCTATCACCGGATGTTCCAAATTGTTTATCCAACATGATGGTTTTTACTCCGTCTTTTGCTTCTGCATAATCCTTACAGATTAATACACCCTTGCCAAGTGCCAATCCATCTGCCTTTAAAACGATTGGATAATCACAGGTTTTAAGATAAGCAATGGCATCCTCCGGAGAATCAAAAGTCTCATATGCTGCAGTCGGTATCTTATATTTCTTCATCAAATCTTTTGAGAATGCCTTAGAACCTTCTATTATGGCGGCATTTTTTCTCGGTCCGAAAGCTCGCAATCCTTTTGCTTGAAAAACATCAATGATACCTGGAACCAGGCTATCCTCCGGACCCACAATGGTCAAATCAATCTTTTTATCTGTAGCAAAAGCTGCAAGTGCATCAAAATCCATAGCCGAAATATCAACACATTCCGCATATTCCTCAATTCCAGCATTGCCTGGAGCACAATAAATTTTATCTACACGCTTGCTTTGAGCTACTTTCCATGCGATAGTATGTTCTCTTCCTCCACCACCTACGATTAATACTCTCATGAAGGTTCCTCCTCGAAAATTAATTGTATACAAATGTCAAATGTTTTAAGACTCTAATATGAATGGTATTTGCACCGAATCAGGCTTTTATATATACTTTGTTACCATCCACTAGCAAGCGGTTATTTGCAAATAGATCAATGGATTCAGGCAAAATATTCCACTCGGCTTCTTCCATTACTCTTCGCTGTAACAGCTCTGGAGTGTCCTCTTCCATAACCTGTACACTCTTTTGTAAAATAATAGGACCCGTATCTGTGCCCTCATCTACAAAATGGGCAGTTGCACCAGTAATCCTCACACCACGTTCCAACACTGCTTCATGTACTTTCAGACCGTAATAGCCTGCACCACAAAAGGATGGTATTAGAGATGGATGAATGTTAATGATGCGGTTTGTATATGCCTTAATAAGACTCTCCGGTAAAATAACCAGATACCCTGCCAAAACAATCAAATCCACCTTATAACGGTTTATGGTATCCAGCAATATCCGGTTAAATTCTTCTCTATTCTTAAAATCTTTTGGTGAAATCACCTCAGAAGGGATACCATGATTTTTTGCACGTTCTATGGCATAAGCATCCTTTTTATTACTGATGACCACCGAAATCATGCTATTGGTTATTCTGCCCTGCTCTATATTATCAATAATCGCTTGAAGATTGGTACCTCCTCCAGATACTAAAACAGCGATCTTTAGCATATTGTCACACCCTTTTCACCAGCTTTTACTTCACCGATGGTATAAACTGTTTCTCCTGCTGCCTGCAGCAATCTCACTGCTTTATCAGCATCCTGACTATCCACTGCTACAATCATACCAATACCCATATTATAAGTATTGTACATCATCTGCTCATCGATTTCTCCATCAGTAGAAAGCATACGGAAAATAGCAGGTATTTCATAACTGTCTTTGCGTACAACTGCATGCATTCCATCAGGAAGCATCCTTGGTATGTTCTCATAAAAACCACCACCTGTGATATGACTACATGCCTTCACTGTAACATTTCCAGTTTTCAAAGATTTTAACGCATTAACATATATTTTAGTAGGAGTTAATAAGGTTTCGCCTAAGGTTTTTCCTAACACTTCATAGTAAGAGTCTAATGCTTCTCTAGTCATACTGAATACTTTTCTTACTAAAGAATACCCATTACTATGAATTCCGGAAGAAGCAATGCCGATTAGAGTGTCCCCTGGTTTTAAAGAAGCACCAGTAATTAACTCTTTACGGTCAACAATACCAACAGCAAATCCAGCTAAATCATATTCATCAACCGGATAAAATCCTGGCATCTCTGCTGTCTCACCACCAATTAATGCGGAGCCAGCCATTTTACAGCCTTCTGCAACACCACTTACAATGGTAGCAATTTTTTCAGGCTCATTTTTTCCACAGGCAATATAGTCTAAGAAGAATAATGGCTCACCACCTGCACAAGCAATATCATTCACACACATGGCAACACAGTCAATACCTATGGTGTCATGCTTGTCTAATATAAACGCCAACTTTAATTTCGTACCTACACCATCTGTACCAGATACCAATGTGGGTTCTTCCATATTCTTAAAGCTATTTAAAGAAAATGCACCTGAGAAGCCGCCAATACCCGTTAATACTTCACTTCTCATAGTACCTTTTATATGTTCCTTCATAAGTTCAACCGCTTTGTAACCAGCTTCAATATCTACGCCCGCCTTTTTGTAATCCATGTTGAATCCTCCTATAATAGGTTTTATTAAAGTAATAAACTTATTCGTGTATTACGTTATTCAATGTCTCTTGTTTTGAGTACAACCTTATATTAACATAACAATAGTGATTTGTCTTAGCTTTTCATTTATTAATTTCTTATCCTTTTTATTAGTGTAATTAATATATGAGTAGATTGCACAAAAAAGATTGGGGGGAAATCCCCAATCTTTTTTTTACGCCTCCAACTGATAATCAATAATCTTCCATTTTCCATCAATTAGTTGCATATTGAATTCTAAATAGATATAGCCACTATCTTTAGTTAATTGTATAGCATATTCACCATGAACTAATTGTTCTTGTTTGTCATATTCACGTAATCTAAAATACATACATTCTGTAGTCGTGAATTGATCTTTGTAATCATATTTATCTAATTTGCTTGTATCTACTAAATTTTCTTGTATATACTTATAATCACCATTTAAAAATGCCTTTACAAAATAATAAGCATTAATCTGATATTGTGTACCTTCAAAACTATTTATAAACTCATTATTATCAAGTATTTGTTGCAATTCAGGATTTGATTGTTCCTCTTTCTGTGTAGTATCCTCATTGACTTCTAGAGAATCTTCTTTCTTATCCTCTGTGCTAATAGTATTGTTTGATTCTTGTTGGCTAGTATTATTTTGTGGTAAACTTTTCTTATCACAAGAACAAAAAATCATAACAATAGCTAAACAAAGAATAACAAACTTTTTCTTAAAATGCATTATTTTAGTACCCCCTATAATATTTTTAACATCCTCAATATTACCATATATTGGAATATTTATCAATATAGTAATTTCAGAGTTTCTTCTTCTTTTTCTTCTCCCCCATGAATACAAAAAATCCCTGACTTCGAAAAGTAAGGGATTTGGACAATTTCATTTTGTCTTGTGATTATTTCATATCTTTAATATAAGCTTTGTAGCCTTCTTTTTCCAGTTTCTTAGCTTTTTCAGCTACTCCATTCTTAAGCCCTTCGGAATAAGCCTTTATACGGTCTAATAATTTAGGGTCAGAGGTAGCTAAAATCTTAGCCGCAAGAAGTCCTGCATTTAAACCACCGTTGATTGCTACGGTTGCTACAGGAATGCCACCTGGCATCTGTACGATAGAATACAGGGAATCTACTCCTCCTAATGATTTCGTCATAATCGGAACGCCAATTACCGGCATAGGGAAGATAGCTGCTGACATTCCCGGAAGGTGCGCCGCTCCTCCTGCTCCAGCAATGATAACCTTATACCCTTTCTCTTCTGCTGATTTAGCATAATCGAAGAATATGTCAGGCATTCTGTGAGCAGAGATTATCGTCATATCATATTCAATTTCTAATACATCTAATATTTCTGCTGCTTTACTCATAATCTCAAGATCTGAGTCGCTCCCCATAATTATTCCAACCTTAACTGCCATTATTTAAATCCTCTCTTTCTCATATTGTATTTGGCTCCATTAATCCATTAGACTTATGGTCCAATATTTATTGAAAAGCTTGATTTAATAATTCCGTTCCAGGTAGTACGAATCTACCATCTATAATAATCGGAATCCTTTCACCATTCTTTTTATAAACTGATATCTCCCCTAATTCATCATAAGGGATAGTAATATCCGTATGACAGTTAAAATAGGCTAGATTCATGTCTGTCTTACGTTTTATGGATATTTCATTGTCTTTTGCAACAATCAGCTTTCCATCAGGGTTATACAATGTTAAGTCTTCACTCATGTTATAACAGGTATCTCCTACCGCAAAATGAGGTCCTGTTTTTTCTGCTATTAGTATAGGCAGCTTATCTGCTATCTGATATTTTTGTCCCATTACATAAGCTGTCGTGTTGGTTCCAATGGCAAATTCACCAATTGGCAGCGTATCCCGATTATATAAAAGATTTTCTTTCATAAATTTCTTATTTTCTTCTTCGCTAGCAAAGTTTTCACAAGAATAATCGGTTATCATACCATCCTGGAAGCTAAGTGTTAACTCACGGTATTCCAAGTCATTTAAATAAACCTTTGTAACATGAAGTAATCCTTCGGTTCCGGTAAGCTTAGGGGAAGTAAACACTTCACCAACTGGTATATTAACGTCTGCCGTACAGTTCTCGAATATAGTTTCTTTTTCAGGATTCTTAAGCTCATAAAGCATAACCTTAAGATTGGTTTTATTTCTATCCTTGCCTAGAATTCTAACGAATACACCTTGATCGAGTGTATCAATAATAGCCTGCTGAATTTCCTTGTATTTTTGGTTATCTAACGTATTTACCTTAACCGTTTCTGCAAATATATCTTTAAACTGACTACCAATTTCCGGTAATGGATAAGCTATTATTGTAAAGCTAGTTTCATCCCCTTTTATATACTCATTTTGAATAATTCCAAAGTCTCGGTAATACTCCACCTGCAATTTCTGCTGCCGTTCATCTAATTGAATTGCTTCTTCTTTACTTTCAGGGATAAACTCCTTCTCACCAAATACTTCAATCACAGCAGGTCCTGCATATGCAGCGGCAGCCTCTTTATACTGCTCAAATGCAGCACGGGCACTCTCTAACTTTCTTTTGCTATATGCTTTATCAAGGAATAGAGCATTATCAAAACGGTGATCGTAATCGTATTGACGGTTCGGTCCCGTAGAACAGTATCCTATCTTCCGATTCTGTCTCTTATTCACACTGCTGACTGCTGCTCGAAAGAGTATCGGTTCTAATCCCATGTTTGCAAAGTACTCAAATGCATAGTATAGCATCCGCTCAAAACCAATGTTGTAACGTATGGCTACGGTAGATTTTTTACTCAAGTCTATTCCTGCTGCTTCAAAACCTCTACGGTACCCTTCCGTAAATGTAAATGCCATGGCTTTCATTTCTTCTTCCGGTAACTGATTAAAAAAGTCTGCAATCTGTAGTTCATTGTCTCCAATATATTCTCCAAATTGGTATAGATATCTTAAATCCTTAAAATCCCAACTCCTAATGATATCCTGGGCAAAAGAAAGCTCTTTGTCTAGCAACTCTCTCGTCCTGTATTTTACCATCTCTATGCAGTAGTCACTTGTGAAATCATAAATCGCCCTTTTTACATCTTTTAAGGTGTATTTATCTTCTTCTTCAAAATAATTATAAATTTCAATAAACAATTCAAGATAAATAGTAATATCAAATAGTCTGCATTCAAAAGCATATACAATCAATCCACGTAACTCTGTATATAAGAACGACAAGATTTCTCCATATTCTTTCCCAAGCTTCTCCCTTGCATATCTGGGATTCGCATAACTGCTCTCATAATTCTCCCCAAATATATCTTCATATAAATCATAGTTCAGATCCTGTAATTCTTTCAAGGACATCTTAGCTAATTTATCTTCCATTGCTATGGGAACAAGGTTCTTTATCTTTAAGATAAAATCCACTGTTTTTTTAAAATAATCCAACCAAGGTACTTTTATCGTTTCTTCCTCTGCCATGATTTCAATTCGTTCTATGGACAAAGCATAACGTTCTTCAACTTCTTCATTTAATCCTCGAAATAATTCTCTATATTTCATACTCATAGTAATATTCCTCCATATTAAGCTTATAAATTAATTCTAAGTACACATTAAAAATTCAATTTATAAACGAATTACAAATACATATAAAATTCAACTTACAAACTAATTCCAAGCATATATAAAATTAAATATATCACTGAAAGAAATCCGTTAAGAACCAATCCTATGATTGGTACATTATAATAAATTTCTTTTTCTTTGCAAGCCTTTACTCCAATGATAAAACCTACGATAGATAAAACACACATAACCAAGCCAACTGCACCCAGTAACAAACTGCCATTCCCAGCGCTTAAGCTGGAAATATAGAATAAAACCAGTAGGCAAACACAAGATAGTATTCCCATCACAAGAGATATCAGACCTCTAACCGAATGTTTTTTGTCAGAAAATTTAAATGATTCTTTTTTGCGTAAAAACAAAGCAGCTCCCCTCTGCACGCCTTAGTGCTTATAATATTTTTTTTGCAAACCCTTAAGTATCCCATTGCAGATAAAAAAGCAGAGCCCTCCAAGTATTCCACCCATGGTATTTAAAAACAAGTCATCAACATCAAAAATCCCAACATTTAATATGATTTGAATAAGTTCAATTGACAGACTAAACTCTAGGCTAAGTAATACAATTTTGAAAAATTTACGGTTTTGAGGGCTGATAATGGGTAGGGCAAAACCAAATGGCATAAATGCCAGCACATTACCAAATATATTTACGACAAAACTCTCGATACCAAGTTCCTTCCGATAAGTAATAAACCGTTTCAATTCTTTAAACAAGGTTAAATTATATCTATATTCTTCTGATACTAACGTCCGTCCATACCGTTCACTAAAGAAACAAAAATACGCTAACAAAATAATATATAAAGCAAACAGTACGCGAGTTACTGTTATAATGATTTTTTTATGATTAGATTTCAATGAATATCTCCTTCGCCAACTTTCAATATCTCAACCATTATAAATCATATAGCCTTTTACGTAAAGGGGCAAATCATTGTAAATAACAAATAAAGAAACTGTAGTTCATACTAAAAAAGGGACGCCACGCAATTTTTAGCATGACAGTCCCTTTACCAAAATACTAATTAAATTTAGTATGAGATATAAATATAGCTCGCTGCAATCGTAACTGGACTGCCTAAAGAATCCGTGATGTTCAAGGATTGCGTTGGAACCAGATAAATGCTGGATTTTGATTGAGGCGTACTCTTTAGGGTAATTGTAATTGTATTTGAGTTAACATAACCATAGGAATATATATCTGTGTTATTCTGGATAACTTGAAATCCAGGAGTTCCAGTAATATTACCATCAAAAGTTAATACAATCGTATTGGGGTAATTATAAGTAGCTTTGGTTAAAACTGCTGTTTTCAAGCTAAAATCAGTATAATAATCTTTTAAACCTTCTGATAATTTATCTTCTGGGTTAACATTATAACCGTTCCAATAACCGAGGGATACTTTCTGGTTACCGGTCAAAAGCACCGCAGAAGATGTTAAAGTATAATTTATCTGAAATGGATTTTTAGCATCTACTACGCCTTGAATCCACTCGTTATTAATGATTGCATAACCGGGTGTCTGAATTTCACGGTCAAAGATTACGGTTAAGGTGTTATAGTGAGTTCTCTTAACAGAAACTGCTTTCGCCTGTGGCATCCGCTTCGAATCTATACTAAAAATGATTGTAGTCGAGTCACCTCTAAGGCTGTTTCCTGATATGTCCTTAACACCCTGCAAATTTATAGAAATCCTTTTATTCCAATCGGTAGATGGAATCGCTGACAAATTGATTGTTAATGCTTTACTATCTGTACTTTTCACATAATTTGACGCATTATTCAATATTTTTGTTGTCTCTGTTGTTATCGATTGACCATAATCAACTGCCTTAGCACCAGAGACCTGCATTGCACTAAAATCCATAGCTTCATCAAAATTAAAAGTTACCAGCAAACCACTTTTATCCAATGTATAATTCGTATAAGCAGGAGCCCTTAAATCACAGTTATCTTTGTTATGTTTTTCCCGGTCATCCCAGCCCCAGGAATCCCAATAATCCCAGGAATCACTGTAATCCCAGTAATCATAATAATCATAATATTCATAATAATCTTCATAAGTCTCTAATTTAACTATTTCAATACAGATGGTATCTCTAACGGAACTTGAATTGATTCCAGAATCTGATCTGGAAGCTATAGCAGTTAAGTACACAATCCCAGGTTTCAAACCAGTTACGGTACCACGGTCATTTACGGATGCGTATTCTGTTTGATCAATGTACCAATAGGTCAGTTCCTTTGCGTCCTTTGGCGTAAGTTCACTATCAAAATCATAACTTTCTCCGACAGCAATCACATGTCTTCCGTTTTTATCTTTATAAACATTATTTATTGTTATCTTAGATGCAGATGCTTTTACGGTAACTTTACAATAAGCAGTATATTTTAAGCCACCGTAGTAATAAACTGTACATTTAATTCGGGTAGTCCCTTTTTTTACAGAAGAAACTGTGATTGATTTTGAATCATTGCACGTTTGTATGGTGGCCACTTTATCGTTTAATGAATTCCAGGTGATGTTCTTTACGTTTCTATTCACATTATAAACGGATAATGTAAAGGTTTCTCCACTCTCTCCCAATGTCATTTTACTGTAAGAAAGCTTTGGATTATGCTTTGGCTTTGGTTTGGCAGATGCAACAGCCGAAAAATCTGTTGAAATCATTGGTAAAATTAGCATAACAGACAACAAAAAGACTGCTATTTTTTTAATACGCTTCTTCATTTAAACTCCTCCAAGCACTAAATAGTTTACCCACATATAATATTACCAATTTTTGTCATTTCAATGTCTGAATTAAGGCATTTACATGTAAAAAAGCCATCGCATTTTGCGATGGCCTTCTTACATCTATGTGACATATATTTTAAGGATTAGTATGTTGGAACACTCATTGTGCTCATTTTGATCTCATTACCTGACAAGTCTGTAATCTTATTGTTATTGTTTGGCACTAACGTCATGGTTGTATTCGTAGCAGGTGTACTCTTCAAATGAACGGAAAGTATACTACCATTGATTATTGCTGATGAATACAAATCACTAGAGCCCTGAATAACCTGGAAGCTTGGTGTTCCTGTAATTACTTCATCAAAGGTAATAACAATTGTATAAGGAGAATTAAATCTAACACTGCTAATACGTGGAGCAGCATTCTCTTTTAGATATAAGGTCTGAGAATATTTTTCCATAGCAGAATAACTGTCCTGATAGCCTTTGATTCCACTTATTGTAAACGGATATGCAGTAGTAGCAGGAAGGCAACCCGGATTCAACCTCAATTTGACAATTGCACTAGTTGGGGTATTTTCTGTTACTTCAGCACTGGCGATGGTACCACCCGTTCCAATTAAGGAATAATTACTAACCGTTTGTGCTGATACCAAATCCAACTTCTTATCAAAATATACATTGATAATATTTGGGTCATTCGCATCCTGTTGAACGGATAGCGGTGACGATAATTTGCTGGCAACAGAGACTACCTTCTGTACAGAAACCGTTGTTGCTGTATTGGCATTGCCATAAGTATCACGAACAAAGGTCGCTGGTATACTTAGTGTATAAACTCCTTCTTCCGTTAATTGACTTGACTGTAAGATCAAGGTTACCTTATCGTCTTTTGAATAACCGGAATAATTCAGAATTCTATCTGAATAAATCGTATTATCCGGTTTTACTATCTTCGCTGATAAACTTGCATTCGAGTTAACCAAGGTAACATTTTTATTATAAGTTAAAGTAAGTATGTAAGAGTCAACACCGTTTTGGTTCACAACTTCTAATAAAGAGTTGGTAAGTACCGGAAGTGTATTATCTAAAGTAAAGTTTACGCTACGCTTATGTATTGTAGATGCGGTTGTATCATTATAAGAAACATTGTAACTATTCCATCCGGTGATAGATACTTCCTGTGTACCACTTAAAATTGCTGAAGAATCCGGTATCGTGTAATTAACTTTCTTAGGATCTGTACTGTCAACAACTCCATTGATATAGGCTCCGTTGCTTAAGGTGATATAACCACTGTATTGAATTGCTCTGGAGAATGTTGCTGTTAAGGTGTTATAACCAGTACGTTCGATGTTAATTAGGGCTGCTTGTGCTCTTTGTGATGTGTCTGTGGACAAGTAAGCGATCACTGGTAAGGATGCCGGTGAGTTGCCGGACAAATCTGTAATGCCGGATATGCTGATTTGGAATCTCTTATTCCTATCAACTTCTGGCATAGTTCTTAAATCAATACTTAAGGATTTGTTGTCTGCCGTCTTCACATAATTTGCTTTTGTATTCAACATTGCTATTGTCGTTGCCTGTGCTGCAGTTGAACTGTATGATTCTAACCTTGCATCAGTAATATGTAGATTAGAGAAGTTCATAGGTTCACTAAAGTTTATGTAGGCAATCAAACCAGTATCATCTACAGTTGAATTTACAAAGTAAGGTTTACTGTTATCATAAAAATCTAAATTCTCATTGTAAGCTTTTAAAGCTGTATTGTCAGTACTCTTTATTGATGAACTTAGACGTAATCCATAGGTACCATTAAATGAATTCGCCGCTGTAATGGTAAGGGTCTTGCCGTCTGTAGATAAGGAACCGGTAAGGTTACCTAATGCAGTAGCTGAAACTCCCTTAGAATCAATCATGGATGCAATTACAATGGATTCAAGGAGCTTATTCCCTGTTCCAATTATTGTGGAAGAATTTATTGGCTTATCAAATTGAATCTCTAATTTGTTTGATTCTATTAAATTAACCTTTACAACATTGACGGTCTTTCCGACAATCTCAATGGTAAGTGAATCATTGACGATACTGCTTGTTACTCCATTAGGAGTCATAGCTGCCACGGCTTTTAATCTGCATAAGCCTGGTTGTAAGCCAGTAACAATACCTTGCTTGTTAACTGTAGCAACCTGTTTTCCACTTTCTAAACTTTCAATCGCCCAATAAGTCTTATCACTTGCATTTTTGGGTGTAATAGATCTGGCAAAATCATAAATCTCGCCTACTGCAATCACATGTCTTCCATTTTCTGCAATCTTTTTATTACTAATGCTCACTGCAGTAGCCGGAATCTTTACTGTTACTCTACAAGAGAGAAATATGGATTTCCCATTTTTATAAGTTATTTTACATCTAGCATCTGCAATCCCTTTACCAACAGTAGTTACCTTGCCGGCTAAAAGATCTTTGGTAGCTTCTACCGTTATTACATCTTCATTTTTTGAATACCAAACTGTTTTTTTAACATTTTTCCTAGAAACATTTAATGCATTCAATGTAAAGGTTGCTTCGGTTCCGACAATTGTCTTTTTTGTAGACGACAATACCGGTTTAGCAGCTGCACTAGCTGTTTGCCATGCACTGGTATTAATTATTGGTAACGCCAAGATAATAGCCAGTACTAGTGCTACACCTTTCAATATACGTTTCTTCATTCATTTTCCTCCTTTAATATACCGAACTCAAACATTAACCCAACATTCGAACTCAATTCCCAACCTCTATTGTACATCATACGGTTTCTTTTTGTCAAAAGTTTGTTTAAATTATACTATAATACCACTTTTTTTAATTTATTGTAATATTTTCTTTGAAAACGGTTGTGAAAGTATCCAATATACTCCAAAAATTATAAGAAAAAAATACCGCAGGAACTTTTTTGCAATAATATAATAACAAAATAATTCCTGCGGAGCTTATATAAAAAGTCTTTTAATTCTACTGTCTAAGTTCAATGCCAAGCTTGCCAAGACCGTTTAGAATCTTAGTCATGACTTCGGTCACGTCTTTTTCTTCAAGAGTTCTGTCCTTTGCACGGAAGGTGATGGAATACGCCATGGATTTGTGTCCTGCTGCAATCTGAGCACCTTCGTATACATCAAAGAGGTGATAGCTTTCAAGAATGGCTCCACCATTCTTTCGAATCACTGCTTCTACCTCTCCTGCCAGAATGTCTTTCTTCATCAGCATACTGATATCACGGGTGACTGCAGGGTATTTTGCAATTCCTTCGTATTTTACATCGAAGCTAGCACGGGATATGATTTCTGGCATATCAAGGACTGCCACATATGCCTTTTCACCTATATCATAATTGTCAAGTACTTCAGGATGCACTTCTCCAAGATAACCGATAATGACCCCGTCATAAATAATATTAGCCTGACGCCCAGGGTGAAGGAAGGTCTTTCCAGCTTTTGGATCATAGGAGACTAACTTCTTCATACCGACTTTTTCTAAATATTCTTCTACAACACCTTTTAAGTCAAAGAAATCACCTACACCATACATTCCAAGGGTAAACTGCACTCTTTCATCAGGAAGCTCTGTAACCGGCAATGCTTTTGGAAGATATACTGTTCCCAGTTCGTATAAGCGAACATTCTTATTTCTTCTATTGTAATTTGTTGATAATGAAGTTAAGATACCGTTCAAAGGAAGAGTTCTCATAATACTATAATCTTCTCCCAATGGATTGGAAATCGTTACGGTTTCTCTTAATTTGTCATCGGAAGGTATTAATAATTTATCAAATACTTTTGGACTCTCAAAGGAATAAGTCATACCTTCACAAAAACCAAATAATTCTGCGACATTTCTGGCTACATTTTCAATCCGTAACTTAAAGGATAATTTTCCTGTTGTTGCAGCACCAGATGGTAATGTTGTAGGGATATTATCGTAACCGTAGAAACGTGCCACCTCTTCATCTAAATCCGCCTGGCATTCTAAATCCTGTCTCCAACTTGGTACAATTACTTCACCTGTTTTTTCATCATAATCAAGATCAATTCTTTTAAAATATCCGATCATGGTCTCTTTGTCCAGGTTAGTTCCCAAAAGCTGGTTTGTTCTCTCATGATTAAAAGCAATTCTACTTGCTTCTCTTTTTTTCTCATATACATCAACTGCTCCACCAACTACTTCACCTGCTCCCAGTTCTTCAATTAACTGGCAGGCTCTGTTCATGGCTTCTATAGCGGTATTCGGATCCAGTCCTTTTTCAAACTTAGCTGCTGCATCCGTACGAAGTCCCAATTTCTTACCGGTCAAACGGATATTGGTGCCATCAAAGCATGCTGCTTCAAATAAAACGGTTTTTACATTATCGGAAATCTTTGAATTCTCTCCGCCCATGATTCCGGCAATTCCAACTGGCTTTTCTGCATCGCAAATCATAAGTATGGAAGAATCCACTTTTCTTATCTGTTCATCTAAGGTTTGGAATTCTTCACCTTCCTGTCCTCTTCTGACAATGATTTTCCTGCCGGCCACCAAGTCCAAATCATATGCATGCATTGGTTGTGAATATTCTTCCATAACATAGTTTGTTATATCAACCAGATTATTGATTGGGCGAATTCCACAAGCTGCCAGGCGTCTCTGCATCCATAAGGGTGACGGAGCTATCTTGATATTCTTGACAACCCTTGCAACATAACGGCTGCAAAGTTCTTTATCCTGGATCTCAACAGATATATAGTCACTGGCTTTTTCTGCATTACCGGTTTTTTGAATTACAGGAGGACAAAATTTCTTTCCAAAGGTTGCAGCTGCTTCTCTAGCAATTCCAAGAACTCCAAAACAGTCCACACGGTTTGAAGTGATTTCATACTCAAATACTACGTCATTAAGTCCCAACGCACTAATTGCGCTTGAACCGATCTTAATCCCATCGTAGGCAGGATTATCACTGAAAATATAGATTCCATCACTCGGTGCATCCGGATACATTTCTTTGGTAGAGCCAAGTTCTTCGATGGAACACATCATTCCGCAGGATTCTATTCCACGAAGTTTGCCCTTCTTAATCTTAATACCACCGGGAGTTTTATTTCCGTCGTGTCCACCAGCAACACGTCCACCGTCTAATACTACCGGAACCACATCTCCTTCTTTTACATTAGGTGCACCGGTTACGATCTGCACGGTATCACCTTCCTCTGTAATTTGAACCTGACATACAATTAATTTATCAGCATCTGGGTGTCTTTCTATTTTTAAGATTTTACCTACTACTATTTTTTCTAAATCAGCATCCAGCTTTTCATAACCTTCCACTTTTGATCCGGACAATGTCATTGCATCGGTGTATTCCTGAGCAGTTACATCCAGATCTGGCACATAAGCTTTTATCCATGATAATGGTGTATTCATCCTTTTAAACCTCCTAAAATCTTCTATTTCCTAGTAACTGCTGCTTAAAACTGCTTTAAGAAACGGGTATCGTTCTCATAGAGAAGTCTCATATCATCTATCTCGTATTTGAATAAAGTAATACGTTCAAGACCAACGCCAAATGCGAAGCCGGTATATTCTTCTGGGTCAATACCGCTCATTCTTAGTACATTTGGATGTACCATACCACAACCTAAGATTTCAACCCAACCGGACCCCTTACAGAAACGGCATCCCTTTCCACCGCATTTAAAACAGGTCACATCAACCTCTGCACTTGGCTCTGTAAATTGGAAATGATGCGGTCTGAATTTAACTTTCGTTTCTTCACCAAAAAGTTGTTTGGCAAACTCTGCCAAGGTACCTTTTAAATCAGCAAAGGTAATGTTTTTATCTATAACCAGACCCTCAATCTGATGAAAACTTGGGGAATGGGTTGCGTCTACTTCATCTGAACGAAAAACTCTTCCAGGTGCTATCATACGAATTGGAAGCTTGCCTTTCTCCATTTCATGAACCTGTACCGGTGAGGTCTGTGACCTAAGCAGGATATCACCAGCTACATAGAAGGTATCCTGCTCATCTTTGGCAGGATGGTTTGCAGGGATATTTAATGCTTCAAAATTATAGTAATCATACTCTACTTCCGGTCCTTCTACTACTTCATAACCCATTCCAATAAAGATTCTCTCAACCTCTTCTAATGCTATACTATTTGGATGACGATGCCCTACCATTGGTTTCTTTGCAGGTAGTGTAACATCAATGGTCTCACTCTTTATCTTTTCTTCTCTTATTTTCTTTTCAAAGGCAGATTTCTTTTCCTCTAATTTCTCTTCTAGAATAGTTCTCGCCTCATTTACTAACTGTCCTACGATTGGACGTTCCTCCGGTGATACATCCTTCATTGATTTTAATACATTGGTAAGTTCACCTTTTTTGCCTAAAAAGGCTACTCTAATATCATTTAATTTCTCAAGTTCTTCAGAAACACTGATTTTTGCTAATGCTTCGTCCATTATGGCTTTTAATTTTTCTTTCATGGCAATCTCCTTTCTTATTCTAACAAAGTATCGGCGTTTGCGAACCTCTTACTTGCGTCTATTGATGTTCCTGTGTTCTTTGGCTGTCTCTACAATTTGCAGAAATTGTTCGACTTACACATACAATAAATGCATTTGTATGTGACGTTCGAACGATTTCTGCAAACAGTAACGACAGACAAAGAACACATTGGAACAATCATAGACACAAGCAAGAGTTTCGCAAATGCCTAATTAACAAAATAGATAACAGGGACATAAATGCACAAAAAAACCGTCCCATATAAAACAGGGACGGAGTAAGATTCTATAATTCCGCGGTACCACCCAAATTCCTATGTAGCACAGTCCATTCCTAAAAGGAACTTAAGGTTACATAAGCACTTAAATATATGCGTAACGTGCATCAACGTCATCTCCTACTAACAGTGTTTTGAATTCAAAGATGCGGCTCCGGTGAGAAATTGGATAATTATCTGAACTTAAGGAAGCTTTCAGCCATTGACTTCCCCTCTCTGCAAGAAAATAATTATTTGAAATGCAAAGATACTACTATGCATCTATAGCAAACACCTTCACAGCCTTTTTTGTATTGTATTTATTCTAGCATAATTTTTTTTCTTGTCAAGAGGCAGAATATGACCATAATATTTTTGACTAAGTATCATACAATATACATATACTAAAATAAACCATATATTATATACGCACTGCGAGGTATGCCATGACCATCCTTCATCTTTATAAAATTTTGAAAGCTTTTAATAGAAAAATCAGAGAGGATTCTATTTCAGCATTTTCTGCAATGGCTGCATTTTTTGTAATTATATCATTTTTCCCATTTATTATGTTATTGCTTACCTTAGTGCAATACCTTCCCATAACAGAAAGTACCATGCTTTATACCTTAACGGATCTCTTCCCTAGAACTGTTAATGCCTTAATCGTTCGAATTGTAACGGAAATCTATGATAAGTCCTCCGGAACCTTAATTTCCATTACTGCAATTTCTGCTCTTTGGTCTGCTTCCCGTGGTATTTTTGCCGTTGTTAAAGGCCTAAATTCTGTTTATGATATTGAGGAAACCAGAATGGGGATTAAATTGCGGGTTATGGCTGCTATTTATACCTTGATTTTCGCAGTTATGATGTTAATAACCATTGTTATTTTGATATTTGGAAATCGGCTTTATATTGGCATTGAAAACAAAATACCCCTCTTAAAAGATTTAGCACTGGTCATAATCAGCATACGGACTATCGCCGGTTTATGCATATTAACTCTCTTTTTCCTACTGTTATATATTTTTATACCCAATCGAAAAACAAGGCTATATAAAGAGTTACCCGGCGCCTTACTTTCAGCCGCCGGGTGGATGGGTTTCTCCTATCTATATTCTTTTTATATTGATAACATGGGTAATTACTCCAATACCTATGGCAGTCTGACCGCCATTGTACTGTTCATGCTCTGGTTCTATGTTTGTATGTATATCATGTTTCTAGGTGGTGAAGTAAATGTAGTTTTATCCTCTGGCAACATACTATATTATATAAGACAGGCAAGGCAGAAGCAGAAAGCATTAAAAAATAATGATGGTAACACCGTCTTAGAGGCACAGGAACATGGAAACCATAAACACTAATAGATGAAACCAAGTTCTACTCCTGTATAGTAATGCTTAATAATCTCTTCATGGTTTTTCCCAAGATCAGCCATAGCCTTAGCACCATTTTGGCTTAAACCAACTCCGTGACCGTATCCGCCACCCTGCAACACCACATTATTACCTTTCTTATCCACAACAAAGTATGCACTTGGAAGCATTTTAAGATTGGATGCAACACTCTTGTCCTGACGAATTACATCATTTTGTATCGGTGCCAGCAATAATCGTATGTTGTATTCTGAAGTTACCTTAATCGTACATTCCGAACCAACTAATATCAGTTCAGAAAGGATTCCGCTTTTTTCTCTTTTACCTATTTTAATTTCTTTCACAGTTCCTATTGTACTTACTGGCTTGCTTTCGTAAAAATCTGCTGAACCATTACTTCCTTTCACTAACGTTTGAATAAACTTAGGATTTGCATTATATCTTTGGGCAATATTCTTATCAATGGATGCTTTCAGATCCTCCATAGAAAGGGTTACCTTCCAACGATACCAGGAAAATTCCGACTCATATGTAGGTTTTTCCGGGTTGAGGATAAATTTTTTAAATTCCGACTCTTTTGAAAAATCCGTATCTTCTGTTTGGGAAGCAGTTACACTCTTTGCCTCCTCCATTGTTTGCAGTTTCCCCACAAGGTAATCCGATTTTGTGGCATCTTCCCATACCTCTTTTATGGACGAGGTATGTCCACAGGAAGTGGAGAAATAATAAGCGGTAATGACAGAATCATTATAGTTGATTACCTTACCATAAGTATCCTTCACCGCCAGAACTGAATTCTCGTCCTCCGGTATATTATTGTATACTTGATAAGACACACTATCATCTACATGAGCTCCATATTCACTGTAACCATTTGCAAATAGCTGATTATAAGCATAGCTTCTGGCGCAGATGGCTTGTGCCTTTAATGCTTCTATACTATAAGAGGTTGGCATCTCACTTGGTAATACTGCATACAAATATTCTTCTATTGGAAGTTCATTTATAATAATTAAGCCTTCCTCTGTCGTAGAAATCTCTATGGTACCACGATAAGCTGGAACGCCTCCGGATCTGTTTAGTGAAAGCACTTTTATTTTTCCGCTTTCTGACACAGTTCGTATTTGAATTCTCCCCTTTGATAACATTTCATCACCCGGTGTCAAAATTAATTCTGTGCCTTTTTTATATTTTTTTATCTTCTCTCCAATTGTGACGATATAATCCCGGTCTGAACTAAGCTTTACCTGCTGATGGAAGATATTTTCGAAGTTATTCGTCTTAATCAACGCCCGAATGTTTCTGGCATTGATAGTTTCTTTAATTAATGCTGCTACAATCTTACCATCTGCAACAACAAAATCAGTTGCTGCATAACCAACTAATATACTATTTGTGACCTCTGTAGACAACTCTCCATAAACCTTATAAATTTTATAGTTGTCGTCCAATGGTATCTTGCCATAACCCTCCAGCTCAATATATTTTTCATCGGCAACTAATACCTTTCCCCCGATAATATCTGGTTTTATGCTAATTTTAATGACCTTTCCATCCTTTAATACCAAATCGCCAATCTGCTTTTCTATCTTCTGTGACAAATTGTATTTTGCTTGAAACTCTTTCGGTATATTATACAGAAAGGTAGATACTTTTGTTTTGGATCCACTTGTAATCCACACATTATGTAATGTTGTTTCTTCATCTACTATGCTTTTTACATAAAGTAAATCAGAACCACTTACCATTGCAGTTATCTTCTGATCAATATAAGCTTCCAGCTGAAATACATTTTTATTTGCATCATTGGTGTAAAAGCGTTCATAACTAGCCGCCTTCTCTATATTAAAGGTACCCTGGTCCGTCACCATAAGCACACTTGTTTCTGAAGTGTTGTATTCATTCACTGTACTTCCAAGCACATACATCGTCTTCTCAAATACTGGTGAAGCTTTCGCTCCAAGTTCTGCAACCATACTTTCGTAGAGATTTAGAAATTCCTCTGTTAGAACTACTTTATTTGCTGGTTCCGACTTCATGCTGAAGGTCAGTCTTTTAACAATATTATCTTCATTCAGATTTAATTCCGTACATACAAAGTGAAATAAGGTAAGACAGTCACCAAATTGCAGATATTCCTGTCCTGTTGTGGGAATACGACTAGACTCATCGGTCGGATTTTCCACTTCAACCCCAAAATAACTAAGCAAATGCATGGATTCTTCGACAGTCATCATATCACCAATCCGAAGGATTATTTCTTGTTCGGATTGGTTACCTTCTTTACCATGTTTAACACGTTTATATACATTTCCAATAAAAATAAGCAATAAAGCTACTACACATATTCCCATTATGATTAATTTCTTCTTCATATATATAGCTCCCATCCGATGTTCAACATGATATGCGGTCTGTTTCATTCTCAATAAAAACAATGCTTGTATTAAATTATATACTTGCGAAACTAGAATATACCAATTAAATTTTATTGAATAAAACTATCAGCTAGTTTACCATTTTAACTAACATAATGCAATTCCTCCGACTAAGGTTTATATACAAAAAGTCTCTTTGAAGAAAAAATGATTGAGAGTTATTAGGAGATATAAACTCATTCTTTCTATACAAAGAGACTTTTTTATAATTGTTTTATTTAGAAAATTTCTTGACAGCCTCAGCGATATCGTTGATCACTCGTAAATCTGTTAAGAAATATTCTACACCGTTGTTATCTACTACATAATAACTTTCATCATATGGTAGATACTGAATTGCAACAGAATGTCCATCTGTAAAATGATAGGTTACTGTCATAATTGGAGTTCTATTTGTACTACTTGATAAATAATACTCTGCCGGTATCTCACGTTCGGTCGTTGGCGAGATAATTTGCTGATATAGATTTTTAAATTCTGACTCTTCTACCAGGCTGCCGTTAACGTAGTATTTTATGCTGTCAGTATCGGATTTTGCATCATCCGCCTTGTCTGTTGATTCTTCCGTATCTGCATTTTGCTTTGAACGTTCTACAAGTAAGGTATAGGTCTGGTCCTTTAGTTTAATATCAACGCTATCAATTGCATCAAGCAGGAACAAATTGATATTATGGTAAGCATAACTATATACATCGATTTCTAATAATTTGCTTACGGTATCTGAGCCAAGTGTATTAACTGCATTGGAGTCTTTTAATTTCACATAATAATTCCCTTCTTCATCCCTAGAACCTATGAATAATGCAAACTCTTTCTCCTCTTTTCCTTCTTCTTCATGGTATTTCAAGGTGATCACAGCTGTAGGATCCTTTAACCCATATTTACTTAAATCCGTTGCACGATAATCCGCACAGGAAAGAAAAGTAAGGTCAGTGTAATTGCCAAATAAGCTTGTAAGTGCATCTGCATCTGCTGCTATATCCGTAGGATACGGTTGTTTGATGATCCATTTCGTAAAGGTGGAATAATCCGAATTAAGATTCTCGTCATAGGTTACTTCAAAATTAGGCTTCTCCTGATTTTTCACCGATAGGTATGTGATATTAGAAGCTGTTATGGTTGGAATGCTTTCTACTGAAACCATTTCCTTCGCTTTTATATTAAAGTTATTATAAAAACTGTTGTTAATGACATAGATTTCCTTTCCACCATTCAATATAGCATAATACCCACTTCCAACAGGAAGCTTATCACCAATAAGAAGATCCGTTTTTGCACCATCATGATCTGTTACAACCACGTGTATTGCAGGATTATCAAGCCCAAAACTAGCTAGGTCTTCCATTCCCTCGGTTATGGTTCTGCTTGAGTTGACCTTGGCAAATGCATTCTTCATATTCTCTGCATTTGACTGATTTAACGGCAAATCGTCATCCTCAGCACTCTTCCATACTCCCTGATCGTTAAGCAACAATGTCATTTCTGCATTCTCATTTTTAAAATAAATCGACTTTATGGTGTCTACATCCAAGGAAATAATGGATTCCTCCGATGTTTCCTCCCCAGTTTCAATCTTTGCTTCTTTCTCTTTATAACCTGTGATCCAAAAACAGGCAAGTATTAAAGCAATCATAGCTAACAGCAACAGTATAAGTGTACTACTCCTCTTCTTATTGCCTGCCATTACCTTTTCCTCCTTCTGATACATATATACCCACCAAGGGCTAATATCGATACGGGTATAAGGATTACTACAACTGCTGACCATAAATTGACCTCTGCCGCGGTTAAGCTTAAATACTGTTGTTTAATACTTCTAGTTCTGATAGCAAGGGAATCTTCCCTGTCTGCTACAAAGTTTACGGATTTTACGAACATATCAAGATTTCCAATGGATGGATAGGATAACATATTTTCCTCAATAAAGGCGGAACTGCCGTATACAACCAATTTTGTTTCTATATCATTATAGTTCTCCGTGATTGTGACTCCTAGCGAAAATGGTCCTGCAATGTCTGCTTCTTCTTTCTCAATGATCTGTGAATTTACATTTACTTTTGAATAAGAGGACTCGGAGCTACTCATGAATGGTTGAATATCAATGGTACTTCTTTTAGAATCCAATGATTTGATACCTACCGCATAGGGTGCAACTACCACTGCTTTATCAGCTTTAATTGAAGTAGTAATATCATGACTATTTAAAGTTGGTACAATATCGGTTATATATTGTCCCATATAGTATCCGGAATCGCCCTCTAATACGATACCGTTTACAAATTCTGCGCCGTAGTAATTGATAAGTGATTGAAAATTCACGAGGCCTTCTGCTGCATAATCTACTAATATAATTGCGTCACCGCCAGCTGCAAGATATTCTTTGATCATTGCTAGCTCTTCTTCTGAATAATCTGTCTGTGGTCCATTGATAAATAGAATCGAACAATCTTCCGGAATGCTCTTCTCTTTCATCAAAGATAATGTATTGGTTGTTACATTTATTTTCTCCAGAGAAGATAGTAAGGTTTCTGAAATTGCGCTTTCTCCGTGACCTTCTAGCATATACATGACCGGCAGATTCTCAGTTGTAACATAGAAAAGTGCTGAAGTTACCTGACCTTCCACATCAATACCAGTCACATTTGATTGATATGTCTGATAATCAATTTCGGATAATATCATATCGGAACGATCCACATACTTGGCTTTACCATTGGTATTATTAACGACTAAAACACTGTTCTCACTAACCGAATCCTCTACGTATTGAGATGCAAATTTGGGATATTGCACCGGATCCTTATATTCAACTGAAATATGATCTGAAAGTTTATCATATTTTTCAATGATTTCCGTAAAAGTGGCCTCTTCACCACCGGCCTTTGCGAGATAGTAAATTGTGATATCGTCTTTAATTGTTTTTACATATTCTTTGGTTTCATCCGTCATCGTATACATATTCTCACTGCTAACGTCCACCTTCAGGTCAAGTTTTGTAACAAAAATATTTACAAGCAGAACAATTATGATGACAATGATAGAGATTGCCGTTGAATATGCTCCACCTTTGAATTTCTTTGAAGTAAAGGATGCTTTTACTTTTGAGAGAATGCTTCCTTGTTCTGTTTTAATTTTATTTGAATTTTCCACGTTATTCATCCTCCCTTCCCTAATTCCATCTGCTCTTCTTAACCGCCTGGCCTGTTAGGAAGAGGAAGAGGAATGTAACACTGATATAATATATAGCAGATGATAAATCCAAAACACCCATGACAAAATTGTCAAATCTCTGTATTACAGAAAACCATCCAAATACCTTTACCACTAAACCATCAAACACAGTCGGTTTCACGAAATAAACAACTGCCAACAGTGCCTCACTGATAATTCCAAGTGCTAGGGTAAGAGTCAAATTATGCATCATCACATAAGTGATCCAGCAAATCACAAGAATGATTGCTGCAAATATTACCCATGCCGATTTGTTATCGGTAGGAATTAATCCTACCAAGCCATCCATCAATGCGGTTACTAATATTACAATAAAAGACACAACTGCTGCTACAACCTGACTATCCGTTAGTGCAGATATGAACAGACCTATTGCCAGGTAGGCTGCCCCTAATAATGCAAATCCTAGGATAGAAGCATAAGCTGCCTTTAATGGCACTGAGCCAAATTGTAATAAAATCAATGGATAAAGGCATATAATTCCCAGTACTATCAAAAAAACTGTAAAAACAGCCAAATATTTTCCCATAACGATTTTTTCAACTGTCAGCGGAGACGTATACAATAACTGGTCCGTCTTCTGTTTCTTTTCCTCAGCCATAATTTTCATAGTCAGAATAGGGACGAGAAGTACAAATATAAAGGATACACTGGATAAAACGTACTCAAAATTAGCTAATTGATTTGCTATATTATAATAGGAATAATACAAACTGATTATTAATAAAAAGAATGCAATGAATACGTATCCGGTCATTGATGTAAAATATGATTTCAATTCTTTCTTATAAATCGCCAGCATCTTCTGTTTCCTCCACTTCCTCAATTTCTTTTATTTCTTCTTCCTTTTGGTTTCTGGCATCCTCAATTTCTTTTATTTCATCTTCCTTCTGCTCCCTGGCAAACGTATCTAACTTACTGTCTTCCTGGGTTACTTCTAAGAATATTTCTTCTAGAGACAGACTGGAGGAATGCATATCAAATATCGGGCATTTTGCATCGCTAAGGGCATAAAATACCTGCTCTCGGATATCCGTATCTTCTTCACAAAATACAGACATTTTCATAATTCCATCGAAAGTGCTTGTATCATATTCTATTTTAGTAATGCCATCGACAGCCTTTAGGGCATTTTCTACCTTTTCTTTCTCACCTTTAACCTGCAGATGTAAACCATTGGATCCCACCATATGTTTTGACAGATTATCTGGTGTGTCACTGACAATTAACTTACCTTTATTCATAATCATTACCTTATCACAAACTGCACTGACTTCTGACAGGATATGTGAACTTAGAATTATGGTATGTTCTTTGCTTAGATTCTTAATTAAATCTCTGATTTCTATGATTTGCATTGGATCTAAACCAACGGTTGGTTCATCTAGTATAATTATTTCTGGGAATCCTATCATAGCCTGGGCTAAGCCAACCCTCTGTTTATACCCTTTTGATAAATGCTTAATCAAACGTTCCGACACATCTGTTACCTTTGTCATGTCCATAATTTGGTTTATCATAACAGCTTTTTCGGATTTCTTTACTGATTTAATATCTGCTACAAAACTAAGATATTCTTTTACTGTCATATCAGGGTAAAGTGGTGGTAACTCCGGAAGATAACCGATACACTTTTTTGCCGCCTCCGGCTCTTCAAAAATATCATGTCCATTTATACTCACCGTTCCTTCTGTGGCAGAAATATAACCCGTAATGATATTCATGGTTGTAGACTTTCCAGCACCGTTAGGTCCTAAAAATCCAAGGATTTGGCCTTTTTCAACAGTAAAATTTAAATTATCTACTGCAAGATGGTTTCCATACTCTTTGACTAAGTTCTTAACTTCAATCAACTTTTTCGCCTCCTAAATGTTTTCGTTACTTTTAGAAAACATGATACTCTTATTTTGCGAAAATTTTGTGAACAATTTTCCAAAATAATGGAAATTCACAAATTTTTCACAAGTTCATATTTTAACCAAACTTATATTATGTGAAATACTTGTCATATTATTCAAAAACTTGTCAAATTTTAAACTATTTGATTGTACTAGTGTCCAATTTATTGTATAATAACCTTACCATTCTATAGATAAAGAAGGAGGACTTGTTATATGGAAGTGAATAATATAAAAATTAAAACTAAGATAACCATCTTAACCTATTTGCTATTGTCCGTATCTTTTTTAATGGTTTTTCTATTCATTTATAATTTAAATGTTACCAAGAAAAGTAATTTAAAATTATTGGAAGAAACTGTTCTAGCCGATTATGACAGCAATATTAAAAATCAGGTTGAAAATGTAATTTCTCTTCTTAATAGTGTTTATGCCAAATACGAAAATGGAGAATATACCTTGGAAGAGTCCAAAAAAGTAGCTGCTGATTTGGTTCGTGACTTAAGATACGGAGTAGAAGGCTATTTTTGGATTGATACCTATGAAGGAGATAATGTTGTGTTATTGGGTGGTGATAAGGAAGGCACCAATCGAATGAGTACAACGGATGTCAATGGATATGCAATGGTAAAGGATATTATTGCCTTCGGCAGGAATGAAGGTGGTGGCTATACCGATTACTGGTTTCCAAAAGAAGGCGAGTCCGAAGCTTCCCCAAAAAGAAGTTACAGCTTAGCATTTGAACCTTTTGAATGGGTTGTTGGAACCGGAAATTATATTGACAGTATTACTGAAGTAGTAGATACATATAAAGAAAAGGAAAATGAAAAATATAAAAAGAGTGTTATCAGCTATTCTCTTATATTTTTAATTGCTTTTGCAGTTTCTGTTACCGTGACAACAATCATATCGAAAAACCTGAATAAGTCTTTTGCGACGATTAGTAAATTCTTAAACACTCTTGCGACTGGCGATTTTTCAAGCAAATTACCGAAGAATTATTACAGCAGAAAAGATGATTTTGGTCAACTGGCACATAATCTTGAATCCATGAGAGAGTCTATCTCGAATCTGGTAGGTAATACGAAAATAGAATCAGATAATATTGTCAAAATTGTAAATAACGTAAATGAGAATATTGGTGAACTATATAATAACATTGAAGATGTATCTGCGACAACAGAAGAATTAGCAGCTGGCATGGAGGAAACTGCTGCATCTGCTGAAGAAATGTCAGCTACTTCTAGTTCCATAGAGTCCGCTGCACAAATGATTGCTACAAAATCAAAAGAAGGCGCTTTAAGGGTAGTTGAAATAAATAAACACGCGAAACAAATGAGCGCAGATGTGAAGGAAGTACAGGATAAGACCACAAATATCCGAATGGAAATTGAAGAGAAACTGCAAAAAGCTTTAGAGCAATCCAAGGTTGTGTCACAGATTGATGTTTTATCTGATGCCATTATGAATGTTACCTCACAGACGAATCTACTGGCATTAAACGCTGCCATCGAAGCTGCCAGAGCCGGAGAAGCTGGTAAAGGATTCTCTGTCGTAGCAGAAGAAATACGTAATTTAGCAGAACAGTCAAAAGAAACAGTGGAACAAATTCAGATGGTTACGGCAAAGGTAACAGAAGCAGTTTCAAACCTTTCTGAAAACGCAAGTGTTTTACTTGATTTTGTTTCCACAGATGTATCAAAGAATTTCCAAAGCTTTCGTTCCATCATGGAAATCTATTCTGAAGATGCAGAGTTCGTTGATCAATTAATAACTGACTTTGATGCTGCTTCCCAAGAATTATCCACCTCAATACAGGAAGTTATAAAGGCTGTGAATGAAGTTGCAAAATCCGCTTCTGAGGGAGCCCTGGGTACTACAGATATTGCACAAAAAATAGCATCAATTACGGAACAATCAAGTGCCGTTGCAAGTCAAATTGAACAATCAAGTAATAGTTCTGATAAACTGAATCAGGAAATATCCAAATTCAAGATGGAATCTATCTAAACGAATAGAACAGGCGTAGCATGAAATTCATGCCACGCCTGTTCTATTCCAATATAGTCTAACTAATTTGCTATTAGCGGTTTTAAACTACTTACCCGATCACATCACTCATCTGGTACATACCAGCGGTTTTCCCATTGAGAAATTTTGCAGCTTGGATAGCACCTTTTGCAAAGATTGCTCTTGAATATGCAGTATGGTTAAATGTTATAACTTCGTCCACACCTGCAAAGATGATATCGTGATCACCAACTATGGTACCACCTCTTACTGCTGAGATTCCAATTTCTTTCTTTGGACGTTTTACATGTTCCCCACTACGATCGAATTTATAAGAATACTCCTGGTTAAGAGTATCATTAATTACATTTGCAAAAGCTAAGGCTGTTCCGGAAGGAGCATCCACCTTCTGGTTATGATGTTTCTCTACTATCTCAATATCAAAATCGGCTTCCGCAAGTAATGATGACACAGATTGTAATACTTTGGCAAGTACGTTATAACCCATGGACATATTTGCTGATCTTAAGATAGCTACCTTCTCGGATGCTTTATCCACTGCTCTTAAGTCTTCTTCCGTTAATCCAGTCGTACACAATACAATTGGCACATTATTCTGTTCTGCATACTGAAGCATTTTATCCATTTTATCCGGAGATGCAAAATCTATGATTACATCCGCTTCTGTTTTACAAGCGGAAAAAGAGGTATATACCGGATAACCATTACCAGTTGTTTCATAAAGGTCAATGCCTGCTACAATAGTCGCTTGATCATCATTTTTTAATAACTCTGTAATTACCTGCCCCATTCTTCCATTACAACCACGTAAAATTATTCTAGTCATATTGTTCTCCATTCCTGCGCACGCTGAATCTATACTGTGTATCGCCAAATTTTATCTCTTTTTTGTTCTAATATAGCCGTAACTTTTATTCTGATACTAATTGAACTCCACATTCTTTCATGGCATTTGCCAGTTTCTGAACATTTTCAGGTTCCATATCAGTAAGAGGTTTTCTTAAGCCACCTACTTCAAATCCCATAAGGTTTAAAGCTTTCTTAATCGGGATTGGATTCACCTCACAGAATAAAGCATCGATAAGTGGAAGGTATTTTAATTGAAGCTCAAGACTTCCTTTGTTATCGCCATCTAAGAATTTAGCAACAATATCATGAGTCTCTTGAGGTAGCATATTGGACAATACGGAAATTACTCCTTTACCACCTAAAGAAAGCAACGGAATGATTTGATCATCATTACCAGAATACAAATCAATATCACCCTGGGTCAGCTGCATTACTTTTGCAATCTGTGAAATATCGCCGCTGGCTTCTTTCACACCTACAATATTATCTACATTTTTAACTAAATCCGCTATGGTTTTAGCTTGCATATTACAGCCAGTTCTTCCTGGAATATTATACAAAATTATTGGCAGATCCACTGCTTTCGCAATATCAGTAAAATGTCCTGCTAAACCTTTTTGTGTTGCTTTATTATAATATGGCGTTACATGCAATAATGCATCTGCTCCATATTTTTTGGCTTCTTTTGATAAATAAATTGCAGTCTCGGTACAATTAGAACCCGTACCTGCCACAACAGGAACACGTTTGTTTACTTTCTCCACAGTATAGCGAATACATTCTAGTTGTTCTTCATGTGTTAAGGTGGAAGCTTCCCCTGTGGTACCACAGATTACAATACTATCTGTTCCATTGTTAATCTGAAAGTCTAGCAGTTCTCCTAATTTCTCATAATTGACTTCGTTGTTTTCTGTAAATGGTGTAATAATCGCTACACCGGCTCCTGTAAATATTGCCATAATAGCACCTCCTAATAATGTGATCCAATCGGATCTTTTTCGGTTACCATATAAAGATTAAAGAGTCAAAAAGTGCTTTTGACACTTTAATCATAAAAGAAAATAAAAAAAGCCGACTAATGAGTCGACGCTAAAGAATATTTCTTGTGCAGTGAAGGTAACTAAATAAGATTCATTATACCAACCATACAAAATTCTTTAGGCAGCACTCCATCAATGAAATGATGACAGTCATATAGTTATTAACCATATGCCCAACTAAGGTATCACAGTCTTCCCTTAATTTCGGCATTTTTTCCTTTCCATTGCTTTCTCATATGCCTGTCATATCCAGCAATGTACTCTTAAAAAATGCGCCTCTACCATAAATATCATTTATTTAATTTATTAAAGCTTTTTCATACCTTTTCTTGAAATCATACTATCATGAGAATCCAATCTTGTCAACTCAATTTTCATAAATATTACCTTAAGGATAATTGACTCAACTGAATTTTATAACAAATGCTTCGTATTCTAATTACAGACTATTAATATAGGTAATCAGCGGTTCGATATATTTACGATCTGAATTATCATAAGAATTCTTTAAGGAAGCTGCCATTCCGGCTTCTTCTTCGGTTTTATCTTTCTTCTTTTCCAACATAGAACGAAAGGCCTTCATTAGCATTCGATTAGGCAAATTCATCTTTTCATAAGCAAGACCACCCTGGAAATAATAAAACGGGCTCTTCTTTAACTCATCTTCTGTAAAATTCACCCTAGTAATATCTTGAATTGCTTGTGCAGCTGCAGGGGCGCCCCCTGTTGCATAAACAATTAGCTTTTTATCCGCTACCTGAGACAACATGTTTTTCATTTTCTTTAATCCGCTAATTTGACCTGCATGAATACTGCCTCCGTAAATCACCGTATCATATTTAGCAATTATTTTATCTGATACCTCTTTTACGCTAATTACATCACAGTTTAACGCCTCTGCAATCCATTTTCCATACTTTTCGGTAAAACCAGTGCTACTCTTGTATATTACTACTATGCTCATAATTATACCTATCCTTTCAAATGAATCATATTTTGTTCCAGTTTCTCTAAAGTTTCAGCTGTCACCTTTAATGCTACTGGATCAATCCCATTGTATATTGCATTAAGTAGTTCACTTTCTTTTTTGTTGTATTTCTGCTCAAATTCGCTATACTTTTCTGTCAGTTTAACACGGGTCTTCCTTCGATCAGTTTCATCAGTATACATTTTTACAAAACCAGCCTTCTCCAACTTCAAAACTATTTGTTTCATATTCTGATGAGAGCTTCCTATCGCATCTGCTATCTCATTTATAGTAGGTGGTTTTTCTGCAAAAAGTGTTATACCAGCCATAACAAACCACTGCTTACTAGTAATCTCTTCGTAAAAATTATTTCCCACCGTTTGAAGTCGATTACCTAATACTAGAAGCATACCAAATAACCGTTCTCTTATTTCATAACCAGCTTTATCCACTTATGCCTTCTCCCATTAAATCTAGATTTTCTCTAAAACAATCACTTTATGTAATACATTACCTTTATATGTAATATATTACATATTTTGCCCTTTGTCAATCATATTTATATTGAAGATAAAAAGAATGCTATAAAAAAAGATAATTCATTCAATTTGAATAATTATCTTTTTTTACTTAAATCCTTTATTTAGCTATTTATATGTTTAATACTCTTCCAGATATTCCAATTTGCTGACTGAAACTTCATAAGCTACCCGTTTCTCAAAATCAACTTCACCTACTTTTTTCTGATACTCTCTGCTTTGAATTCTTCCCCATATCTGAATATGTCCACCTACCGTAAAATTCTCGGCAAATCTTGCATTTCTGCCCCAACAGATACAAGGTATGTAATCCGACTTTCCATATGGGCGGTTTACTGCCAACAAAATATCTGCAATTTCTCTTCCAAGCGGAGTTTTACGATATACCGGCTGTTTACAAACAAATCCGTCTAAAAAGATATAGTTTGGTCTTACCCCTTCCATATCTTCTTCACATACTTTAATTTCTCTTGCAAAAACTGACAATACCAATCGGTTTTTATTATCTTCGTGCCGGTTGTATGAGCGGAACTGGCCATTCACTTCTACATATTTTCCTTTTAAATCTGACTTCACATCGATAAGCCGCTCTGAAACCATAATAGGTATGATATCATAAGAATTACTCAACCTGCTTACAGATACATCCAATACATAAAAACCTTCCCCAAATACATCATGGCTGAACACAAAATCATTCATTACCTCTCCTGCAATACTTACTTGATTGTTATCAAATACTTTATCTGTCATATCGTATGACTCCCTTCTCTTAATCCTGTTCGGTACAATATTGATTGGTATCCCAATTTTATTGTAATGAATATAAGATAAATTTTTCTCCACTATTATATGTATGCTCATTTGGCAAATTTTAGAATCTAATTCTATAAATTTCCTAAATAATTATTCTTAAATAACTCTTGCGACAGCATAATGCTGAAATTATCAGCCCTCCATAGAAACCCCTTGTAAATTTTCATTTATATGGTACAATATTCAAGTTAGAGTAGTAATATATTAGAGTGGAAATATATGTTAATCTTACTCGGGATAATCGTATCCAACTAGGAAGGAAGAATTATATGAATATAAAAAGAGAAGATGTTCGTAACATCGCAATTATAGCCCATGTTGATCATGGAAAAACAACTCTTGTAGATGAGTTGTTAAAGCAAAGCGGTGTGTTTCGTACCAATCAAAACGTACAGGATAGAGTCATGGACTCCAATGACATTGAGAGGGAACGAGGAATTACGATACTTTCTAAAAATACAGCTGTTTTATATGAAGGTGTTAAAATAAATATTATCGATACCCCTGGACATGCCGATTTTGGTGGGGAAGTAGAACGTGTACTTAAAATGGTAAATGGTGTAGTCTTAGTTGTAGATGCTTTTGAAGGTGCCATGCCCCAGACAAAATTCGTACTAAAAAAGGCTCTGGAACTGAATTTACCAGTAATTGTTTGCATCAATAAGATGGATCGTCCAGAGGCCAGACCAAAGGAAGTTATTGATGAAGTTCTGGAATTATTCATAGAATTAGATGCATCCGAAGAACAATTAGATAGTCCGTTCATTTATGCTTCTGCAAAATCAGGCGTTGCTGTTCTAGAACTGGATGATTCTCCAGAAAATATGAAACCATTATTTGAAACTATAATCAAATACATCCCTGCTCCAGAAGGTGACCCGGAGGCCAGTACACAGGTACTAATCAGCACCATAGATTATAACGAATATGTAGGTCGTATCGGTGTTGGCAAAGTGGATAATGGCACCATAAAAATAAATCAGGATGTTGTACTTGTAAATGCTCATGAACCGGATAAATTTAAAAAAGTTAAAATAAGTAAGTTGTATGAATTTGACGGTTTAAAGAAAGTGGATGTAACAGAAGCTACTATCGGTTCTATTGTTGCAATTTCAGGTATTGCAGACATTCACATCGGAGATACCATATGTTCTCCAGAGAATCCGAAGGCTATCCCATTCCAAAAGATATCCGATCCTACCATTGCTATGGACTTCATGGTAAATGACAGCCCACTTGCAGGCCAAGAAGGAAAATTTGTTACCTCGCGTCATTTACGTGACCGTTTATTCCGAGAGTTGAATACGGATGTAAGTCTTCGAGTGGAAGAAACAAAAACAACCGAATGCTATAAAGTATCAGGCCGTGGCGAGTTGCACCTTTCCGTATTAATAGAAAATATGCGTCGTGAAGGTTTTGAATTTGCAGTAAGTAAAGCTGAAGTCTTATATAAATATGATGAAAATGGTAAGAAATTAGAACCAATGGAAACAGCAATTATTGATGTTCCAGAAGAATTCTCTGGTACTGTTATAGATAAATTAAGCCAAAGAAAAGGTGAACTTCAAGGTATGTCTTCCTCAGGAAATGGTGGTTATTCCAGATTAGAATTCTCCATCCCTTCCCGTGGATTAATCGGTTATCGTGGAGAATTCATGACCGATACCAAAGGAAATGGTATCATGAACACCTTATTTGATGGTCATGGCCCTTATAAAGGCGATATACAATATAGAAAGCAAGGTTCCTTAATTGCATTTGAGTCCGGTGAAGCAATTACCTATGGACTATATAATGCACAAGAACGTGGAACTTTATTTATTGGTGCTGGTGAAAAGGTTTATTCCGGGATGGTAATTGGTCAAAATGGTAAAGCTGAAGATGTTGAAGTGAATGTATGCAAAAGAAAACAGCTAACAAATACCCGTTCATCCAGTGCTGATGAAGCACTAAAATTAACAACTCCGAGAGTATTAAGTTTGGAACAAGCATTAGAATTCATTGATACTGATGAACTATTGGAAGTTACTCCTACCAGCTTAAGAATTCGAAAAAAAATATTAGATCCAACCCTTCGAATGAGAGCTAAGAGAAATTCCCAAAACAAATAAAGAAAGGCTAATAAAAAGGGTAACATTATGGGAATGGAATTTAAAAAGTTTACTATATTAGACGGCATGCGGATACAAAATTATGCAGAATTACGTCCTATCTATATTTCAGAACGGCAATTTGTGAATCAGTATATATGGGAGGAATTCTATGATACACATTACTATAGAAATGAAACCTATATGGTATGCGTGATGGGTCAGAAGAAAGGTTTTTTTCCAATGATGCCTCTATGTAAGGTAGATGATATACCTAAAGTATTTACCGAGATAAAAGATTACTGGAATAATGTTTTGCATAAGCCATTAACTATGTATCTCTTAGATAGTACCTTTCTAGAAGTACTGAAGACGATACCTGGATTTACAGAGGAATTTAAAATTGTAGACGACCGTAATGCCCACGATTATATATATGACGCAGAAAAGCTTCGTACCTTAAGCGGAAAGGCATATCACAAGAAGAAAAATCACGTCAACTCATTTGTAAAAAAGTATGCAGGTCGTTTTGAATACAGAGCTCTAAATTGTTCTGATGTAGATACCATTCGCGATTTCCACAATCGTTGGCTGGATAATCGTGAATATGAGGATCGGAATAACAGCATTCGAAGCGAAGAAAACGGAATTCATCGTATCTTCGAGAATTGCGGTCTAATAGACTGCAAATTAGGTGGTGTGTATATTGATAATAAGCTGGAAGCTTATACCCTTGGCAGTTATGCCCCGGAGATACGCTGTGCCTTTATTCATATAGAAAAAGCCAATATTACGATTCCCGGTCTGTATAATTATATCAACCAACAATTCTTAATCCATGCTTTTCCGGAAGCAGAATTTGTAAACCGCGAAGACGATATGGGGCAGGAAGGTTTACGTAAATCTAAACTCTCCTACAAACCAATACGATTAGAATCAAAATACCATATTTATCAGAATGATATCTAAGGACGCTTTGTTAGGGTGGATGGTTGCGATAGGACGCTTTGCCTTGGAGGTTATGGGAACTCCGAGAGCAGCAGCTTATGTTTTTCCTGTTCAGAGTAAGAACCCGAAGCTTCTAATGTCCTAATCATCGTTTATAACATCATGTGGGAACGCGAACTCGCCGGCTACGCCGACTCAAACATCACGTTCCCACATGATTGGCACGATGATCAGGACATAAGAAGCTTATCGGATTCTTCCAATTCACAGTTAAAACATAAGCTGCTACTCTCGGAGTTTATTCTACTCTTATGTGGCAAAGCTGTGTATGGGTAGTACAATTTGACAAACCAATGATTTCTATAATGGTGAGTAAGGGTTAATACTTTTCCTGAATCAAAAGGTACGATTTCATTTTCTTCTCCCTTATTTTTATATCGATAGCGCTACATTAGAAGGTAATAAACTTACTAATTTTATTATTCGCCCTCATAATAATCCATTGTATTATTTTCGGAATAGAATGTATTTCTATTATCCATATGAAGTACTCCCACTTTGTTGGTGTGAGGGTATTTAACAATTTCCGGTTTATGTATGGTGTCAAACTCTATGTAAGATAACTTATCTGTTTGAGAAGTATTCGTAAGCTTATGCGCACCCTGCTTGTTTGGAGGACATATAATTATATCTCCTTTTTTAACTAATCTTGTACCCGCAGGTTCTTCTAAAACCCCACAGCCTTCAATTATATAAAATATTTCAATGTCCTGACCATGATAATGATATGGGTAATTGGACTTTTGTGGTGGAATATCATAAATAGCCACCGTACATTCTCCATTGATTCCTTCAGTAACAGGAACATATTTTTCATATTCATATAATTCATGTTCTTCTTTATGAACCATTTCTAACATATCTTTATTAGTCAACAGCACTTTATCCATTAATACATACCTCCCACATAATTATAATTATTTATTGTTAAACACATAAATTTCTATATCTATGAAGCATTAATTTGACATGAAGAAAACTCAATCGATCACTTTCAATAAGGGAGAAAGTACCCGTTGAGTTTAATTTAAATACTATATTTGATTTTTCAATTGTATAATACGTGTATCTGGATATTTATTAATATCTTCAAGAGTATGAATATCGTAAGTGGACAATATTTCTTTATAGTAATTCTTAATGGTGTCTTTTGCTATGATACGGTTGCCTTCTTTATCTCTGGAAATACGGTAATTCCCCCGTTCCTCAGCACCTAATGCCTTTATGGCTTTTGGACCATACCACAAAAATGTATTGACAACCTTATCAATTAGTTTAATTTCCTGGTCTGTTAATCTATCTTCAGGAACCTCTAGAACGCCGCTCACATGATTCTTCATACTATCGTATAATTTTACAAATGGTATGTTTTCATGATTCACACAATAATCCTCGTCAATTAACTCTTTATCATACAATGCAAGAGAAAAAGCCTGGGAAAAATACAATAACCATTGTATATACATTGGACTTACATCTGCATCACAAATTAATACCATGTATTGTGCAATCAAACTTATCTTGGACTCCATCAGTTTATTGAGAACTGCTTTCTTACTCTTTCGAAATGCTACATCGGTTAACTTATCCTTGTTTTTTAATAATAGTTCATAATAATAAGAAGGCTCTTCTTCAATTGCCCTCAGCTTGTTAGAATACTCTGTTGTAGGTATATCGCCTTCAATATACCTGATTATTGTAGTCTCACCCCAACCCAATAATTTTGCTAATGGTTTCTTGCCTATACGATAATTATCCAAAATGGCTCTGATTTCATATACCGAAATTATAGAATCAGAATTCATCAGAAGCTTATCCTCTTTCATACTCTCATCCTTTCAGTAAAATATCTTCTCCAAGATAATAAAAAAGGGGAAATTCCCTAATTAAGGTTATCATATATATTTTTTTTTAAAAGGTCAACATTATTTACAAAAAAGATTACCTACATTTGGAATATATTTTACTTTTAAAAATATTGATATCAATTAATACTAAAAGAGATAGAATTAGGATATTACATAAAACGGAATAATGCGTTAAAATTTCCTAAATTCATTTATATCATGAATTATTATTTTGAATCCACGGATGATCCGATCTAACATTCCTAAACGGTAGAAATTCGTTAAAGCCATACCAATTGGTATACCAATAATCATTCCCAAAACACCCATAAACCGATAACCAACAAACATAAAAACCAAAGTAGACAAAGGACTAATACCGATGCTATCCCCAACCATTTTTGGTTGTAACACTTGTTTTACGATTTGACAAATGAGATAAATTACAATCAAGACAATTGCTCTTCCGTAATTTCCTAAGATAAAGTCTGACAGTGCCCATGGCCAAATTACCGCTCCCGTTCCTAAGAAAGGAAGAAAATCCAAAAAAGCTATGCAAATAGCAAGTAATAGTGAATAGTTTACTTGTAATATCTCAAATCCAATAAACAAAATAAGTAAGATAACAATCATTATCTTAAACTGTGCCTTAAAATAACCGCCAACTGCAGTTTTAAAGTTATTGACAACTAAAGAATAGCTATTAATTACGGAATTCGGCATACTCTTCTTTACGTCTCTCACAATATTATCGCGTTCTGCAATAAAAAAGTAAGCGGAAATAAGGGTAATAATGGACATTAAGAAGGTCTCAACTATATTCATTGCAAAGTTACTGGCAGTACTAATGGAAGGAAGATTATCCTTAGACAATAAACTTGCAAAATCTGTGTTGAGCTTAACAGCATTTTTATCAATAAATGCTTGTACACTATTCGGTAGTATCTCATATAACCCTTGGAAGTTTTCCGATATTTGATTCACATGCATTTCAATGCTTTTATAAATATTCGGCATATCATTTAGTAATGATTTGATTTCATAAAACAGAAAGGCGATCAGTGCGTAAAACACACCTACAATTACAAGAATTACTGTTACTATGATAATCGCAGAACTGTGTTTTCTTAATATTTTAACTTTATTCTCTAAGAATTTAACTAGGGGATTAGCAATCATGGATATAATCCAACCGATAACAAAGGGCATAAAAAACCGGAGTAATGGTGGAACTAAAAAGAATATTGCTAAGATAGCAAGCACCATTAATATAAGGTTTACGGCTATTTTAATGTAGATTTTAAAATCTCTCATTTTCTAGTCTCCAAAGAAATGTATTTATACTATATAAAAACATTATAATACATTTTCTTTCTTGGTGTAAAGTTATTAAATAAACTTAAGGTAATCTTAATTATTTTACTAGTGGCTTTAAGCTTAGAGTAAGGAAAAAGATAATCGAGGCTACTATAACAATGGTTGGTCCTGCTGCAGTATTGTTGTAGTAGGATAGAATCAATCCCAGCAGTCCTGAAAAAACAGAAATACATATCGAAAACAGATGATATTCTCGCATATTTGCTGCCAGATTACGGCTTGCTGCAGCCGGAAGTATTAGCAGGGCATTGATAATCAGTATACCCACCCATTTGATTGATAACATGACAATTAAGGCAATCAGTACAACAAATAAATTATCAATGTAGGATACAGGAATATGTTTACTCTTTGCCAGAGTCTCATTTATACTAATGGCATGCAATTTATTAAAACATAAAACCCAGAAAATCATGGTTACGATAAAAACCAATACCAATAGAAAAATTTCATTTGGTGAAATGCTTAGAATGTCTCCTACTAAAAGACCGGAATATTTAGCAAAATTCCCGCCCTTTGATAAAATAACCAAACCTAATGCTGTACTTAGAGAAGAAAATACAGAAATTACTGTATCCGTAGATACTGTCTTTCTGCGTTTGATTTTATTTAAAAGCAATGCAAAAACTACCGCAAATATTATCATAGATATATTCGTATCTGCAATGCCAAAGAGTACTCCCACGGCAATTCCCGTCAAGGCAGAATGTCCTAATGCATCAGAAAAGAATGCCATACGGTTATTTACAATCATCGTGCCAAGAATTCCAAACAATGGCGTAATGATAAGTATAGCCAATAAAGCATTTTTCATAAAATCATATTGTATCCATCGAAACGGTAAGACCGTTTCCATTATGTTATATAAGATCTCCATGCCAGCTCCCATCTGTCTATCCTACCTGCTAACCTAAAGTTCCAAAAACCGCCTTAAATTCAGGGCTGCCTATAACCTCATCCGGCGTTCCTTCTTTCCGAATTGTCTTGTCTAGTAAAATTACGTTATCGGCATATTTTCGAACAAAATCAAAATCATGGGATATCATAATGATAGCCAAATCATAATGTTTCTTGAGATTTTCAATGTTAGAATAAAATAATTCCATTCCCTTTTGATCAATCCCGGATATCGGTTCATCTAAGAGTAAAAGATTTGGTACTGGAGTAATTGCTATGGATAAAAGTACCCGCTGCAGTTCGCCTCCAGATAAATCACATACAGGCTGATCAATTAGTTCTTGCACTTCAAAGATCTCCAACCTGCTTTTTACCATTTCATATACTTTTTTCTTTTTGAATAAAAAAACAGGATTGTCACTAATATAGGAAGCAAATAAATCGTATACACTAGTGGGAGTATTTTTTGCAATAGATAATGTCTGCGGAACATAACCTACGTTTAAATCCTGCATTTCATTATTTTTCATGTCAGTAAAGGAAATACTTCCTTCATGTTTCAACTCACCTAAAATTGCCTTCATCAATGTGGATTTACCAGCACCATTTCTTCCAATGATAACAGTCAGTTTCCCGCAATGGATATGCAGATTAATATTTTCCAATATGGTTGTATTGGCAATGTTAACACTAATATTGTCCGTTTTTATGCAATGTAAACCACAGGCTGCATGAGAAGTGGTATCTGTAGAATTTATACTTTTACTTTTCTTCATGTAATTAAACCTTTCTTCCGAGTTTGGGAAACCTATAGGATTGGGTGCCATAAGCTTAGTTTAGTCTGTGAATGAATCGTGCTGTAGATATATTTGTTTTGTCTGCCGCGGATGCGTCAGCTTCCGTACACTCACTGCGGCATGTCCTTTGTAGAGCCTCAAAGATATGAAAAGCATCGCGGCTGCTCTGCTTTTCACTGAGTCTCTAGTCGGACATATGCAGCCTTGTCGGCCGGTCGACGACCAAACAAATATATCTACAGCACGATTCATCATTATAGTTATTTGAAGCTTATGGCACCCAACCCTTATTGTTTCATAAGTGCCTCTTTTAAAATCTCCAGGTTTTTCTTCATGGCGTTTATATAAGCATCCTTAGCCATATCACCACTTACAATAGAATCTAATACATAAACCTTAGCACCCGTTTCCTTTGAAACACTATCTGCAATGGTGGTGCTAAACTGCTCTTCCGTAAATAAAACAGTTACCTGCTCTTCTATTACTTCATCTATCACTTCGGCTATTTCACCAGCACTGAAAGAAGATTCTGAATCCAGATTTACAGCATGAACAACCTCTAAACCGAATTCTTGGGCTAAATAAGCAAAGGAATCATGAAAAATAATTATTTTAGATTCTTCTATCCCTTTCAGAGTATGTTCCATTTCTTCTTTTAAATTCAGAATATCCTTTTGATATGCATCCCCATTCGACTGATAACGATTTGCATTTTGTGCATCAAACTTTGCAAGAGAGTCCTGAACGGTCTGAATCTGTTGCATATAATGATTCATATTTAACCAGACATGTGCATTAGTTTCTTGTTCATGATTGTGGTCCAGCTCTTCTGTTTCCTCATTTTCCTCGGGTTCCTCATGGCCGTGGCCGTGCTGATGTTCTTCACTTTTCAGGAATTCTATCCCTTCACTTGCATTTACAACATTTAGTTCCGGGTAAGTATTAACAATATCCTGAATGAAACTCTCCATACCCCCACCATTTATAACTAATAAATCCGCACCTTCTAATTTCTTCATATCAGAGGTAGTCAACTGATAGTCATGAAGGCATCCGGAAGTCTGCTCTGTAAGGTTTTTAACTTCTACACCTGGTATATCTCCTGCAATATTTTCAGTTACTACATACATTGGATAAAAGGAGGTAACGATAGTGAATTCCTCTTCGCTATTTTCATTCTGTTTTACAAATGCAACTAGGAATAAGCTGCTTAACACAAGAACAAATAAAATGCCTAATAATACAATTAGTTTCTTTTTCATAAAGCCTCTTTTCTATATAAATATTTCTTGTCTATTGCAAATCAATTGCATTAATTATATTATAAGGTATTTTCTTTGTCAAGGACGGAGTACTATTTTTTAAATTAGAAGTGAATGACAAATACATTGATTTTAAGCAATCATGTAATGTATAATATCACCATAGATTTAGTTTGCAATTGTATGTTTATGCGAAGTATAGAGAATTTATTTTAGGAGATGAAGTATTGTGAAAAAATTTAAGAATTCATTTATTATGATTAGTTTATTATTAATAATATTAGTTTTAACATCTTGCCAAAATAGGAAGACACAAGAGCCAGCCATTAAAATATCATATGATTCTAAAGAATTAAAGCCAATTTATTATGGAGATAGAAATAATAAAGATGAAGAGAATATTGAAGAAGCAATTAAAAGTGTTATGGTTGGGAAAAGATTTATTGATTTGCCAACAATTAATTTTGGAGAAATAGTTAAAATTGAGGCATTAAATTTTGAAACAAATGAATTTGAAATCTATGACTATATTGTCGATGAAAATGGTAATATTGTTTCTGATTATAATGTAGAACCATTTACAATAACTTCAGTAGATGATGGAAAAGCAGAATTTATATTAGAGGATAGTGAAGGTTTAGAAAGTTATCGTGGTTATTGGGTAGAAGGAAAAACTATACATTGCCTATTATTTAGAAGTAAGATATATAATTCTTCTTTCGCTTTTGCAACACTTGTATTAAGTAATAATTGATACGGGGCTTCTTGCAAAATTGTAAAGTTATATCAATCTTGCAAGAGCCCCTTAGCTTTTTATCTGTTCTATTTTATCGAATTGCTCCATAGATGATAGAACGTATCGAACGTAAAGTAGTAAGTCTTCCACCATCACATTTTTGTATCATATACAGCATTACCAGGTTTTCTTTTGGGTCGATCATAAAATAATTACCAGTCCAACCATCCCAGCCGTACTCACCAATGGAACCATTACTGCCTGCTTTGGAAGGATCAACTAATACCCTCATGAAATTTCCGTAGCTATAACCTTTCATGGAATCCCAATCAAACGTAATCGACTGTTCTGCCGTAAGCTGTGGTTGTGACAAATACTCAACTGTCTTTGTTCCAAGAATTCTCTTTCCTTGGTAAGTACCGCCATTTGCTAACATCATTGCAAATTTTGTATAATCATCTATCGTGGAAACAAGTCCTGCTCCACCGGATTCAAAAGCCGGTGGTTGTTTATAATCACCTAATCCAAGATGATTCCAATAACAAGGTTCTAATCGCCCAAGTTCTGGTATGAATTCATATATCATTGCAAAACGTTTCAGTTTCTCCTCCGGCACATAAAAGGACGTATCCTTCATTCCTAGAGGTGTAAATATCTCATCTTGTAGAAAGGCGCTTAGTTTTTTACCGGAAACAACTTCTATAATTGCTCCTAGCACATCTGCGGATGCTCCATACCGCCATTTCTCACCAGGTTGGAATTCCAAAGGTTGCCTGCCAATACGATTACATACATCAAGTGTAGAATATGGATTTCCCTCGCTTAATTTTTTTGCCATATCATCGAATAACTCTCCCATAATACGTCCGGCCTCAAAACTACTATCCGGATATACCACTCCGGAGGTCATACTTAGTAAATCTTGAATGGTAACCTCCCGCACTACATCTACCAAACCATCCTTTGTTACTACCTTTTGTTTCTGAAACCCCTCCAAAAAATCTGATACAGGTGCAAATAAATCTAAACGTCCTCTCTCATAGAGAATCATAGAAGCTACAGTCGTAATTGGTTTCGTCATGGAAAACATGCGATAAATCGTATCCTTTTTTATTGGAATTCCGTTTTCTTTATCGGCATATCCCCATTCATCTTCATATATGATATCACCATGGTGCAATATTCTGATTGCAGAACCATTGATATGCCCCTCTTTGATTTCCTTCTCCATTAATGTTTTTAAATAAGTAAGATTCTTATATTCCACTCCCTATATAACCTCACTTTCTTATCATTCGTATTTTTTCAGATATTCCATCACCAGGTCTACACTGTAGTCGATATAACTGTCAGTTGTTGCATTTAGTTCAGCAGCAATCGTTATATTACAGCGATTCAATGGAATCAAAATCTTCCTTGCTGGTGAGGAACTAATGGCACATGCCATTTCTGATGTTAATTCACCCATCATTGAATTTGCAGCAATGATTGCAATCGGTCCTAGGATAATATCGGATTGTGCGGTCGTTCTCACAATTGCATTCTGACCTGTAGCTCCAATATTTGCACCAGCCTTCATCATATTATTGGTAGCTGCTGCATTTGTACCCAAAGCACAAATAGTTATCTCTCTATCTTTTGGAATACGTTTTCTTAACTTTCCAACTATATTTTTTCCAATACCACCGCCTTGCCCATCGACGATAGCTATCATAATTTCTTTTGTCATTCTTGTATCAACCCCTCCCTTCTAATGTATCTGCTAAATCCTATATCATTTTCTTCTTGATTCTTTATACCTTATAATTGCATCAAAAAAGGGGACAAGTGCTGCGGCAATAAAGCCTCCAGAAAACCCGTTGTTATACAGGTTCATTCCGCCATGCAGATATCCAATATTCTTGGTAACAGCCATATGGATAAACCCGGCTATCATCCCAGCCACAACTCCGTAATGACCGGCTATGGGTGCGAGAGTTGTTCCAAAAAGTGCTGCAAGGATTGCAAATGTAGAATAATGCTCATATATATTTAATAATTTAGCGATAAATACACCAATGATGATAGGAATGACATTTTTCATATGTTTGCCATATGCACCAAAACCTACAACAGTCAATATACCGCCTATTGTCGGTCCGTTTAGTTCTCCACCGATTGCTAACACATACGATGTAGCCAGACAACCTAAGAACGACATATTAATCAAAGTTAAACCAAATCCAGATGTAACCGTGAAATCCGTGCCACCCTTTCCTGTTAAACTCAACAGGTTGCGGTATCCTCGCAAACTCCAGCCGTTACCATACAGTCCAATAAGGAACATGAATACAAATAGTGAATAGAATATGGTGGCAAAACTCTTGTTGTTGCCCGATGATATAATGGATACGGCTTGGACTTCAATCCCCATACTTCGCAATATTGCCATAAAAAACATACCAATAATGCCCACCGTAAATCCTATGTTATACAGATTAAAACCCTGATGAAATTTAGAAAAATTCATTGCCAATGGAGGTATCACAAATCCAGAAAAGATACCCGCTGCTACACCAAGTGGGATACCTTGCCACAGGGGCAATCCAAGATTAAAACTGATTTCGCTAACCAATGGACTTAAACCCGTTCCAAACAAGGCATATGCCAAATAATGTCGAAAGGGCAAATATTCCATTTTCGCAGACAAGAATGCACCAACGGTGATTGGAATGGTGTTAAATAAGTTTTTCCCAAAAAAAGAGAATCCTGTTACTGTAAAAATAGCTGCTATCATCAAGCCATTGATTTCCTGACCATTTGCCTTCACCATAATAAGACTTAAGAGCAACATAATTCCCACATTAAAAAAAGTTGCGCCAACATTCGAAAGCTCAATATAATCTGTAATTAAATCGGCTGAAGAGGTTAGAATTCGCATATAACCTGCCCATATCTCATAAGGAGAATTAAATATAAAGGCAAGCCCAATAAACATTACGCCAATGCAGATTAAAAAAATTACTTTAACGCTTTCTAACACAGTAGCAGCTCTGATATCTTCTGTATGAGAAATCAGTTTGGACATAACTCACCCCTTTCTACGATTTTATTTACTGATAATAAGTATATTTTATTTAAATAAGGTTGTCAATTGAAACCCTTGACTTAATCGTATTAAATAGCCTTTTTCACTAGTTTAAAAAACCCGATTTCCTTCCTTTTTATGTTTGCTTAACGTATTTGATTGCTCAGATTTTGAATACATTCGAACTAAGAGTCTTGCAATAAAGGGCGGCCAGAAACAGCGAAACATTTCATAGTCCTCCTTGGAACGGACGCGGTCACCAATAATTGCTGTCGTAGCAGATTCTTCGTGAATACGGTGATAGGTTAAGGGCTTATGGATATAAATAAAGTCACCCTTTCTTCTGGACAGTTTCTCCCAAGCCTGCCAATCAGCATCTGACCGGTATCCTTCAATAAATATCTGTTCCGGCAGATTGCTCTTATGAAAGGTAACAGATGGACAACAGATAGGACAGCCAAAAGAGAGGATCCTTCTTCTTATAAATATGCTGCTGTGTAATTTAGTGCAAGTAAGTGGGAGCAGCAAAAACCGTTTTATGTTCAGCATGGTATTGTTTCGTTGTAATGTCCCGTTTCGTAACTCATAATAATCAGTAAACGCAATCAAAGGATTTTGTGATTGCTTGATTCCCAGTAGGATTTCTTTGAGATAGTCTTTTACATAGATATCATCCTGATGTGCTAAGGTAACATATGTGGTATCTGCCATCCGATAGGCATAATTCCAGTCATTTGCAATCCCCTTTTTTTCGGTGTTAATATAATATGGAATCTGATATTGCTCCGCTATTTGTTCTATATATGAGTTTGGTGTTGATGTAATCATCATAATCTTGGATGAAACCGTCTGTGCCATTAGGGATTCAATACATTCTTTTAAGTAGGGGCTTTCCTGATAAGCACAAATCACAAAGGTATGATTACAAGTATACTTATTCTTCGTAATCTTGCCCTTGATCTTGCTCTTGCTCGTGATCTTTATCATCAATTCTCTTCTCCAATTCTCTGATTCGTTTTTCTAAAAAAGCATTGTTTTGTGCCAAGCTTTTGATATGATTGCTTTGCTTGGATACGATGGATGTAATCGTCATACAAAGTATTAGAAGAAAGAAAATACTAAGTGCAAATAAACCATTCATGGTCGACTTAATGCCTACCATGGCAATGAGTTGATCCAACAATTGTGGAAACACCAAAAATATCCCCATCATAACACCTGCAAATATCCACAATAGAGTATATCTTAAAGAAAGAGACTTTTTCTTTAAAAATATGATTATCATAAAGAAGTATACAACTAAAGCAATCGCTAAAAATATTCTTAATGAATATGACAGCATAATTAAGATCCTTTCGTAAATAATTAACTTTCGTAAAAATTACGAAAATTAATAAGTAAAGCGATAAAAAAAGATTGCCAATGAAACTTTAATCATATAGTAAATAGATTGCCAAAAATTAATAGAACTGATACCGCCCGCCCGTTTATGCATAATAACAGGAACTTCCTTAATTCTTCCCAGGTTCATTGCCCCTGCAATGATGGCCTCTGGTTCCGGGTAATCCTGTGAATAGTCTTTGGCATAAATTCGAATGAATTTCCGATTCACTGCACGAAATCCACTTGTTACGTCTTTTATATTGGTTCCACAACACATACGAACTAGGAAGCTAAGAAAGTTTATGCCGGCTCTTCGCATACCAGAGGATTGAAAGCCTTCTCTATTAAGGAAACGAGAACCAATCACTATATCTGCTTCATCTGCCAGAATGGGTTCAATTAACCTGGTTATGTAAGAAGCATCATGCTGTCCATCGCCATCCATCTGCACCGCAATATCATAATCATGATCCAAAGCATACTGATAACCGGCCTGAACCCCTCCCCCAATACCGAGATTGATTGGTAAGGAAAGATAATGGTAGCCATACTTCTTGCAAATCTTTTCTGTATTATCATTGGAACAATCATTTATGATGACATAGGACATTTCAGGAACATTTTCCTGAAGCTGAGATATGACATTTCCTATATTTTTTTCTTCATTATAGGCTGGTATAATAATAAGTACTTTCGGTTTTACTTGTATTTTCATAAAGTTTTACTCTTTCTTAAGATTCCTAACAATAACATCAGTGAAAATAATATAAATAATAAAATGCTCGATATCACACTGGCAATGGAAGCACCCATCATATGATACTCCTTCGTAAGAGCCGGTGTTAAAAAGGTAATGATCAGAGAAACCATCATATATCCATACAACAGTCCTACCTGTTTACGCATAGCCGTTAAAATATGTAGTAGTAAAAAGACACCAGCACCAAAACCTCCGCCACATAATAATAGAATTAATTCCGTACGAAATGGAAGTAAATTAACACCATATATAAACGATAATACTTCACAGCCAAAGAATGCACCGGCTGTAATTGTAATCAAGGTTATGGCGATGATCCCCAGTAGTAATCTCCCTATATACTGCACAAATAAACGAACCTCACTCTGTTCCCATTGTACTGCAATGTTGGTTAGTAATGGTTTGAATAAGAACTCACTAAGAAGGTTAATCACAAAAGTCGGCATAAATAGAATGCTAAAAAAGGTCTGAATATCAGACGACAGAAACCTGTCTATCATATATTTGGGCACATTATATATATATAAGGACAAAAAGCTTCCGATAAATAAGGGGAAACAGCTTTTTATTAATATTCCCAATTCCTCCTTAGAACATGCAAAGCGCAAGTTCTCAAAGGTTCTAGCTTTTGGTAAATTCATAAAGATACTGGCTGCAACCGAAAGTAATGCCGTAACTGCACAAGTAAGTAGCAAGTCCTTTGTAATCACTAAAATCCCTGTAAAAGACAGTATGGTAACTACATTTCTTAAGGTCAATAATTTGCCTGCCAGGTCCATTCTGCCATTCTGCTGAAAGAGACCGTGAAAAACATCTTCCAGAGCATCTGCCAGTTTGATGACACAGATGCAGAATAAGATGGCGCTTTTTTCAAAGGAATAACCATGCCAAAGAAGGTAGCCTCCACTTACCACTAGCATTGCCATGGAAGTAAGGATCCTTGACATAAAGTAAGTTTGAAACTTTACACGAAACTTAATATCAGTTGCCTGATAAGCCCTCATACCAAACCTTCCAATCGTTAGCATAAGCTGTGCATTGGCAAATCCTAAGGCAAATACTCCGGCATCTGAACTTCCGCATATTCTCGTAACAAATACCAACAAAACAAAGGAAGATCCGGCACTACAAATACTGCCGATTGTATTCCATAGAAACATGTTCACATTACTAATCTTCGTTGCTTGCTTCAATTTCTATACACTTCTCTCTAGGGGTTGTCGCAAAAAGTAATAAAGCTGATTCGTTTTTATGACACCACCTGCTTAATTTGTATGAGGTTACTCTACCCTTGAATACATGTAATACTTATTTAATGGAAGATTCATTTCCTCATACCCATCAATATGGATAGCCTCATAAGAAACGATATAATCCGGATACGTAAAGTCTTCATCACGAAATGAAATATTAAAACTATATAGGTCCAGTTCCGAAAAGGGTTCCAAAGAACTATTCAAAGTATTATTCAAAGTATTATTCAAAGTATTATTCTCGGAATAATTCTCGGAATAATTCTCTGTAAAATTCTTGAAATCTTCCATCTTACAGAAATAATAATTCGGATGCTCCAAATATACTTCCAGTTTCGCATCCGAGTATTTTGTCTCGGAGATGATTAAGAGAGAGCTACTTCTATCCTTTATTTGCGTGTTTTCAAAAAAAGCATTTAGGGTAAATGCATCTTCTTTTTTATATACAGACATTTTCTTGTTCTTATAAAATTCATTGTAGGTATAACAGTTACTAACAACTCCTGATATCAGAAACCCTATCAGAATCAAGCTAATTAGCAATTTGGCTTTCTTCTGATACAACAAATAAAAACCAAAGCAGATTGCGGCAAATATCAAAATATATAGGGTGCTCTGCATCATATCCGATGCAAATAAATACTTAATATAATTTGCACCTACACAGTCAATTTTGGAACCATCCTCCGGTAGCAGTTTGATATAATTTAGTAATAAAATATAGATCAGTGCCAAGATGGCTACCGTTCGTATCTTCCATGTCTCCATGGCTATTCTGTCCTTTATACTAAATAATAGTATCAGTATTGGTACCGTCAGATAGAACAGGTAGCGGAAATGGAACCGTATCGTAAGCTGATCAAGATTTTCTGTTGGTATGATTCTAAGGCAAATTACCATAACCGTTGATAAAAAGATTGCTCCGATTAAAATCAAAAGATTTCGTTCTTTCTCCTTTAATTCTTTAAAAAGAGCAAGAGGCAATAAAACCGGAAAGACTCCCATGTATAGTATAGACAGGAGCAAATAGGTGACTGCCGGATAAATAAGCTGGCTTAAGAGGTAAGGATCCAGCAGATTCATAAGGATAACCCCTATGGTGGCCTCGGAGGCAGAAACATCCTTTAATCCATATGCGTAATCAAACCAGATTCCATAAGCGAACTTTAACCCAAAAAATACGGCCATAAACCATAATAGACAGAAAAAACATTTCTTACGGTTTACTTTATCAAAAAAGAAGAACTGTAATACATAATATAAAATTAATCCAGCTGCAATATTAAGAGCCATCTGTTTACACAAGCTGATGATAAATACATAGATACCTAAAAGAACCATGTTTCTTCGTTTGTATTGGTTCTCCAAAATAATTACTATGAATAAGAAGAAAAACCAGATTGCAAGGGGATAAAAAAGGTTTTCCTGAATAATCTTTGCAGTATAGGCCATTTCAGGTAATAATATGCTGACCAAGGATAAGATGAGCGCGTAAAAATTATTACCTAGAAACTTTTTTGACATAGCATATACCGGAAACACTACGGAAGACATTAATACAGAGTTGATTCCTACTGCTACAAAATACTGCATTTCTGTATTCCCAAAATAATGGCTAACCGAAAGTACTACTGAATATAAGATCTCCTTATAACTTAGCATATCATTCCGAAATAAACTTCCCATATGATAAAACACTGATTTGCTCAGATTCCAGTGCAATAGTTCATCATAAAACACATTCATCTGCCCAAATGCTACACCTAATATAACTCTAAGAGCAACACTCATGATAAACACAAACAGTAGACTATGCTTAATAAATCTTTCATTTTTTAAAACTAACTTTAGTGTATTCATGGATTCGCTTCCGTTCTTTTTCTCTTCAAAAATTCATTTAAATATCCTTACGTGATTATACCTACAATTATATCCAAGTGTCAATAGGATTATTTGCGTAGCTATTTCCATGCTATTTACATAAATAGTTATCCTCTCCTCTATTCTGGTATTGTTATTCTTTCTGTTACTGGCACTTTTAATCATGCCAAATCTATTATATAGTATCTACAATCAAATACAGCAAAAAGCATGCGTTTGCTATTTGCTACATATTTATAAGCCGCTGAAGCGGCAGATGGAGGGTATTATGGCAAATAAGAAAACAATAAAAATCATAATGGCGGCTTTGATGGCTGCCATGACCTGTATCGCAACCATGGTAATTAAGGTTCCTTCTCCTACGAGCGGCTATATTCATCTTGGAGACGGAGTGGTTCTTTTATCAGGAATCCTCCTAGGTCCATTCTACGGCGGTGCTGCTGCGGGAATTGGTTCCATGTTCGCTGATTTATTTTCCGGATATGCTGGATTCGCACTTCCAACCTTAATAATTAAAGCACTTGCAGCTATTGCTGCTAGTGTCGTATATCAATTTTTAAGCAATAAACTCTTCCAAACAAAGTTTAAATCGGTTGCTGTTATTGTCGCCGGAATCAGCGGAGGATTTCTTGTTACAAGCGGATATTTTATATTTGAAGGAGCTATTATGAATCTTGGCTTTGTAGCTGCTGCATCTGGTATCCCTTTTAACTTAGTGCAAAATGCCTTTGGCATCATCGTTTCCACTCTACTTTTACCAGTATTAACAAAAGTACCAGCAGTACGGGATTTAACTGTAAAATGCAATTAATATTTCGAGTCTTATTCCTAATTGAATTATGTTAAAAATGTATAATTCGATATTCCTTTGAACTTTTTGTAAAAAAATTCAATCTATCCAATTGATTTATGTTACCCTTTGATATAATATAGTACCTATACTAGGTAATTGCGAAACAAGTCCACAATCTTGATTAATACAAGGAAGAACTCGTGCTATGGAACGAATTCTCAGATGAGAAATGATAACTTCTGATTTTGGTCGCACTTTAATAAGGCTTTGAATTTATGAAATTAGTAAGTCCTATGCAATAAGTGGTTTTAGACTTCTGATGTACTGATGCTGATGTATTTTATTTGCAAGTAATACAGAGATAAGCTGTGTGATTCCTGCAAGTATTAAATCGGCATGAAGTGTTTTCTCATTTTGAGTTTTTCTACCAGCGAGACAGAAGCTATCTTTGAAATGATTTATCGAACGTTCAACCGTTGTTCTAATCTTATATGTTTCGTTCCATTCTTCGGTACCTCTAAGAGTGCCTGGATAAGCTCGTAAATCTTTTTCTGGATAGATGTAGACCATTCGACCACAGCGAGAATCTGTGCATGGATTCTCGCAATGACAGACACGACGATACTTTCCGCTCTCAATTTTGTCATAGGTAGTTAGCGGACAGACGAATTTAATGGTTGAAACACCGTATCTAAAATCAGGTTTCTTACTTTCACGGCGAAGCTCTAATGATGGATTATTAGGACAACAAGGTATGCCGTTTTCATTGATTAGACAGCTACTTTTTAAAGTCGATCTGGAATTCAGTGGAATGTAGGCGGAATTAAAGTGTTTATCTTTACCGAAAGTGTCACCTGAGAGTAGCTGCTTATAGATTGAGACAGAGTCAAAAGCAGCATCCCCTAAAAATGTCTTGGGGTTGATCAATGGATGTGCTTTAAAGAAATCTATTAAAGTGGGAATAAGCAATCGTGCATCATGAACAGATTTATCTTCATCAGGTGAATCAGATTTTTTGTTTGGAATTAGTTCAGGATGAGCATTGAGAAACTCTCTGTTATAAAAATCAATATGACGGACGATTCCAAGACCGTTTGTTACAAGGCCAATCTTGTAAACATAGCAAAAGTGTCCGTCTACGTAGAGTTGTTTGATTTGGTCATTAGCAGCTGCATGAGAAGGCATAGAACTATATGCAGCTTTATAAGGATCATAATTAGAATCAAAGTTATTGGCTTTAGCATAAGCTTTTAACTGCTTAATAACCTTATTGGCATACTTTGGATTGTTTTCAGTAACCCAAGCTTCGATGCCTGACGTGTCAAAAATGGTCATATCTGCTTTGGCAGAGTCAATGGCTTGGCATATTGGTTCAGTGAGATTTACGAGATTCTCAAAAACTGATTGTAAGTCTTCTAGAAAGTCTTGTTTAAAACGAGTAATTTTAGAAGCATCAGGGACTTTATTAAAACCGCAGAACTCTCTTAAATCTCTTGAGTATTGAAGGAAAACGAGAAGTAAAGAGTCTGTAGGGATAGAAAATATGCGCTGAATGATCAAAGCCCAAAGCATTGCATTTAAAGGGTATTTGCGGGATCTGCCCGTTGATGCATAGAAATGATTTCTGAAAGAGATCGGAACAATTTCATCTAGGTCAATATGAGTTTCTAGAAGAGACAGAAACTGAGGTTTGTCAGAATCTAAAATTTCTTGACAATTTTCAAAAACATCTGCCACTGAGAGCTGTTTGTATGGTATCATATGAATATATCTCCTTTGAGTGGTTGGTTTAATGGTTTCTCGACAATTCTATTATACCATAACCTAGAGGGGATATTTTATTTTTGTAACAAAAAAATGCCGTATTTATGCGGCTTTTGGCGTTTCGCAAACGCCTAAGTACCTATACAATTAAGGGGGGATTTTATGAGAGAATTTGAAGGATTTAAAAAAGGGATTAATCTTGGAGGATGGCTTTCCCAATGCTGTCACCGAAAAGTACACTATGATACGTTTATTACAGAAGCTGACATAAAACAAATCGCAGTTTGGGGACTGGATCATGTTCGTCTGCCAATTGATTTCGAACTGATAGAACCGGAAGAGGGTGTGTATTCAGAAGATGGTTTCGGGTACATAGATCGTTGCATTGAATGGTGCAGATGCTATCATCTTAATGTAGTCCTAGATTTACACAAAACTGCCGGATATGTCTTTCACGAACAAATTAACAACGGTACGGAAAAAGCATCCTTCTTTCTTGAGAACGAGAAATTGATTCAACGTTTTCTGAATCTTTGGAAATTTATCGCACGCAGGTATCAAGATGATACCAAAATGCTTGCCTTTGAAATCTTAAATGAAATGGTGGATCCTTCCGGTGGAATAGCATGGAATCGTTTGGCGAAACGTGCATACGAAACGATACGTGAAATATTACCCAATGCCAAAATCATCATTGGAAGTAATATGTGGAACAGTATTCATACATTAAAATACATGGATAAACCTTACGATGAGAATGTAATTTATACCTTTCACTTCTATGAACCAATGCTATTTACCCACCAGAAGGCTGCTTGGGTGGATGCCATTCCAAAGGATGTCGATGTTTTTTATCCGGATGCCATAGAGACATATCAAAGACTAGCAGACCGTATTGGTCAATATGAAGTATCGAATGAAACGACAGATAAAATGGATATAACCTACTTAGAAGAAATAATTAAAATTGCTGTCAAAACTGCCGAGGAATATAATGTTCCTCTGTATTGTGGTGAATATGGAGTTATCAACCAAGCAGACCCAGAATCAACCTTAAATTGGTATCGTGATTTTCACCAGCTTATGGAGAAATACAACATTGGCCGTGCTTCCTGGACCTACAAAGAAAAAGATTTTGGTATTCAAGATGCTCATCTAGATTCTGTGCGGGAGCAAATACTCCAATTTCTGTAAGTGTTATTTATAGCTTGGGCTGTTGCAAGATTATAAAGTAATTTGAACCGACCTCTGTCTATTTGGCAGAGGTCGGTTTATAAATTACTTTCGTATAATAATTTTGCAACAGCCCTTTGATTTAATCTAAAATTACTGTGAAAAGATAATAATCTCCAAATTTTTCTACTGGAGCATATCTGTAAGATTCTACACCTGGCAAATCAAATATAAATGATGTGCCCGGTTTTGTATTCTCCGGATATAAGATGGTAATGTTCTTTAAGCCTTTATTATAAAGCTCAGTAAACTTGGCACTATACTCATCTACCGTAGAAAGGATACCACCTTCTTCGTAGACCTTATACATCAGATCCTCACTGTTACACTCTGGATAATCCCACCTTTTCCATACATGATCGGCAGATATCTGCTCATCGGTGATTAGAAAGTAGTTATACCGCAGTTGTTGTTCCCCGCTAGCCATCGTAGGGTCATCCCAGGTAGTATCCACATGATACCAGTTGCCGTTCAGCTTTACCATATTCCATGCATGGGAAATGCCATCCGCATCTCCAACCACAAATTTGTTCTCAATATCCAGTAGATTCATAAATAATTCAAATGTCTCCGCATAACCCAAACAAACAGCAACTTCTTTCAGAATTACACCCTCAATACGGAACGAGGATTCCGGAAGTTGATACGGATCTTCGTTTGATGTATCATATGCACAGGTATTTATGATAAAATCATGAATCGTTTTTACTTTTTCATAATCCGTCATATCATCCTTTATACTGACATTGATCACACTTTGAATGGTATTACATATTTCCTGATCTGTTTTGGAAAGTTTATCTATCTTATCATTTTCAATTGCTATTTGATAACGAAACACATCACTTTTTATGTCTGCATATGCTTCTATTGTATAACTCTTAACTATTTCCTTGCTCTTAACACCCTGCTTAATCGCTACGGCACGTATTACACAATCCTTTGATATGGTTATGGGTTTCGTATATTTTTTTGATTTATTGCTAGGTTGTTTACCATTCGTAGTGTAATAAATCGTTGCACCTTTTGTTTTACAGCTTAAGGTAACCTTCTGGGTGTCAAAATAACTCCCCTCCCTTAAGTTGACTGTTGGCGCCTGTACCTGTACTGCTGCACTTGCAATAACCGTAGTTAGTCTGTTTACTGGCGAAACGGGGAAAAGAAAAATAATTGACATAAGCAAGCATAACAAGGTGTATCTTATACCTCTACCAGTATTCATTCTCATTGACATTCTCTCACTTTCTTATTTAGTTGTTGCAATTAATTCAATAACATCTTCGTTGTATTCCGTATCAAGCAAGCTGTTATTATTTATGACATAAGTTGGTACTAATTCTTTCATCTGTACTCTGATATCTTCTACTTCCTCTTTTGCACTTTTATCCAATTCTTCCACAGCTTTAAGTAACGCCTCTTCATCCATGGTTATCGGTTTACCAATATGTATTAGTTTATTCTCCGTCTCTGTTAACCCTTCTTCATCCATCAAGAGTTCTTCGTACAGCTTCTCTCCTGGTCTTAGACCGGTATACTCTATCGCAATATCTCTTTCGGGTTCATAACCGGATAAACGGATTAGATTCTTGGCTAGTTCTGCAATCTTAATGGGTTCCCCCATATCAAGGACAAAAATTTCTCCACCTTTTGCATAAGCACCTGCCTGCAAAACAAGAGAAACTGCTTCCGGTATGGTCATAAAATACCTTATAATATCAGGATGGGTAACCGTCACGGGCCCACCTCGTAATATCTGTTCTTTAAATAAAGGAATCACGCTACCATTACTACCAAGTACATTCCCAAAACGCACAGCAACAAATTCCGTCTTCGAACGTTTATTAAAAGCCTGAATGATCATCTCACAGATTCTCTTCGAAGCTCCCATAACATTGGTAGGATTCACTGCCTTATCCGAGGAGATTAAAATAAATTTCTCCACACCATGTTGATCTGCAGCCTGTGCCATCTTGTAGGTACCACCTACATTATTCTTAATGGCTTCGTTCGGACTCTCCTCCATGAGTGGCACATGCTTATGGGCAGCTGCATGATAAACAATCTCCGGTTTATAATGCTCGAAGATCCAATTCATTCGATTGGTATTGCGTACCGAACCAATTAAAACCACTAGATCCAAATCTGGGTATTCGTTCTTAAGCTCTTGTTGAATAAAATATGCATTATTTTCATAAATATCCAGTATAATTAATTGCTTTGGTTGGTGCTTCACAATCTGTCTGCACAGTTCACTTCCAATTGAACCACCACCACCGGTCACCATAATTACTTTGCCTCGGACATAATTTATGATGCCTTCCTCGTCAATTCTAACGGGATCCCTTCCAAGCAAATCCTCAATCTCAACATCACGAAGTCTGGTAACACTGACTTCTTCATTGATTAATTGGTACATTCCTGGAAGAATTTTAAGGGCACAGCCTGTCTCTTTGCAAATCTCAAGTAGCTCCTTAACAGTCTTTCGTGGTGCTGTAGGGATAGCAATGAAGATATCTGTAATCTCATATTTCTCGGCAGCTTCTACAATATAGGTTCTGTCTCCTACTACCTTAATGCCTTGTATGTAACTTCCCTGTTTGTCTTTATTATCGTCAATGGCACAGATAACGTGGCCTTTCACATAGGCACTCACCGTAATCTCTCGTATAATCACGCTGGCAGCTTCTCCTGCTCCGATAATCATGATGCGTCTGTTCGATGCACCAGGATTGCGCCTGGCAACTCGCCTTGCATAACGATAGGAAAACCGGCTAAAGCTTATTAAAATCATCATAAACAGAGTGCTTAGCGGGTAGTAGCTTCTGGGAACATGAATCTGAAATATGTAATGCATTCCAATAATCTGAAGGGCTCCGGATATGGTGCAGGCAAAAATAATATTCACCAATTCATCGATACCGGCATATTTCCAGAGACTATTGTACAACCGGAATAAGCTAAATAGTATAATCGTTGTAACCGTATTTATAATAGCATAAGACAAAGCTGCTTCCGCAAAATATGTTGGTATCTGTCCAAAGCTAAGTTCAAAGCGCACAAAAAGAGCTGAAAAAGCTGCAATATTGATTAAAATAATATCCAGTAAAATCAGAAAAAGTCTACGGATAAATAATTTTTTATCAGTTATGAATTGTTTCACTATAATCACCTATGTATTCTATAAAAATGTATGCATTCACTATGTTATTTTAGCATATAAAGTGATCTGATACAATGGGGTTTCTCGAAATAAATAAAGCCACCTTTTGTGAAATTACGTTATTACCGTGAACGGAATTCTTGTTTCTTCCACTAAATAAGCTGATATAAAAAATAAAGTCAGGGTAGCTCCCCCTGTATCTTTACCATCATAGACATATAGAACTTATGCTTATTTATTGAATATGTTGTCAACTTTTTCAACTAATTCTACTTTTGAGTATTATCGTAAACGTCAAACCACTCGCCTAGTTAAATTTTAAATTTTGTGTCAAACTTTAAAAAATGCAAAAAACTAATAGTTTTTTAAAGGAGGACACATATTATTATGGATCAAATTACTCATAGCGTTCGTAGGAGCATGTGGCAAGATATTTTGCTCCAATGCCAAAATCGCCCTTGCGGAATGTCTGCAAAACAATGGATGATCGAAAATGACATCAACGAAAAAACTTTTTATTACTGGCAGCGCAAGTTACGAAAGGAAGCTTTTAAAGACTATCCTTCTGAGATGGCGGAGCTATCACCCCTCAAACCGAGGGAGGAGTTATCTTTCATCGAATTAAACAAACCAAAGAATCGAAGTAAACGGTAAACCACTTGTCTACCAAACAATTTTAGCCACCTTGTGGTGGCTAGTTACTAATTACTTTGTTTTTTTACATTCATCTGGAAGATCTGGAGACCATGGAAGTAAGGTTTCTAGGAAC
>JAEZVF010000066.1 GCA_023443225.1 Bacillota bacterium
ATTAGACCATTATAAGATATATTTACAGAGAAATGATTTCCGTTTGACGGAATCGTGATTTCTTCTAAAACGGAATGTTGATTTTCATCGACCGGACAGGTGATGTATTTTAGTCCGGATTATTCAATTATTTTAGTGAGCCCTTCAAGTATTTATTCCAATAATCCTTTGTTTCGATATTAGTAAATTTATTATATACTTCATTCTTTTTGCAGAATATTATACTATCAATTTCATTATCATCGTAAATTAATTCTCTCTCCTAAATATCGAATTAAAAATATTTCAGTTTCTTCAGATGAAAAACCTATTCTAAAGGCAATTTCATTTTCAAATTCAAAAAAAATTTTTTTAATTTTTTAAATTATGTAGTTTGTACAACCTGGTTCTTCGCATAATTCTCTTTTTACGGCTTCTAAAGCATTTTCTCCAGTTTGTATTCCGCATTTTACAAAATCCCAAGAGTCCATTTGTATTTGATTATCTTTTCCGTCCATTACCTTGACTTTATGAACCAACAAATATCTATCTTCATTATCATAGGCAATTGCACCAACTGCTTTTCTTATCATAATATACCTCTATTCAATATGTCTATTTTAGTAATATTTAGGCATTCATTGTTCTTAAACTGCATTTTAACAATCCAAGGCATTAACGTTCTCATTTTTTCAAAATCATTATATCCGTAAGTATTCTGATAGTAATTTATTATAGTGCTTAAAGCGGTTCCGTGTGTTCCTATTACTATTTTTTTTCCTTCATATAAACATAAAACTTCGCTTAATGCATCTATATTTCGATTTTGAACTTCCCTTAAACTTTCTCCATCCGATAATTTGTAATCAAAATCCTCCCATTGTTTCTTTGCAAATGAAAGAAAATCCTCTATCCAAACACTATCTACTCTTCGCTCTCTAAAGTCTTGAATAATTTTTATACTAAGCCCAACTTCATCAGCATAATCTTTTACTGTATCAATTGCTCTTAAAAAAGGGCTTGATAATACTTCATGTATTTCTTTATCTCTTAAATACATTGAAACTAATTTAGCATCAGTTTTACCTTTTTCAGTTAATGGTCTTTTAATATCATCATGAATATTGAAATCTGGTTCTGCATGCCTTACAAAATATACATTCGTCATAATATTCTCCCTATACAGCATTTATTTATATAATATCACATTTAATATCCAATAAAAAGAGATTGCTATAAAAGCAACCCCTTAATTTCTCTATATCTTCATTTCAATTTCAACATGATATGCCTTTTTCTTTTCGTTGGGCAAAAGTACTACCGTCTCCACATGCGTCAAGATTTACAAATTATACTACATAGCGGACAGTTATATATAGAAGATACGTTTACACCCTTTTACATATTTAGTGTTTTTCTAAATCTATCTTCACACCCTATACCGAATTTTTATCACCCTTTCGGCGCACTTTACTGCCCACTATTATAATAGTAGCTTCTAAACCTAAACACAAAAACTTAAAGTCAAACAATAACACTTTTGATGCATGTATCTCATAGTTATCTTCCATTATAATACTTTATAACTTACCACAACACTGTTTAAATTTCTTACCACTACCACAAGGACATGGATCATTTGGGTAGACTTTTTTCGTAGTCTTAGTCATCGTTCCATTAATTCCATTTTCAAAAGAAATGGATGAAATATCTGTTGCGGTTGCATCTAGATCGATATTTATCCCCATTTGACCTAACAGTTCTCGTCCTTCGGCCAGCATAGTCGCTGCGCGTGAACTTTCAGGAACAATTGCAGTAGTTCTTTGGGTTATTTTTGTCTGACGCATCACTTCATCCGGAGTACACCCATGATTGCACCATAGTCTAACAGAATTCATAACCTTCATTGCATATCCGATAAATTCATTTGCTTGATCAATATCTTTAAAATCAATGCCATACCTTTGCATGGATGCAAATACAAATTGTACATATTCGTGTGGGTCTCTTTCTTCCCCCTGCTTTCCCATATCGGTTGCCTGATTATGGAGTTCCTTCATAAAATCTACCACACATTCTTTCAAAGTTACACCGACCTTTTGAGCAACATTCGCAAAATTAAGCAGAAACTTTTTCTCAATATACCTTCGCATTTCTTTTTCTGCATTGGATATTTCATAATAATTTTCATCCGCATATCGCAGAAACTCCATTTTAGACGGAAGATACCTCTGCTTTAAGCCTGCATCCTGATATAGAATGCGAAAAGAAGAAGATCCCATCGATTTATAAAAACGTTCTAGATCTTTTTCTGTTAATTCGCGTTTTGTTCCTTTAAAGAACTGCAACATTTCTTCATGTTCATTCTTATACGAATTCAGAAAGCAACTATGAAGCAAAAATCCATCCATAGTTGTACATATGACCGGAACTGAATCTCCTATTAATTGATGCAACGTACATGTACATATAAATTCAGGGGTAAACATCACCGTATTTTTATAGTATCCATCAACATGGTTATACCCCTTGTCATCAAATATGTTCTCGTATTCAAGTATCAGCTTCAGCAGTTCTGTGACATGTATCACGCCGTAGAGGTTTACAGCTGCCATTGCATAGTCTGCTATGATACGCATGTAATTTTTTCTTTTTTGATACACATTATTTTTCGCTAATTCGTTATATCGTTCCAGGCAGCCAAAGTCTTTACATAACTGCAGCAACGCGTCATCTGTTTCATAAAAAGTCAGACAAAATCCTTCAAAAAGAGTATCATCGCCCAGGACATCTGCCATTAACTCTACTCGCTGTGCTTTCTTAAGCTTAGTCTCTGAAAATTCCAGTTCTTCTATCTTCCTAAATATTATTAAAGATTCTTTCTCTATTATTGTATCTAATTGGTAGCCTATCCTTTTACCAGTTTCATTCTCTATTACAGGAAACAAATCATCCCTTCCTGCTTTTTCAACCAACCGGAAATCATTATTTCCTAAAAGTATCTTAACCATCAGCTCATATAATAATTTCACATCCCGCGCAGTGTATAATTTTATATGATTTGCAATTTGATCTCTGCTTTCCCTCATTCTACTCCTATCCATGGAATTGAATAATACTCATCAGCAATATAATCTTCCATTCCCCAACCAAAACCAGCAAATTCAACAAGAATACTTCTAAGTCTGTCCTTCAAGATCTCGAATATTCTTTCATCATTGCTTGCCGCCACTACGGCATCATGATAGGCATCCCCTAATGCATCATAAAAATCCTCGTCAATATCTCCATAACTCATTGTAAAATCAGTCGCACACTCTGCAAAATAAAGTGCTAAATCCGCATAGAATCTATCAAAACCAAGACAAACACCCGCAAAATCATTTAATGCAGCCTGTGCCGCTTCTAAAGAGAAACCAGTTCTTACAATATCTGTTGGATTAAAAATTTTATGCAATCGTTTTTTATACTGATCTAATAATTCCTTTCCATAATCGTCCCCAAGTAAACTTAAGTTAATTGCTTTTTCTGCCACACTACTTCCCTTATATAAGTCAATTATCATTTGAATCAAACTTACTTCATCCATTTGTTTTAGCTTTTTTCTTAAAGAAGCTTCTGTTAGTTTTTTAGCCATTATATGTTCAGCCCTTCTGTTTTTATCTCGTATGGAACTTTATTTTCCTCACATCAAATTTTTACTTTTTTACAAAGTGTAATCAGTCTCCAAGCGTAATAACTTTCTGAAATTCCCAAACAATTAATTTCATCCTTGAAATTTCGATATGGTTTACTCCCGCGTAGCACATGTAAAAGCTTTTCTTGATATCTTGGATTTGGAGTAGCATACGCAAATTCCTCCATTATCTCATATTCACGAATCTCATACTGATTCGTAATGCGTACGTATTTGTCTGTTGTATCAATTTCTTAAGCTAAAGATTCATCTTCTTCATCCCTATCGCTCCACGTTCCATCTGATAAAGATACGATTTCTCCCGTTTCTATATTCAAAAATTGTTCCCAACCATCCATTGCTGATTCCATAGCGTCTGAAATATCTTCGCTATTAACAGTTACTTTTTGCATAATAAACCTCCCCTCTGACGGTAAATTCATTAGTAGAAATTATTAAATGCCTCACAATCATCCTGCCATTCTTCCATATTCTCTTTGATTGTAGTGCACAGACAATTATATTCTTCTTTCGATACGTATCCATGATTATTCATACTCTTGTAGAATTTCTTAATACTTGCAGCCGTTGTTTTTATTGTTCCTGGAGTTGACCACATACACTTATGTATGAAAAAGTAGCCTAAAAACATATCAATCTTACTACCACAACCTTCCTGCATCTCTAGAGGAGCTTCTCTTAAAAGATAATCATTAATGTAAAACTCTACATTATCAACATGATTACTTATTGTTTTGTGAGTAAGACCAGCTTCCATCAAATCTCTTTCAAATATTTCAAGGTAGTTACTATTTTTTTCTTGTTGCTGCTTGCATTGGATTCCGTATTCTTCGTAGTTCATTGAAATACCCTTTCTTCTATCACACTAACTCAATCAAATGGCAACTCTTCTACTTTCTTTTTAGGATTTAAACTTTTGCTATCTGATATAACCCCAACTCTACCAAATCTATCTTCATACATATCTCTTACCCATATTTTCACGGGAGTTTTCCACTGCTCATTTTTATTTGGTATATTTTTCATTAGGCTCTTTGGATTAAGTCCCATTTCTTTTGCCATTTGAATCTCTTCACCATTAAGCTTACATTTCCTCTTTGCTTCAAGCCATAATTCCTTGCTATATGCCATTAAACATCATATCCTTTTTATATAATGATTTATATTATATCAAACCCTACGTAAATGGTAAACGAGATGTTTGAAGGTAGCCAATACAATACAGCCAATGCCTTACTAGCTGTGATATAAATTTCGCTACATGTGAACTTCTAGGAACAATCGTAGTTGTTTCCGGGTTTATTGTTGTCAAACGTATCACTTCATCCAAAATTCATTATCCTATTCTCCTGTATTTTCTCCCCATGCTATCTCCAGTAATTCTGCCGCAACCTGATGGCTTTTGATACGCATAAGATTGTCCCAAGCGTCTTCTTTTCCAAGTAAATTCATACCACCATGCCATACAAGTTCATCATCAATTACCGCAAAATGTTCTTCTACCTTTTCTTTTATCTTTACAATAATGCCTGCAAGTTTCAGTTGTTCCACTAACTCATTGCAAACATCTGGGCTACCATAGGAGACATTTTCAGGTTCTGTTGTAATTACAACAACGCAGGCACCGGCTTCCTGTCTGCTCTTCACAAGAAATATGAATCGTTCAATCCTATCAAGGATAATTTCAGGACTTGAGATTACAATCTTCTTTTCGGCTTCAATAAGATCCTGTTCAAATACTTCAACGTAGTTACCGGAGTCATATATTGCATTTGCTATTTGCTTTGTAGCCTCCTCGCCAGCCCATATTGTAAATCCTGTCTTTCTGTAGGTCCGTAAACGCTTTCCTCGTTTTTCTTCTAAATACACCTACATCTTCTCATCAAAATCCCCGCAACCCTTGATTTCCCTAGCCTTTTCTCGATAGCAGGCAAACTGTCTCCACATGTGTGGTGGCTTCTTGTTGATACTACATGGCGAAAAAAGTAGCGGTAGAGGTAGGTTTTTAACCCCGTCTTACCCCCTGATAATTATATGTTTATAATAAAATATGTATTCAATCTTAGCTCATATGTAAGTTGAGTTATACCGGTTGTACATTTTATAGATAATCTATGACGAAAAATTTCTAATTTAAATAGTTGTTTAAATCTTGATTATTTAGTGCCTGGTGTTCATAATATGCTTCTTCTTCTAAAACATCAATAATATGCTTCAGTTTATTTTTTCTTATCATATCAACTTCGTTATTAATTTTTATTGATAAATAATCATATACCAATTCGTTATCAGCCATACGAACAACTTTAAAAACTATTTCCCAGTTACCTTTCGAACCATCTTTAATTAGATTATTAAACGCCCGACTAAAAAATCCATCAAAGGTATTCACTGAATCAAAAATTATCCTTTCAGGAAAACATAAAACAGTGCTTAAGTCATTACTTTCAACAGCTTTTTTAACACATTCATTTTTAAACGCTTCAAATTTAATTTGATTATTATCATTTACCAAATCTATAAAATCTCTTGTTTCTTTTTTACATGGTATTTTCCCTGTATAATCCATATCATCCCATTCTTCATACGGATAATTAGCCACACCACTTTCTAGTGAAGGCTTATATAATTCTTTTGCTATTTCAAGTAACTGTATCCTATCGATTTTGGGATATTCAATCTCATTTAGAGCATCAAATATTGAAATAATTTTTTGTTGTTTCACAAAATATTTTTCATCTTTTAAATTGATTTTTTCTACTATTTTCTTTAGTAAACAATTTATTTCGTTGTTTCCTAATATATATAGCCCATATAGACTTCGAATATCAACAGAGACTTCTAACTCCCAATCCAAAACACTATCTAAGTCCTTATCTTCAAAGTCTTCATATCTAAATATCTTCCAAATAATATCATTTACTATTTTCTTCTGTCCCAAAAGCTTAAAATCTTCTAGATTAACTTTCCCTGTTGGGTTAAAATAATAATGAGAAATGCAATTCATGCTCGCTTCTATAAATTCAGTATTTATTGGCCTTGATTTACTATTATTTGCAATTAATCTTTCATTTACTTTTTCATTAACTCTACTAATTAGAAACACATATTTCTTAAAAATCCTCAAATTATTAAGATTTCTTCTAATATCTTTTTCCTTACCACCAACGTTAATTAAATATCTATCTTTATATGTATTAATTATTTCAAATTCTTTTTCACTTTCAAAACCGGTTATATAATCTCTTAATATTTTAAGTAATAATTCATCATTCAAACAATTAATGCTAAACTCATAATCTATAACTTTCTCTTTATATTGATTAAAACATTCTTTATCTTGTATTTGATCTAAATTTGATAATAGTAATACGTTAAATTTTCTCGTTGTTCTTTCTATTAATCCAAGAATATCCTTAATATTAATATCAGGTGATGATCTTTCTATGTCATCAATGCATATTATTAACTTTTTCTCTTTTTCATTGTCTATCAGATCTTCAATATTTATATTTTTTACATACTCCCCCATTTCTAATTTAATCCCTAATTTATTTTCTGCGACTTCTTTAACCGCATTTGTAGCTAATTTTGTTATCGAGAATATTTTTTTTATGTTTTCAGATTTCGGCTTTATGTTAAAATTATTAATAGGAAATATTGATAATATAATTTCATTTTCAATTTGTCTTAAATCATTTTTACCAAAAACAGAAATATATTTAAATACATATTCTGCTTCATGTTCTTTAAACCATTTAGAAATAGTATAAGTTTTACCTATTCCCCATTCGCCGTTTATTAAAAGACATAATTTTTCCCTTTGTTTAAGATTATCTTTTAATACCGAATCTACTTTATTCATTACCTGTGTATAATCCATTTATTAACTCCCCATAACTGATGTTATTTCTATACTATAAGTTTGAAATTGAAAATCTATTTTAAATTTCAATATGTTTCTTTTATATAAATATGTATTTGTTCAATCAACGTATCACATATATGCAATAAAAAACTTCAAATGAAACTCGCTTTGCCATATCGAATACCTCTAATTTTCATTCCATTATTTTTCCAACATTCCAATATCATATTCCGTTACATGCTATACTAAATTCATCAGGTACATATTTACTTATAATAATCTGTGTCATGCCTTTGTCCTGTACGTAAGTGATACAGCCATCCTTCAAGCATAGCTGAGTATATTTCACCTACATCATCTAAATTTGCATATAGTCCAAATAATTATCAAATTAACCGCCTCAATCTGGGAAAGTATATGCATCTAAATAGATAGACTTAACGCCCAATACATCCATCGTTTTTTTATACTACAAACATTCTAGCCGCTCCCTCTCATAAGGTAATAGAACTTTATTGAGAAATTCCCAGTTTCTTTTTATAAAGTCAATAACTTCATCTTCATTTAAATTAACTGGAATAAACTTCTCTAATCTTCTAACTGCATTACTAGGTACCCCAAATTCTACCAAAATAGATAAATTCTCACGAATAAAGTCATTTTCTAATTGTTGAACAAAAAAACTATAAGAGCCTGGTTTTATATTCCTTTTTTCACATATAAGTCTCTGAATACTATCGATAACTCTAAATGCTTTTGGTACAGTGAACTGAAACCAGTGTCTGTATATATGAAATGCCGTTTCAACTGCATCATCATAATATTTTTCTTTTCTTTCTTCAGTTAAATTTTTTATGTTTTTAATTTTTTCACTAAAAATATCATTTACAATATCTATAATATTCTTTTTCGTTCTATATGTATTTAAATACCATGCTAACTGTTTTACCGAAAACACACCCCTTCTACTTGCAAAATCAAACAGATTATTTTCCGCAATCTCTAAAATATAATATATCTGATCCCATGTAGGTAATTGGCTCCATTGTATATTTTTCAAAATTTCTCCTGTCTTTAAATCACTTATCAATTTATTATATATTCTAATTTGTCCATTTACAGAAACTCCATTCTGCTTAATAATTTCCAGCAAATCCGTTGGAAGAGAATTAATTTGGTCATATCTGTTTCTAACCTGTTGTTTTACATCATCATCTTTTATATGAATAAGTACCTCATTTGTTAATATACTTGGATCTTGTTCATAAAATGGAATATCTATAATAATTGATTTCTGTTTCGGAATATGACAAAAATTATAAATTCTTCCTACATAATGTTCCATCATTCTGCCTGAACGTCCCTTTATATTACTATAATCAAAAAAATCAATTGGATTTCCTCCTTTTTTATCATCAAAAAGAACTACATTTTTTGCACTTGTATTAACCCCTTCAATTATTGTAGAAGTACAAAAAATGCAATTTAAAAGTCCTTCATTAAAGTACCTAATAACTGACGCGCCGATATGCTTCTGTAAAGAACCATCATGAATCGCAATACCAAACTGTAATTCTTTAGAAAGACTCCATTCTGGTGATACATTTTTATTAATCCAATCCACCAATGGTACTTGACATTGTATTTCTTGTTCTTTTTCCTTGAGATGCTCCAAATAAATTTTAGCTATGCGCCTTGCTCTTGCTGGAGTCGAACAGTAAATAAGGGTTTGTTCATTTCTTAACTGATCTAACAAATCACATAGTAGTCCTATTTTTTCTTTATCAATATGTCTGTCACCCTTTTCCCATTCTATTAAGTGGCTTTTATCAATTACATTACAATCAACTAAAGAAAAATCAGATTTATAAAATATTGCATTATATTTTTCTGCAAATCCATCTGTTATTCCATCAATATTAGGTCCCAAAAAATAAAACTTGGGATGAAACTTATTTACTACTTTTAAAAACGCATTATTAAGAGTATCCGATCTATCGTCTTGTCTTCTAAGACTTAACTTATAGAATTCATCTATAATAAGAAAATCTATTTGAGGTAAAGGTTCATATTCCATTACTCTTTCTGCTGTTAACAGAAAAAGATTTCGCTTATCAGTTGAAGATAGTTGTGATGTTCTCACAATAATTTTGTAATCATTTGCATATTTCTTTAATTTCATCCGCGTTTCATCCAGTAATGCTAATGTCGGTTGTATAATAACAATATTTTTATACTTTTTTGAAGCTACAACTTCTTCTATCAACAAGCTTTTTCCAAAGCTTGTTGGTGCGCTTGCAATAAGATTTTTACCTGATAAAAGGTAATTTGAAATTTTTTTCTGCTCCTTATGTAAATAGGTGTTATCCAAAAAATCCGATTGAAAATAACTCATTCGTACATTATCTGCAAATGAAGTTAATTTTAATTTGGAATTGTCCTTTTGGATATATGGATAGAATCCTAAAGTCTCTATCATATCAGTCCACATTTCGTAAGTATTCTGGTCAATTTTTTCCCAATTATTTAAAATATGAATAACTATCCTTCTTACCAAAAGTTCAGCCTCTGAAGAATGTTGTGACAATAGCTGCGTACAATATGATATAATGCTAAAGCTCTTCTCAAATGATATTTTTTCAGTTTTTTCTATATCTATTATAATTTCATTTATATTATCCATATTCCACCTCAAATATTTTGCATATGCCAAAGACGCTTATGTAAATTTATCACTAATTCGTTTTTATCATTTACAGGGAATAACATAAGTATTATATTTACTTTATCTTTTAACGGTAATTTATTCTGCATATCAAAAAATCTTTTTAACTCTCTTACATCGAACTCATGATAAGCTACCGCATTCGGTTCATTCATATCAGAAAACTTTTTATATATATCATGCGAATAAGTACACAACATTGGTATATTAATAATGTTAAGTTTATCTCCCAATTTTGTACAATTTGTAATTATATCAATCCATTCATCTCTACACGATATAGAATTATTATCCAGATTTTTCTTAATGATCACAAATTGGTCATTCAAGTAATCTGTGTTTATATGGGAGTTTAAATCTTTGACTAATTCCCTTATTCCTTGCTTACTATCCTCGTAAAGCTTGCTTTCACCAAGCCATAATATTTTTTCATTTGGTGAAATATGAACAGCATCAAATCCATGAGCAGGCACACCTGCACTATCCTTAAAATAAACCTTTGAAATAAGAGGTATTGTATGTCTGAATTCCCTTAATATTAGATGTAAAAGTAGTTCTCCAAATTCTCCTCTTTTTGCTGTACTAGATTTCATTAATTCAGAATATGCATTCTTATCATTATCAACGCACCATTGTTTCATTAATTGAAAGTCTTTAATTTTATAAATACAATACGCAGCTTCTCTTAGTTTATCAACCATATCATTCTGAGGAATATCCGGATTTTCATATTCTGCAAAAACATATTCCGGTATTGTATTACTTATGGCTTTTGTAAAATCATCTAGACAATACTTAGGATTCCCATAATCGTCAATATCCATATCAACTAAAAATGTATTTAAGTCATCTTCATTAACTTTTAATAAAATCACATTTTTCTTATCAAAAATTCTTTCAGCCATATAAAATAGTCCCCCCCATATATTCACACCATTATAATATCAGTCATTTCTAAAATCTATTAACTCATATATATGTTATTCAGAGTAATCATTATTGAATTTGTCATATATTGTTATTATACTTCCAATAAACTCAGTATTCAATATAATACTATCATTTATGCTAAAATGTATCCACTTCCGCCAAAACGTACAAAATTCCTTACCCCCCCATCCCGGAAAGTAAGGAATTCCACTTCTTTTCAATTATAAGACACACCTAAATCTTCTCTTCAAAATCCCCGCAACCATTGATTTCTCTAGCCTTTCCTCTCCAGCAAACAGACCGTCTCCACATGTGGCGTTATTCTTTGTTGAACACAAATCCTTCGCCCCGTTATTCTCGCATGAGTACAAAATTTTCTGCTCAATAGTTTCTTTGATTTCAGTCCCATCAACAACTTCTGCCAGCTGTTTCTTCATCTTATGACACCTTTATTCCTTTCTTTGAATTCTTAGCCTTCATACTCTCCTTTGCATTAGGAATCGTACTGCTTTGATTGCCCTTTAATACAAAAGTCAGTTTATACGGATCCGGATTTCCATCTTCATCGTACCCACCGACATAAACTTTGTCGATGATACTTTCAAATACTACCCGGTCAAATTCATCAAGGATATCTTCCTGCTTTAGTGTCTCCCGAAGGTCTGACATTCGCTTGCCAACATCTTTCTGCTTACCGATACTTTCCTGTAATAAAATCCTCTTTTCCATACAGATATGGAGCTTTCTCATCACTTCTGTTAGTTTATCATCGTAAGCCTCTTTTGCAAGTGTACCATCTATGAGCATATCTGTCATTCTGCTTTTTCTTGATTCCAGGACAGAAATATCTTTCTCTATCTGCTTTAGCTTTCGGACATCCTCATCATTATTAGCGGTTTCTTCCACATAATTCATGACTACATCCAAAACATCCTCAAAATTCCCCGCCAGTAAAGAAAATGCTTCTAAAAAAGCTCCCTCTAATATGTTTTCATCAATGGATTTACAGTTAGGACAATTACTAATTCCATGCTTTGTAGCATTCATGCATTTCCAGACTGGTTTCTCATATTTTGAACTGCTGTGCAACGTCCTTCTGGTCAGTTTATCTCCGCAAAAGGCACATTCACACATACTGCTGAAAGCATACTGTCTGGTGTAGCGTTCCCGATTGCCTGTAGTCTCTACTACTTTATTGACCGACCTCTTTAAACGAATCTGCTCTGCCTCATCCCAAATCTCTCTGGACACAATGGCTTCGTGATGGTCACGGATATAAAACTGATCCTCTTCTCCCATATTGGCAAGTCTTCGTTTGGAAATCGGGTCTGTGGTAAATGTTTTTCCAAGAAGAATATCTCCCTTGTACTTTTCATTCTTAATGATTCCCATAACTCCATGGGTATGCCAGCTGACTTCGCCCTTTTTGTTCTTTTTTCCAAGTTCAATCAGGCGCTTTGCAATGGTAGTCGTTCCATACCCCTGTATATACATGTCATAAATAAATCGGACAATATCGGCTTCCTCTTCATTAACAGAAAGAGTTTTATCATCGGGATTATAATCATACCCAAGGCATCCATTGAAACCAATCATTTCTCCACGCTTCATTTTCATCTTGAGTCCCATCTTTACATTTGCAGATAAGGACTCCACTTCCTGCTGTGCTAGAGAACTCATAATTGTCAGGAGCAATTCCCCATTCATATCCAAGGTATTGATATTTTCCTTTTCAAAGAAAATGGCAATATTTCTTTCCCTAAGCATTCGCACATACTGTAAAGTGTCCAGCGTATTTCGTGCAAATCTGGAAATGGATTTTGTAAGAATCAAGTCAATTTCTCCATCCTTACATTTCTGAATCATTGACTGAAATCCATCTCGCTTATCTACCTTAGTTCCTGTGATAGCTTCATCTGCAAAGATACCTGCACTGACCCATTCTCGATTTGCATAAATCTTCTCTTCATAATACAGCTTTTGGGATTCAAAGCTCCCTAACTGGTCATCATCATCGGTGGATACTCTACAATAAGCTGCTACACGAATACGGTCAACGGTAACTGCTCCACCTTCTGTTCTTGTTCTTCCCCTACTATTTGGGGCGGTTCTTCTTGCTTCTAATACTTGTACTTCTTTCATCTGACTCCTCCATTTCTTCCTCTTGTCTATATGCAAATAGCCGCATACAAATGATAAATTCTTTGTATACTGCCATTTTATCTTCGTATTTAATTATGAACGAATATCGAAACTGATTTCTTATGCGATTTTTGGATTATTTTCTCCAACAATCAGAAATCTGTCCATTAATCGTTTTCTAGCTGTGGTGTATTCTGCCTCTGAAATCATTCCCATACGAAACAATTTTCTTAATACAGCGATACACTTTGCATATTCCATCTCATTTGTCATCCCCGGCACCTCCTTCTCTTAATCTTTCATTGATCACCTTCTTTCCTTCCACTTACGGTGGTTCCTATAAAAGTGAATTACAGCTGTTGTAAAAGTGATTGGACTGCTTGGCTTCCATTCGTAGAGCGGGGCGGTAGCTTGCGCTTCCATCCAATTATCTGTGAAAATAACTGTGGGCCTCTCCTGCGCGAGATCCTCTCCCAACTTGACGTGATTCCATTTCCTTCGCTCCGATTGAAATCGATATTTCTAATTTCAATCATCTTGGCAAAGTGGACTTCCCCTTTCTCTACAGCCTATGAATTCTGCCTCAGCCTTTTGGCTTTCTCAGAATTGTTTTTCAATGTACAAAACAAACTTTTTTCTTTCCGAACATTTGTTTGTGTGTTATAATTTTGATATCCGTTTGTTGCATTTACGCTTCATCTGGCTACCAATCTATGTGTTAATGATACCAACGAAATCGCTCTCCAACTATTGACGGAGACTTAGCATAGACTTAGCAAAATTTTGAACTGGGGGAATTTGATTGAAAAACAGACTTACCTTTTCGAATGTCATTGGCATTCTTCTAGATAATAAAAAGAAAACTTATCCGCAACATCAGCTTGTAAGAAGCCTATTCTCACTCTCTCTTGATGATAGTGAAAATGCTGAAATTACGGATGCCGATAACATCAAGTACAGCAACTGGTGTAATGGAATCAGACCGATACCGCTTGAAATAATCAGAGCTTATGAAAATGAGGATAATTTTGATTTTATGCAGGATGATTTTAGAGATAAGATTATTCCAAACCTGCTTAATGAAACACAGGCTCACTCACAGATGGAAGATTTGATTGAAGATAGCAGGACTGTGATAGGAAATCAGAAAGCTGATGAAATATTGGCAATTCAGGCATTGGATCAATTCTTTACCAAAGTAATCCGATACGCTATTTTAAACGACCACAGCCATAGTACGCTGTATTCACCAGATTTAGGTGAAGTATTGCTTTCTTCTAAAGTACCAACTGCAACGAAAGCATTTCTTGGAAGAAAAGAAGAATTAAAATCTGCATTGTCTCTACTACAGGAGCAGGCACTTCTATTTGTAACTGGAATTGCTGGTATTGGAAAAAGTGAATTTGCAAAGACCTTCGCAAATAAGAATCGAAAGAAGTATACCAATATTTTGTTCTTTCATTATGAGAGAAGTATAAAGAAATGCATTGCTGAGCTATCTTTTGAAGGTGACACTGCCGAAATGACCGAAGATGAGTTGTTCCAGAATCACTACCAGACCTTGCAAAAACTACGCTTCGACAGTCTAATTATTCTGGATAACTTTAATGTACTGCCGAAAGATGATCTATTTTTCAAGGAATTTATCCGAAATGATTTCCAGATTCTGATTACCACCAGATGTAAAATCACATCTTTTCAGACAATAGAAATAAAAGAATTGGATAAAGAAAAGGAGTTGACGGCATTGTTTTATCAATACTGCCCTGCCGCTAAAACAGAACCTGAGATTACTTTTGACATCATAACCGAACTAAAAGGACATACTCTGACCGTCTGCCTTGCAGCATTGTCACTTTCTGCCAGTGGCATGGAGCCAGAGGAATTATTGTTTGAATTAAAGAGTTGTGGATTGAATATTCATTCTGGTGAAGCGGTAGAAATCTACAAAGATGAGGAATTTTCGGAAGCCTTAATGATAGAACATTTAAGAAAGCTGTTACAATTAAATCAATTAACGACCGAACAGATGGATGTTTTACGGAATCTCTCATTACTTCCGAACTCTGGTGTATTAAAGAATGCCTTTAAGAAGTGGCTAAAGCTTGGGACTCTGAACGAAGTGAACCATCTAGTACGATATGGATTTATCATGGATGATGAAGAGAACAAAAAAATAAGCCTCCATCCCTTAATTCAGGATGTGGCTATGTTAGAAAAGTTACCTTCGGTAACTAACTGCAGGAATATGATTGACAGCTTGCATCTTATCTGCCTGACACATGGATTAGAAGTCCGACGACCAGAAAATGTGATTCAGTCCTTGATTAGTGTTGCAGAACGTGTTCTTGTGGATGAAGCAGAAGCTTATCTTTTATTCCTTCAGGATATGTTTCCTTATCTGGATAAATATCTGATTATGGACTATCTGCCAAAACTAGCGGAACGAATAAGTTATACTATGGAAAAACATGGAATTAATTCTATTTGTGACAAAGCCTTGTTACTGGATTACAAAGCAGAGTTATTTGTTATCCGTAAAGACTATGGAAATGCATTAAAGAAGCGATTGAAAGCATTGGAACTACTTCATTCTATTTCGCTACCAGATATGGATAGAAAGACCGCCGCCCTGTTTTCTAATCTGCATAATAATATTTCTAATGTGTATCTGTTTCTAAAAAACGGCAAAGAAGCAGCGGAACATTTGAAAATGGCACTGGAAATTCGGAGAGAATACGGTATATTTGAAACCCACGATACTTTGCAACAGCTAATGAATCTTACCAACATTTTAATTCTGGCGAAGGATTATGATCTTGCAAATCAGGCTTTATCCCTTTACGAATCACTGGTGCTGGAGCATGAAGGCGATAACAGTTTTGATTATGCCATCTGCCAGATGGGAAAAGGAATAATAGCGCTATCTCAGAATAATCCTGAAAAAGCAGAATTGTGCTTACTGGAGGCTGAACAGAAAATCACTTCTATCATAGGGACTGACAACGATTATAGTAAGACCTGCTATCGGTATCTGCATAATCTGTATAGCCGATGGCATAAAAGGGAGAAGGCGTTGGAATATAAAGAGAAACTATTAACTCTATAAAATAAAAGAATGTAAACTTGCAATATGAGAGCCAATTTACATTCTTTTATTTGCTTTTTTGTCGATATTGATTTAACAGCATTTTTATTTCTGCAGGATACAAAACTTTATTAGCCTGATCTATCTCTGATAAAATGTTACACTTTTCATCATTTGTCCATCGAAATTCCTTATCCATATATGGAAGATATGCCTTATTTAATTCATCGGCTCTTAGTAATTGATAATGCTTTTTTATGTCCTCATTTTCACACTTAAATATTTTTTCCTGCTTAATATTTCCAAATTCGTCACAGATATGTTCAGATTTTGAAATCAAGTATTTATAGTGTGGATTTTTGACCATACTTGCCCTAATCTCTTCCCAGTAAATATCTAATGTAACTTGTTTCATCTTATCTGTTATCATCAGTGACGTAGGAATTACGGATTCCTGTCTGTATATGTACTGATTGTCCGAACGAAAGAAAAATGTATTCGGATAATTCCTATCAGATTTTTTCCCAGTAGCCATAAATCCAATGCCAAAATACCCATAATTATCATTTTCATCTTTTATTAATTTCCAAAACATATAATCCAACTTGTCCAGCTTTGTTGTAAATACTTTTATCTTCCTTGGATCAAATTTTACAATCTGTCTTGCACTAATGATATCCAAAATCATGGAGCTGCTAAAATATTTAATTCTATTCTGAAACACCTCTTCAAAATAACTGCTTTTCTCAAATTCATCAGTATCTATATCCCCATTGCACATACCTTTGTATAAATCAGTGGCACTCAAACGTTCCTGCTTATACTCAAATAGTATGGGATTATCTTCTAAATGTTGTAGCCCAAGCAAATGTGGCAAATCCTGTGGTTGGAATTCAAATTTGATTACATCTCCATCATCTAAAGGAATTGTAATTTTAGTTTTTATTAAATTCTCATAATCGTCAATAATATCTTTGATTATTCCCAAACTACGCCTCCCAAAGTTTTTATGGTAATGAAAATGTCCCCCAGGCTAAGCCCAGAGGACATTTTTAGGACGTTTTTTCTTTTTCCTCATTGAGGAGTAAGATACTGTCGGCTCAACATCCAAACCAACTTGAAGACCTCCACTTGCATTTGGTATCACTCACACAAGCTTCACCAGCCAAAAATGTAACTCTTCCGTAGAAAAGAAACA
>JAEZVF010000104.1 GCA_023443225.1 Bacillota bacterium
CAAGCGGGGCTTATTAAAGTGCCTCTAATCAATGTACTGCCACACTTATACAATTCGAAAAACGGCAGATTGGCACTTTGGTAAGACTTTCCTGTTTTTCAATTGCAATTTGCGGAAACTCAAGAATATAGATGCTTGAGTTTCCGTCCATAAATTTAATTGTCAAGTTGATTTAAAAAGGCGGTTACCATCTCAAGTGTAATCGCCTTCGAAATTCTATTCAACTTAACTAGAGTAACTCTCCAAAACCCCATATAATTCATCTAAGTCTTTTACAAAGATACCTTTTTCCAATTGAATTTGTTCATATTGAGACAGATTTTCTACTGATACAGAGGTATAATCAAACACTGTTTTTTTATCTGCATAAAATACAACAATGTAACCGTTCTGGGTACTCAAATAATACTTATTATCGACCAACTCCGGATTATATGTTTTACGCAATACCACTTTATCTTTGGAAAACTGAAGCAGTTCGAATGCGGTTAATCCTTTTTCATACTCGTTCCATGTTAAATCCATCATGTAGTCATGAAGATATTCGATTACCTGGTTACGGGTAAGACCTACAAGATAACTAGGGGCTGGTAGAATTTCCTCCTCCATGGTACCTTTTTTAACATCGTAGGTTTGCAATGCATATTTTGTAGCTGGAAGAATCTTTTCCACTACAATAGTATCAACTGCTACGCTGCTATCATTATTATCAATGCTATCTCCACTTTGTTCTGTAGGTACGGTATCATTAGCAAAATCCAATTCTGTTTGATTTGTCGCTTGTTCCTGGGGATTGTCTAATAATTCTTTATTGTCTAATGACAACATCAACTCAGTATTTCTTTCAACAGCGTTTTCATTAAATTGTTTTAACGCGTTCTTGTAGCTCAAATAATAGCAAACGGAAAACATAAACGCAACAGACAAAAAACTAATGAGATAAAAACATGCCTTCTTGATTTTCAACAAAATCACTCCTTTGGCATATAGTATTCACTAGTTTCTTGCTCTCTATTCATAATTTAAAAATAATATACATTCTCACAAATCAAACAAACAATATTACAACAAGTGTAATTTTGACGCAATTCGAACCAAGGTTCTTCCCAATGGCATTTCACGAAGTTCTTCTTTGGTAACACCTTTAAATAGTAATAATAAGCAAAAATAAACTATAATAGCGACTACAATTGCAGCTAATGTGCTTATGGAATTCATGTGAATAAGGAAGTATACGCCTTTATAGGTGAAATAAGCAAATATCCCCATGAATACAGAACAAGAAGTCGGTATGATGAATGTCGAAAATATCTCTTGTTTATAATTTAAGTATTTTGCAACTGAAACCCAGTTAAGAACACATACCACCAATGCAAAAGTCACATTTCCAATCACCATTGCATATGTACCAAGATTACAATACTTCAGTAATACAAATACTAGCACAATATGAACAACTAAAGATATTGCAGAATTAATCACCGGAACATGCATTTTATTAATCCCCTGTAAAACAGCATTAGTAATTGTAGAAAGAGCATAAAACACAATTGCAACAGAGCCAAGCATTAATAAATTTGCAGGAAGAGCTGTGCTGTCTCTAAACAAAAGCTGAAGAATCGGTGATGCCAAAACTCCCATTCCTACTGCCGAAGGGATGGCGATAATCATATTTAATTTGATAGCCTGATGAATTTTATTATTTACTTCTAGACTTTTTCCAGCCGACAAAGAAGCTACAATGCTAGGGATAATAGCGACAGCCATTGCAGAAGCTATGGAAACCGGAATGTTGATTAAGGTATTGTATTTATTTGTATAAATGCCCCATAAATCAGCTCTCGTCGTAAGATTCATACCTTTTGCAGCCTGTATATGCCCAAATATGGAACCATCAATCACAGCACTGATTTGATATACCGTCTGACTTAAGATTACCGGGATAATTGTAATAATCAAGATGCGAAATATGTCCTGGTAAGATTCTTTGGAGTCGCTTACATCTTTTCTCATCTGTTTCTTTATTATTGGCTTATACAAAACATAGATAAATATCAAAAATAGCAATGCGATGGTAGCACCGACGAAGGTTCCCAAGGTGCTTCCCGCCGCACCATAACCTGCAATATTCTCCGAAGCGCTGTGTGCCTTCATTAAGTAATACGCAGCTATAATACTGACAATTGCATTTACTATTTGTTCTAAAATCTGTGAAATTGAAGTAGGCAACATGGTATTTTTGCCTTGAAAATAACCACGAAGCACTCCCATTACTGCAAATACCAAAATGGTTGGTGCTAGTACCTTTAAAGGAATTGCCGTTGGTTCTGATTTAAATATCGCTATTGCCAGAAAATCCGCTCCAAAAAAAACTGCCAAGGCGGCTATTGTTCCAGATACAACAGCAAATGCCATTGAGGATACAAAGATACGATAAGAATTCTTATATTCCTTCCTGGCGACGCGTGCTGAAACAAGCTTTGATACAGCAAGCGGTAGGCTATAAGAAGATAAAATAAGTGCTACATTATAAATATTATATGCATTGGAATAGTAGCCCATTCCTTCATTTCCAATAATATTGGTAAGGGGTATTCGATATAACAGGCCAATTAGCCGAGCTATTATGGAAGCTGCCGCTAATATACTACCCTGCACCAAAAAATTACTGTTCTTCTTATTCGTTCCCATAAAATCCTCCTACTGTATCTTAACAAATCTTTTGTATTATACTTAATTAACTAAAACACCCATAACTCGGAGCCTTTATTATCTATACTCTACTCCGATAGTATGATTTCCTCAGCCCGATTAATCGGGAAAACGGCAATATATGTTTTACCTGGATTAATGGATAATTCATTTCCTTGCGTATCATAATACCGCATTCTTCTGGTAGATTCATTCTTATTCCAGGTTATATCAACCATTTTGCCGTTGGTAATGTAATATCCTTTACCTGAAGCATTGGCAATGTTCATGGTCTGATACCCATTTTTATCAATGTCCCATTCTTTTACAAACTGGACAATGATGTTCTTGAAAGCCAATTGCTTTCCAGTATTCTTATCAATATGCTCTTTTTCAAATTGATAACGATAATATAATTTATCTTCACTATTGTATTTAAAATAAGGGCTTGCATAATTTGAGAAAGTAAGCGTCACCTGATTTGCTGTTTTGTCAGAATCTAGTTCTGTGTCCTCTTCAAAAAAGGTGAAATGACCTTCGTAGTTCTCGTCATAGTCGGTATCATACCCCTTTATTTCAGTTCCTTTCAGAATTCCTTCTTTTGTAGCAAATGCATTGTGTGGTTTTTTAATAGAATTATCTCGATAAAAAACTGTCGGTTCTATACCGGTTAGACCACTTAAATTATCAATCCCTAAAGCTTTTATCTTTTTTGTAGCATAGGATGTCTCTCCATAATGTATATAGATTGCATCGTATTCATCAGCAAAACTAACAAAATAATGCCTTGCACTTCGAACCGAACCTATCCTATCTTCATTTAGCTCTTCGAATATACCCATTAACCTAGTAATACCACCTTCTGCCAGTGCTTCATAAAGAATTCCAGCTTCGGAGGTACCACATTGAGGAGAAGCATACATAATATTATTAAACATAATAGCATAAGGACGTTTATTTCCAACCTCTTTTGGAACCCATAAACCAGTTAATTTACTTTTCATATCATTATCATGATTTACCGGTGTTGGCGTTGGGGGTACTGGAGTTGGTGTAACCGTGATTGTAGGTTGTAAAGTCTCTACAGGTACTTGTTCTGGTTCATTTGTATTTTTTCTCTTACATCCTGATAAGGAAATTATCATTATCAATAGTAGTACAATTAAAGTTCTTTTCATCATATATACTCCCATTTGAAACCTTTCACATAAAGATTTGTATATCAATACTCAGATTTTGATTTGACTTCTATCTTAAGATTTGAAGTTCCTCCAATATTTTGCTCTGCCTTTGTTCCATGATTATACGTTCCGCTTCTTCCATATGGTCATAGCCAAACAAATGTAACATACTATGAGCGATCAAAAATGCTAATTCACGCTCCTTTGTATGTCCATATTCATAAGCCTGTTCAATTAATTTTTCAACAGATATTATGATATCACCCAGTAATAGCTCCCCTGTCTCTGGATTAAAATAATCTTCTACGTACTCTTCTAATTTTGTAAAATCAGAAGGACTCTCATAATCTACCATTGGAAATGACAAAACATCTGTTGGAGCATCAATCTCTCGGTGAATCTTATTTATTTCTCTGATTTCTTCATTATTTGTTAAAAATACGCTTACTTCCACTTCATATGGACACTCTTCCATATCAATGGTTTTTTCTACAACCGTAGTAATTATTTTTTTATAGTCCAACTCCAATTTAACTTCTGTTTCATATTCTATGTTTAAGGTCATATGTGCCTCCGCTTTACTTGTATTGATTATTCTACATATGTAGATAGAATTCTTTTAATAAATTAAACTCATGGATTGTTAATCCTGATTCATTTAAACTACCTTTGGACAAGCGAAGTTGAAATAAATTGTCAACTATCTTATCCGTTGATATCATTGCACTATCCTCTGTCGTATCACTCTTCTTATTTTTCTCCAAATACTCTTTGGTAGAAATAAAACTAACTGACATCATAACGATTGCTGCTTCCGGTGATTTAGGTTTGTCATATTTCAAATTATGTTGTTTTATAATATCCACAACAGCAGTGGGAAGAAGATATTCTTTGGCAAGCTTGATACCCTCATCTACATACTGTTTTCCTTCTAACCTGCCTATTTCATGATACATTCCACCAGCTTTTGCAATTTGCTCATTCGCACCAATCGCCTTTGCAGCCTTACCAGATATCTCGCTAATTAACAAAGAATGCTCGTATAACTTTGGAGAACTATTTTTAAGCCGAGTAAACAAAGGGAAATCGACTGCAAGAATTTCTTCTAAGGAATAAACCTCATCCAAAGCGACTGCGGTTTCTAAATACATATTACTATATTGATTTTGTATTTTTTGATATATACTATAACTGCCTACAGCACCTATAATTACCATAATACTAGCCATTAAAGAGTATACTGCATTAATAGACATGACCTTTTCAATAACAAAGCTATTAATAATGAATAACATGACGATCTGCATAGATAAGATAATAATTACTGCATATCCTATTGCAGAGGAATTCTTCAAGTAATTAGATAGCATACATAATAACGTACCAACTACTAGTAAAAAAACAATGGATTCTATTGCTAAGCCTCCAATAAAACTTGCCATAAAAATCATATTATAGGTTACAAGATACCCTAAGTACACATCGAAAAACATGGCGACTGATAAACCGCCCAGCATCCACAAATGTAATTCTGCTTCTCCTTTTGTTAAAAAGATAAGTAATTGAGAAACAATATATAAAAATATAAATATCGAATTAAAATAAGGAATATCTCTAAATACAGTTTGATGTGATTGTATATAAAATACGATAATTGAAATTAAAATTAAAGATAAGATACCTATCTTTAATGTATTCGATGGGGAATCCCCCTTTTGATATCCATTAAACGAAATCAATACGACAGATAGGAAGCCTAATATCCCTCCTAAAAACTGAATCGGTAACCTAAATTGTTTCAAACCTCGATTCTTCACGTACAACTCCCATCTACCTGCTTTTCATAGGAAATTTGCAAAGCAGGATATTCATTTGAATATATATTTTCAATTTATCTTATCAGTATTTACTTTTCTTATAAATCTTTTCGTTATTCTTTGGGTAAGTGTTCTTTGCTCCTAACCGATATTTCTTCTGATTCATACGAGCATTATCTTTTGTTTCCGTCTTTTTAACCTTTGTTTCATATGCTTCATAAGCCACAACAATTTTTTGAACCAACGGGTGTCTTACAACATCCTGTCCGGTTAGGGATCCAAACCCGATGTCATCTATTTTACCCAATACCTTAAGAGCAACATCTAATCCAGATTCTGTTCCGAGTGGCAGATCTTTTTGAGATAAATCTCCTGTTATAATAACTTTTGAGCCAAAGCCGATTCGTGTTAAAAACATCTTCATCTGAGCTGGCGTTGTATTTTGTGCTTCATCCAATATAATAAAAGCATTTTCAAGTGTTCTACCACGCATATAGGCTAAAGGAGCAACCTCAATCAATCCTTTTTCCGTATTCTTCAAATAACCTTCTGCACCCATAATCTGATACAGGGCATCATAAAGCGGTCTTAAATAAGGATCCACTTTACTTTGTAAATCCCCTGGTAAAAATCCTAGTTTTTCTCCAGCTTCAATCGCAGGTCTAGTCAATATAATCTTGCTAACTTCATCATTTTTAAAAGCGGTGATTGCCATCGCCATTGCTAAATATGTTTTTCCAGTTCCAGCAGGACCAATACCAAAGGTAATCATCTTCTTACGAATTAAATCCACATAAGCTTTTTGACCTAATGTTTTTGGCTTTATTGGTTTTCCAGCAATCGTATAACATATAAGGTCCTTATCAATTTCTACAATCGCAGCTTCCTTATGATCAAAGCATAAAGATAAAGCGTAATTAATATTTTGCTCCGTTATCGGATTCCCTCTTTTGGAGAGTTCGATAAGCTGTGCAAATACGCTTTTTGCTTTTGTTACATTATCATTTTCTCCTATTAACTTAATTTCTCCATTTCTTGCAATAACAGTTACATTTAGTGTCTTCTCGATTATTTTAACATGTACATCAAACTGACCAAAGATATTCTTTTCATGTTCAGCAGGTACATCAATTATTGTTTCCATCAGACTCATCTGTATCTATATACCTCCACTCGCTGTCATCTACAGATTTGAATTCTTTTACAGACTCAAAAACAACTATCCTTCCTTGGGCAGTACAAGTATTCTTATCTATAGTAATCTTTACATTATTTTCTGCAATTATAACATTATTTTCAATTAAATTATCCAAATAGCGTTTTAGTCTAATTTTTGCTATTTCTTCTGCTTCGTCTTTCGTGTATTTTTCCTTAATCTCCGTATATTCCATGAACTTAATGACAGAGTATTCCATCGGAAGGTAAAAATTCTTATTCAAATGCAGCATAAACTTATTTACAATTATATCATATTTCTCATATGGATTACTAGGATTATATATATTAATTTTTTTTAACAATAATGATAGTTCATACCCTTTCTTATTATTACCGGTATATTGCTTTTTTATATAATTTAATGAAAAAGTATCGAAATAATCATAATAGGTCTTCCCAATAATGTCAGCATCCGCAATCACTGGCCTTTTCACAACGTTTTCTTCATAGTCTCCAACGATGTTCACGATACCAGATACTAAAACATCCCCCTTTTTTACCACGGATCCGATCTCTACTTCTGGAGTTCCTGTTCTGGTAATTATTTTTGTAATTATGCAGTCTTTGGTGGAAATAATATGACAAGGTTCTGAAGCAACAATTGCCGGAGCAGGCATTTTTGTTTCCGTTATTTTGATGATTAGTCTTGTTCCCTTGATTTCCGCAGAAACCCATCCAATATCTTTATAGCTACCACGTATTAATTCTTCAATATCCTGGCAGTCAATATTCTTTTTTTGAATACCCGTATAAATATTATTTTGTTTTAAGAATTTTATGATTGCTTCTTGTGTATAATAATGCCCTCCAAGCAAATGAATATCCCAAATATAAAGAGAAAGTATGTATAAAGCGATACAAAAAATGAGTATACCAGCAGCAAATCCTTTTCGCTTCTTATAGCGATAAGTAAAAAAAGGGAGCCCAATTTTTTTTTTAATTGTTGGAATTGTCCCAGTTTTTTTAGCTAACGGGCTCAACTTTTTATAATCTTTTAGCATGACATTAAATTCATAATTGCCTTCAATAGTTTTCAGATTCCAAATATATATTTTCCGGTTACTGCATAGATTAATAAAGCGTTCCGGGGAATTACCCTTCAATCTTATAAGCAGGTATCCCCGTAACCACTGAAATAGCTTTATTAGCATGCCAATGCCTCCAATTCCGATAATTTAATAATAACCTATTGTATGAATCCTACCGGTAATTTTCATTTCGTCATTGGTAAAATAAGAAATATTCAGATTGCTACCACATATCGTGACTTTACCCACTTTTGTAATAATTTTAATACTATTGTTGTTATATTCCAGGATACCTTTATAATTCTCTATACATACCTCATCCCTGCCAATTGCTGTGATGATGGGAGCGCCTGCAAGTATATCAGAAGGTAATTTCAGCTGGCTTGATAATAATTCAAGATAAGTTGCTCTTTCTGTTTCTTCCCTTTTCTTTTCACTATCAATATAATCATATAATTTTTTATTGGATTTTCGCTTGAATTTCTTATGATTCGATTTTATTTTCCGATTCATGCATACCTCTCCACATAATTCAGGTACTATTATAGAATATATGGCTGATAATCATGTCCTATGCTTAATAAATCAGCTCCTAAAGATTTTGCATGAGCAGATGGCAGAATAGAAAGAATAAAAACCCTTGAATCTACAACTCAAGGGTTTATCTTGTAAAAATTAATTATTTAAATTTACGTTTACGAGCAGCTTCAGACTTCTTCTTACGTCTTACACTCGGCTTTTCATAATGCTCTCTTTTACGGATTTCTTGTTGAATACCTGCCTTCGCACAGTTTCTCTTAAATCGACGTAGAGCACTATCTAAAGTCTCATTATCTTTTACAATAACATTTGACATAGTCTCACACCTAACCTCCCTCCAGTTGTGTATTGTGCCTATACAACTGTTTGGGTATATTTTTAATAGCACTACTAAGATTATAGCATAAAATTTTCATTCGTCAACTATTTTTTGTATATCTATTCATTATTTTTAAGTTTACCTGAACTATTTTAATTGTCCTTCCAAAACTTTTGAAGATTCAGCGATAACTTTATCAATACCAGCTGGATTTTTACCACCAGCCTGAGCCATGTTTGGACGACCACCACCGCCACCACCAACATGGGAGGCTAATTCTTTTATTAGATTGCCGGCATGAGCTCCCATTTTCATAGAAGCATCGGAAACCATAGCAATTAAATTAACCTTATCACTGCCCATTGCAGATGCAAGAATAATTACTCCATCACCCATTTTATCTTTCAATTGATCTCCCAGGTTACGTAGTCCATTCATATCTACATCTGGAACTTTTGTAGCTAAAAGTTTTACCCCCTTAACTTCTACAACCTGATTCATAACATCACCAAGGGCATCTTTCGCAAGTTTATTTTTTAATTTTTCATTCTCTGACTGTAAGGCTTTTAATTCTTCTTGCAACGCTTCTATTTTTTTAGAAAGCATGGACGGTTCTGATTTTGCTGTCTTTGCTGCAGAATTCAATTCCTCCTCAATCCCTTTGTAATATGCAAATACACCATCTGAGGTTAATGCTTCTATTCTACGCACACCGGCAGCTACACCTGTTTCTGATACAATCTTGAAAGCAGTAATCGTTCCGGTATTATTTACGTGGGTACCCCCACATAATTCTTTACTGAAGTCTCCCATGGATACCACGCGAACCTTATCGCCATACTTTTCTCCAAATAAAGCCATCGCACCAGACTTCTTAGCCTCTTCTATTGTCATAATATCCGTGCGAACTTGAAGTCCAGCTGCAATCTCTTTGTTTACAATAGCTTCTACTTGATTGATTTCTTCCTTAGTCATAGCTTGGAAATGTGTAAAGTCAAAACGCAATCTTTCATTGGTGACAAAAGAACCTGCCTGCTCAATATGTGAACCCAATACTGTTTTCAATGCTTTTTGTAATAAATGTGTTGCACTATGATTTTTACCGGTTGCCAATCTCTTATCGGTATCAATCGATAAATTTACTTGATCATTAACTTTTAATATTCCCTTCACTACTTTACCTACATGTCCAATCTTTCCACCTTGTAGTTTAATAGTGTCTTCAACTTCAAACTCCGCATCTTTTGTTGTAATCAAACCAGTATCTGCTACTTGACCACCACTGGTAGCATAGAAAGGTGTTTCCTCTACAAAAATAGTTCCTTCTTGTCCTGCAATTAATTCCTCTGCTATTTCCGTATCAGTTGTTAATGCAATAATTTTCGAGGTATAGGAAGTATTATCATAACCTACAAATGCAGATGTTAGAGATGCACTCAACTGTTGATATACGGTTTCATCTGCACCCATATAATTCGTAACAGTACGGGCACTTCTCGCAGTCTCTCTCTGAACATTCATCGCTTTTTGGAAACCTTCTTCATCAATAGTGAACCCTTTTTCCTCTAGGATCTCTTTCGTTAAATCCAATGGGAATCCATAGGTATCATAAAGCTTGAATGCATCCTCCCCAGATAAGGTTTTCAACCCGTCTTTTACAAGAGCATCTTCTAATTCAGATAAGATACTCAAGCCCTGGTCAATCGTTTTATAGAAATTATCCTCTTCTATGGTTAATAATTTAAGTATATAATCTTTTTTCTCTTCTAACTCCGGATATCCATCCTTGGACTCCTGAATTACGGTTTTGCTTAATGTTGCTAAGAAGCGGTCTTTAATACCCAGTAGCCTACCGTGACGTGCTGCACGTCTTAACAGTCTTCGAAGTACATAGCCTCTTCCTTCATTGGAAGGAATAATTCCGTCGGATATCATAAAAGTAACCGAACGAATATGATCGGTAATCAGACGTATGGAAATATCTGCCTTTGGATCCTTTTTATAGGTAACACCAGCTACTTCACAAACCTTATCTCTAAGTGCCTTTATCGTATCTACATCAAAAATAGAATCTACATCCTGTACAGCAGTAGCAAGTCTTTCTAGACCCATACCAGTATCAATATTCTTATTGCTCAATTCTTCATAATGTCCATTACCATCACTGTCAAACTGGGTAAATACATTGTTCCATATCTCTATAAAACGATCACATTCACAGCCAACGGTACATCCCGGATCACCACAGCCATATTTTTCACCACGGTCGTAATATATTTCAGAACATGGACCACAAGGACCAGCACCATGCTCCCAGAAATTATCTTCTTTGCCAAAGCGGAAGATTTTCTCAGCAGGAATTCCAATTTCCTTATTCCAGATATCAAATGCTTCATCATCCTCCAGATATACGGAAGGATACAATCTATCGGCTGCTAAACCCACTACCTCGGTTAAAAATTCCCATGACCATGCGATTGCTTCATGTTTAAAGTAATCTCCAAAAGAGAAATTACCAAGCATTTCAAAAAAGGTACCATGCCTTGCTGTCTTTCCAACATTTTCAATATCACCGGTACGAATACATTTCTGACAAGTAGTAATTCTTTTACTTGGTGGAACCTCCTGACCAGTAAAATATGGTTTTAATGGTGCCATACCTGCATTAATCAATAATAAACTCTTGTCATTATGAGGAACAAGAGAAAAACTGTTCATTTTTAAATGTCCTTTGCTTTCAAAGAAATCAAGGTACATTTTTCTTAATTCATTCACTCCGTATGCTTTCACTTCACTGCCTCCTGCGCACTATTTATCTAAAATGTCTTATCTCTCCTGCTTTTAGCCTCCGTTGAAAGTATCATTTTTTCTGACACAAAAAAAATCACTTGAATAGAGAGTTTCTAATATTTTATTATAAGTACTAATTATTTATTTGTCAATCAAATGTGTATTTGCACCAAAATATCGTAGCCATTCGTGTGCTATTTAAACCATATATTAAGGCAGAATAAAATGAATAGAAAGAAAGCAAACAGAAAAATACACCCAACAACCAAAGCCGCGCCTAAAGCACTAAACATAATCCTTAATGTTTCCTTTCTATTTAAGGGCTGAATCAATTTTTCCTCCTCTAAATGGCAAGTTCTTCTAGGCTCATACCATGGCATTCCTTTTATATTCATGTCAGCAATTTTTTGTTCTTCATCAAATGTTAAAAATTCTTTTGTGTTTGTTTTACTATTTATCATTTTTACCATTCCTTTGCGATTTAATCGTTATTCCCTAATTATACAAATGACATACAACATAATGTCCGGCCGTGGTTTCTTTTGCACTAGGTTGTTCACTCTTACATCTCTCCATACATTTGTTACATCTAGTATGGAATTTGCATCCCTTTGGCGGATTTGCCGGAGATGGAATACTTCCCTCTAATATGACCCTTTGCATCTTAATATCTGGATCAGGAACGGGTATTGCACTAAATAGTGCTTGTGTATATGGATGGCATGGATTTGCAAAGATGTCTTCCTTCGTACCAAATTCTACCATGCTGCCTAAATACATGATTCCCACAGTATCCGAAATATGTTCAATCACCGATAAATCATGAGAAATAAACAGATACGTAAGATTATGGCTTTGTTGCAAATCTTTTAGCAGATTGATAATCTGTGCTTGAATAGAAACATCTAAAGCAGATACCGGCTCATCACATACAATGAATTCCGGATTAACTGCCAAAGCTCTTGCTATACAAATTCTCTGCCTCTGTCCGCCAGAAAACTCATGAGGATAACGGTCTTTGTGATATGGCTGAAGCCCACAGGATTCCATAACTTCATCTAAATATTCTTTATATTTTTCTTTCGGAACAATTTTATGTTCTTTTACTGCCTCTCCGATAATCTCTCCGACAGGAAGTCTTGGTGAAAGGCTAGAATAGGGATCTTGAAAAATGATCTGCATATTTGTTCGTAATTTTCTTAATTCTTTTTTATTCAACTTATGAATATCCAAACCATGAAAAAGAACTTCTCCACTTGTTTTCTCAATGAGCCTTAAAATAGTTCTGCCAACTGTAGATTTACCACAGCCGGATTCACCAACAATTCCCATAGTGGTACCACACCTCACTTGAAAGCTGATTCCATCCACTGCTTTTACAGTTCCCTTCTGCTTTGAAAATACACCACTTTTAATGGGAAAATATTTGGTTAGATTGTTCACTTCTAATATTATATTTTTTTGATCTTTCTCTACCATTCGTTATTCTCCCCCTTCTCCCTATTGTATTGATAACAGGAAACAGCATGTGTAGGCGTTAAGTAGATTTCAGGTGGATAAACACCTTCACAAGTACAAATACGTTTTTCACATCGGTCTTTAAAATAACAATAGTCAGGCATATCTACCGGATTAGGTACTTTTCCGGGAATACTATATAAAAGTTCTGTTTTTTTACCAACGACTGGCTTACTATTCATTAGACCAACCGTGTAAGGATGACAAGGATTCTTAAAGATTTCACTCACAGTACCTCTCTCAACAATTTTGCCTGCATACATGACCACAACAAAATCTGCCATTTCAGCAATCACTCCCAAATCATGAGTAATCAGCATAATACTACTGTTAATCTGATTTTTTAAATTGCGTAGTAATTCCAGAATCTGTGCCTGAATTGTTACATCTAGAGCTGTAGTAGGCTCATCAGCAATAATCAATCTGGGATTACATGCCAAGCCCATGGCGATCATTACACGTTGTCTCATACCGCCAGATAATTCATGGGGATACATTTTATAAACGCCTTCACTATTTGCGATACCAACTAGCTCTAACATCTGGGTGGTTCGATTCTTTACATCACCCTTACCCATTTGTTTATTATGTAGGGCAATAACCTCATCTACCTGCGCTCCAATTCGAAATACAGGATTCAAACTGGTCATTGGTTCTTGGAATATCATTGAAATCTGATTTCCTCTTAATTTCTGCATCTCTACAGATGGGGTCTTAGCAATGTCAAACACATCCGTCCCAGTATGAAAACGGATGGCTCCTTCTACAATTTGTCCCTGTGGTCGTTGAACTAATTGCATTAATGAAAGACTTGTTACTGACTTTCCACAACCGGATTCTCCGACTATACCAACTGTTTTACCCTGTGGTACTTCAAAGGTAACGCCATCTACCGACTTAACTGTTCCTATGTCAGTAAAAAAGTATGTATGTAGATTATCAAATTCAACAACGTTTTCAGGGTTCTTCATTTGCGTAATGTATTCTTCTCTAGGAACATTTTTACGATTTCTTTGTTTCTCAATTGCATCTGTAATCTTACGATTGTTCTTTGATATGTTATGAGACTCTTTTCTAGAAATATAATTTGCACTTTTTACATTTTTCTTCCTTAAGAATACCAATTTCTTCACCTACCTCTTCATCTTAGGATCAAATGCATCACGTAAGCCATCACCTATAAAATTAAAACCTAAAACTGTAATTAGGATTAAGAAACCTGCCGGAATCCATACATACCAGTAGTTGGTCATAACAAAAATATTATTAACTGCATTAATAATATTACCCCAGGATGCATATGGGAATTTAACACCAAGTCCTAAGAAACTAAGTGTAGCCTCAGCGAGGATGGTTTCACCTAAACTCATAGTTGCCAAAACTGTTAACTGTGGAATTACGTTTGGAATCAAATGTTTAAATATTCTTCTTGATACTCTGATACCCAAGGCTTCTGTAGCAATCATGAATTCCTGTTCACGCAAAGAAAGGATTTGTCCACGTACCATTCTGGCAATATTCGGCCACTGTAAGGCTGCCAAAATAACCATAAGCAGATAGATACGAATCTTTGGATCAATTCTCATATAATCCATAATGGATCCTAAGATTATATAAAGAGGCATGGATGGAATACAATTGACAATATCAACGATACGCATAAGTAAATTATCTACCCATTTTCCAAAATAACCTGCAATACCACCTATAATAACACCAATCATAGTTTCTAGAATAACAACGAAAAAACCAATCATTAAGGATATCTTTCCACCATACATCAGACGGGTTAGAATATCCATACCATTAGCATCTGTACCTAGCCAGTGTGCCTTAGAGGGTGCCTCGTATACACTGATTAACTGAGTCTGTGAATTCTTTCGAACAATATATTGATTATTTTTTCGTACCAAAGCATATTCTTCTTCTATACCTTCACTATTTATAAGTGTAAAGCTTGTCTTTTCATTTTCAATTGCTTCTATCACTACATCTCGAAATGCAATGGAAAGGAAATCCTTCTCTATGGCATTGATACTTATGCTGGATGCAATGGCATATTCCTGCTTTTTAGTTCCATCCATTCTATAGAAAATGGCAGAATAATCTTCTTCATCTAATACCATTACATAGGAATTTCCACCCACTTCAAAAGACGATGTTTTATCATTCATTGCTTTTTCTGCAGTAAAACAGAAATCATAACCCAGTGCGGAATCTTCGGTATAAGTGTTAAAAATCAGCTTTGATACCATGCTAATATCCTTTGCTATTGAAATAGCTGTCTTTTTACCACTCTTATTGATGTAATAGGTTGTATCATTAATTTCAAAGGTTGTTTTACCATTTGAAACAGCTTCTGCATATGCACTTTTTATTTCTGCTGTAACCACTTGAGATCCAACTACAGTGAATTTATTGATGCCTTTCATGGATACCACAGTTGCTATATCCTGATATTGAACCACACGATAAAATTCTTTTCCTTCTTTTATCAAAGAATAACGAACATCCTTAGCGACAAAGTTCTCTTCGCCTTTGTTAATTGCTAATATCAACTCAGTCCTGGCAACCGCCGGAAAAGTCTCGCCTTCAGTATCGATGTACTGATATTCTGTATTGATAGCTGCACCGGCATAATCTTTTTCCATGGATTCATAGTCCTTAAATACCTGGGATTCACCATATGGTGCAATCAAACCACCGCCAAACGAAAATAGAAACATCGTAAGAATTATGATTAAACCTACAACAGCCAGATGATTACGAAAAAATCGTTTCATTACAAGCATACCCGGTGACAGCACTCTTACTCTCTGCTCGTCATCCAATGCCTTGGAAGTGCTAACATGTTCACTATTATCTTGTATCATATTCTAACACCTCCCTAATTTACTCTGACTCTAGGATCAACAACTGCATACAATATATCAGCTATTAATGTACCAAGTAACGTAAGAAACGCTATAAATACGATATAAAACATAGAAAATGGAATATCTCCCGAGGTCATCGCCAGAAAGGAAGTATAGCCGATCCCTTCAATCTGGAATAATGTCTCTGTAATCATAGCACCGGAAAATATAAGTGGTAGAGAATTTCCGACAATGGTAACTATAGGTATTAACGTATTGCGGAATGCATGATAGTTAATTACTCTGCTCTCTGAAAGTCCTTTTGCTCTTGCAGTACGAATAAAGTCCGAATTTAAAACCTCCAGCATACTTGTTCTGGTATATCTCATTAGAGAACCAACGTTTACAATAGTCAATGTTATAACTGGAAGCACTAAGTGTTTGGCAATATCTAAAATTTGACCTAAGGGGCTTAATTGTTCGTGCATACGACCTACCATACCAAACAAATCAAACCATCCTAATTTGACAGAAAATAGCCATTTTAAGATTGTTGCAAAGAAAAAAGTAGGGAGTGATATACCGATTAAGGCAAATACACTAATGGTATAATCTACTCTGCTGTATTGTTTTCTTGCCGATAAAATTCCTAAAGGAATCGCTATAATAATCTCTAAAATAAAAGAGACAGCTCCTAAAATAAAGGAATCCCATATAACTTCAGAAAACTTTTCAGTAACAGGCACATTAAATGCCCATGAATCTCCGAAATTACCTCGGATAGCCTGTCCTAACCAATGTAAATAACCTGCAATAATTCCAGAATCCAGACCATAAGTTGCATTTAGCTGATCTAACCATTCTTTATAAGACTTCCCTCCTGGAAGAGATGCCTTCTGTCTTGCCATGTTTTCTACAAAAGAAGTCGGCATACAACGCATAATGGTATAAATAATGAATGCCACAAAAAATAAAATGACAACACTTAATGCTAATCTTTTCACCAAAAATTTACGCATAAGTTACTACCTCTCTTAGCAAAAGGGGCCGTTGCAAAATTATAATATAATTCGCAGTTAATTTGAGAACAGCCCCTACTTTCAATAACATAGTGTCAAGTAATGATTCATTATAATTGATTAGTTCATTTCAATATTTTCCACTTCAAAGATCCATTTATAATGTGTAGTAATATCCGGTGTAACCGTATCCATATTAACACGTTCAACACTAAATGTAATGCAGTTTTGTCTCTGATAAATCGGTATTTCAACTGCCCAGTTTAAAATAATATCAAGGCATTGTTTGTATGCTGACTTTCTATAAGCCATATCCGCACTTTGTCTTGCATCCATGATTAATTTATCCAAGTCAGCATCCGCTATGTGATAATGATTGTTGTCCGTACCGCCCTTACCTACGATATTAGAGCTGTGGTAAGTCTGATGCATATCCGGATCTACATCAGCCTGCCAAGCCGCTACCCAAAGTTCCTGTGTACCTGCATCCAATGTATCCCATAAAATAGTGCTGTCTGCAAGGTCATTCACCGTTAATTTGAATCCAATAGTAGCTAAGGCTGCCGATGCATCCGTTAAAATAGCAAAAGATGGATGATCACCTACACCATCACCAGGAATTAACACCTGATATTCCAGCTTGGCACCTGTTGGGGCCGCTGTTATCTTACCACCATTAACTGTATACCCGGCTGCTTCAAAATAGCCTAAAGCAGCTGCTAAGGCTGCTGTATATTTAGCATCCTGACTCATATCTGTTGTATAAATGTTATTCCCCTTTACATCTTTTGAGTAAGCAATCTGATAATCCGAATCTGACTTCTGGGGCGCAGCCCAGGATGTATTAGAAATAGGATAGTTGATAACACTTGCTGCATCTCCATAGTAAGTGTCAATTGTTACATCACGATAAACGGATAAAATGGTAGCTAGTGCTTTTCTTAAATTCATCGAAGCATCTGAATCCGGTTCACCACCTACATTTACGGTATCTGCGTTAATACCGATATAGCCATAGCCCCTATTATCAACTGAATTTGTTAAGATTTTATCACCTGTGATTTCTCCATTGCTGTTAATACCTGCGATTTGTTCAAATATAGTCTTATTACCTTGAGGATTCGAGATATCAAGTGTACCCTGTGCAATACCGGTAACCATATCTGCATCAAGTGTTTCTTTGAATTGAACATACTTTGTCTTTGGAACTCCCTTATAGTAATATTCATTTGCTTCAAAATATACAACTTTATTTTCGAACTTTACAAATTTATAAGGGCCATATCCTAATGGTTTTGTTGTTTTTTTCTTTATATCAGAAAGGTCACCTCTTGTGAAACCAAATTTGTTATTATCATAATCATAAGCTGATTTATCACCATAATAGTGTAATGGAGCTACTATATCACCCAATCGATAGATAAGAGCAGCATCATAACCTTCCGTGATTACCTGTACTTCTGTGTCACTGATTTTCTTGATCCCTTCAATGTTGGGTACCTCTTTGCCTTCACCTGCTGCTTTTTTCTCCTCTATAAGGGACGCTTCTGCTAACGCCTTAACATCTGCCGCATAGTAGGCTTCATCTCCTCCATAGTTAGAGCCTAAGGTCTTGTAATCAGCCCCATACTGAGCAATAATATCCTCAACAACTTTACTTGCATCCGTAACGGTTGTTGAGTCATAAGTTTCATCCTTACTATAAAAGAATGCAAACAAATCCTTTTGCTCTGGATATTTTTTTGTATATGTAGCATAAGCCTCATCACCGTAAAGAGTTCCTGCCCACTCGAATTCTGCCTCTAAGGTAGGTCTAATGATGGAATCGATAATGCTTTGCTTTAATTCTTCATTTGGGTTAGCCAGAGTATCAGCAACCTCTTCCGCTGTAATTGTATCAGCAATCGTACTGTTAGCACGATAGTTCTTCAATCCAACTATGGGAGCTGAATTTAATGTAAGACTTCCATCATAAGCAGGATCACAATAAACATAATAGGAAAAAATAATATCATCTGCTGTTAATAATTCTCCATCACTAAACTTAACATCATCTCTAATCTTGATATTATAAGTTGTTAAATTAGCTGCTTCGTCGATTTGTACATCAAAGTTTGCAATTCCTGTATAGGTGTAGTCAATCCCATTATATGGAACTGTTTCACCCTCAATAGCATTGTAGATAATACCCCCTGTTCTGTCAATTGTTAACAGCTCGGGAGCTGTCATCAATACTACATCTCTATCCATCTCAGTGTCTGAAAAGAATGGACTAAATTTCTCACTGAATGGACGATACCCCGCTACCAAAGGTGTTTCTTTCGTTGCTTTTTCAGAGGTTTTTTCTACCGAACCTTTTGTTACTTCTTCGGTCGCATCTTTTGTAGCATCCTTCTTCATGCTGCATGCGGCAAATGAACTTAAGCACAGAGCCAAAATTAAAAGAAGTGATACTACTTTTTTAACATTTTTCATTTTTCTAATTCCTCCTTTTTTTATTTATATTTGCGTTTATAAAACGCTATAACGTACTTACTCTTAACTACCTTATATAAAATCACACGAGGAGTCGTCAATGGTGACAACTCCTCGTCTTATGTATACAACTATTGTTTTATAAATAAAATTATATTATATTTTACATATTTTGTCAAATGATATATGTTTTATTTTGGACAGTTATTGTATTCAATTTTATTATCAAACAATTTTTAACAATATTTATGTTTGTTCTAATAGATACTACGTCCGTATTGATCTTCAACCCCTGTCTTTCGATAGAAATAAGAATTTATTACATCTCGCCATTCCATTGCATGTTCTTTTTGATGTAAAAACCTTTGGTAAGTCCTTTGATAAGTATCTTCGTCTATTAAGTTCTTAAGTTCCATCCACAAAGCAAGAAACCATTCCGCTTCCTTAGCTCCCTCAAAATGCGTATCATAAATATGTTGAAGAACAGTTTTTCCTGAGGATAACTTATAATCGTATTCTACGTGATGAAAAAACAAAAGCAACTCTTCTGGGCAGGTTTCCCTCTTTGAATACATAGTGGCAAGAGGTTCCTTGTACTGGCTGCAATAGCCCGTTCCATTGTTCGTCCGGTCTACCCCTATTCCCTTATGATCTGCCCTGTGATAGGTACCCCATCGATCATATTCATATCCGTCAACATCCGGTCCATAGTGTTCATGTGGTTTCACCATCCAACCTATCCCAAGAGGTGATGTGTATTTCTCGTATACTGGCCAAGACATAAGCAGTATCTTAAAAATATTTTCCATAACTTTCACATTATATCCATATGTCTGCATAATCCATTCTTTTGCTATCTCTTCCCCAGACAGCTCCGTATCAAAGCTAAGTCTTCCAAATCCATAAAGATTCGCTGCAGCGAGATCGTGTCCGGTCCAGTTATCATCATCTCCGGTATTTGCCACTGCCGCCATACCACAGTTTACCTTATGGTATGTATTACCACTTATAATATCTTTAACCCTGCTATTATACTCAGTACAATAGGTAGTAAACTCTAAAATCTGTTTAAACCAAGGTATCAAATAGCATACATGTCGTTGCTGCCCTGTATATTCTTGTGCAATCTGAACCTCAAGCAGCATATTGGTTTGTTTCATACCTCCGAATAAAGGAGAAACCGGCTCACGTACTTGAAAGTCCATTGGCCCATTTTTAATCTGTAAAATAACATTATCTAAAAACAAACCATCCAGTGGTACAAAATTATCATAGCATGCCCTTGCTCGATCTGTCTTTTGGTCTCTCCAGTCTTGTTTGCAATTATATACAAAACACCTCCAAATAACTAGGCCCTTGTAAGCTCTAACAGCTTCTGCAAGCATATTTGCACCATCAGCATGTGTCCTACCATAGGTAAAAGGACCTGGCCTTCCTTCAGAATCAGCCTTTACCAGAAATCCACCCAGTTTAGGTATGTTCTCCCATATTTCTCTTGCTTTATCCTTCCACCATTTACGCACTTCTTCATTACAAGGGTCTGCCGTTTTAAGATCTCCCAATTCCATAGGTGCGGCAAAATTTATGCTTAAATATAACTTTATTCCATATGATTCGAAGATCACAGAGATTTCTTGTAATCTTTCATAATACCGAACTGAAATAAGTTCCGTAGCTTCTGCTTTCACATTTACATTATTTATTACAACTGCATTAATTCCCACAGATGCTATCATTCTGGCATAAGCCTTTGTCCGCCCATCTACCACCACTTCATTCTCTCTAAAGAAGAAGGATTTCCCGGAATATCCCCTTTCTATACTGCCATCCATATTATCCCAATGATTTAGCATACGTAATGGATTCGATGGCTCATTCTCTTCCTCATAAGATAATATATCAAAGTCTTCCACCCGCTGTATCTGAAGCTTTCTTAAGAAAGAAAATACACCATAGAATATGCCAATTTCTGAAATAGCTGTGATTATACATTTCCCAGATTTACAACTTATATGGAATCCTTCCTTCCCTTTGTGTAAAGACTTGTCAAGATTAAGTAAAATTCCGAATTCTGCTTTATGAAACTTTTCAATACTGCGCTGAAGCTTCATTTCACGGTTATATAAAGATTGAAATGCTAAAATTAGTTCTTCCGTAGCATTGTTAATAATCGTTCCTTTTGCGTAGCTAACCAATACCAATTCTGTAGATTTCGTATCGGAGAGCCTTTGATACGACAGCCAACAATTTGAATATTCCATATGATCCCCTTTTCATGCAACATATTGCATTCGTTTATTATAATTGGTTTATGTATCAAAACTCCAAACCATTCCCATATAAGATTCATAATCTGTGCTATCCCCATTACTTAGAACAATCAGTCAGCCAGCGCCAATAATCAGAACATTTACACAGTTATTTGCATTATATACCAGTTTGCCGTCATGGTCTACCATGGAAATCTCAACAAAAATAAGATCCTGCCCATCTACTATCAGATGTATCTTATCAGAAGTCATTCAAACTACAAAAAGGGGGCTCATGTTTACATAAGCCTCCCCCATTATAAATTTAAATTTATTCTGGCAGATCCGTACCGTCTCCGTAGATTTTCTCCCAAGCTGCTTTACGATCATCCATAATTGTCTGTCCTCCAGAGCTTAAATAATCTGCAAATCCTGAATCGTACACCTTATCAAAATCTTCTGGTTTGGCAACGACAGCCTGATCAAGCATAGCATCACGTTTTTCCTTAAGTACCGGTCCCATACCCTCTTCAGATGCAATGTCTCCAACCTTGGCATTTTTTGCAACACGGCCCTCATTACTGGTAATCTGATATGCCTTCTCTATATAGCTTGCATCAACACCTTCATAACCAAGAGCGATAGATTTTAAAGTTTTATCAGTATCCCCCAAATCCAATCCATTGATTGTGATTGTATAATCGATATTGAATGGAGAGTTCATAACCTTCTCACCTGTAACTGCTAAGGTTTTTATGCTGCCATCCGGCTGAACCTCATGATTTACACCTTCCTCACCAATCTGAAGGAATTCACGGTTCTTAAGATCCGTAATCCAATCTAGATACATCAAAGATGCAATTGGTTCATCATTGGTGGCTGGGAAGAAGAGTTTACGGTCATTCGGTCCGCCGAGAAACTTTTTGTATACGCCAGCTTCATTCTTAAAGGGCTCAACAGCAACAAATGCTGCATCCTCTCCTACTAATCTCTTTAAATTATTATGTATACTATCATCACCATTACGGTAAGGATAATCCCAATTGTGTATAAAAGCACCCACATAGCCTGCTTTTAACATATCATCTTCTGTAGTATCCCCTGCAGGATAGAGTGCAAAATCCTTCCAAATAAGGCCTTTATTGTACCACTCGTTCAGTTTTTTTACACCATCCTTGTAACCTGGCACAAGCAGTTTTCTATCATCAAATTCAGTAATATAGAAATCCTTGTCATTAATGTCATTTGGTAGGTAGGAACCTAAGAGATGATCTGCTCTCCAACCCACATCAAAACTAATGGAAAATGGAACCATCTTAGCTGCATCAGCACCGAGTAGCTTATCTGCGTTGTCTTTAAATGCAGTCAACATTGCCTCGAACTCTTCAAGAGTTGTAGGCTCAGGTATATTAAGTTTCTTCAGCCAATCTTCGCGTACGAAGGTATTAATACGTGATAAATTATTCAGACGGGCATCTATCGCCCATACAGTACCCTTTACAGGATCTTTTTCCCAGTACATGTTCGTTTCCCCAAGATAACCCCATAAGTTTGGAAACAAATCTTTATAATCGTCAATATAAGAACTTAAGTCTATCACGCCGCCCATATTAGCATAGGTTAATACCGTTGCGTAATTATAGGTGACACAAACATCAGGTGCTTTGTTAGCAGCAAGAAGATTATTCAGATCTTCAACCTCTGTCCATCGTGGTACGGTCACAAAAGTAACCTCTACATTATGGTCACGGAGCATTCCTTCTTTGATGTAATCCGTATAGACGTTATTATCTGGCGGAGTGCCACCATCGATACTACGGTCATATACTTCAACTGTAATTTGTCTTGTTTTTATAAACTTACCATCAACAATTTCTGCGGATGATGTATCTCCATCACCTGGTTCATTACTGTCTTTTGTAGAATTTGCGTCATCTGTTACTACAGCGTCAGTTTTTGAAGACGATGTGCTATCAGTTTTCTTGCTACCGCAAGCTGTAAAAATGAAAGATAGCATACAGAGAACAAGTAAAATAGAAATAATTCTTTTCATTTAATTCCTCCTTATTATTATTTATATAATTCATAGGTTACACAAATGAATTGTCCCGTAACTATGACTATTCCTTTACTGCACCTAAGGTTACACCTGTAACAAAATATCTCTGCAACCTTGGATATATCAGTAGAATAGGTATGGTTGCAAACATAACTGTTGCTGCCTTTAGGGTTTCAGACAATCCGGGACTTACAAATCCTTCAGCAACAAAATCAAGGTTGGTAAAATTATTAAGAATATTAAACAATAGTAATTGAATAGGGTAAAAACGTTTATCGTTCATATACATCAATGCATCGGAAAAGCCATTCCAACGCCCAACAGCATAGAAAAGTGCCAGAGTTGCAATCACCGGCTTGGATAAAGGCAGATATATTTTTCTAAGTACTTGAATGTGGTTCGCACCATCTATCTCCGCAGATTCACGAAGACTATCAGATATGTTATAGAAAAAACTTCTCATAATTATCATGTTGAACACACTTAAGCAAGACGGGATTATAAGTACTTGCGGTTTATCAATCATGCTAAGATCCTGAAGTAGCAGGTAGGTTGGAATCGTACCAGGATTAAAGTACATGGTAAGAATAATAAAAATATTGATAAAACGCCTTCCTTTCAATTTATCATAGATAAGCGGATAAGCGCATATGGTCGTCATAAAAAGTGAAACTATCATACAAATGATTGTTAGAATAGCTGTCCAACAAAGAGACCAAACATACTTCGAATCGCTAAGAACTTTCTTATAAGCTTCAAAATTCAACCCAACCGGCCATAAGGTAACCTCATTACGAATTAATGCTTCTGAAGAACTAAGAGAACGCGCTAATACATTCACAAGTGGCAAGAGACAGATTAGTATAAATATGAAACATATAAAAACGATAATCCAGTCACCAGTTTTCGTGGCTTTTGATTTGATCATGATAATACCCCCCTCATTAAGAAATTCATTTACCAAACACCTCGTTCTCCGTATTTCTTAGCAATAGAATTGGCTATGAGTAAAAATATCACACAGATAACCGATTGAAAAAAACCAACTGCTGTTGTAAGCGAAAATTGTAGAGATCGTATACCATTTGTATAAACAAATGTTGATATTACATTAGAAACGCTGTTAACTAATTTGTTTCCCAATGCAAAGGGACGATCAAATTCACTACCTAAAATACGTCCGAGACTCAAAATCAGAAGCACAACCGTAGTAGAACGTATCCCCGGCAATGTGATGTGCCACATTTTTTTAAATCGGCCTGCGCCATCGACTGAGGCTGCCTCAAATAATTCGGGGTTTATACCAGTAATAGCTGCCAAATATATAATGGTATTCCAACCCATGCTCTGCCATACTCCTAAGAATATATAGGTCCATATCCAATTACCTGGATCGTTAAGGAAGGAAATTGAATCAACACCCATACTATTCAGAACATTGTTAATAAGTCCATCTGTAGGCGCAAACAATTGAAGTGCTAGTCCAGAGATGATAATCCAGGATAAAAAGTGTGGCATATAAAGTATGGTTTGTGTAACTTGTTTAAAACGTTTGAATACCAACTCATTTAGTAATAAAGCTAAGATGATTGGAGCTGGAAATCCAATTATTAAATCAAGAAAGTTAAGTACGACGGTATTTCTAAGTGCGTATAAAAAATCACGATTAGAAAAAGCCTTTATAAAATACTCAAAACCATTGTTCGACGCCCACTTCATGTCCCATACACTTTGAACTATGCTATATTTCTTAAATGCAACCTGAATATAAGTCATTGGTATATATCGAAAAACCAGAAAATATGTAATAGGAAGAGCCAGCAAAAGGTAAAGCATCCAATAACGTTTTATGTAACAACCAAATTTCTTGGTCGTGTGTGGCTTTTTAAAAAGTTGTTGTTCATGAGAAATCTTCATTTTACACCTCTTTCATAGAATATGATTTCTGTAGAGAAGAAGAATGCTTGTTTTACTTGTATACTAGTATTGTTCCAATTATTGGTAATATTATCATATTATTTACATTGTGTCAAGGTAATCTTTATCATTTAATGTGTAATATCGATAGTATTTTTTTTATTAAACAAAAAGATTAGTTAAAGTATACAAAACAAAAGACCATAGCACATATAAATGTACTACAGTCTTCTTCTATACTTTTCTATTGAATAAACATATGTAAGTTGGGTTATTGTTTCACCTTACTTTACTTCTTTACCGGTTTGTTCTTTAATTGACACTTTAATACATAACGGTTTAAAATATCACTCTGTAAATTCAGTTTACATCCATAGAGAAACCCTCTATTTCTTGGCAATTCAGTCACTCTGACTATCTCACCCAAGAGTGGCAATTTACAATTCTTGGATATGTCAAGCATTACCTTGATATATGCTATATCGTCCACTTTTCGATTCATGATGAATCCAATGCCTGTTAAACTAATGTCTTTTAACATTCCCGAGAATTCAATTACATTTCCATCACTCTTAATTAATTTTAATGAATGAGCCTCACCAACAAAAGCACGATATGCCTCTCTCCGGTTCATTATCTTTTGTTCAATATCACATGAAACACCGTACAAATACAAACCTTGATAAGTTACAAGCTTTAATTTTAAACTTTCAAAGTTATAAATTCCTCCATCTCCCGTATAAGACAGTAATGCATTCTTAATTTTTGATACGTCAATGGGCTTATTATTGCTACAGATTGCTTGTATGAATATCATATCATCTAACTTCAGTTGAATAGACACGTTCATACAGTAATCTACGTTCTGATATTTGAACCGGAATTCAAGTTTCTCTAGTTCTGGTAATTCATTCAGTCTCATGGCCCCCTACCTCCTATGAAATTCTGAAATAATCTATTAGGTATTTACTACTATATTATTCTATAATTTGTTAAAATGCAATATTATTTATGATTAATTTTTAATATTTGTAAATTTTGTGTAAACTAAGTGCCTAAATATAACTTATCTGCTAAGTATCAACTAATCTTTCTTCCTATATTTCATATTGATAATAATAAATATAACAGGAATTAATATTAGTTTCTCATTTTGCTCATATATGACACTATTGTATCTTACGTTTGAATATTGAGATGATCCACCTTGTACTACCATAACTTTGAGCAGCAGCAACGGTGTTTACTAACTCCCATCCCTGTGAACCCATTTCATTCAAATCATTTTGAAATGAGTATTGGTCAACCTTACCCCCTAAAACTCCCTTAGCATCAGTAAAAATTGTTTTGTATTCAAATTTCTCCATGTTCCTATCCTCCTCAAATTTCATTTGTATAAGCAAGTGTTCTTATTGGATATGTCAATCCGTCGTTCTTTTCTTTTAATAATTTCCTCCATTCATCTGAAAATATTTATTATTTATATACTACCTTAATTGTAATTTTTTTGCAACTGCATTAAAAACAAAAAAGCACTACACAGTTAAATCCTATGTAGTACTCTTGTTTTGTATTTAACATACAATATTCGTTGTAACTAACCCACGCTTTGACCCACCGATATCATTTTTTAACAGTCTGAAATGGTTTGAAACGAAAAATTGACTAATAAATAAAAAAACTCATAAATCCTCCAAACCTTGTGACAGTTGTTTACGGGAGTTTATGAATTTAGTGTGTAGAACGTATTATTAACAGCTCGTAGGAGAATCGAACCCCTGTTTCCGCCTTGAGAGGGCGGCGTCTTGACCGCTTGACCAACGAGCCTCACAACAAGATGTATTGTACCTCATTTGATACTAAAAAGCAAGAATTATTTTTATTTTTTAATAAATATTTTAGTTTGAGTGTCATAAGACTAAAAGGCTTACTTGGGTTTATGACACCCAAACCATACTTATAACATGTATATACATGTTATTGTAAAAAATCCATTAAGGAAATCTGGTTAGAAATTGGAAGATCATCTAACAAACCTAAATCTACCATAAGATCAACTACCGTTGTACTGACTTTACAACGGCTTCTAAAATCATCTCTTGACAAGAATTTTCCATTGGTTACTGCTTCAACAACCGCATCTGCTGCCTTATCCCCTAATCCGTCGATTGTACTCAAGGAAGGCATCAACTTACCGTCAATAATCTGAAATTCATGAGCTTTTGCAGTATAGATATCCAATGGCAGGAATTCAAATCCTCTTGCATACATTTCCTGAACAATTTTCATGTCTTTAAGTACATCCTGTTCTTTCTTGGTTAATTCATTGCTGCGTCTCTTATAATCTGCTATATAATGCTCCAGGCGCTCCCTTCCCAGACACATCAATTCATAACTAAATGCAGAAGCGCGAATACTGAAATAAGCAGCATAATATGCCAATGGATAATAAACCTTAAAATATGCGATGCGAAATGCCATCATAACATAGGCAGCTGCATGGGCCTTTGGAAACATATATTTAATCCGCTTGCAAGACCAAATGTACCATTCCGGTACATTGGAAGCTAACATCGCTTCTTCCATCTCTGGCGTTAGTCCTTTACCCTTACGCACACTTTCCATAATCTTGAAGGAAAGACCACTATCTACTCCCATACCAATCAAGTATGTCATAATATCATCACGGGTACAAATTGCAGTCGATAGGGTACACTTTCCTTCCGTTATCAAGGTCTGTGCATTATTTAACCATACATCAGTACCATGAGATAAACCTGAAATCCGAACCAGATCCGAGAAAGTCTTTGGTTTTGTGTCTCGAAGCATCTGCATAACGAAATCAGTTCCAAATTCAGGCACTCCAAGGGAACCAAGGTCACATCCACCCAAATCTTCCGGTCGGATTCCCAAGGCACTTAAATTATCAAATAGAGATAATACCTTTTGATCATCCAATCGTATCGATTTGGCGTCTACACCTGTTAAATCCTCCAACATTCGAATCATAGTAGGATCGTCGTGACCAAGAATATCTAATTTTAACAAGTTATGATCGATGGAATGATAATCAAAATGTGTGGTTATCGTTTTTGTTGTCATATCATTTGCAGGTCTTTGAACTGGAGTGAAGGAATATATTTTTTCTCCATGAGGTAATACAATGATTCCACCGGGATGTTGTCCAGTCGTTCTTCTAACACCGACACAACCACTTGCAATACGTTCAATTTCTGCCCTTCTTTTGTGTTGATTACGTTCTTCGAAATATTTAAATACATAACCATATGCTGTCTTCTCGGCTAAAGTACCAATCGTGCCGGCTCGGAAGGTTTGCCCTTCTCCGAAAATAACTTCGGTATAGTCATGTGCATGGCACTGGTATTCACCAGAGAAATTTAGATCAATATCCGGCTCTTTGTCACCATGAAATCCCAGAAAGGTTTCAAATGGGATATCATGTCCATCTTTACTTAAGGGTTGTCCACAAACCGGGCAATCCTTATCCGGCATATCACATCCGGAACTTCCGGCATACTTTTTAACTTCCTCAGATTCAAAATCAGAATAAAAGCAATTCGTGCAATAATAATGTGCAGCTAAGGGATTTACCTCTGTAATACCAGACATCGTTGCAACAAAAGATGAACCAACAGATCCTCTCGAACCTACTAGATAACCATCTTCATTCGATTTCCATACCAACTTCTGCGCAATAATGTACATAACGGCAAATCCATTTGTAATAATGGAATGAAGTTCGTGTTCTAATCTTTCTTCAACCTGTTTTGGCAGATTAGGACCATACATAGAATGCGCTTTATCATAACAGATATTACGAAGGTCCGTGTCAGAATTCTCTATCACAGGCGGACATTTATCCGGACGTACCGGGGATATCTTCTCAATCATATCTGCTATTTTATTTGTGTTAGTAATAACTAGTTCCGTTGCTTTTTCTTTTCCCAGATACATAAATTCATCCAGCATTTCCTCTGTGGTTCTAAAATACAGCGGAGCTTGATTGTCAGCATCCTTAAATCCCTTCCCCGCCATAATGATACGCCGGTAAACTTCATCCTCCGGATCCATGAAATGCACATCACATGTTGCAACTACCAATTTATTGAATTCTTCACCTAGACTTACAATTTTACGGTTGATTTCCATTAATTCTTCTTTTGAATTAATATTAATCTTATTACTATGTATCATGAAATCATTATTTCCCAGGGGTTGAATCTCGAAATAATCATAAAAATTAACCAAACGATGAATTTCTTCTGGTGGCTGTTCCCTGAGAATTGCCTGATACAGTTCTCCTGCTTCACAGGCAGATCCGATTAATAACCCTTCTCGGTTCTCTAAAAACACACTTTTGGGTATTCGAGGTCTTTTACTATAATAATCAATATGGGACAAAGAGATCAGTTTGTACAGGTTCACGCGTCCAATATCATTCTGTGCCAATATAATAGCATGATTGGTTGGCATTTTCTTAATTGCTTCCGGAGACATTTTTCCTAAGGAGTTAATTTCATTAATGGAATTTATGCCTTGCTCCTTTAGCATTTCCATAAATTTAAGAAATATATTTGCTGTCGCTTCTGCATCATCTACTGCCCTGTGATGATTCTCTAAGGAAATGTTTAATGCTTTTGCCACGTGGTTAAGCTTGTATCTGCTTAGCTCTGGTAAAAGTATTCTTGCCAATCCAACGGTATCAATTACGGTAAAATCAGGTTCCATTCCCAATTCTTCAGCTTTCTTAGTAATAAAACTAACATCGAAAGAAGCATTATGAGCAACTAAAACCGATTGCTTACAAAAATCAAGGAATTGCGGAAGAATTACATCAATCATTGGGTATTCCATAACCATCTCATCATTGATGCCAGTCAGTTCTTCTATTTCAAAAGGAATTGGAACATCTGGATTAATAAAGCTGCTAAAACGGTCTATAACAACACCACCCGAAATTTTAATCGCCCCGATTTCAATAATACGATCCTTTACCGGACCAAATCCAGTTGTTTCGATATCAAAAACCACAAAGGAATCCTGAAAGCTTTGTCCTTTTTCATTGACTACCACTTCCTTCAGGTCATCAACAAGATAAGCTTCCACTCCGTATATTACCTTAAATTGTTTCAAGCGTTCCCATTCTGATTCCGGATAATCTTTCTTATTTAACGCATGATTTGCTTCCGGAAAGGATTGGACTACACCATGATCTGTGATTGCAATTGCTTTATGCCCCCATTCAAAGGCTCGTTTCACTAGATCTTTTACATCCACTACCGCATCCATATCACTCATCATAGTGTGGGCATGAAGTTCAACTCGTTTCTCAGGGCTGTTATCCTTTTTCGAGATTGTAAACCCTGGAATTGTCTTAATGCCAACAATGGAGCCAATTGTTATCTCACGGTCATATTTATCCATTAATGCCATTCCCTTTAGTTTGATAAATTGACCTTTTCTTAATACACTGGTAACTTCTTCTGCTTCTTCTGTTTTAATAAATATCTTTCCTTGTATAGAATCCGTGAAATCCGTCATAGAAAAGATAATGATGGTTTTTTCATTTCTCAATTCTCTTGCTTCTACATCCAGAATTTTACCCCGGATTACAACTTCACCAATCTCATCCTGTACGTCAAAAATGGGGATTGCTTCCCCTTCGAAACCCTTACCGTATATGGTGTCGGGGTCGTTTATCGTTTTTTTGTAGCTGTATTTTCCCTTTTCATATTTGCTCTTCGGTTTACCTACCTTGCTATCATTGTTTTCTTTCGTTGCTGCGATTTCCTGACGAACCTCAATTTCCTGTCGGACAGATTTCGATGATTGTAACTCCGTTGCGTTTTGATCCTTATGTTCACTACTATTATTATGTTCCATTGAAAGTGAGCTTCTCTTTATTGCTTCATATTCATATTCTTCTGCTTCTTCTTTTTTCTTTGGTTCATGATATTCAAAACGTACGTGGATATCAAAATTGAATCGGTCACGAAACAGATCCGAAAGCTGCTGTATGATATTAGCAGACATCTTCCGAACCAAAAAATTCTCCTCACAGTCAAAGATAAGCACATTATCTTCAAAGCGTATCTCGGCTAGTTCAAATACATTATACTCTAAAATGCTTTTCTCTTTAAACTCTTCGAGAATGCTGTCACGATAGATTTGATACAATTTTTCCGGGGTATATTGCTCTGATAGAGTATAGTTCTCATAAATTACAACTGCATTCGTTGTTGATGAAAACAATTGTTTGTAAATCTGAGACTCCATTTTTTTTATACTTTTTCGCTGTATCAGCCGCTTGCTCTTCATGTATATTCTAAATTCTGCTTTTGATTTTGAAACCGTCACACGTTCTACCAATACATCCCGAAATAGTCCCTCTAAATCTTTTGGTAGATTCGTTAACTGATCAAATACTTCAAAAAATAGCATACCCATGGCCGTGCCCCATTTCTAATCTTTATCATGGAAGAATTCTTAATTATCCCTTCCATTTAGCTTCATAAGTTCTTCACGAAGGGCAGATAACAATTCACTTTCTGCTACCTTTCGAATTATTTCACCCTTTTTTATTATTACTCCTTCACCATTGCCGCCTGCAATTCCGATGTCGGCCTCTTTTGCTTCACCAGGCCCATTTACTACACATCCCATAACAGCAACCTTAATATCGGAGTTTATATCTTGAATTATATTCTCTACTTCACCAGCTAGTTTAATTAAGTCAATTTGTGTTCTGCCACAGGTTGGACAAGACACCAATTCAACTCCGCCTTTTCGCAAACCTAAAGTCTTAAGTATCAATTTGGCAGATTTTATTTCTTCTACTGGGTTACCCGTTAAGGACACCCGTATGGTATTTCCAATACCTTGATAAAGTATAATTCCCAAACCAACACTGGATTTAATATTACCGGAAAGAAGTGTACCTGCCTCTGTTATACCAACATGCAGTGGATAATCCGTCTTTTTTGCAATTAATTCATGGGCTTTTACACACATTAATACATGCGAAGACTTAATACTAATAACTAATTTGTCATAACCTATTTCTTCAATTATCCGGACTTTATCTAAAGCACTCTCCACAATTCCTTCTGCTGTAACACCTTGGTATTTTGCAATTAATTCTTTTTCTAAAGATCCGCTGTTAACACCAACACGAATCGGTATATGACCTTCTTTTGCTGCTTCAACCACAGCTTTAACTTTTTCTATACTTCCGATATTTCCTGGATTGATGCGGATCTTATCTGCACCATTCTTTATCGCTGCAATTGCTAGCCGATAATCAAAATGAATATCGGCAACCAGAGGAATATGAATCTGCTTCTTTATTTCTCGGAAAGCTTCTGCCGCTTGCATCGTTGGAACCGCACATCTTATGATATCACAACCTGCAGCTTCTAATTCCAGAATCTGTGCAACCGTTGCCGATACATTCTCTGTCTTGGTATTGGTCATGGACTGAATCAATATTGGATTGCTTCCTCCAATTACTTTATTACCTATGGAAATAACTTTCGTTTTCTCTCTCATCACTCAAAGCTCCAATCTCTAAAATAGCCTGTTGATGTCATTAAACATAACAAATACCATTAATATCATTAATGCCACTAATCCAATCATATGAACCAGGCCTTCCTTATTCTGGTCGATCGGTTTTCCACGAAATGCCTCAAGGAAAAGAAAGATAAGACGTCCACCGTCGAGTGCCGGTATCGGTAAGAGATTCATGACGCCTAGGTTGGCACTTAACATGATACTCATTAGTATCATATTTAAAAATATATATATTATTCCATCCCTTTTGCTGGCTTCATAAGTATCTCCAATCATATTAACAATACCAACTGGTCCAGCCATTTCCTTCGTGCTTATCCTACCGGTAATTAATTGACCTAACCCCTTAATAGTAGTAACAATGAAGTATTTTACTTCTACAGCGCTGTATTTAAATACCCCGATTATATTAGTCTTCTCTCTATTGGTATTAACATGAAATCCGGTTGTATAATAGGAATATGCTACAGGCGTAACCTCTACACTCTTTGTTTCTCCATTTCTGCGATATGTTACTTGAATGGGCGCTGTGGTCAATGGGTTATCCTGAAAATACTGGCTTAATTCACTACCACTTGTAATTGGAGTATCATTAATCTTCTGTATAATATCTCCTTGTTTCATACCAGCTTTGTCAAACGGCATCCCTTCATCAATGGAAGAAATATCTGCTTCTGTTGCATCACCTGTATACCCAATACCCAAACGATAGGTATCAATCTTTGTAGGTGTAATCTTAATCTTATTTGTCCCTTTTTCTCCCTTACGCATATAAGAAACTGTAATATCACTACCATCCAGAGGATTAAATTGAAGGTAAGTTTCATATTCACGGCCAATGTCAACTCGACTTCCATTGAAATTGGTTATAATATCACCAGGCAAAAGGCCAGCCTCTTGCGCTACAGAATTTTCTTCAACCTGAATTACTCTTGCCGGATCATAACCAACCATTCCAACAATAATCATAGCAAGAATGAATGCTAAAATAAAATTAAATAAAGGACCGGCAAAAATAACTGAAATTCTGGCCCACACACCCTTCTTATTGAAAGCTCTGTCATCATTTAGTACTTCATCTTCCCCCATCATGATACAAGAACCACCAACCGGGAACAATTTCCATGAATATTTAGTGGTATCTTTCCATTCCGGCGTTTCTTCAAAATCATGTTGTGATAGGAAAAATCTTGGTCGATAACCTTTCTTTGTTTTTACCAGAGTGATAACTCTTTGTCCCATTCCTATAGAAAATTCCCTAACAAATATTTGGTTCTTCTTTGCCAAAAGGAAATGTCCCAATTCATGAATAATAATAATTAAACTAAATACTAAAATAGATAAAATAATATTCATTTATACCTCCTACTATAGTAAACTAAATCAATTCATTACATATTAACGTTTTACAATACTCTCTATAAAATCATATGTTTCGTTTTCTATATTAAGAATTCCTGAAACCGTTGGGTTTTGTACTATTTTATGGTGATTCATAGCGGCTTCTATTAATTCTGTAATTTCCAAGTATTTGATTTGTCTATTTAAAAATTTTGATACTGCTAGTTCGTTTGCTGCGTTATAAACGGTAGGCATACTTCCACCTTGCTTTGCTGCCTGATAAGCCAGCCTTAATCCGGAGAAGGTATTCATGTCCGGCTTTTCAAAAGTTAACATACCCAGTTCGAAAAAGTTTACACGGCTTCCACCGAGGAATCTTCGATTAGGATAAAAGAGTGCATATTGAATCGGAAGCTTCATGTCCGGTGTTCCCATTTGTGCAATGATGCCACCGTCTTCAAATTCTACCGCTGAATGAATCACGCTCTGTGGTTGTATTACCACCTGTATTTTATCCAGTTCTACGTCAAATAACCATTTTGCTTCCATAACTTCAAGGCCTTTGTTTACCATGGTGGAAGAATCAATCGTAATTTTTTTCCCCATAGACCAATTCGGATGCTTTAAGGCATCTTCTAATTGAACCTTAACTAAATCTTTTTTTTCTTTGCCACGGAAAGGGCCACCAGAAGCTGTCAAAATAATTTTACTAATTGTATTTCCCTGTTCGCCATTTAATGCTTGAAAAATAGCGGAATGTTCACTGTCCACTGGAAGAAGTTTAACACCATATTCCTTTACTAAGGGCATGATTAAGTGACCTGCGGTTACAAGGGTTTCTTTATTCGCAAGTGCAATGTCCTTACCAGCTCGAATTGCTTCAATAGTGGGACGGATCCCAATCATACCTACCATAGCAGTTAGTACAATTTCTGCATCCTTTTCCGTAGCGCAAGTAATCAAACCATCCATGCCTGATACAATAGCTACCGATATATCTTTCACACGAATGGCTAATTCTTTTGCTTTTTCTTCCTCCCAAACGCATACTGTACGAGGCAGAAATTCTCTAATCTGCTTTTCTAATAAATCTATGTTATGACCTGCTGCTAATGCACAGATTTTTAATTCTTTATTATTTCTAACAACTTCAAGTGTCTGCGTTCCAATGGAACCTGTAGATCCAAGAACCGAGATACATTTCATTCTAAAACCTCTTTCTCAAATAATCTTGTGAACTAGCGGATACTCATATCCGTTTTCTTAATAGGTTAAAATAATTCAATCAAAAAATATACGATTGGGGCTACAAATATAATACTGTCAAATCGATCTAAGACTCCTCCGTGGCCGGGTAAAAGTTTACCATAATCTTTAATGTCATGATTTCTTTTAATTGCTGAAGCTGCTAGATCACCCAATTGTGAAATTACACTGGAGGCACCACAAATGACAGCATATGCTATCTTCGTATTGTTTATGTCATTCATTTTGCCGTTCACAATTGCTGCATATACAAATCCAAGAAATGCAGCTCCTACTATGCCACCAATACAGCCTTCTAAAGATTTCTTCGGACTTAGTATTGGAAATACTTTACGTTTTCCGATTAACATTCCTACGCAATAAGCACAGGTGTCTGAACCCCACGCACCAATAAATATTAACCAGACTAACCTGACACCATCTTCAAGCATACGCACTTTATAAATAAAACTTAGCATAACAGCAACATAAAATAACCCAAAAAATACCATGGAAACTTCTTCTACTTTATATTTTGGAAAAGAAGCAACATAAATCAATAATAATGTTAGCAAAAAGACGATAAAGAATAGCATCTGATATTCTTCAATTTGAAACCATATTAAGAAGTTAAATAGGATTCCTGCGACATATCCGATGATGGCCAATAACGTTTTATTTATCTTTATGATTCGGTATAATTCCATCATTCCAATCAAGGATATCGCAAGTATTGCTGAAAATAATACATTCCCACCCAATACAACAGCAGCAGTTGTTGCTATCATAAGGATGATAGAACTACGTAACCTAATCCAAAACATATCTACTCCCCCTATAATGCTCCATATCTTCTATCTCTACTATTATAATATACAACTGCTTTTTTTAACTCATTTATATTGAAATCAGGCCAAAGTGTATCTGTAACATAAAACTCAGTATATGCTAATTGCCATAACATAAAATTTGACAGACGCAACTCACCGCTTGTTCGAATTAGAAGATCCGGATCTGGAATCCCTTCCGTATCTAAATAAGACGAAAATTTATCAATATCAACATCATCTATATTTAATTTACCCGTTTGACAATCTACAGCTAACTTTTTGATACCACGGACAATTTCATCTCGTCCACCATAGTTTAACGCTACCTGAAAATTAAGTCCTGTGTTCTTTGCAGACTCCTTTTCCAAATTAAGGATGCTCTCCTGTAGGTTCGTTTCCAATCTTGATATATCACCAAGGATACGAACCCTCATATTGTTTTTACTGCTAGTCTTTAGACAATCTTTCATATAGCTTTTCAGTAATTTCAAAAGTGAGTCAACCTCTTCCCTCGGTCGATTCCAATTCTCTGTCGAAAAAGCATACACAGTTAAATACTTAATACCAATTCGATATGCCTCTTCGCATATTTTTTCAACAACTTTACTTCCCTGTGCATGACCATAGTTACGGGGCATCATTTTCTTTTTTGCCCATCGTCCATTTCCATCCATTATGATAGCTACATGCTGTGGTATGTTCATACCTTCTAATTCTATATCTCCCATGGAGTCCTCCAATTAAAAATATAAACCGAAATAGGACGTATTTTGACTTAGGCAAAACACGTCCCGTTATTACATAATCTATACAGTAAGAATTTCCTTTGATTTGTCATCTGTAAGTTTATCAATATCTGCGATATACTTATCGGTAACTTTTTGTATTTCATTTTCTAAATCTTTAATTTCATCTTCAGAAACTTCATTGCCTTTACTTAATTTCTTAAATGCATCATTTGCATCTCTTCTGACATTACGTACAGCTACTTTCGTATTCTCTGCTTTTTTCTTAATATCTTTCACTAAATCTTTTCTTCGTTCCTCTGTTAATTCTGGGAATACCAGACGAATTACTTTACCATCATTACTTGGATTCAAACCTAAATCAGAGGTAAGAATAGCTTTTTCGATGTCCTTAATCAGTTTACTTTCCCATGGTTGAATCTGAATTACTCTTGGTTCTGGTACAGAAACATTCGCTACTGACTGAAGGGAGGATGGTGTTCCATAATAATCAACTTTCAGCTTATCCAAAAGATGAGGATTTGCTCTGCCTGCTCGGATTGAGGCATACTCTTCTTTTAAATTGTTTAGTGACTTTTCCATTTTACTTTCGTAAGGTGTAATTCTTGTATCCATAAAATCTTCCTCCAATAAATTCTATTATCATACAGTTACTCTGGTACCTTTACATTTACCATTCACCGCATTTACTATACTATTTTCTTCTTCTAATGCAAATACTAACATCGGCATCTTATTCTCTAAACTGAGTACCGTAGCCGGTAAATCCACGACTGCTAACTTCCTGTCTAAAGCCTCCTGCAGACTAATCTCTTCAAACTTCTTGGCATTCGGGTTTTTTCTTGGGTCACTGTCATATACACCATCTACTGCTTTCGCCATTAGAATGATATCGGCATCCAGTTCAATCGCACGAAGAACAACTCCTGTATCCGTGGAAAAATACGGATGACCGGTGCCTCCTGCAAGGAATACAACCATTCCTTTACGAAAATATTTATTTGCACGATCCTTTGCAAAAAGCTTCGTCATACTGCCACACTCGAAAGGGGTAAGTATCTGCGTGTTCATTCCAACAAATCGGAATATTTCAGATACATAAATACAATTCATAACCGTAGCAAGCATCCCTATCTGGTCCGCTTTTGTCCGATCAATGGTTTCACTTGTTCTACCTCTCCAAAAATTCCCACCGCCGATAACTACTCCAACCTCGACTCCATCTTCGACTAACTGCTTTACCTGTTTTGCTACTGCAATACAGGTTGCTTCATCAAAACCAGTTTTCTTGTCACCAGCAAGAGCTTCTCCGCTTAACTTTAATAGTACTCTTTTATAACAACTCATATTACAAAAAGCCTCCAACTATTCAAATATATTATCTATATCAATGGATGCATAGGACAATGAACAAAATCCTTCAATAACAGCACCATTATTAATCTGTATAGACTGGGCTTTGATATTACCCTTGATGACTGCCGATGAATCTATAATTACCGGTCCATTGATATCGATTTCTCCCTTTACGGCTCCTGCTATTACGGCTGAGGAAGCTGCAATATCACCAATCACAACGGAACCTAAACCTATTTTAACACTACCTTCACTATTAATACTTCCCTCTAAACGTTTTGTACCAACATATACTTCAGTTGCCATGCTGTTACCGGTCACATTACCAATGATGGAAAGTTTACCTTGACATTCCACATCACCTTTAATCGTACCCATGACTTCCAAAGAACCATCCGCAATAATACTACCATTGATAATTGTTCCCTTAGTAATTACGGTTACTTCATCTGCTTGAGACTGTGTTGATGCAGCAGGTTCTTTTATTTCCGCTTGTTCTTGTTTAGATTCTGCTATCGTATCTTCCTCTTCCTCTAATGCAGTGATTTCTTCTTCTGAATCTACAATTATATCTAGACCATCCAAATCCTCTTCTGAATTATCATCTGAATTCAATATAGCATCCAGAATGTCCATATCTAAATTATCATCTTCAAATTCATTTGTCATCCCCTCATCCCCCTCATTCATGTTATTGATATCCTCTGCTTCGTCTTCTAAAGTATTAACAACCTGATTGTCATCTAACAAATCTTCTGGAAGTAAATCGTTCACTGCCTGAGATAAGTCATCTTTGAATTCTTTAAAAAATCCCATACTAAACCTCCTGTATCGTTATTTTTATTTTATTGTTCAAAAGAACTAGACTTCACATGTTGAATCGGAGTAACATTTTCGTCTAGAGGTAACAGTGTTCCACCTTCCTCAGTCAGAGTTTTAAGAATCCGTTTTAAAGATTTTACTGTTTTTTCTTTCACGTTTGTATCATGCATTAATACGATTGAAGTAGAGCGCATTTCTATACCATTAATAACATTGTTATATAAAGCATTTTGTGATAAATCCTCTCCTGTAGCATCACCATTAATTACATTCCAGTCAAAATATGTAACAGATTTCTCATTCAAATAATGAATAAGAGCTGAAATCTCAACCTCACTTACATTATTACCACTGCCACCTGGAAAACGATAGATATTAGGCATATATCCAGTAGTATCATATAACAAATCTCTTAGTTTTGTAAAGTCTTTATCGAAATCTTCCAAAGAATTATATATGTACTTATAACTATGGGAGTATGAGTGCATTCCTAAAGTATGCCCTTCCTCAACAATACGTTTATACATCTCTTTGGAATACTCATCGGTCTTACCTACCACAAAAAAAGTTGCCTTTACATTATACTCTGCCAAAATATCTAGTATATCATCCGTGTAACTACTCGGCCCATCATCAAAAGTCAAATATATCTTTTTCCCAAGATATTTCTGTTCTTTGTTGTCTGCTTTCGACTTATTGTCACCGATTTCTGCTATATCTTCGCTGTCATGGCTTTTCAAAGAATCTTTTTCTTCTTTTTGAAGTAGGTCTTCCCTATAATCTTCTTGATTTGATTCATCTATATTATCTGTCACTGCAGCATGCGCTACAATTTCACCACTCTTATTATACAGTTCACTATACGTTGCATCATAATGAGCAACCATCAATATATCAACTTGCTTTTGCAAGGAATTCAGTTTTAAAAACAATATAACACATAATATAGTAGGAAGAATCAGGAAAATTAAAACTATTACAATGATAGCTGTTTTAATCCGTTTAATACGTTTTTGACGAGCCATCAGATTATCTGGATGTAATTTTGTTTTATCCTTGTCCAAATTTCTGTCTCCTTATTCATACTCTTCAGATTATTCTATCACATTTTCATGATAATTAACATCTTATTTTTCAAATTATTAAAATTATAAATTAATATTTTGAGCAGATTATGCCCTCTTCCAAGAATTCTTATAAAAAAGCAATAGTACCGGGAATATCTCAAGACGACCGATTAACATACATAAGGATAGTACAAGCTTACTAAAATCCGAAAAGAATGCAAAATTACCTAATGGTCCAGCTTTACCAAAGGCTGGTCCTACATTACTGATTGCCGTTAATACTGCTGTAAATGTAGTTTCAAAATCATGATTATCAAAGGAAACCAGTATGATTCCCAAACCAAAGATTAAAAAATAGGTAAAGCAAAAGAGGCCTATGCTTGATACCTGCTCCTCGTCCACATTTTTTCCGTCAGCTTTAATAAGAATTACTGTTTTGGGATGTAAGCATCTCTTTATCATACGTTTTATGGATTGCAGCATAATATAGACACGAATTTGTTTTATACCACCGGCAGTGGAGCCGGCACAGCTTCCTGTGAACATGATGGCAATTAGAACCATTTTGCTTAATAATGGCCAAAGGTTATAATCTGCAGTTGTGTAACCTGTCGTAGTAATCAAAGAAGACACCTGGAAAAAGGACTGATAAAAAGCTTCCCACCAGCTTCCAGATATCCCTCGTATATTTATGGTAATAATTAAAGTCGAAGCCGCAACGATAAACAAGAACAATTTGACTTCACTATTACGTTTTACTTCCGTAAAATGACGTTTTATCATATAGAAATAAACAGTAAAATTCACCCCAAAAATTATCATGAATACAGAAAGTATCATATAAATTAAAGGACTGTTATAAAAGGCAACGCTAGTATTTTTAATTCCAAATCCACCGGTACCTGCGGTTCCGAAGGCATGTAAGAAGGAATCATACACCGGCATTCCTGCTGCAATCAAACATAAAATACAGATTACAGTCAAAACAAAATAAATTGCATAAAGGATCAAAGAGGATTCCTTGATTTTGGGGACAAGTTTACCTGGTGAAGGACCCGGTGATTCTGCACGCATTAGATGTTGTGTGCGACCACTCATAGAAGGAAGTAAGGTAAGAAAGAATACCAAAACACCCATTCCGCCAAACCAATGGGTAAAACTCCTCCAGAACAATAAACCTTTCGGGATAACTTCAACGTCCGTTAAAATGCTGGAACCGGTAGTTGTAAATCCGGAAACACTCTCAAAAATACAATCAACATAGGATGGAATTGCACCATTAAAATAAAATGGTAATCCGCCGAATAAAGCGAGGGATACCCAAGACAATGCCACAATCATCATACCATCACGTTCAAATAATTTCTTATTCTTTGGTTTTACTAACATAAATAGAATACCTAAGAATGTTAATAACGCTATTGTAATAAGAAATGCTGTCGCATCTCCTTCTCCATATAACAACGAAACTATTACGGAAGGGATCATTAGGGCAGCTTCTAATAAAAAAACTTTTCCCAATATGTGGATAACCAATCTGTAGTTCATAGTGACTCCTGTCTACCTCTATTCTAAAATATCATTTAAATCTTTAATTATATGATGGCCTTTTGTAACAATCAGTACCTTATCACCTGCTTGAATGCATTCTTCTCCATGAGGAATTGTGACAACATTTTTATGCAGAATGCAGGCAATAATTAAGTCTTTTTTTAATGCAAGGTCTTTGATAGGACGTCTCAAAAAATGGGTAGATGAGTTTGCAATAAAACTTATAACCTCTGCTTTTCCATCCATAATCTTATACAGCGCATCAACAATACTTCCTTTTGAATTCTGCATTCCTCTGACATAGCCAATGATATAATTTGCTGTAATTCGTTTTGGATCTATAACACTGTCTAATCCTAGTTTATTAATTACATTTGGGAAATTTGTTCTGGTCGTCATTGCAATTACCTTGTCCACTCCTTTTTCAAGAGCATACATGGCAGTAATCAGATTTTCTTCATCCCTACCTGTCATAGTTATAAATGCATCTATCTGGTCCAGATTCACTGATTCCAACACTTCCTGGTCAGTACCATCTCCTTGGATAATCATGGCTTCTTCTAACATCTCTGCTAGACGAATACTCTTTTCAGGATTTTTTTCAATAATTTTAACAGTCATTCCAAGTCTGGATATAACCTTTGTTAAATAATAGGACGTACGACCTCCACCAACGATAAGAACCGTATGAATTCTTTCAATATATCTTCCAATCTGTTTAAATAGATTTGTTATTCCAACGATTTGACCCATAACAAATAGTTTATCATTTTCTTGAAATACAAAATCTCCATTGGGAATATACGCTTCTCCCTCGCGTTCAACCGCAACAAATAACATATTCTTAGGAAGTTTACTGCTAATCTTTGAAAGTTTAGCACCTACTAACATATCACCTTTTATCACACGGTATTCAACGAGTCGTTCTTTTCCTCCAAAAAATAATTCTATATTCATAGCAGACGGGAATTGCAGAATATTGGCAATCTCTTGAGCAGCAGTAAATTCAGGATTAATCACCATATCAATTCCCATGGTATGACTTAACGTAGTAAATTCTTCGTAATACTCTGGATCACGAATTCTAGCAATTGTTTGCACATTTGGTGAAAGTTTTTTAGCTGTAAAGCAAGTCAGCATGTTCAATTCATCTTTAGAAGTTGCTGCAATAACCAATTCTGCTTTCTCAACCTCTGCTTCAATCAATATACTTGCCCTTGCACCATTCCCTTTAATACACATAACATCTAAGGTTTCATCTGCCTTCAGTAGTGCAGCTTCATTTTTATCAATGATTGTTATGTTGTGTTCTTCTTTTGAGAGATGGTCTGCAAGTGTATATCCAACTTTCCCATCACCAACAATAATAATATTCATGGATATATCTCCTAAGTTATTATAAATTCTGATTATTCTATAATATCACTAAAATATATATTTATCTACACTAACTTACAACAATAATATGCATCTTAATACCTATAGTAATCCTTATAATGCTTCATAAATCAAAAAGCAGACATACAGTCTTTGTATGTCTGCTAAGTAGTTAATATTAATCTGAAATCAGTCTCTTTTCTCCTGTAATTTCCTGGATTGGCCTTATATCTTGCGTCACTTCAAGAACTCCCATATACTCTTTCTTGTCATTCCGTACTGCAAAGTATCGAATTAGAATAAATTTGCTGCCCATATTTATCCAAAAATCCTCATGTTCTTTTTTACCGTTCTTAAAATCTTCCACGATTTTTTCTACGATATGAACACTTGCAGGAGGATGGCAATTGGAAACATCTCGGCCAATAATTGCTTTGGTACGAGGAAATACCCGGTCTTTTCCTTGGGAAAAGAATTTTACCTTATCATCTTTATCTACAAAGGTAATATCAAAGGGTAATGTATCCAGCATGGTAATCAGTTCTTCGACTTTAAATATTCCAGTAGGCAGTGTGATAAGACCCGGTTCCTTTCTTTCTTCCTGTACAATCTTTTCAGATGTTTTTACAGGATTCCAAGTTGGTACTTCGTCTACTAGGAAACCAATTTCACCGCTTTCGTCCGCTATCGTTTTCCATTCATCCTGAGTCAGGGTTTCCAATAGCATTGGAAGAAGTATACTTTCCTCTTTAAAAATCATCTCATTTATTTTATGAAGCAAGTCCACAATCTTTTGTCTTAAATCCTCTGCATTAATTTCTCTTTCTTGTAAAAGTGTCCTTATTTCCTTAAGCCGATTGCGAATCTCGTCATCTACTCCCCACATAACCTGTGGAGGGGCTGTAATTCCATACTGCTCCATGTATGGGAAAAACAGGTTCTCTTTTCTCTGATAATGCTTATTAATCTCTGTCAAATGATCCAAACCTTTACTTAAGGTAGAGATCTTACTCTTATCATTTAAATACGAAAGAAAAGGATTGATTTCATTCTTAATTATGTCTTCGATCAGACGATTTTCTCTTTTGAGGACATTTGCAGGATGTCCGGGTATTAATGTCTGATCATCTGGCTGATGTATTTCTTCAATGGTGCCCTTAAATACGGCAGCATGTACATCACAAAGCCTTTGTACCTCGCTAACAGGAAGACCTTCTGCAATTAAGGCTCCTTCTGCTTCGGAAATTTCCGTTGCAGATACCCCTTCAAAGGTATCTGCAAACAGCTGCTTTACTTCATCAACCGTTTTTCCCTCATGGAGCTGGGTAATAATTTGCTTAATCATGTTCTGCCTGTATTCCCTGTTATTAATAAACTCGCTCATAGTAATCCTCCTTTATTCTAATACATCATATCCTTTATTACGAAAGGTCTGCTTAACTAGCTCTAAATCAATTTTTTTTACTGCAGCACCTTTTGGTAAAGTCATAAACCTCCCAGCAGTTTTTAACATACCTGGAATTCCCAAATCTTTAAACCCTAGTTCTATTAGTATATCTTGGATTTCTGGATATTTACTGCACAGTTCAAAAACGGTATCATTTAAATCAATCATTTTTGTCATGACGCCCTCCATTGATACATTCTTGCTTTGATATCTTTTACTGATTTCCTCCTATCTATATTCTGTCAGTTTATATTGCTTCGTAGTTTATTACTATGAATTAAGTATAACCTGACCATCCAAGAAAATCTGTGATTCAAATCAAATTTGATGTATTTTTATAATCCAACTAATTCTTCTAAGGCAGCCACATTTAAGATTAATATTGACTTATTACTTACAGAGCGAAGTATTCCATCACTTTCAAGTTGACTTAATTTACGGCTGATAGTCTCTCTCGCTATTCCTAAATAATTAGCTATTCCTTCACGGCTAAGTGGCAAACGAATCAACATTCCTTCGGGTACCATTTTACCATATTCCTTTGTATACTCTAAAATGAGTGAATACACTCTGGAATCTACACTTCTCACTCCCATACTTTCCATAACTCGTTCTAATCGGGACATACGCGCCCCCAACTGTTCTATGATTTTAATTGCTATATTAGGATGTTGTAATAACAGTTGTTCAAATTGTTCTTTTGATAGCATACAGACTTTCACCGCTTGTAGGGCTTCCACTGTATACTCTGCTGTACGATTCGTAAGTAAGTACTGTTCTCCAAAAAAATCACCTTCCGAGAAAACATACAATATCTGTTCACGTCCATCCGGTGTATATTTGTAAGCCTTTGCACTGCCCCGATTTAATATGATAATAGAATCCACTTTATCTCCATGCGAAAATATGATTTCTCCTTTTTTGAATGATTTATGTTGAATTAATTCCGCTATTTTAAATAAATCTTCTCGATCTAGATTATAAAATATCGGCACTTTATGAATGCATATATTATTGTTACAGTGTGTACATTGCTGACTGTTTTCATGCATAGCCATTCTCCTCTCTTCTTAGTATAGTATCCGTGCAATAATTCTACCTTCGTTATACTATCATTACGTTCATAATGCAAGTAAAAAGGTAAATAATATAATATATTAGAATTGTACTTTATTCTCAAGTAGAAGATGCATCAAAAAAAGCCAACATTAACCTATGGATTTAATGTTGGCTCATCTATAAACTTAACCACTTTATTTCACATCTCAAATAGCAATCCTAATAACTTTTATAATTGTTGTACAAATTGCTTTCCAAATTCCTCACATTTATGAAGTTCTTCCTCATCTGGAGTCCAGAGGGAACGATATCCATCATTAACAACCCGGAATCCGCCTCTAGCCAGTTCTTCCTTTAACTGTTTTGTAACTTCTCCACTCCAACCATAACTTCCAAATGCAGTAGCACATTTATTTTTGAACTTTAACCCTTTAATCATCTCTATGAGACCACCGATAGAATACAGATATCCATTATTTACGGTGGGAGAACCGACCAAAATTGCTTTTGACTTAAATACTTCTGTAATAATATCATTCTTGTCTGATTTTGCAGCATTATGGAGCTTTACTGTTACCGTTGGGTCTTCTAACCGTATTCCCCTTGCAATGGCTTCTGCCATTTTTCTGGTTGCATTCCACATGGTATCGTAAACGATTGTAATCTGATTTTCTTGATAATTATCTGCCCATGTTAGGTACGCTTCTATAATCTGAGCCGGATTCTCTTTCCATATAATACCATGACTTGGACAAATCAGATCCACAGGCAAATTGAATGCCAATACTTCTTTGATTTTCTTAATAACCAGTCCACTAAATGGCGTCAGTATGTTGGCATAATATTTGATTGCTTCTTCATATAATTCGTTTATGTCCACTTTATCATTATACAGAGATTCCGTTGCATAGTGTTGACCAAATGCATCATTGCTAAACAAAATATTTTCACCCGTCATATAAGTAAACATACTATCCGGCCAATGAAGCATAGGAGCTTCCACAAATATAAGTTTACTTTCTCCAATATCCAAAGTATCACCAGTCTTAACGGTAACAAAATTCCAATCTTCATGATAATGAGCCTTTAATATCTGTGCACCTTTTGCTGTACAATAAATTGGTGTATTGGGGATTTCTCTTAATAGTTCAGGAAGAGCGCCACTATGATCTACCTCACCGTGGTTGGATATAATATAATCAATTTCTTTTAAGTCTATCTCTTGTTTTAGCCTAGTTACAAATTCTTTGTCAAAAGGTTGCCACACTGTATCAATTAGAACAGTTTTTTTATCTCTAATTAAATAAGAATTATAAGAGGAACCCTTTCTAGTAGAATACTCTTTTCCATGAAAATTTTTTAATTCCCAATCTACTTTACCAACCCAAGTTACCTTTTCACTAATTTTCTTTCCCATTATGATTTCCTCCTTTTGCTAGTCCATTTGTTAGTCCTTTTGTTAACTTCTGTCTTTAGTATACCTCATAATGGTTTTAAAAATAATTGATTTGAATCACAATATATAAAAAAGCTACATAACATTGGCAATTCTTTGAATTCCTTCTTCAATGACATCCGGACTGGCGTTTGTATAGTTTAATCGCAATGTCGAGAATGATGTACCGCTCGTATAGAAAGGGTTTCCGGGTACAAAGGATACTTTTTTCAGGATTGCTTTATCAAACAACTCCATGGAGCTAATACCATCTGGCAGAGTAGCCCAGAGAAACATTCCTCCTTTTGGTCTGGTAACCCGAACCTCCTTTGGAAAATACCTGTCGATGGAATTTAACATAGCTTGGCATTGCTCTTTATATAAGCTGCGTATTTTAAGGATATGTGCATCCAAATCATTATGCTTCAAATAATCATAAATTAAGTATTGGGAAAAGATATTGGTATGTAAATCGGATGCCTGTTTCGCGGTAACTAAATGACTCATAAGTTCTTTATTTTTGGTACATATCCATCCAATCCGCATTCCTGGTGTCATGATTTTGGAAAAAGAACCAAACAATACGGTGTTTTTTAATCCTTTTGCAGAGATATACGGTAACCTTTCTCCCTCAAAACACAAATCGCCATAAGGATCATCTTGGATTAGGATTGTCTGATATTTTGAAAGTATCTGATCTATTTTTATTCGATTCTCTCGTGAATAAGTAAGACCGGTTGGATTTTGATAATTGGGCACCGTATACATTAGTTTTACTGCTTGTTTCTTTAATTCTGCTTCCAACTGTTCAAGGTCCAATCCATCCTCATTTAGACTTATTTGGACAAATTCCGGTTCATATATGGTAAAAGCTTGAATAGCACCAAGATATGCAGGTTTTTCTAAAATGACTTTATCTCCCTTATTTAATAAAACCTTTCCCATTAAATCAAGACCTTGTTGAGAGCCTGTCGTTATCAGAATATCATCGGCCGATACTTCCAATTTATCTCGCTTTTGATACCTTAAGGCAATCATTTCCCTTAACATTCTAAGACCTTCTGTGGTTGAATATTGAAATAATTTTGCTCCTTCCTGTTCAACAATTCTATTTGTAGATTCAAGGATTGCATCCTGTGGGAAAGAAACTGGGTTTGGAAGACCACCGGCAAAAGATATCATGTCTGCATCTTCCGTTACTTTTAGCATTTCTCTAATAAATGATTTCGGGGTTTTTACAATTCGCTCTGAATATATTCTATTCATATTTCACTCCATTCTTTCGCTGAAAGCTCTAATAAACTGGCATATAGTTACTTGGACTTAATCTATTTTCTTTTATATTTAGATTCATTAATTTGTTAATATTAGAACACAATACCGGTATTCCATTCTTTATCTGCTCTGCCGTTGGCGTAGTATAATTAAGTCTCATATAGTTATCGCCATTTTGGTAGGTAAAGAAAGGTATGCCAGGCATAAATACTACACCTTCCTTGGTACATAGCATAAGTAGTTCGGAAGCCCTGACTCCATGTGGCAGCTTACACCACAGATAGTATCCGCCAGATGGTTTCGTCCAAATCATTTCTTCCGGTGCATGTTTCAATAAAACACGATGCATCAAATTACATTTTTTTAAATACTCTAGTTTTATATGTGTTATGTGTGTCTCATACAATCCGCTTTTTATAAATTCATTGACCAACCATTGAGATATATTATTCGGATGAATATCGAGGTTCTGCCTGACCAGACAACTCTGTGCAATTATCTTTTCATGCGCTACCATATAACCTAAACGGAGCCCCGAACAAATTGTTTTTGAGAAAGTCCTAAGATAGATTACATATCCATGGGAATCTAGTTGATAAAGACTGGGTAATGCCTTTTCTGTAAATTCAAGACCGGCATAAGCATCGTCTTCTAGAATCATCACATCATATCGATAAGCCAATTCCAGTAATCTTTTCCTTCGTTCTATACTCATGGAATAAGAGGATGGATTTTGACAGTTTGGAATTGTATATATGCATTTTGGATGATATTTTGCAAAAACTTGTGCTACTTCATCTATTACCATACCCTTTGTATCCATTGGAACCTCGATTATGTGTGCGCCAGCCGCTTTAAAAGTTTGTAGTGCTAAAAAATAGGTCGGCGCCTCCACGATTACAACATCTCCTGGCTGAATTAAAACCCTTGAGACTATGTCAATCCCCTGCTGTGAACCAGTCAATACCATTACTTCTTCAGTCTTGCAAGTGATTCCTTCTTTTCCCAAAAGATTACTTATGCTCTGACGAAGGTTTTCATTCCCTGCAACCGGGGTCTGTGATAATATTTCTCTATTATCTATTTCCTTCGTATATTCTGCCAAGGAAGCAAATGGTAATCCCGGAATTAGTTTTGTGTCCGACATACCAAGGGCAAAGGATATTATGTTTCTTTTTCCAAGCGAAGGAAATAAATCGTTTATCATATTGTTATTTAAGTCGTCCATCCGGTTATTAAATAACTGATTCCATTTTGGCTGTGTTATTTTGTTCCTTGACTCTTCCTGAACTGACACTACAGTTCCCTGACCCATCTTAGCTTCAATCAATCCTTCCGCCTTTAACCTGTTATAGGCATTCAGAATTGTACTTCTGTTCACGCCAATTTTGGTTGCTAATTTTCTTTCTGGTAATAGAACAGTTCCTTCTTCCAACTCACCGGATAGAATCTGCCGTCTAATCTGTTCATAAATCTGTATATAGACAGGCTGCTTTTTCGTTTTGTCTATCATTATATTCATGCCAATATACTCCTTTGGACTCATCCTTTTTGCTATTATATCAAGCATGAACTAGAATAACAACATCCAATTTTACATTTTATTACCAACCAATTTTCTAATAACTAGGAATGGCATTATTCTTTACTATCGTAATCGATACTGATATGCCGGAACTTTTTCCAACCCATCTTCTAAAACTTGATTACTCAAATATTTGATACTGCCATCGTCACGAATTTGAACTATCAGCACATGACTAATTTCAGAGTCACTGCCTGTCATTTCGCAGACTGCATCAATTGTTAGTGAAAGTGTTCCATCTTTATTTTCTTTTATATCCGTCACTTCTGGCATGGATGTTCCAAATGCATCTGGTGAATAGTTCATACACCCCAGTCTGCTCCATGCATAGGTCCGATATCCAGTATCAGATACCGCATACTTTTGAATTTGATCTGCCGTTACAGGCAAGCATTCAATCATCAGCGCTTCAAATTCCTCTTTTGGGATTCCATCCGGATACTGTTCTGGATCAAATCTTTTTTGATGCTTTATCGAATATAAATATTCATATAATCCGTTATAATCTAATTTTGACATATGATCAGCATCCCAGTTAGAATAAAGCAAGTTGTTACCCTGATACCCCAATGGAAGCAGATACTTTTCAGCTATTTCACGATATTCCTTCTTGATCGGTTTTACACGAAGCAACCTGTTTCCATTTACAATTTCAGATACATCTGGCGGTTCCGGCACACATAGTGTATAACCAAACCATCCCTTTTCTGTATATTTCCAATCTTTGATTCTGGTATACGAAACCGTTGTTACCACTGGTGTATCATTTTCATCCCACATACAATTTGCAAATAAAGAATACATATCTTTCCCATCATATATAAATTTGTGTCGTCCAATTCCTCCATCGGTATGAAGCTTATAAAACGCAACTTTCCCAGCTTTCCCGTTCAAAGATTGAACTAAGAAATCTTCCATTTTTTCATAATTACACATTTCTCTATAATCATAAAAGGATATGGGATATCCTGTCGTTTCCAATTTTTTAATCATTTCTTCTCCAGTTTTATCGGATATAACCACATTACTAGAATCACCTTTATCACATTCTTTATAAATTAACTGAATACTCTCTAACATTTTCTTACACTCTGACATTGCTTCTTCTCGCTCTTCTTCATCCACCGGAAGATTATAGCCTTTCTCCCAAACATTTATCTCACTTTCTTCATTAATTTCCTCTATTTTGTTAATTTCTTTTTTCTCTGTTATCTTTTCTTGTGGAACATCTGTTTTTGTACAGGCAGTCAGGAACGAAATCCCAAAAACAACAATTCCAACAAATAAAATTCTCCTATATTTTCCCATGCTCCTACCTTTCTATATACAGATAATTAAATTAATTATTACTCGTCACCCTAAATATTACACACGTAATATTTATCTGTCAAGTGAAGTTTCATTTAAACTTACTATTAAGACTCAAAAACCCCCTGAAATTGCCTTTAATAGACTTTTCAGGGGGTATACCAATAGTTATGATATCATTATTAATCTATATAGAGTAATTATACTCCGGCAAAAAGCGGTTCAAAAACTCGATTGTTCTCTCGTTTTTAGGATTACTAAAGAATTCTTTTGAATCGTTTTCTTCAATTACCTTACCACAATCCATAAAAATTACTCTATTTGCCACTTTTCTAGCAAAAGATATTTCATGAGTAACAATTAATATTGTTGTACCTTCATTTGCAATTTTCTTTATTACATTTAGAACTTCTCCTACTAATTCCGGGTCAAGGGAAGATGTTGGTTCGTCAAATAATATAACATCCGGGTTTACTGCTATCGCTCTCGCGATTCCAACACGCTGTTGTTGTCCTCCTGATAGTTGGGATGGATAATAGTCATAGCGATTAGATAAACCCACTTTATTAAGCGCCTGCATGGCTATACTTCTCGCTTCCTCCTTAGGTTTTTTTTGAACGACTATCAATGGTTCCATAACATTCTGTAAAGCTGTTTTGGTAATAATCAAATTATAATTTTGAAATACAAAGCCTGTTCTTTTTCTTATATTAATAATATCTTTCTTGCTCGCTTTGGTAAATTGGGTTGTAATATCACCAAGCGTAACTTCACCCTCATCAGCCCGCTCTAGGAAGTTCAAGCATCGAAGAAATGTTGTTTTTCCCGAACCGCTGGGACCAAGAATTGCTATAACATCTCCTTTGTTCACATGTAGATCAACGCCTTTTAGTACTTCATTATCACCAAAACGTTTATAAATTTTTGATACGTTCAACATAATCTCACCCCTATTCTAATGTACCAACTTCTTCTCCACGTATTTCTGAAAGACATTTAATACGCTACATAAAGCCAGATAAATTGCAGCTAGTTCGATGTAAAGCAGGAGTGGTTCATATCGAAATGCAACTATTCTCTGTGTTACCATGAACATTTCTGTTAGTGTTACTGTTGATGCTAACGATGTATCCTTTACTAAACCTATAAAGGCATTTGATAAAGGAGGAATCGATACTTTTGCTGCCTGTCTTACGATAATTCTTCGAAATACCTGTGGAAATGTCATTCCAAATGCATAACCAGCTTCCCATTGCCCCTTTGGCACAGACAATATGGCTGCACGGATCGTTTCAGACGTATAAGCACCTACATTTAATGAAAAAGCTATGATTGCTGCTGGAAACGGGTCCAAGAGAAGACCTAATTTAGGTAAACCAAAGAAAATAATAAAAATCTGAACCAGCATGGGTGTACCACGGAAAATCCATACATATAGCTGTATAAACTGTTTTAATACTTTTATATTTGCAACTTGGATTAGGGCAACGAATATAGCAATAATTAAACCAAGAAGGAATGAAATGAACGTCAAAGGTATCGTATATTGTATTCCCGCTTTCACAATCGGCCAAAAGGATTCTGTTACTATCTCTATGGTTCTATCACTCATGTGTATTTTGGCTCCTCCTTTATATCAAGTTCATATTTATTTTGTAACGTCTTCACCAAAGTACTTCACAGAAATTTGCGTTAAAGTGCCATCCTGTGTTAATTCATCGAAGGCCTTATTGATTGCTTCAACCAAAGTATCATTCCCTTTACGGAATAATACAGCATTCTTGCTCGCATCATCTAGTGTATCCACAAGCTTAACAGATGCATCTGGCTGCTGTTTCAAAAAATCATAAAAGGATACCTGATCATTAATTGTTGCATGAGTTCTTCCTGTAGTAACGAGTTCAACCGCTTTGCTAAACCCATCAGCGCTAATTATCACAGCTCCATATTGCTCTGCCAGAGAAGCATAATTACTTGTTAATGATTGTGCTGATTTCTTACCGCTAAGGTCTTCAAAAGTCTTTATATCATCATTATCCTTATCAACTATTAATGCTGCTCTTGAGATGGTATATGGTGTGGAAAAATCATATTTTTTTAGACGTTCATCTGTTATGGTCACTTGATTCATGACTACATCATAACGTTCAGCATCAAGACCAGCGATTAAGGAATCCCAATTGCTTTCGATAAACTCTGCTTTTATACCTAACTTTTCTGCAATTGCTTTTGCAACTTCAACATCATAACCTACTAATTCACCTGTTTCATCATGATACGTATAAGGCGCGTAGGTTCCTTCTGTGCCAATTAATAATGTTCCTCTTTCCTTTATCTGAGTAAGTAAATCTTTTTCTGTATCTGTATTATTTTCAACTGCCTGAGTAACCCTTGGTGTTGCTGTACTTTGATTTGATGCTGCTTTTTCAGTTTCTTTTGATGAACATCCAACCAATCCTACTAAAACTATAAAAAAAGTTAATGTGCCTACTAATATTTTGTTCTTCATACATGTTTCCTCCATTTTTTTATTCATATATGTTTGGGGGCATTAAGTTGCCAATCACACCCGTATGTCTATACCTAGCTGATCCAGCAATCAGATTCATCATGGTTTTTAATTATGATCTTATACTGCATTATATTATATTATATTCATATCGGTTTTGTATGAATTGTACATTGATGATGATAACGCTTTAAAACATATATGTCAAGCATATAATTTTTCCAGCAATTAAAAAGAAATTCTGCAAAAAAGAATCCTCTAGTATTATTAGAAGATTCTTTCTTTATATCTTATTATTTAGTTCCATTTCTCTGCCCATTTTTGTATTTCATCCATTGCAGTTTGAAGTTCTGCTCCTTTTTCTGTTAGCTCATACTCTATTCGAACAGGAACCTCAGGATAGACTTTTCGAATAACAATTCCTTGATTCTCTAATTCCTTAAATCTTTCCGTAAGCATACGAGCGCTCATATTGGGAATCGCCTCAGCAATATCAGTAAAACGCTTTTGTCCACTCAATAACGTTCTAATAATTAAACCAGTCCATCTTTTACCTAATAATTCAAAAGCATTTTCAAACTTCGGGCACATATGATAATTTTCCATATAATCACCACCTATGGTTATTATGTCACACTTACTTCACAATATCTATTAAAACTCAATGCAAATGTAGCTTAACGTTCCATATGCATAGCTTTGGTGTAAAACCTTCGGTTTTTCATTATTACCGCTTCCCATAGCAACAAACAATGGAACTATGTGTTCCTCACTAGGCACAGCTCGTTTTGCATGTGATGCTAGCTGTCGATAGTCAAACAATGCTTCCTTATCATTATTCTCCACCTTTTTTATAAGCCAGTTATCAAACTCCACTGCCCATTCTTCGGCTTTGTCTGAATTCCAGTCAATTGTTGCAAGATTATGAACGGTTGACCCGCTTCCTATTACCAAAATATCCTTATCTCCAAGTTCCTTAATTGCCCTTCCTAATTCATATTGTTTTTCCATTGATAATTGAGGATTGACGGACACTTGAATAACAGGAATATCAGCCTTTGGATACATTAAATAAAGAACATCCCAAGCACCATGATCCAGGCCTCTGTTTTCATTAAGCTTACTCTCAATACCATTATTTCTAAGCATAGTTTGCACCTTGGAAGCCACTTCTACAGACCCCTTAGCAGGATATTTTATAGCATATAATTCTTTTGGAAAACCATAAAAATCGTAAATCATATCATAGGTGCCATCGATTGATGAGATTGTTGTAGTTTCATTTTCCCAGTGTGCTGTAAATACAACTATAGCCTTAGGACTTAGTTTTTTACCCAACTCTTTAAGAAAGTCAGTATATTCATTTTTTTCCACTACAAGTGTTGGCCCACCATGACACAAAAATAATGAAGAAATCATTTTATCACTCCCTGCTTCTCTTATTAACAATCAAATACACCAGTTTTCAGTTTTCTTATTTAACTATTTTTACTCTTTCATTTAAAGGCGCGAAATCTTTATCTCCAGGCTCTGATGTCGGTTTTCCAAAAGGCATTTGACCAATTAATTTCCAGTTATCAGGAATATTCCATTCTTTTGCTACCTCTTTTTCAACAAGCTCTGTATAATGCTGCAGCGATGCACCAAATCCTTCGTTTTGAAGTGCTACCCATATTACAAGTTGTAGCATACCACTTGACTGTTGCGACCATACCGGAAAATTATCTTTATAAAGAGCAAATTGTTCTTGTAGAGATTTTACAACATTTTGATCTTCGTAATACAATACGGTTCCATATGCACTTGCAAAGGAATTAATTTTATCCTCTGTAGATTTGAAATTATCAGCTGGCACAACTTTTCTCAATGCTTCCATTGTAATATTCCAGAATTTATCATGTTCTTTCCCTAATAAGACTAGAACTCGAGCACTTTGTGAGTTAAATGATGATGGCGTATATTTAACTGCATGCTCAACTACTTCTTTAATTCTATCATCTGAAACTACAGTTTCCTTGCTTAATCCATAATAGCTACGTCTTTCTTCGATTGCCTTTGCAAAATCTTTATTCATATTAATTCCTCCTATATTTGTTTGTGTATTTTCAGCTCCAAAATGTCTTTTACTTTAGCATAAAGTTATCTTGTTCCCCTTTCTTTTAACAACATATTATTTCCTAGCCTAAAAGATATGCAGTCTGTCTATTCGACTTTTGGTTTTTCTTTTCGATAAAACAATGGCAATAATAATATCAATCGTACTCATAATATAATTCACTTCTTCTATACTTAATTATACTATAGTTATTAAAATAAAAAGGGATCTCATTCACCAAAAAGTTAAGTTACTTTATGATATGTAATTACTTTTTGTAACTTGATTATAAAACATCCCAGACATAATGTCAACATATAAAATACCGTAAACTTCAAGTTCTCTGAACCATTTTTGATAATGTCCTAAGTAACCACATGTGATTATGTCCCAATTGAATAATCTATGTTAGACTATATCCTCATTACTTACAGATGAGGAGACATTATGAGAAAGATCATTTTGACTATGAATGAAGAAAAGCGTTTTGAAGTAATTAAAAAATTAGATACAGATGGAAATAAAAAGAATGCTGCTTTAAAGCTAAGTTGCAGCGAAAGACATATCAACAGAATGATTGCCGGATATAAACGTGAAGGAAAATCTTTTTATGTACATGGAAACAGAGGGCGAACTCCTGCTCACGCTCTCTCAAAAGAAACCAAGCAAACTGTTCTGGAATAGTATTGGAATCAGATAAAAAAAGCTTAAAAACAAATTATTCAAATCGATAAAGTAAAAAAACCGTAACCCAATGTTAATGGATTACGGTTTTTTTCTCAAATATACTTAGCTATTGATTTATTTCACATCTGTTAAGCAAGTCTTCCTAAATAATTCGCTTCGCAAATTCTTGAGAAGTTGCTTCGTGTCTTTGACTAGTTGCTTCCCATTTGTTTCGCAAGCTTCTTACGAAGAAGTTGCTTCGAGTCTTTGACTAGTTGCCCATTTGTTTAGCAACCTCTTCGGCAAAGTTTTCTTCTTTCTTAGCAAGGCCTTCACCGGTCTCAAAACGAACAAAACTCTTTACAGTTACTTTTGCGCCAACTTCTTTTGACACATTGTCAAGATACTGTTGTACAGTTAAGTCACCATCTTTAACATAAGCCTGATCAACTAAACAGATTTCTTTTAATTCTTTATTTAGACGACCAACAATCATCTTATCAATGATGTTTTCTGGCTTTCCTGTGTTCTCATTCATAGCTTGAGCTTTTAAGATTTCTCTTTCATGCTCAATGTATTCTTCAGAGATTTCTTCACGACTTACATATTTCGGATTAATAGCTGCAATCTGCATAGCAACATTCTTTGCTGCTTCTCTTACAGCATCATTGTATACGGTAGATTCTACTTCAACTAAAACAGCAATTCTTCCGCCGCCATGAATATATGTCTCAACGAATCCATTTTCAGCAACTACCTTTTGGAATCTTCTGATATTCATATTCTCACCAATAATAGAAATCTGAGTAGACAACTCTTCTTTCACTGTCTTAGCGGAATCCAACATCCAAGGCTCTGCTAAAAATGCATCGATATCTGTTGTAGTAGTTTTTGCTGCCTGTTCTGCAACTGCTGCTACAAAGTCTTTAAATGTTTCGTTCTTAGCTACAAAGTCTGTTTCACTGTTAACTTCAACAATAGCTGCTGTTTTACCATCTTCGCTTATGGTAGCTGCACAAATTCCTTCTGCAGCAATTCTTCCAGCTTTTTTTTCAGCTGCTGCAAGACCTTTTTCTCTTAAGAACTCAACTGCTTTGTCCATATCTCCTTCGGTTGTGGCAAGAGCTTTTTTACAATCCATCATGCCTGCACCGGTCATTTCTCTTAACTCTTTTACCATTGCTGCTGTTATAGCCATGTTAAAATACCTCCATTATCCTGATTATGCTTCTACTAATTCCTCTGCGACATCTGCTGCTTCTTCTGTAGTATCTGTCATCTGAACGCCTTGATTTGCCTCAATAACAGCATCTGCCATTTTAGCAACAATTAATTTAACGGCTCTGATTGCATCATCATTACCAGGAATTACATAATCTAATTCTTCAGGGTCACAGTTTGTATCAGCAATACCAATTAATGGAATGCCTAACACATGAGCTTCTTGAACGCAGATTCTTTCTTTCTTAGGATCTACAACAAAGATTGCATCAGGAATACCCTTCATGTTTTTAATACCACCAAGATTTTTCTCAAGTTTATCCCATTCTTTTTTCAATTCGATTACTTCTTTTTTAGGAAGAACATCGAAGGTACCGTCTTGAGACATAGTTTCGATTTGTTTTAATCTTTTAACTCTACTCTGGATGGTTTTAAAGTTAGTTAACATACCGCCTAACCATCTCTCATTTATATAGTACATTCCGCAACGTTCAGCTTCTGATTTTACAGAATCCTGAGCTTGTTTCTTCGTACCAACAAAAAGAACTTTACCACCTTCTGCAACAACATTTTTAATAGCATAGTAAGCTTCATCTACTTTACCTACAGATTTCTGTAAGTCGATAATATAGATACCGTTTCTTTCTGTGTAGATGTACTCTGCCATTTTAGGGTTCCATCTTCTTGTTTGGTGTCCGAAGTGTACACCTGCTTCGAGTAATTGTTTCATTGATATAACGCTCATAATTTTCCTCCATTTGGTTGATTTCTTCCGTATGAATCACTTTTTCGACAGACCTTTGTGGCACCAAGCCGAAAATCATCATACGTGCAATTTAGCATATGAAGTATAACATATAGATAAATTTAAAGCAAGCTATATTTTTAATTATCTGTAATTTTTTTTACTTGTTTTAACTTCAGTATAAGCCTAATGCAGGATCTTAAAACTTAGAAGCTAATCTGCAAATAATACCATTGCAGAAATTTTATCAATCTTCACCATATTGCTATTCAAGCTTTCTAATACTTTACAACCTGCCTCTTCTGCATTCATAACAATGTTCCATTTTGTATCTTCCGGAAGCTTTACTATTTTTTCTTCTTTATTGTTATTATAAATAACTACGATATGTCTCCATGGGTCACCATTTGCCCATTCTTTTAATCCAAAGCAAACAACACCATCTGATTTCTGATAAATGAACAGTTGTTTCTCCACTTTGGAGCTAATTGTCATACGGAATGCCGGATGTGCCTTTCTAAGCGCAATCATTCCCTGATAGTATCTAAAAACCTTCATATATTTATCTTTGTCTTGCCAACGAATCTCATTAATACAGTCAGGACTACGATAACTGTTAAAATCGCCATATTTTGAACGCAAAAACTCATCTCCCGCATGGAAAAAAGGAATTCCTTGAGAAGTCATTATTACAGCATTTGCGAGCAGACAGGATCTAACGCAATCATTTTTTAATACCTTGCCAATGATTACATCGTGATGTACAGTAGCATTTGCCACTGCTTCCTGAATATTACCATTATTCAGCAGTAGCCCATTATCCAAATGCAGAAAGCCTTCTTTATCACTTATCTTATAACTCGTTACCATTTTATCCCATAGATTCAAATCATCATGTGCCGTTACATAATTAATGGTTTCTGTCGGATTTGCTGTAAATGTATGAATGGAACCACAGACTCCTTCTGCTATATCAGCCTCAAAGTCTCTTTCTCCTACTGCAAAAGCTCCTACTTCTCCAGTATTGCTCCCTTTAATAGCATTACGGAAATTGTCATTGAATACAGCAAAGGCAAGTCCCTTTTGTGCCCCCTTAAGAGTCTGATATGCTTTCGGCAAAACACTTCCTCCAGCTTGCCATGGTTCTCCATAAATAATAATATCATCTCGAACTTCGTATCTTAGTTTTGCAGAGATATATTCCATGGTATCAACATCAATCAGTCCCATAAGATCAAAGCGGAACCCGTCTATTCCATATTCTGTAATCCAATATTTTAAGGAATCTAGAATATATTTACGAACCATAGGACGCTGTGTTGCTATTTCATTTTTACAGCCAGAGCCTTCTGCAAAGGATCCATCTGATTTCTTACGATAGAAATAATCAGGCACAATATGCTGAAATGGACCATTCTGAATAGAAAAAGTATGATTATATACAACATCCATTATGACACCTATATTTTTCTTATGTAATGCAGCTACCATCTCTTTCATCTCTGATACCCTTACGTATGGATTGCTTGGATTAGTAGCATACGATCCTTCAGGCACATTATAATTAGCGGGATCATATCCCCAGTTATACTTTCTTCCTGAATAGGTATCATCATCACTTTTTAATTCATTCAGAAAAGCATAATCAAAAATCGGCTGAAGTTGTACATGTGTAATCCCTAACTCTTCCAGAGAATCAATCCCAACCAGGTTGCCCTCCGGCGTTTTTAAACCTAGTTCCGTGAAAGCTTTAAATTTTCCTGGATATTTAAAATTCACTGCCTTATTATGTGAAAAATCACGAACATGCAGCTCCATAATAACAGCATCGGTCGGTTTTTTATTTTGTTTATATTTATAGATGTCCCAATCTTTTGGATTCGTCTTATTTAAATCTATAATAGCCCCTCGCTGGCCATTTGCCGATACAGAGACCGCATAAGGATCGACCTTGTAATAAGTTTTATTATCATCAAATCTTACTTCATACATATAAAACAAGCCATCTAAATTTCCAGGAATTCTAACCTGCCAAATACCATCCTCTTTATACATCTCATACGCTTTTCCTCCGGTATGTGATTTTACATAACCATATTCATCGTATTCACCGGCATCCTGATAAATCACAGTAAACACTTGAACTGCTGTGGGAGCCCAGACTTTAAAAACACTCTCTTCCTTTGTATAAGTTAAGCCTAAGTCGTCTTTATCATAACAAAACTCTAAATTATTATTCATCTCATTTTTATCAGAGGATATTTAATCCTCTTCTTCCTCATTCCTATTTTGTTCATATTGATATTGCATAACAGCAAAATCCATAGCATCTATGAATTCCTCCATAGACTCTGTACCTCTTAAATATTTCGGCAGACGATTTAAAAATATATCATGTTGAATAATTGTATTCCATTTTAATTGATAATTCGGAATAATTACTTTTGCTCTCTCTACTTCATCCAGATATTGAAGCACAATTTCTGATTCATCTGTGTCTATCGTATCATCAGATAAGTCTTTACTCATTTCTTCTGTTTGAATCAAACGAAATTTTAGAAACTCAATTGCTCCTTTTATTACCTCATCGCTATAATCCGTGCTTATTACCCATGCAGTCATCTCCGCAGATCCTACAATTACATCACCAGGAAATGTATGAAAACCTACCTTTTCTTCAAAATCATTACCTACATAACTGGAGTTAGTAAAATTACCAATCATCCAGGCTCCATTTGCTATCATAGCAGTCTCTTCCTCATAAAAATGCCATGCCGCAGAATCAAAATCCCCGTCAATTGCATCATCGGTTGTATAATTAAATAGTCTTTTGCATAATGTTATCATTTCCCTAAATTCAGTAGTATTATAGGTTTCAGGAAATAGCTGATTCATAAATTCCTGTCCTGATTGAGTCACGCCGAGAGAAGCAGTCGAATATAGCATTGGAATCCAAGCTGTTCCGGTAGTATGTAACGACAAGGGAGTAATCCCTGACTTATGAAGCTTATCGCATGTATAGAAAAACTCTTCCCATGTATCAGGAAATGTGGTAATTCCGGCTTTTTTAAATAAATCTTTATTATAAAATACTCCCGAATAAAATAGTTTGTCATCTAATGGAGCCAGATATACAGATCCATCCTCTTCAATACAGGATTGTACAGACTTACGCTGATAAAACTCCTTTAAAATAATATCTTTATTTATGTAAGGAGTAAGATTAACAATTCTATTGTTTTCTTTTAGTAATTTATAGAATGCAGGATCAATTCCTACATCTGTTATTATGGCAGGCAACTTATTAACCGAGTTTAAAAGTTTTATCTTCGAACGATAGTCTGCCTCATCACCTGCCATCCATTCTACTTCCACACGATACTTGCCCTTATAAGCTTCATTGAAGTCCAATACCAATTTCTCATTTGCCTTATCTCCAGATTGCGTATTAATCAGAAATACAACCGGTATCACAACCTCTTGTCCATCTTTTGTATCCATAATAGCACTTTCAGTCAAATTATCTCCGTCTGAACTGCAACCATTAAGTAATACAACTATAATCAACATGACTGCAAAAAGGATTATCCGTCTGCTCATTCCTATCTCCTTTATAATACTAACTCCTCATCAACTGGTATTACGATATTACAAGTTGTACCAACCAGCTCTTCCTCTGATACAACAAAATAAAACTTAATTTTATCCTTATATTTTAGTCGCAAACGACTAATTACATTGGCAATTCCATATCCACCTTCCGATTGCGGAAAATAGTAAGTGATATTGTACAAATCATCATGTTGCATTTGGTTGATCTGCTTACATACTTCTTTATCCATAATCCTTCCATTATTAAAGACAGAGATACTTAAGTAATTACAGTTATCATGATACATCTTAGATTTATTTGCAGTTATATCAATTTTTATAAAACCACCTTCGTAAATATTGGAAAATCCATGCTTGATACAATTCTCAATGATAGGCTGTAAAATAAGTTTTAATATTTTTATATCCTTTAGTGACTCATCACATTCAATTTGATAAGAAAAGAGTTTATTATTGCGCATAATCAGTAAATCCATATAGCTACATACATGCTCTAACTCTTCTCTTAGCGTTACCACATCTTTACCCTTATTAAGACTTATTCTCAGTAATTTTGACAAGGATTGAATCATATTCATAATACGTTCATCCTTATTCAGTCTTGCAAGCATATATATGTTGTCCAACGTATTATACAAAAAATGTGGATTTAACTGATACATAAGTGAATTTAATTCGCTGTATCTTAATTCTTGTTCTTGTTGTTTAATCTCTTTTAACAGTATATCAATTTTAACCATCATCTTATTATAGGTATTCCCGATAGAATCCAGCTCTGTATTTGTATGTAACTCTAATGTTTTTGTAAAATCAGAACCATTAAATTCGCTCATTACTTTATTTATCTGTTTCACTGGTTTCGTAAACTTCATAGAAAAACAAATGCTTAATAAAATCGCTATTACACATAATACAAATGCGATAATTAATATGCTAAAATAAACTTGCTTCAAAGGAGCATTTAGAACGGAACTTGGAACGTAAACTGCTACAGTAAATCCAGAATCCTCATCTTGTTCAAAAAACATCATAGCATTCTTTATTTTAATAACACTTGCATCATTACGATTCTCTTTCAAACCACTTGCTATATCATCACGAAGCTGACAGTTCTCTGGCGATATGCTTTCCCCATTACATTCACTATAGCAAACATCATCGTTACCATCTAGTACAAGATAGGTAACATTTGCTTCTTTCTTTATATTGGCCAACATATTTTTAAAATAGGTATCACTCATCTTAAGCATAATAACACCTGACTTATGAGAATATTCCATATGTCTAACGTATCTTCCAATAAACAAAGCTTTATCTTTCTTCTGATATAAGGTATCCTTCTGCCATGACCATTGTGTCTTTGAATATTCATTTCCTAACCCTTGATATAATTCAGAATTAAGAAAGTCATCTGCATGAAATCCAATGGATATTCTGGTATAGACATTTTTTTTATTATCCATATAGAAAAGATTCGACATATCAGCAAAGGTTACATAAGATAGTGTTTTTTTCAATGCGGTTAAATCTGCTTTACTTAGCGTTTGATTTTCAAGTGATTTCTGAACATATGGATTCGCAACATACTCACTTGTTAAATCATCACTTTTCTTATAAGAATTCTTTAATTGCAGCATCATTTTCTCGTTGATATACGCATATTTTTCAACGATTGTATCAGTCATATATTTTTTCATAACCAATATGAACGAAACAGTTGCTGATACTAGAACAAAGAAAATTAAGAAATAGGAAAATATGATTAATTGTTTACGAAATCCATAAGTTAAAGAATTCGTCTTTTTTTCTGTCTTTTTTTCTGTCTTCATATCATCCTCCCACTGAATTCACTTGGGAGGTATCCCGTATATTGTTTAAATACTTGTGTAAAATAAGAGCTATTGGAGATTCCAACCTTTGAGCATACATTAGTAATACTGCTATTCTCCATAAGAATTAATTTCTTGGCACGCTCCATCCTCCGGTTCATAACATACTGTCTGAAATTGATATTCATTGTGCTTTTAAAAACTCTGCCAAAGTATACAGGGTTAAGATAAATTCTGGATGCAACTGTCGTAATGGATAGTTCTTCATCACTTAAATGCTCTTCGATATACTCAATTGCTTCTTTAATATAATCTTGGAATAATTGGTTTGTATTACTTTCAGGACACTCTATTCTTTCATCAATTACCTGAAGTACAATCTGATACAAAATATCGATTACTTTTGTTTCATTCATTAACTGTATATTTTGGTGAAAATTTTTAAAACGGTTTTTTATTAAATCTGTCATGCCATAAGTATTATAAAGCAAAAATTCAATATTTAATGCTAATCGTTGTATGCAGGTATAGATATATTCCCCTTCTTTGGAAGGAAGGGAATAGATAAAGTTAATAAATGATTTTTTAAATTGATCCTTATCATTTTTGCGTATTGCATTTAAAACATAACTTTCAGAATTCTCCAAGTATTTATCATTTGAATCTACTGCTTCTATCTCTTTCTCTGCAAATAAGATTCCAGCACCGGCCACTCGCGACTGCTCAAACATCTTTACAGCCTCATTATATGACTGCTTTAGCCCATCAATACCTGACATTTCTTTTGAAACTGCAGCTATGATCTCCAACTTAAATTCACGACGCAATTCTTCAATTAATATTTTGATCGGTAATACCCCTTGTCGTTTACTTGTATTAATTATGTAAACCATTTGCCCATCATGTAGTTTAAAGTTCCACATCGGATAATAATATGAGAATTGCTGTCTAAGCCGTTCAAACATAGTAATACACTGCTTTTCATATTCTATTCCCTGAAGAATTCGATAGGATATATCGATATCCACGAGGACTGATACAAAACAATCGTTATCACTTAAAGTAGAATCAATAATATGAAAAATGTTTTTAAAATTTGATTTTGATACAATACCCTTTAGATATCGCTCAACAATAACTGCCTGATAGCTGTTAGCATTATTGCGAAGAACCGTTTGCAGATTCATTCTCTCCTGCTGTATTTTCTTTTCTTCCATACATTTTTGGCGCACAGCTTCCATTGTTTTCTGAAGTTCGCTTGTTTCTACAGGCTTTAATAAATAGGAAAAAGCACCAAAATCACATGCTTGTTTTGCATATTCAAAATCTCTATATGCGCTGATGATCACAAAAATGATATCTGATGAAATTTCTTTAACAGCTTTCATCAAATCAATGCCACTTATTATTTTCATTCTGATATCAGTAAGCACAACATCAGGTTTCACCTTGGGAATATATTCAAGTGCTATCTCCCCACTGGCATATGTACCAACAACTTCAAACCCCATCTTATTCCATGGATAGGTTGATTTAAGTCCTTCTAATATAATTGGCTCGTCGTCTACAATAATTAATCTCAACTTTTCCATTTGACCCCTTCTCTCAAAAGAGTTTATGCATTTGAACACCAGTATTTACTATCATATTATCTCATTGATTACTACAACATAGTAGTTTACATTATTATATCTGATTAACGATTTACATTCAACATTGTAGAACACTTTTACTCCTTGGTAGCTCCAGCGGTAATGCCGTAGATAAGATATTTTTGCAGGCACATATAAAGAACTGTAATTGGTATTGCAACCAAGGTGGATCCTGCTGCAAACATTGTATAATTATTGTTGGTATTACCATTGATAAAATCAAAAAGTCCAACTGCAAGGGTTTTCTTAGAATCAGAGCTAATTAGCAATCTAGGAAGGATATAATCCATCCATGGGGACATAAATGTACTAACCGCTAAGAATGTGATCATTGGAAATGCTAATGGTATAATCACTTTATAAAACACTTGCAATTTTGTTGCACCATCTAGCAAGGCGGCTTCATCCAATGATTTCGGTATACCACTTAAATATCCCTTCATCAACCAAGTATTATATGGAATTTGTCCTGCTATATATACCAGTGCTAAGCCGTATAAATTATCAAGTAAACTAAAGTTTTGAAACAGAATATAGATGGCTGTCATTGACATAAAGGTCGGGAACATCTGTAATACCATAATTGACATTAAGCCACCTTTTTTCCCCCGAAATGTAAATCTCGAAAATACATAGGAGGTAAGTGTGGAGATTAATGTGGAGCAAATCATATTTACGATTGCTATTTTTAAAGTATTACCATACCATAACTTAAAATTTGTGGTTTGAAACAAGCTGATATAATTCTGTAATGTAGGAGAATCCGGAATCATCTTTGATGTGGCCAGTGATGTAGTATTGCCAAGGGCAGAACCAAAGATCCATAATACAGGTAACAGTATAACGATTGCAACAATTACAAGTTCTAAATACACTATGATGTCTACTACTCTAGATTTTGCGGTAGCTTTTTTCTTTTTCGTTCTCACTGTAATATATTTTTTCATAGCCTAATCCTCCTTAAAAGCCTTCGTACGTCTTAGATTCCATATAGATATTCCTCCAATGAAGATAAAAATCAATATAGACATTACTGCGGCCATATTGTAGAGTTGGTTGTTAACAGTGAGTTTAAAAATCCAAGTAATTAGAATATCTGTTGAACCTGCAAACTGATAAGATGCATTTGTCGGACCTCCATCAGTTAAAAAGAAAATGGTCGAAAAATTATTAAAATTACCTGCGAAACTCATGATTAAGAGAGGAGATGCTGCATTTAATACAAGAGGCAAGGTGATTTTACAAAGCTCATCCCATGAAGTAGCACCATCGATCTTCGCAGCTTCATACAATTCATTGGATATTCCGCTCATAATACCCGTCATAAGCGCCATAAAATAAGGAAATCCCATCCACAAATTAATTAGGATAACCATAAATCTTGCTAAATTTGGATTATTGGGATCTGTAAACCATGAGATTCGTTCATTGGTAATTCCCATATTTATAAGAAACTGACTTACTGGACCAAACTGTCCATTAAACATGGTTCGAAATACCAGAAGTGAAATCATACCTGGTATAGCCCATGGGAGAATATAGATTCCCCTCCACATTCTTTTTGCTCTTACCCTCCTGCTATTCACAATTACCGCTTGAAATAATCCACCAAAGAAACATGTTACTGTTGAGCATATTGCCCATACAATAGTCCATCCAAGTACACCAAAAAAGGTTTTCGACCATACTGGTATTCGAAATAGATTTGCAAAATTTGTCATTCCAACCCATTTTACCAAATTTATCGGTGGCATATTTACTTTGGAATAGTTGGAGAATGCAGTTAAGATTGAGAATACGATTGGCATAATCGAAAGAAAGATCAGCAAAATAATTGCAGGCAACAAAACAATATAATGAAAAGTTGTTGACCATAATTTTTTTATATATTCGCTGGTTGATACCATATAGCCTGTTTGATTATACATTTTTCTAGTTTGATAGGCATCACGTATGTTAAAGATATAAATACCAATAAGTATAAATAGAATTAGTACAACAATAATTCCACGAATCATAAGTATTATGGAATGATCTCCTTCGGTAACACCTGCCAACGTAAGTTCTCTAGGTTTCGTTCCCAACGTAATAATACCCCAGATACCTTTTACAAAAAATCCACCATTTTCACGGCAAGAAAAGGGTATCCCAAAATTCCCAGTTGTAAATTCAGTCATCATAATACTAAGTTGGATGAGGAAAAAAATAATACCTTTTATGTACTGCTTATTCATCAGCTGCCCCGCACCCCATACAATTGCAGAGGCTACGGCCGGTAGTACCGGCCGCATGTGATTATGAACACTAGATTTTTTGTTTTCGTTCATGAAAAGCCTCCTAATAGTCTCTACTGGGCACTTGCTCTTAATGCTTCAAAATCAGCCTGTGCTTTATCTGCTGCCTCCTGTGGTGTTAAGACTCCATCCCAAACAGCTTCAAACATACTTTTTGTAGCTGTCCAGTAATAGCTAATTTCAGGAATTATTGGCATAGCAAAAGAATACTCTGCCTGTTTCATGAATCCCTGTACATTCGCATCCTCAGATAAGCCAGGAATACTGGAGCCATCCTTTAATGCTGGAAGTTTACCTAAATCCTTATATAAATAAGTTAGAACTTCATCAGATCCAATATACATAGCTAATGCTCTGGCTGCTGCTGGATATTGGCTATAAGATGAAACGCATGCTAACTGTACGCCCGAGAAAGTATAAGCCTGATTACCATTGAATGCAGGTAATGCGGTTACACCAACTTCAAAATTATTTTCTTTTCCTCCCTCATAACAAGCCTCCATAGACCAAGGTCCACAGATTAAGTATGGTGTTTCACCTTTTGCAAATTCAACAACTGTCGTATCCCAATTGGCATCACCAGAATTTATATCCCAGATATCGCGAAATTGTTGATAATATGTAAGACCGTCTACTACTTCTTTGGAATTCAGATTAACCTGGTTAGCATCTGAATGATCTGGCCCAAAAAGTTGATATCCTGCTGATGTTAACCAACAAGCATTCATATAGGAATCACTGGATTGCCATCGAAAAGCCCACTTATTATTTACTGGATCATTATATTTTTTGCCTAAATCTAACATCTGTGTCATGTCAGTTACAGGTTCAGGGCTGTCAATAATACCATCCTCAAATAACTTAGTTAACAATGTTTTATTATAGATCATTGCGGCACATTCCGTTAGGAAAGGTACACCATAAATGGCCTCATTAATATTTACTGTTTCAACAGCGGAGTCTAAGAAACGTTCTTGAATCAAATCCCCATATCTCCCCATCATGCCAATGACAGCACTATTCATGGCTGTACCTACGCCATCATGTGGTATTATGAAGACATCTGCACCGGTTCCTGCTTCTCCTTCCAGTGACATTTTACTAATGGTATCTGTGGACAATACCACTTCAACCACCAAATCAACATTAGGATATTTCTTAACAAATCCCTCTTTTATCGCTTCACCTAGTTTTTCATTGTCTATCCATAGTTTTAATTGAGCTTTTCCGGTTAGTATATCCTCTTCCATGACATACATATTCTCTTGCGTATCCCAAGTCAGCCCACCATCATCAATATACCTCGAATTCTCCCCTTCATTCGTTGCTGTTTCACTGGCATCACCTAATGTAGTGTTTTCACCATTACCAGTTCCAGCAGTTTCCTTATTAGCATTACAGCCTGATAATAAACCAGCAGTCATGCAAAGAAACAATAAGATAGTTAAACACTTTTTTAAATTTTTTTTCACAAGTTTTCCTCCTAATTTTATACTGTCTAAAAAATTTGTTCATCAGCTTCGATGAACCGGCATTGTTTCTGTTCACGTTGATAAACAAAATATGCCAAGAATACTAGTCCAAAATTATAAACAATGTACACTAGCAAGATATTGAATGCTGTTCCTGCAATTAATGCTGTAAGGCTTGGAATAGTGGCACAATAGGATAAAAAGGAATAAAATTCTTTGAATGTAAAAGGTATATGTGCTGTTGCATTCATCATAAGAAACATTAGTGAGATTGCTAAAATGAAAATTATATTCAAAACAATTACACCAACATAGACCATAATTACATAATCCAATATCATTTCTACCTCTATTGCTGAATCATAAAGCTGAAATACAAGCGGAAATGCTAAAAGAAGTCCAACAAAAATAGTCTGTACTATAACCTTATATAGTTTTGATTTTCTGGCTTCAAATATATCTCTGCTAAGAAATCTGCGTTTTAAGAAATTCTTGATTGCTGCTTCCACATCCTTATTTCCTTTCTTTCAGTACCTTGTTTTATTCAGACATTCAATATTTTACAAGACATTCTAAAAAACAGATATTAAAAATAATACTTTTATTATCAAAGATAATACATTTTTTAGACGCAAAAAAAGCAAGCTTTTTAAGCCTGCCTTTCACGTACGATTTTCAATTAGAAATACTTTTTATTACCCCAAAGGTTATTCTTTTTTAAATCCACATATTCATTGTATGCACGTTCTAAAATCTGCTTCTCATTCGAAAACTTTAGCATATGAAATGCTTCATGAAACTTATAATAGCCGGAATCCATAAAGTATTCTTCTCTTTGTGGTTTGCTGTAATAGCTATCAGACATCATTAAGTACCAATGAACATCCTTTATTACTGTATTCTGTGGTGTACTGAATGTATATTGACTCTTACCGATATATTTAATAATGGAAGCATCCGTTCCCGTTTCTTCCTTGACTTCACGTAAGGCTGTCTCCTTATACTCTTCTCCTACCTCCACAGTTCCTTTTGGAAGAACCCATCCTTCATATTTGTTTTTATAGTTCTTATACAGTAGTAAAATCTTCCCTCTGAATATAACTACACCGCCACAGCTCGTTGCTTCAACCATCGCAATGCCTCCTGTTTTATGGTGTGTCGATTTTTCTACATACAGTATAACTTATTTTGTACGATAGTTCAACTAATATTTATGCAACTTTCACAACCATATATACAATAGAGTTGATTTACTTATTATTTCCCAAAATAGGTGTCAAATATTTTAGAAGCAATTGGAACTGCATATTCACTACCGGTGCCAACACTTTCAACAAGGATACTAACCACTATCTTTGGGTTCTCCGCTGGTGCAAATCCTACAAACCAAGCATGTGCTGGTTTCCCTTGTTCATATTCAGCTGATCCTGTTTTTCCGGCTGAAGTATAGTTTTTACCTTTTAGTGCAGAAGCCGTTCCATCCGTTACAGTTTCTGTCATGAAAGTGGTAAGTATTTGAGATTCGGATGGCGTTATTAAGGTAGCATATATTTCTGGGAAATATTTCTTCACAGTGGTTCCAGAGGTTGTTTCGATTCGATCTACTAGATAAGGCTTCATCATAACTCCACCATTTGCAATCGTGGAGGTTATTAAGGCATTATGAAGAGGAGTTATTTGCGTCTTTCCCTGACCAATTGCAGTTTGTGGTATCTCTTTTTTTTCAGAAGCTGCATTTAAAACAAAACTGCTTGGGTTGTAAAGCAGGTTTGTTGGCAGAGGTGCATTGAATAAAAAAGAATCACATAGTTTCCGAAAGGAGTCCATATTTATTAAAGTGCCTAATTGTGCAAAGGAGGCATTACAAGACTTAGCAAAGGATTTCTTAATATCTACTTTCCCATGTTTCTTATTATTATAACAATTAATTGTTATTTCATGAAAGGTTCCTTTCCCTTTACAGTCATAATGATACTCCTTATAGTCTGGATTTTCTCTGATATACTCTAGTGTAGTAAGTATCTTAAAGGTTGAACCTGGCGGATATAGTCCCTGGGTAGTTCGATTTAGTAGCGCTGAATTATTGTTAGTTTCATCCACCAAATCATCCCAGATTTCATCTATTTTATTCGGATCATAATCCGGTTTTGAAACCATTGCAAGTATCTTTCCAGTAGATGGTTCCATTACAACGATAGCACCTTTACGATCACCTAAAGCATTATAAGCAGCTTTCTGTAAATCGGTGTTCAATGTAGTAATCACATTGTCACCAATATTCTTCTCACCAGATACCTCAGTAATAATTTTTCTTATCGGATTCACATTCGAAGTCAACAGGTGAAAATTATTGGAAGCTTCCAGTCCCGTTCTGCCCTTGGTGAACCTACCCACCACATGAGAAAACATGCTTCCAAATGGGTATACTCTATTCTCTTTTCCCTTTTTATTGGTAATGGTTTGTGCCAGAATTTCTCCATTGGCAGCTAAAATGTTGCCGCGTACTACCTGTTCAGCCAAAAGATCCTGCCTTTGATTATAGGCATTATTAATCACTTCATTACCATCCTTAACTAAAAAGTGTATAAAGAATCCCATTACGAACACAAGCATTCCGATAAATAGATAGGTTATACGAATAATATCCTGGTTAATTTTATTGTCCCTGGTATTATCCTCTCTAACAATAGACTGATCTTCGTCCCCAAATATCTCTTCCTTATTCCTTTGCTTGTTTTTTTCTTTTTTTTGCTTTTCTTTCATTCTTCTTAACATGATCAATCCTATCTTGATTCAGAACATAGAGTCCCTGAATCACACTAAACATTATTATACTACTCAATATGGAACTACCACCGGAACTGATCAGTGGTAATGTAACACCTGTAGATGGTATAAACTTTGTAACTCCTCCAATGGACAAGAACACCTGAAAGATATACATAACACTTAATCCCATTGCAATTAATTTATAAAAATTGTCATTAATTTTCATTGCTATGTTAATAAACATGATAAAACAACTAATACATATCAAAATCATACATAAAGCAAAAATACCGCCCATTTCTTCCGATATGGCTGAAAATATAAAGTCACTGTCTACTACAGGGATACTGGTTGGCAAACCTTTCGTCAATCCCAAACCAAACCAACTTCCAGTACCAATCGCAAACAAAGACTGGGATACCTGGTAACCTTCTTTATCAATTAAGGACCAGGGGTCTTTCCATGCCATTACACGAACCCTTACATGATAAAACTGGTGATATGCCAGATATGAAGCAAGACAACCTGCTGTCAAACCTGTGAAAAAATACAATGGATTAGAAGTTGCAATATACAGCATGACTAGATAGGTAATAAAGAAAATAAGTGCTCCTCCCAAGTCTTTCTCCAATACGAGAATTAAAACATGCATCGCAGCAAGTAACGTAACAGAAACAAGGTGACGAAAATCTGTTCTTTTGGATAACAGAGATGCGATACAAAATACAAAAAGAATTTTAACAAATTCTGATGGCTGTATCTGTACTCCAAACAAGATAATCCAATTGGTTGCTCCATAATTTTCAACACCAAAAATCAAAACCGAAAGTAGCAACAGGATTCCAGCAATGCCATAGATCCAGCCTAATTTGGATAAGGCTTTTAATTTGTCAATCAATAAAGGAATGACCAGACAGATTCCTAATGCTGCGGCGGTTATGGCAAATTGCCTTAATGTTTTACTGTAAGATAATCTTGTCTGTATGATGAAACCTATCGTAAGCAGCAATATCATATTGTGTAAAATCAGCTTAGACAAGCCTACATAAATCCACTGGTACAAGCAAATTACAGCAATTAGAAGTGCTAACTCCATTAAATATAGCAGTACGATTTTAAAGTTTTTTGTATTGATATACAGGATAGAATAACATATAAAATGTATAATAAAAATAATCAGGTTCATTTTCCCAAAGGTACGATTTTTTTTCTTTTTATCAGAATAACCAAATATACGAAAAGCATAATAGGTATAGAGGGTAATTAGTATGATATTTAGATATTTTGAAAATTCTACAATAATATTAGCCAATTGTGCTCCTCCTAACTATTACTCCACACCTCGTTTGAAATGTCCTCTAGTAAATTCGCTTACCACTTCGCTTTGGTTTAGTTGGTAGCGATACACTTGAATAAATGCATGTAGTATTCTATCTACTTCCTCTGCTGATTCTATCGTAAAATTCAATCGAACCTTCTTCGGCTGAATATGAAGAACCTCTTGTTCATTAGACAAAAGAGATAAACTTTGAGAATTGTAAATGGTAGTATAACATTCTCTGCAGTTACGCCTTACAGGAAAATTCTTCTGATACCGGTCTATTAGTTCTATCTCTTTTATGTCTGCCACGCAGCATGCCTTGCCACCATGAATGTTTTGATTGCTCTTACCATCTTCCTCTGACGTTGTCTTCATTAAGCATTGTGCAGTAACCATCAAAGGGAATCTTCCATATACAATGATGTCCTGATACATGCCTCGTAGTTCTTTTAATTCCTGATAATTTAATTCTATAGGTGCCGTAAAAGCAGTCACACCCTGTTCCTTCCAGAACTGCATTGCATGATAGTTCATAACATATAGATTATAATTAAGAAGTATACTTTTCCCAAAATCTTTATACTTCAAAACATTTGCAACAAATTCATATTCTTCATAATTTTGCAAGATATATCCATCTATAGTATCGTCCAGCAATTTACTTTTATGCTTTTGAAACATTTGATACGTAACAAATCGGAATATATGAGGTAATACAATATAACATTTTTTATTGTTTGATTTAATATATTTTGTTATGGTATTCAAGTTCGACAAGGGTACAATATTACTATCCAAATAAATGCTAGTAACCTCTTTGTGATTGCATGCTGCAACAAGTTGTTGTTCCCTAGCAATTTCAACAACAATCTCTGGTCTTATGATGCCATTTTTGCTTTTGCTATGGTCATGTTCATACTCTTTTTCCGTATTTTCATATTGCTTCACTGCTCTTCGGCGGTGAGCGCCTACAATCCCACAGTTCAAAGCCTCTAAGCCATTACGCCTTAACTCATTCAGCTTTTGTACAGGAATAAATACATTCCCTTCTAAGATTATGGACAATTCCTCAAAGGCAAACGAAGTATCATTCGTCTTAAGCATTTGCTTTTCCAGTTTTTCTTTGGACATAGGCTGATTCTTCGCTTCTTCTGCCATTTCCCCTTCCACCGTAACATGAATATCACGACAACTTAACTCTAATTTTAATCGTTCTCCCATTTTAACCGTTAGTAGGCCTATGATCGGTTCTTTTATCTCTTCCTTCAAGAATCGTTCTGAAAGGTCCGTTAATAGGAGGTTGTTTTTCGTCCGATATACTGAATTCCCGGGGCTTACCTTGGAGTCCCTATGCAAATTAATCCAATAGCCACTATTTTTTAATTCATGATTCTTAACTGTAAATTCATATAAAACATCAGCTGCATCTCTTATTTCTATGATGTCTTGGGGATTCAGTTCCTCTGCCAAATGAATCATGGCTTGGCTTTCTTTTACCTTCCTTACCTCACCAACATAAACTCCACTATGATTTGGTCTTTCAATCGACATCATGGTTTTTCCATTTCTCATAGAATAATATCCGGATGAAAAACCTCCTCGGTTGTATAAATCCTGAAGAATTAATTGATCAGAACGCAACATGTCCGAATGATCAAATAAAAATGCTTCGTATCTTTCTTTCCCCAATTCTAAATATTTATCTACATACTTACGGTATGTTAAGGTAACTCCGGCTGCGTATTCCGGTCGTTTCATTCGACCCTCTATTTTAAAAGAATCAATTCCTGCTTCAATTAAATCGGGAATCATATCAATTGTACAGATATCCTTTGGGCTTAACAAATATTTTTCTTTCGAGTTCATAAGCATCCTGTTATCTACACGGAGCTTATATGGCATTCTGCACGGTTGAGCGCATCTTCCACGATTTCCACTCCTTCCGCCCAGCATACTGCTCATAAAGCATTGACCTGAATAGCAGTAACATAGTGCTCCATGAACGAAAGATTCAATCTCTAAATCCGTATCCACTTTGATTTGTTTTATCTCTTCTAAGCTAAGCTCTCTTGAATTCACCAAACGGGATATCCCCATGGGTTTTAAGATATTAGCTCCTTTTGCCATCGTTAATGTCATTTGTGTGCTTGCATGAATTGGTAAGTCAGGAAAATAATTATGCACAAAATGCATAACTCCAATATCCTGAACAATAACCGCATCTAATCCCTGTTCGTAATATCGAGACAAGTAGGTATATAATTCATCCTCTAATTCTGAATTCTTTAATAACGTATTTACCGTTAAATAAATCTTTTTATCATGAAGATGAGCATAATCAATCGCTTTTAGCATGTTATCTTCTGCTGGATTGTCTGCATATGCCCTTGCACCAAATTTATTACCACCGATGTAGACTGCGTCACAGGATGCACGAACAGCTGCAGTCAAACCCTCGTAGGAGCCCGCCGGTGCTAATATCTCAATTTGTTTCATTCTTTACACCCATTTCACCTTTCTCTATTTACGATCATGCTTATTTAGCATAACTCGTATTGCTACTACGACCTAATACAAAAATCCGCCTAGCTGAGGCAGTTTTAACACTGCCTTATCTATGCGGATTGGTTTCATGTTCGATTTTTATCCTCTAATTCCGTTTCTAATCGAATAATCTTCTTCTGAGCTTCATTTAACTCTTTTGTCAGAGCTTCCATTTCCTTTAAGCCAACATCTAACTTCGTCTGGGCAGATATCAATTCATGCTTTAAATCATATATCTCTTTGCCTTTATATTCGTTTTCCATTTCCAATTCTTTGATCTGATTCTTTATTTTAAAATAATCATCTGCAATATTTATATCCATTAGTATGCTTTTCATCTCAGAATCCAACATTTTATAAAAATCCTGTTTCTTAAATTCTAGATGTTTATTATTGATATAAGATGCTATCCTCTGTAAATACTCTTCACTTTCATAACCACGTAAATTATATCGTTTATTATTAATGATAACTTCAATATCGTTCATCTTATTCATATAAACTCCTATCAGCCCGAATAATAACCCATCCACAGCAGGCATACATTGCTAATAATGTATATTATAAACTATCTTAATTTTTTATACAAGCTTTTCTTGATGCAAACCAAAATGCTTATATGCTAAATCCGATACTACTCTTCCACGTGGTGTGCGTAAAATCAAACCATTTTGAACTAAATATGGTTCATATACTTCTTCTATTGTACCCGAATCTTCTCCGATCGTAGCCGCTACGGTTTCTATTCCAACTGGTCCGCCTCCAAATCTATCTATCATGGTAAACAAGATATCCCGGTCCATGTTGTCCAATCCGAGCTTGTCTACTTCTAGTAAATCCAATGCAAAGTCAGCTACCTCTTTGGTGATATCTCCATCATATTTAACCTGCGCAAAATCTCGAACACGTTTTAATAGACGGTTTGCAAGACGTGGTGTGCCTCTGGAGCGTCTGGCAAGCTCTATTGCTCCATCTTCGTCTATATGAACCTGAAATACCTCTGCTGAACGGCATATGATTTCTTTTAACTCTTCAATTGTATAAAATTCCAAGCGGTTAACAACACCAAAGCGATCTCTTAGGGGAGGTGTTAGCATACCAGCCCTGGTTGTAGCTCCTACAAGAGTAAACTTTGGCAAATCCAGCCGTATTGATTTTGCAGTAGCACCTTTTCCAATCACAATATCTATAACATAATCCTCCATCGCAGGATATAATAATTCCTCCACCTGGCGATTAAGACGATGGATTTCATCAATAAACAATACATCTCCTTCCTGGAGGTTGTTTAATATGGCAGCCATTTCTCCTGGTTTTTCAATAGCAGGCCCGGAGGTAATCTTTAAATTCACTGACATTTCATTTGCAATAATACCTGCCAAGGTGGTTTTTCCAAGCCCCGGCGGGCCATAAAAAAGAACATGATCCAAGGATTCCTGTCTTTGCTTTGCAGCTTGGATATATATCTTCAGATTCTCTTTTGCTTTCGTTTGTCCAATATAATCATCCAACAGCTGCGGCCTTAGGCTATTCTCAATTTTCTTATCTTCATCTGTCAAATCAGTTGTAATCATTCGTTTTCCCATCATTATACCTATTCTGCATCACATCTGTTCTTAGATGTAATACTGCCTCAACTTTCTATTATCAATGCGGATCTTAACATCCGCTTTGCAACATGCGCATAATCTATTAGAGCTAAATCAAGTTTTTCAAACTCTTCTTAAGAATATCTTCTGATGTCATGTCTTCTGTAATATCTATTTTTCTAACAACTTTTGCTGCATCAGTATTCGAATAACCCAATACAACCAGTGCTTGAATCGCTTCTTTTCTGATGTCTATTATATGGGAACCGGAATTAGGGACTTGTTTTTGTCCTTCCCCTTGATTTAACAATTTTTGTTCGAATGCATCTTCTAATTTTAATTTATCCTTTAATTCCAAAATTAATTTACTTGCTGTCTTGTTACCAATTCCAGGAGTTTTTGCAATAGTCTTAACGTCCTCAGACAAAACAGCAAATCGTAAATCATCCGGTGTGATATACGATAGAATACCCAAAGCCCCTTTTGGCCCTATACCATTCACGGTGATGAGTAACTTAAACATTTTTAAGTCATCACTGCTTAGGAAACCAAATAATCCAATGGCATCCTCTCGTACATGCAGATATGTAAAGATTTTAATGTTACTGCCAATCCGTGGCAATTCATCCAATGCAGAAAGAGGTGTTTTCACCTCATACCCCATGCCATTTACTTCAATTACAATACCTTCCTCATTAACTTCAGCTAATTCACCTTTAATATATGATATCATACTATGTACCAAACCTTTCAAAATGTCCTTAATTCTCCTGTAATCTGTACAAACATTGCTAGAGTGCAAATAATCTATCAATAAAATTATTTACACTCTTACGGTATTAACTATATTATAGTCTACAGATTTCCATAATGCAAGGCTGATTCAAAACGAACGTTCGATTATCCTGCGGTTCCTATGTCATAAACGGAACGCACTTTAATTCCATTCGGATTACCGGAGAGAATGATAATTGTTTTCTCGCCAGCATTCATATCAAAATAGTTGTCCGATAGTGTCATGTCTCCTTCTGTACAGGAAAGTTCCACACTCTTAGCATAGGCTGCCGCCTTAACTGTGATCGTATTACCTTTCACCTCAATCTGCAAGTTCGGATCTTCAAAGGCAAAGTGTTTTGGTGCTGTAAACAAACAACTTCCCCCCGAAATATAATTTCCGTCTATATAGAACTCATAGCTTAAATAATTCTTAAGTTCATCACAGTCCGAGAAGTCAAGTTTCTCCAGCCAGAAGCTTTCCAAAGCCGGAACTTCGATTATAGATTCACCAGATTTAAGAATAGTTGCTTTCGGGTCTCTTAATGCCCATTTTACTGTACCCTTAATAGGATTCATAGTTTCGTTGGCGATATTTAATCTGGCTGATTTCTCTATTTCTACCCATTCATCAATGCAATGAGGGCGCTCCGTCATTTCTCCAATTTCCTCACAAGATATCATAATTGGTGCAAAGAAACGTTTTTCAGAATAATGCAATGCCTTCCAACGTCCAAAATAATCAATACTTGACCAAGAAGCAACCGGCCAAATATCATTGAGCTGCCATACGATAGCACCCATACATCTGCCGCGATTTCTTCTCCAATGCTCTACACCATAACGTATCGCATCTGCCTGTAATAATTGTGAAGTATAAATCAGATGGTCAAAATCTTTTGGATAGAGGTAATTATCTGAAATATAATTTAATATCTTTCCATTTGCTGCTTTATTTCTCTGATGCATTTCCATGACTCTGGAAAAAATATTTCTATCAGACTCCTCTGTGAAGGACTCTATGGTTTTTAACTCTGGAAAAGACTGAAATCCAAACTCAGATGCGTAACGGAAAAAGAACTTACGATATTCGGAAAATGGTTTGTTTCCATGCCATACATCCCAATAATGTGTATCACCACGGTCATAGTTCCAAGAATCATGATAATTGCCTCCTGACGAAGGAGAAGATGGCCAATAAAATGTCTGTGGATCAAACTCTTTTACAATATTCGGAATGATATATTCAAAGATCTTAATATAATCCATATATTGTTTTGGAGATGGTTGATAGCATTTATCAATTGTTTGTGTTTCCATTTCGTTATTTCCGCACCAGATTGCTAGACTTGCATGATGGCGTAGCCGCATTATATTATCGGAAATCTCCATACGGATATTTTCCTCGAAATCATCATCCAATTCATAAACTGCACAGGCAAACATAAAGTCCTGCCATACTAGCAAACCTAATTCATCACAAATGTCGTAAAAATAATCATCTGGATAATAGCCCCCACCCCATACACGAATGATGTTATGGTTTGCTGCTATACAGTCTAATAATAATTTTCTCGTACGAGATTCATTAATACGACCGAACAGATTATCTTCCGGGATATAATTTGCACCCATAGCAAAGATCTGTACACCATTGACTTCATGTGCAAAACTTTCCCCCCACTCATCTTCCTCTCTATGGATGGTTAAAGTTCTAAGTCCGACTTTTCTTTCCCATACATCCAAAACCTTACCATCTGCATTCCTAAGTTCGGCTTTCACGGTATATAGTGGCTGCAACCCGTAACCATTTGGCCACCAAAGTTTCGGATTGTCAATTATGATATTTTCTTCCTCATTTTGAAGATAGATTGTCCCATCTGGGTCAATGACATTAACTACGGTAACTAAGTCATTACTATTTCCAAACAGTTCGATACTATAATCGAATTCGAGAGTAACTTTATCTTTCTCATGCTGCTGTTTGACATAGAATTGTTCAAAACGCCCCTCTTCAATGCCTAAAATGCTTACATCTCTCCAGATTCCGGCATCCGGAAGTCTTGGACCCCAATCCCAACCAAACATGCAGTGTGCTTTTCTAAGATGCGGAAATCCCTCCATACAATCACCAGAGCCTCCAGCATAACATTTCTCCTGTTCTTCCTTTATATACTTTGTAGGAGAATGCAGCATTATCTTTAATTCATTCGTTCCAGACTTTAGGGTATCTTTAATATCATATTCCCAAACCCGGTGCATATTATAGGCATCACCTATAAACTGATTGTTTAGATATAAGTCAGCTATTGTATCAATACCATCAAAATGTAATATTACTGCATCTTTGCTTAGGATTTCTTCCGGTATATGAAATAATAATGAATACGTAAAGTCATTCTCCATTAATTTTAATGCTTTTAATTCATTGTCCCGGTAAAATGGATCCGGTATTTTGTTTAAGTCATACAAAGCACCGTATACGGAACCAGGCACCTGTGCCTCAAAAGCATCCTCTGAAATCCCATATACATTTTCTCCGTTAATTTGTAACTGCCACTTTCCATTCAAATTCAATGTTGTCATATTTCCTCCTGAGTAAATTCATTCTAGCTTGCTAAAAGTACCTTTTGATATATTTAGCCTTCCCTCTTTCAGATAAGCCAGTACTTCATATGCTGTAATTCCCAAATTCTCTGATATTTGTAAAGCATTACTGTTTGGATATTCTTTTAGATAATTTTCAATATCATCAAATTGGTTGAAATCGATCTCCTTACAATTCTCACAATAATAGGTCTTAAATCTGGACTGAAACACTTTACAACAATGTTTGCACACATTGGTATACATAAGTTCTCCTTCTCTTGCTTCTTGCGGTTACATCAGTGTTGAAAACAGATTCAATACGGGCTGACAGACTTTCAATTGCCATGGTCGATTTTTCCACTCCATATAAGACACCTGAAAGCTGTTCTCCATGGTTTCTAATAAATCCGTTTTAATTACATCAATGACTTCTTTGTTGCACATCCATAATCCACATTCATAATGTAAGTAAAAACTGCGGTAATCCATATTTATGGTGCCAACAATGCCACAATCCTCATTAATGATCGTTTTTGCATGAATAAAACCAGGTTTATATTCATATATTTTCACACCGGCTTCTAAAAGTCTACCATAATTGTAATTAGTTAAAATCTTAACGTATTTTTTATCTGGAATATATGGAGTTATAATACGAACATCAATCCCACTTTTCACTGCGGTGATCAAAGTCTCTCTCATGTCATCTTCGATAATTAAATATGGGGTTGTTATATATACATACTTTTTTGCATAATGAATAATTTGCTTATAAGTAATTTCAATCGGATTGTTTGGGTTATTTGCTGGTCCATCTGCAATTACATGACAATATACATCATTCTGCACGAATTCCTTGTCTGGGCGATAAGGATTATAATCAAGTAAAATACTCGGATTACAAATCTCCCACATCTGTAGAAAAGTCACTGTAAGCCCCCAGACAGCATCTCCTTCCACCCTGACTGCATTATCCTTCCATACGCCAAAACGGCGAACCAGGTTCACATATTCATCCGCTAAATTAATGCCTCCAGTATAACCACAATTGCCATCAATTACAATGATCTTTTGATGGCTTCTGTAATTCATATATAATTTTTCCGTATATTTATGAATAGGATTAAAGACTCCTATCTCAAAGCCTTCTGCTTCCAAACTTTTTCTGAAATTCTTTGGCGTTCTTAAGGTAGCTCCAAAATCATCATACATGAACTTAACCTGAACTCCTTCTTTGATTTTTCCAACAAGAAGTTCATGCATTTTGTTCCATAATATTCCTTCCCCCACAATGAAAAAATTAATGAAAATAAATCTCTTTGCTTTCTTGATGTCCTCAAAAATAGCTTCAAACACATCTTCACCCATAGGATAATAGGTGATAAGATTATTTTTATACAAAGGGAAATGCTGCGTCTCCAAATATCTTGAAATTCTACTTTTCGTAGGGTACTTCAAGGCATATTCCTTTGCTAAATTGTTGTCATAATGTAAATATTCTGCACCATGGTGAAATTTTGCCAATATCTTTTTCTCTAGCTTTCGTTTTGAATCACTCTTTCCCCATAAAGCATACATAATGTGCCCTGTAATTGGTAAAACCAGAACAATACATATCCAACTTATTTTATACGAAGGACTTCTTTTATCATTCACCAATCCTATAGTAATGAAAATACTAGCAATCTCAATAAACATATAAATGTATATTGTAGAATCACTAAGCCAATATGTAAGCATTAGAATAAGAAACATTTGTATCAATACCAACATACCAACCAAAACAACCCTAAGCCCTCCACTTAAGTATGCCTTACTTGATCCTATCATGTCTTCTTTAAAAATCTTACTCATTGCTACACCCCTCATTTTCTTTTATATTTCAAAAGCCGCTCCTTTAAATCCTTCAAAACATCGTCCCTTTTTATAAACTTAACATTTGGAAATGCTGTTAAAAGACGTTTTTGAATTCGACTTGTCATGCTTATTTTAAAATGGAATTTACATAAATATTCCTTTACCTGCTTTTCTATCTCTCGTTTAAAATTAATTATCTCAAAGCCTTCTCTGTTTTTATTCAATTCAATCAGCTTTTCTTTATTTTCCTCAAAGCTTCCCTTAATATTCTCTAATAAATCAGATAATTTAATAATGGAAAATTTATTTTTCCATTCTTCTTTTGATGAATATAGTTTTGTACTTTCAATATAATCTGAGAATTCCTGTTTCATTTTCTGTAATTCATCCAGTAGCTGATTTAATTGAAGCATATGTACTATGGTAGAGGTCATATCAGTTAGAAACACCACACTGATAACATAACTAAAATATACCCCAAACTTATCTGGTATCAATTCTAACAATTTTATGGTTTTAGGTTGAATGAATACTATCATGATTAAGGATAAAAGCCCCCAGAACAAGGATGCTTTTAAGCAGATCCTTCCTTGAAAGTTATATTTTATATTACTGTAATCCCACCATTTTGCGTGAAATATCAGTTCCATCGTTAAAGAAGTAATATATTCTAACAGGGTCGCCAAAATCATGCCACCCAGAAATACAATCAGATATTGCTCTCGATACTGCCAGAATACAATATACACCAGAGTAGCACCCAATCCATATAACGGTATGACTGGTCCGTTTAAGAAGCCACGGTTTACTAAACTCTTTTTTTTAACAGAAACATATGTACTCTCATATATCCAGCCCAAAAGAGCATATAAAAAGAAATTATAAAAAATATGAATTAACTTAATATTAAATATATGCGCATCACTCATATCTTTATACAGTCTCCTTGTAGTTGTCTATCATTAACACATTATGCATATTTTAACATATTTCAACCTCGAAATATACTCCCATTTAACATTTTTAAGATTTATGATAAAATGTTTATAAACTCTTTATTTAATATTCTACATTAGGGAGAAATTTATGATTACAATACAAACGGAATTAAATATAACTGCTGGCTATCCAATCAATGGCTCCTATCGTTTAGAAGATATAGTCTTCTTCGATATTGAAACTACGGGGTTTTCTGCAAAAACCTCTTATCTTTATCTGATTGGATGTATGTATTATAAAGACGGAAAATGGCAGTTAACCCAATGGCTTGCAGATGACATGAAAAGTGAAGCTGCAATTCTTGATTCTTTCTTTACCGTATTAAAAAGCTGTAAAAGACTGGTGCATTTTAATGGCAGTGGCTTTGACATACCCTTTATACTGCAAAAATGTAAACAGCATGCAATTCCAGATCCATTTAGCTTAATCGAAAGTTTTGATATATACAAAAAAATTCTACCATATAAAAGATTATTACCACTAAGCAATTATAAATTAAAAACTATCGAAAAATTTATGGGGATACATCGAATAGATACCTGCTCTGGTGAAGAATTGATTCCTATATACGCTAACTATCTAGGCAAAATTCAATATGAAAAACTACACAGCAGATCTAACAGTCAATTTCTGTCAGATAATAATGGAACGTTTAACCAGAAAGTAACATCCTCCTCGGAAGAATTCTCACAAATCCTTCTTCTTCATAATCTGGAAGATGTGAAAAGTTTATTAGAAATGACTAAAATACTGTATTTTATTGATATATTTGAAAATAAAATAAAATTTTCTAACATATCCCATATTAGTTATAATGAAAATTCTCTTGAAGTTAGAATTCAACTTCCAATTATCTTTCCTAGATCAATCAGTTGGGAAATTCCCCTTGCTGGTAACTGTTTAAAAATGAAGGTCGCAGATGATCAGTTGATGCTATGGATTCCCATCTACCATGGTGAATTAAAATATTTCTATACGAATTACAAGGATTATTTTTTTCTGCCCAAAGAAGATATGGCCATGCATGTAAGTGTTGCCCAATATGTTGACAAAGATTTTCGAGTGAAAGCAAAAGCCTCTAATTGTTATACTAAACAGACCGGTAGTTTTCTGCCGCAGATTGATACAGTCTTTTCGCCATATTTTAAACAGGATTATAAGGATAAAATAACTTATTTTGAAGCTACAAATCCAATTCTAAAGGATAAGCTCATATTATTTGAATACATTAAAAATCTTTGTTCCTATTTCTCAATAAATAAAGAAACGAAACCTTTATTTAACTAATATGATGTATTTATTTCTAGGAACAACGAATACTAACTCTGTAGAAAATACAAAGATTAGAAAGAGGTCCCTATGTATGAGCCAAAGAAAAATAACAGATTAGAAAATGAGAATGATATTAATAGCAATTCCACATCAAATTACACAAAAGATTTGGTTGATTCAACATCAGAAAATTCTTATCCAACCGATGTAATACCAGATGAGGTAGAGCGCCGTGACGGTCCTGGAGGTAATTAAAACCCTTAGCTCCGCTTCGTGATCTTTTCAATAGTCATGAATGAAAAAGTCTACATCCATATGAAAGGGCGTAGGCTTTCTTCAATTCTATTTGACTTCAAGACTTGCTTCTAATTTAGTAATCTTTCTTATAAGTGACGGTGTTAGTTTCTTTTCTTTCAGACGTTCTAGTACTACACGTGCCTCATCATAACAGTTCTCGTTTACCATTATATCTGCTTTCAAATATTCAATTATATCAATCAAATACGGAATATGACACAATTTTTCTGCCTTATCAAGATAGTATTTTGCTTTATCAATATCTTTTTTTGCTAAATATCCATATGCCATGTTAACCGTTATAGCACTTTCAATCGAAGGATGTTTTTCATATTGTTTTATTAATGTCTTTTTTTCTTCTAGAATTGTCAGTGCCTTTTCTTCATCACCTAGATTCAAAGTGATGGCGAACATGTTGATATAATAAATAACCTGATTTATAGCTAATAAATCCTTTGGATTCACAGATGATAATAATTGATGTGCTTTATTATAATCTCCGTTTTCGCAATATCCAGCAGCTAGCGACATAATATATAAGTTTCTGATTTTTGTATTATTTATCTTCTCGAGAATCTTTTCTAATTCTTGAATAAAACGAGCAGGATCTTTTTCATCCTGCAAAATTGGTAAAATTGATGCATACTTTCTTTGAAAACGTAATAGATCGACTATGTATGGCGATAACAATATAATTAAAAGAACGACTCCTAAAAAATAAAATAAATTTGATTCATTTTGAGATAGTTGCATTTTACTTTCAACAATACTAAGACATATTCCATATGCAAATACTAATACAAAAATTATCTTTGAATTAATCTTCAAAATTCTATCCCCTCCCACATAGTAACTTCCCTTTAAATAAAGGCTCTCCGAAATGAATCGGAAAGCCTTGATTTTTACTTATTATGCTTGAGAAATGATTTCTTTTTTGTTGTAAGAACCACAAGCCTTACAAACTCTATGTGGCATCATAAGCTCTCCACATTTGCTACACTTAACTAAATTAGGTGCGGACATTTTCCAGTTTGCTCTACGGCTGTCTCTTCTAGCTTTTGAATGTTTATTCTTTGGACAGATTGCTCCCATGATTACACCTCCTTAAAATTGTTAAATATATCTCGGATAACTGACATTCTGGGATCTAGGTCTGTATCGAAACAATCACATGTATTCTTATTACGATTCGTTCCACAAACATTACATAAACCTTTGCAGTTCTCATCACACAGAACCTTCATGGGAAAGTCTATTAAAATTTCATCATAGACTAGTAAATCTACATCCAGATTATATCCTATAAGATAATTTGTTTCATCTAATTCCTTAATTCGTTCTTCTTCCCGTTTTTGCAAATCTAATTCTTTATCGATTTGAATCTCAAACAAGGTCTCTACGTCTTCAAGGCATCTATTGCACGGAATTAATAAAGATAATTTTGTTTCACCCTCAATCCTTACTTTACGCTCACCTAAGTTGGTGATCGTTAAATCTAGAAAAGACTTAGTGGCAAATGGATAGTCTATTCCTTCCATACAAAAACTCTTTAATTCAATCGGAGCTTGTATGTGTTCAACTTTACCTTTGACAGACATTATCTCTGATAAATCAATCAGCATAACAATCCCCTATCTTTTATAAATTCGCACTTCATATATTATAGTCAGAAAGCCACGATTTGTCAATAATTATTTTACCTTTTCAATATAACTGAAATTAATCAATGTACTAAATCAAAGAAGTGCTACGGTCTCTCTTGCAATTGCCAGTTCTTCATTGGTTGGAATTACACATACTTTAACCTTAGAATCATCTGTGGATATAACTATTTCTTTTCCTCTGCTATTATTGTTCTCTTCATCTAATTTTATACCGAGGAACTCTAAATAAGATACTACTGCGGCTCTTATTTTCATATCGTTTTCGCCAAGGCCTGCGGTAAATGCAATTGCGTCAACTCCGTTCATAGCTGCAGCATAAGATCCAATATATCTTACTACTCTATAAACAAAAACTTCTGTTGCAACTCTAGCTCTCTCATTACCAGCATTAGCAGCAGCCTCTAAATCACGGAAATCGCTGGATACACCAGACATTCCGTAAACTCCGGATTTCTTATTGAGAACATTCATAACCTCTTCGACTGACTTATTCTCTTTGTTCGCAATAAATTCAACAATAGCCGGATCAATACTACCACTTCTTGTACCCATGATAAGCCCTTCTAATGGCGTAAATCCCATACTGGTATCTACAGACTTACCATTTAATACAGCAGATATACTTGCTCCGTTGCCCAAATGGCATACAATGATTTTAGAGTTGTTATAATCCAATCCATTTATTAATGCAGCTTTGTGTGCTACATAGCTATGACTGGTGCCATGGAAACCATATCTTCTGATTTTATATTTTTCATAATATTCAAAAGGCAAGCCATAAAGGTATGCTTTTGGAGGCATGGTTTGATGAAATGCGGTATCAAACACTGCAACCATTGGAATTTCTGGCATAATTGCCTTACAAGCATTTATACCAATTAAATTCGCAGGGTTGTGTAATGGTGCAAGTTCATTACATTCTTCAATTGCCGCAAGTACTTCCTCATTAATACGTACGGAAGAAGCGAACTTCTCACCACCATGAACTACTCTATGACCTACTGCTTCAATTTCATCTAAAGACTTGATTACACCATGATTTTTGTCGGTAAGAGCTGCTAACACAAGTTTAATCGCTGCCTCATGATTATCCATGGGAGCCTCTACTACTATTTTTTCTCCTCCAGTAGGAGTATGGTTTAATCGACCATCAATTCCAATTCTTTCACAGAGACCAACAGCTAATGCTTGCTCAGTTTCGGAATCAATCAACTGATACTTTAAAGAAGAACTTCCACAATTAATAACTAAAACTTTCATTTTTACACCTATTGCATACCTTGATTTTGTACAAGGTATTGCCATTTTATGGTAGTTGGAAGAATCCAATGGCATCCTTTCTTTTCTTTTATTTTTCCTCCAACCTTAATTCTTTACTATCCAAGTAAGAGTAGTATTGATATGTTTATATTATAGTCTTCAACAGGAAAAGGCAGGGTCTATGATTGCTATCCTACCTTTTACATAAGCCACACTATTTGGAAGCTACCCCCGCCTGAACAGCAGTAACAGCAACTACTCCAACAATATCATCAGCAGAACAGCCTCTTGATAAATCATTTACCGGTTTAGCTATGCCTTGAGTAATTGGTCCGTATGCTTCCGCTTTTGCAAGTCTTTGTGTTAATTTGTAGCCAATATTACCGGCATCTAAATCAGGGAAAATTAAAACATTGGCTTTACCGGCAATATCACTGCCAGGAGCCTTTGATGCACCTACACTTGGTACAATGGCTGCATCCAATTGAAATTCTCCATCTATTTTAATATCTGGGTAAGTTTCCTTAGCAATCTTGGTTGCTTCTACGACCTTATCTACGTCGGCATGTTTGGCACTTCCTTTTGTAGAATGGGATAACATAGCTACAACAGGCTCTTCACCCACTAGCAATTCAAAACTCTTAGCCGAGCTTCCAGCAATAGCAGCCAGTTCTTCAGCATTTGGATTCTGATTTAATCCAGCATCAGAGAATACAAAGGTTCCATTGGAGCCATATTCACAATTAGGTACTACCATCAAGAAGAAAGCGGACACTAACTTAGTTCCTGGGGAGGTTTTTAATATTTGAAGAGAAGGTCTTAATACATCCGCAGTTGAATTAACAGCACCTGCCACCATACCATCTGCATCACCTGCTTTTACCATAGTAACCCCAAATGTCAAATAATCCTTCGTTAAAGCTTCTTTTGCTAATTCAGGAGTCATTCCTTTACTTTTTCTAAGTTCAACTAAAAGATCAACATATGAATCCAGTTTTGTTGTAGTTGCCGGATCAATAATTGTTGCTGCATCAAGATTTAGCCCATCTGCTACTTTTTTGATATCCTCTGCATTACCAACGAGAACCAGATTAGCAATTCCCTCTTCTAAAACCATAGAAGCAGCCTCTAAAGTTCTTCTATCACCAGTTTCCGGTAATACGATAGTTTTTTTGTTTTGTTTTGCTCTTTGTTTAATACCATCAATGAATCCCACTTTATATATCTCCTTTCGTATTTGCATGCAAAACTTGTTTCGTTTGCAAAGCACCTTATTCATTATAATCCAAATATTTTTTGTATACAAGTCAGAATTCTATATATTTCAACTTTTTTTGTATACATTTTGTTTTTCAAATCAATTTATTTACAAATAAAGTTATAAATCACTTAAATATAGAAAGACTTTATGTTTCCTTAGTATTTACATTTCAAAAATTCTAATACTTAGAATAAAACAACATATAGACAAAAGATTAACAATAGATAAATCAAAAAATACCTTAAAATCTTCTGAAAAGAATTTTAAGGTATTTATAATCTAAATAGTTTTGTGCCCTTCTAGCCTAAAGAGTAGAAATGTAACAAAGTACTAGATATTGCAATCATTTCAATACTCTTTAGTCAAGATAGGTGCTTTTCCAGTACACATAAGAAATTGATTTCTATCAATATCTATTGTCTCAAACAAATATGTTTATTTGAAACGACACACATTGTAATGCTGTATTGTAGGGGATATAACATTATGGTGTGTCAGCATATTGATTGTAATTAGATGAATGTTTCTAACTTATGTAAGTATGTATATTATTGAGAATCTTTAATAACCACACCAAACAAAGCAATTCCCAATTCATAAGTTAAGCTCAATGTTATTATAAAACTGAAATAATTGAGCGAAAACACCCGTAATACTGTTACTAAACCTAAACATACCATTATTATTATTCCGGCTTTTTTCTTATAATGATTCTTTTCAATTGAATCTAATGGTTTATTACTAGATTCTACCGGAACGATTATAAAAAGTAATAGGCTTACTACAAATGCCCATATAATACTATGATTCATAATAAAGGAAGGGGCATTTTTCATCATGAATATGGCCGTAAGTACGGCTCCACATGATACAAAATAACAATTCAATGGTGTCTTTGCGTGATAACCTCCTGAATAAACTCTTAATGGAATAAAAACGATTAAGAAAACAACCAGTTCACGCAACATGTGAAGCCATAAACCTAATAATAAATAGGTTATAATATGTACGGCTTTCATGATAAAACACTCAATACCAAATCGATAAACTTCGTAATCCTCTTTACTAATTATTTCATTCTGAACCAACCTATCAGCTAGGTGATGAGAAACTGAAAACATAATTAGAATTTTCTGAGTTTACTTACTGATTGAGGTAGCTTAGACTGGTACCCAATAAAAACGCAAGCGGTATTTGCTGCTTTTTTGGATGAATCCAACGCTACCTTTGATACCATGTTTAACACTGCACGTTCTACTTGTTTCTTCATATACTCTACCTCCATTAAATTAAAACATTGACAAGTTGTTTTACACTTGCATTTTATATAATTAAACTAATTTTGGCAATAGCTTTTGTCTATTCTACATGTTTTTTGTCTATTCTACATGTTTTTGTATTAAATTTACATATATCTTCCTAGTTTTGAGATAACAATATTACAAGCAAACATATTGCCTTCTCTTTGAATATCAATATCACCGTTATATTTGTTAACTACTTTTAACACGTTTCCTATACCAAAACCACCATGATTTTTCTTGCTTGATTTCATCTTTAATCCAACGTATATTGGTTCATCCGTCATGGTGTTTTTAATGTTTATAACTACTAAATTATTAAATGCACCAACATGTACAAAAATACATTTTTCACCTTCTAATTCCATACAGGCTTCTATTGAATTATCTAATAAATTGGCAAATATAGTCGTCAAATCAATATTATCAATGAATTTTAAATCCACATTATCTATCATACAATTAAATACAATATTGTTATTCTCAGCTATTCGCTTCTTATCATTTAAAATAATATTAAGCATCCTATTATCAGAAAAATAATTCATCTCAAAAGAGCCTATAATTGAATTGATATTCGTTGTATATTCTTCAGCTGTCTCAATTTCTTTATTTCGATACAACTCCTCTATTGACCAAATATGCCGTTTGACATCATGGAGAATACTTAAGGATTCTCTATACTGCTGCTCTAGATGATCATAATATAGATATTGCATCTTAGACTGCTGTAAAAATAAATTATTTTCAAATTGTAATTGATTAATTTCTGATGTGATTTCCAATAAATTTATGAAATATGTATTTAAAACAACGGTACCAACTGAATTGATCATTACTAAGACAATATCTCTATGTTTAGATGATGCACTTATTAAAATATACATGCTATATAAATTTAATAAACTAAATAATGTATATAAAATTGATATAAAATATTGTTTATGTGTTAATTCTTTAATCTCCTTTTTCTTTAATACTTGTATAATAATCAGTCTGTAAATAAATATAACAAAAATTTGATTAGCAGCTAAATCTAAAAAAACATTCATTTCTGTTGAAACAATCTTTATTTCGAAAATATTAAGAAAGAAATGAATAAAAACCAGTCCAGAAAATTCACATGCGCCAATGCATAAAATTAAACATATATTATAAATTATAATTCTTTTACTATTTCCAGAAAAAAGTTTAATTCCCAAAAAAACCGCAAGAGCTAACGTAACAAAAAAATTCAAAAAGCTTATGTGCACTGCATTAACGGTTGCTAATATTACGATAAAAAGCAGTTTTACGAATTGATAAATTTTCTTATTCTTATAAGTACGCTCGAATAATTTATTCATAAAATCAAATATTATGCTTACTGATACAAGACTAGATATAAGTAACCCTACAATGTAAATAATATCATCCATGATTATTTCCCCCGGAAACAACGATTATTTTTTTCTAACTTTCCTTTCCAAAAAACTCCTCATAACCTGCTTGAATTCAGCAGCTCGTTTTTGAGCCAAAGGAATAACGTCATTATTTATCATAAAAATTTCATCTTTCACATAATCTTTCATGTAATTAATATTAATGATAAAACTTTGATGCGAAAGTATAAAATCATAAGGTTTTACTCTGTTCTCAATAGAGGATATTGTTTCATACAAAGTAAAGTTTCCTTTTTTTGTTACAACTTTAATCTTTCTGTCTTCTCGTTCGAAATAGTAGATATCTTCTAAAGCTATCCGTAACTGGTTTTTGCCTGCATTAAATTCCATAATAACATGTCTGCTGTCTTCATTCTCTCTTCGATGTAGAATTCTTGCTATGACTTCATCCAGTTGATGATAGATTTCGGCCTTCTTGATTGGTTTTTCCAAATACTCGAAAGCATGAACGGACAATGCTTCTTTCGTATATCCACTATAACTAGTTAGATATATTATTTCTACGATTTTGTCTTCTTTTCGGATCTTTTTTGCAGTTTCAAATCCATTCATTCCAGTCATATATACATCCAGAAAAATAACGTCATACTTCTGTACTACATTTAATAAGCTCTCCCCAGAGTTAAATGTATCACAATAAAAATCCTCTGATTTTTCGATTTCATATACCGAAATAATGTTTTTTAATTGTTCCGTTATTTGTATATCGTCATCACATATTGCTATTCTTATCACTATATACACCCCCCTAATTCTTCACCTAATATTATAACTACAATTTTTGTTAAAACAACCATTATTTTGATAATATATACAAATTTGTGCATATTTATTGTTTAATGACTTATTACAACGTTTATGTAAATAATTAATACTAGGTTACAACTTTGAGTTAAACTCTTATTGTCTGTATATTGATAGAATTCTATCGAATATTATGTTACAATATCATAAAATTCTAATCGGAGGGCTATTCGTCCATGAAGGTTGTTGGTTTAATAACGGAATATAATCCGTTTCATAATGGTCATCTATATCATATTCAAGAAGCAAAAAGAATCACTGGAGCAGAGGTAGCTATCGTTGTAATGAGTGGTAATTTTGTTCAACGTGGTACTCCTGCGTTTATTGATAAATATAGTCGCACTCAAATGGCCCTATCTTGTGGTGCCGATATTGTGTTGGAACTTCCAGTTTGTTATGCAACCGGCAGTGCCGAATTTTTTGCACTTGGTGCCGTTTCCATCTTAGATAAATTAGGAATCGTAGACTTTTTATGTTTTGGTAGCGAATGTGGAGACATCACATCCATAACTTCGATCGCTAAGATTTTAATGAATGAACCTAAAGAATATAAAGAAATCCTGACGTCATTAATCAAAAAGGGGAAAACATATCCTGCTGCCAGAATGGAAGCAATTAAGCTATATGCACCGTATATTGAAGATTCCTTACTTACATCTCCAAATAATATTTTAGGAATTGAGTATAGTAAAGCACTTCTTAAATTAAATAGTTCCATACAAGCAATTACAATGAAAAGAAAAGATGCAGCATATCATGAAGTGGAATTGACAGAATCGAAATCTTTTGCCATTAGTTCTGCGACTGCAATACGTAAGTCTCTTCGAGGGAAGCAATACCTATCTGATATTAAACCACATGTGCCAGAATCCGTTTATTCTATTCTACAATCTGAGTTTGGGAAGAAATATCCAATTTATGAAGAGGATTATACTTTATTATTAAATTATAAACTAATGCAGGAATCCGCTATGTCACTTACAGCATATACAGATGTGACTTCAGATATGGCAAATAGAATCAGTAGAATTGATTCATCTGGTTTATCTTTCTTACAATTAGCAGCAGTGATTAAGACAAGGCAATGGACATTAACCAGAGTCAATCGGGTACTAATCCATATCCTTTTAAATCTTTACAAAGAAAATTTCGAGCAATTTAATCAATCCGGTTACACACAGTATGCACGGATTTTAGGAATAAAAAAAGCATCCTCTCACTTTATTAGGCAAATAATAAAAAATGAGAGGATACCCGTGATAACGAAACTGGCAGATGCCGATACCGTATTGTCTGCTTGTGGGAAAAAGATGCTAAAAGAAGATATTTTCGCGTCTCATCTGTACAATCACATTACATTTAACAAATTTGGCTATTTAGCCAAGGATGAATTTACACACGGAATAATACTACAAGAATAGCTTGTGTTTTAAACTTACGCAAGGAGTGCTTCCATTTCATCCAGTAACTCTCCAAATAAAGCAAGTGCTTGGCAAACCGGTTCTTTCGTGCTCATATCCACACCTGCTTTTTTTAAGAGTTCGATCGGATAATCTGAACTACCTCCACTCAAGAATTTATCAATATAATCGTCTACCGCTGGCTGTCCATCCTTTAATATCTTTTTTGATAGTGCAATGGCCGCAGAGTAGCCAGTAGCATATTGATAAACATAAAACGCATTGTAAAAGTGAGGAATTCTTGCCCATTCCATATCGATTTCCGGATCGATAATGATATCAGAACCAAAATATAATACATTCAGATCATGATAAATTTGACTTAAGCATTCTGCTGTTAAAGCTTCACCTTCCAAAGATTTTTGGTGTGTTATCATTTCGAATTCAGCAAACATGGTTTGTCGGTATAATGTTGAGCGAAATTGTTCTAGGAAATAATTTATCAAATAGGCTCTTTCCTTTTTATCATCCGTCTTATTTAATAAATACTCCATTAATAAGGATTCATTGCATGTAGATGCTACTTCAGCAACAAATATCTTATAGCCGGCATATCGGATAGGCAATGCCTTATCTGACAGATAACTGTGTATGGCATGCCCCATCTCATGAGCTAGAGTAAATACATTTCTAAGGTTTTCCTGATAATTTAATAAAACATAAGGATGCGTGCCATAGGCTCCCCAAGAATATGCCCCACTCCTCTTGCCTTCATTTTCATATACATCAATCCACTTGTTCTCAAAACCTTCTTTCAAGATAGATAAATAGTTCTCTCCTAACGGTGCAAGCCCTTTATATACCATGTCTACTGCTTCATTATAGCTAATTTCAATATTTAAATCTTTTACGATAGGAGTAGAAAGATCGTACATGTGTAATTCGTCTAGACCAAGTAGTTTCTTTCTTAAAGAGACATATCGATGCATGTGATGCATATTTTCATGTACTACATCGATTAGATTTGTATATACCTCTTTCGGAATATTACTATGATCTAGATGTGCCTCTAGGGAAGAAGGATATTTTCTGATTTGAGATAAAAAAGCTTCTTGCTTCACGTTTGCACTATAGGTAGCTGCCAACGTATTTTTGAATTTGCTGTATACAGAATAAAGTCCGCGAAATGCATCCTCTCTAACTCTTCGATTTGGACTTTCCATTAAAGTTCCATATCTGCCATGTGTTATTTCTATCATCTCACCATTTTCGTCCTGTATCTTAGGAAATTTGATATCTGCATTGTTAAACATGGAAAAAATGTTACCAGGAGCTTCTGCCATCTCTCCTGTATTGGCTATTAAATCTTCCATTTCAGTTGATAGTACATGAGGTTTTTGTCTAATGATTTCCTTGATTGCAAATTCATATTTTATTAATTCCTGATTGGAAGCAATGAAATTTTCCAATGTTTCCTCTGGTATCATTAAGATTTCAGGAGTAACAAAGGATAATGCGCTATTCATTTGCACTGCTAAAACACTTGCCTGATTAGAATAGGCCTGATACGTACTTATCGAAGTATCCTCATGGTATTTCTGATTGGCATACACGTAAACCCGTTCAAAATGGTATGAAATTTCATCCTCTAATTTACAAAATTCCAACAAAGTAACTGCCGATTCTGACAGTCGGTTCTGATAGCGATTCACCTTGGATATTAAATCTTTTGTTAGATCATACTCCTTTTTCCAAGCATCATCATTTTGGAACAAATCTTCTATCGCCCATTTATATCTATTGTCTATTTCATTTCGCTTTTTCTGTCTGCTCTTCTCCATAACAATCTTCCTTTCTATTAATCGTATTTCTCATGTCTATTATTTCCATACCATTATAACAGTATTCCAACGATTTTCAACCTTTGCTACTGTAAATGCCGCCTAAATAATTTTGCATATCTTGGACATTTGATAAATAGATTATAGTAATGAGTCCATGGAGAATTTGCTAATGTTTATCAGAAACGTAACTGTATCACAAAATTCAAACAAAAAAATCCTATCAAAGTCTTTGACTGTATTATTTTTATTTCTTATCTTAGTTTTTCCTTCCTCATCTTACCTTGGGGCTAAAAAAGGTCTTCTCCTATGGTTTAATACGATTCTGCCAACTTTATTGCCATTCATTATCATTTCTAATTTAATCATCCGTCTTCAGATTACTAAGACGCTAAGCAAGTTTTTATATCCTCTCTGTCATTCTTTATTTGGTGTAAGTAAAGACGGCTGTTATCCGGTTTTAATGGGGTTTTTATCTGGAATTCCAGTAGGGGCTAAATCCATAGCTGACTTAGTCCGTAATGGTTCTCTCCGGCGTGATGAAGGCCAGTTCCTATTGGGATTTTGTAATAATGCCAGTCCAATGTTTATTATGAGCTACATCGCCATATCTCAATTGAAACAAACAGACTTAAGAATTGTACTGCTACTTATCCTTTATTTATCTGCAGTACTGGCATCTCTCATTTATTTTAAAGTTTTTGTCTTCCGTAAAAATAGTAGAACAATTCTCTCGGCCAATGAATATACAGACTATGTTTTAGATAACAATGTGAAATTCGATTTCGCACAGCTTGATTCTGCTATCATGGACGGCTTCGAAGTAATTACGAAAGTAGGAGGATATATAATTTTATTCTCTATACCAGCTCAAATCATTGTGAATCTGGGGAGTACAGAGAGTTATTTTAAGTTATTCATAATAGGATTATTAGAAATCACAACGGGCATCAATCAAATTAGTAATTCGCACCTAGACTTTAACATGAAAATAGCCTTGATTACTATGATTACAGCTTTTGGTGGCCTATCTGGTCTGGCACAAACCAAAAGTGTAATCTGTAATACAAGACTATCTATTTTTACCTATTTTAAAGTAAAGCTCTTACATATGATGATTGCCTTAATTATGACTGTAATCTATGTAAAATTATTCTACTAATCAATATCCTCAAGGAATGTGTTTTCATCAAAATCAAAATCATCACTTTGGTAATTGTCATCTTCACTGTAATCCTCTTCAGCTTGATATTCTGCTGGGGAGTCCTGTTGACTTACTAATTCTCTTTTATTATTAATTACTATGTCTAAATTGCCCTTTAATGCATTTAATAGACTATCGTATTTTGCTCTTGTACTTTCATATGCGTTAGCCAGTATGTTTTCTACATCAGAAAGCATTTCTTCTGTATAGGCTAATGCTCCGCTTCTTATCTGGTTGGCATCATTGTTGGCATTTGCAATTGTATTTTCTGCAGTAGCAGATGCCTTACTAACCATATCATTTGCCTGGTCATATGCCATTTGCATAATTTCATGATCATTCACAAGAGAGCGCGCTTTTTCACCAGCTTCAACTATAATAGCTGCTGCCTTCTCTTCAGCATCAGCAATAATAGCATCTCTATTTGCTATAATCTTTTGATATCTTTTTATCTCATCCGGTGTCCGTAATCTTAATTCATCAAGCAAATCATACAACTCATCTTTTGGTACAATAACCTTCGTAGTTGAAAGTGGTTGCATTCTACAGCTTTCTACGAACTCATAAATATCTTCAATTAACTGTTCAATTCTACTGGCGCCCATGTTAATCTCTCCTTAAATGTTATATTTATCGTATACCAACTGCGCAATACAACTAGGTACAAATTGATCAATATTACCGCCATAACTTGCAATTTCTCGGACGGTACTTGAACTTAGATATGCATAGTCTACACTCGTAGTCAAGAAAACGGTATCGACATTCGGATTTAACTTATGGTTTGTCTGAGCTAATTGCAATTCATATTCAAAATCTGTGATGGCCCGTAGTCCTCTGACGATTACATTGGCCTGTTTTTCATCTGCAAAATCAACCAATAATCCTTGATATGACTCAATTGTGACGTTTGGTATATCTTTTGTAACTATTTTTAATAAATCTACACGTTCCTCAATATCAAACAAAGGAACTTTAGTACTATTCTTTAATACACCAATAACCAGCTTATCAACCAGTTTGGAAGCCCGTAATATAATATCTAAATGTCCTAATGTAACTGGATCAAAACTACCTGGATATACACCTGTTCTCATCTTAAACTCCTGTTTTCAATTCAATAAACAAATGTTTATTGGTTTTATATTCTTTTTGCTTTATCATTCGGAATTTGGTATTTTCCAAGTAATCAAATTCGGTTTCTAAAGATGCTTCAACAATAATTATAGTATTGCAATATATTATACTTGAGTTTTGTAAAAGCTCTAATACTGTTTTTTCAATCAACTGATTATATGGAGGATCCATAAAGACTACATCAAATACTTTCCCTTGTAACTCCAAGGCACGAATGGAAGCTACTGCATCCAATTGAAGTATCTCAGCAGCAGAATTTAGGTTTGTATTCTTAAGATTTGTTCTGATACATGTTACTGCAGCTTTATTATTCTCAACAAATACAGCTGATTTTGCACCCCTGCTCAGTGCTTCAATCCCAATTGCACCACTTCCACTGAATAAATCTAAAAAGTCACAATCAGCCAGTCTTGTATTAATTATATTAAACAAAGTCTCTTTAATTCTATCTGTTGTTGGCCTGGTATCCAAACCATCCATTGTTTTTAACAATATTCTTCTTGCTTTTCCAGCAATCACTCGCATAACAATACCCCATAAAAAATTTCATAATAATATTGTATAATAATAAATGGTTTTGTCAACTTTTTTTTCATGATTAGAGCATAATGCCTAGTTGTTATCTATTTATTTTACACTATAATTTATCAAAATTCAACAATTTTTCAGTTATTCCCTTGTTTACAAATTAATTGTTAACATAATATTCAAAGATTTTTAGTTTTTCACATAAAGAAGGCTGATTTCTGTTGAAATCAGCCTCTTTATCAGTTGTTACATAGATTTATTTAGCTTAAACCTGACATTCTTTTTTCTTGTTCTGCAATCATTTTCTTAACCATCATACCACCAACACTACCGTTTTGATAGGAAGTTAAGTCACCATTATAACCTTGTTTTAATGGAACACCTATTTCTCCTGCAACCTCGTATTTAAATCTGTCCATTGCTTCTTTTGCCTCTGGTACTTCTACTCTGTTTCTACTTGCCATAATAAACGCCTCCATTTTGTTATTTCGAACTATATAACTTTGTTCAAAATAATTCTTTGTTGTTGTTTGTTACGCTATTATTATGTGCTGTATTCTAGATAATAATCAGGTAAATAAATGAAAAAATATAAATTTAAACATTGTTTTTACAATGTTTTATATTATTATCTTATATTAATTTTTCATATACTTTAAACCAATCCAAGCCGTATTTTTTAAGTCCCAAATCAACCGTATCTATGTATGTAAAACCACATTTTTCATAAAGCTTTATAGCTGGTATATTTGCTTCGTAAACATCAAGCCGAATTGATTTAAATTTTGATTTTATACTAAATTCATCAACAAACTCAATTAGTGTTTTACCTACACCACATTGCATAAATTTCGGATGGACGACAAATGTACGTATAACAAGAACTTCTGAGTAGATAGCTTCAACTCCCCACTTGACATTATAATATGCCTGTTCAGGCTCATGACTTAAAATAATGGAACCTACGATTGTTCCATTATTCTTTGCCACATAAAGGTTTCTGTTCTTTACTCCATCAATTGCATTCTGCCTTATGGGATAGATATCTTTTTTCCATCCTGGATAATTTACTCCCATAGCCAAATAATCATTTAAATCATTATATAAATTTTCTATTTCATCAATCTCATTTTCTTTTCCCAATTCAATAGTAATGTGCATGCGTACCTCACTTCAATATCCTAGTAATTAATAACTAACCTTTTGGTTCTATGTGAACAATATAAGTCTCATATTCTTTGTCCGAGGAAGAAGGACTAATGAATACAACTTTTCCTAGGCTTTTTATCAAATTATGATTTAAATGTTCATATTTTTCATACTCCAATTTACCCACATAAATATATTCTATACGATACTTATCAATTAATTCCATTACCTCTTCTTTATCCGTTGAGCTATAAATTGTCAAAACATCCAAAGCCCGGTCATCAACAAGCTGATCACTTCCTTTCCACAGCCATTCATGAACATACCATCCTACAACTGTTGGAAGTCCAGTAATAACCGACACTCTCTCGTAATCGGTATAACTATCTCCATTTGCTTCCAAGACAACCGGCATTCCTTGAGTGTTTTCATTTAACCACTCTGTAGCCAGATAATCGTCCGGTATTTGTGTTTCTATATAAGCAGCCGCATTCAGTCCTTTGAAACTTTTTTGATTAAAAATATTTCCATACCAGGCAAAAACAGCTACCTTTGTATACCAAATACTACTTAAGAATAAGAGTAATGTGATACCAGCAAATATTCTTTGCCAATGAGATTTCTTGTTTTTTAAGAATTTAACAAATATAAAACCAGTAGCTATTCCAAACATAATAAATGCCTGATAGGTAAGTTTAAACATTGTATTTGCTCTTTTATAATCTCCAGAATAAATATCTTTTACATAAACAATTTCTGGTATGAGCACCAAACCCATTGCACACAATCCAATGGTTAATACAAACAAATCAGCCATGGATAAATTCATAAAAAACCTCTGAAACTTATTATGTTTAACCAATTTCCTTGGATTACTTTCCAGAGACATCTCTTCTTTTGCTTTTTCTTTTTCTATTTTTAGTTTTGTTCGCAAATCTATTATTAACTCAAGCAACAAACCTAGAATTAAAATGGATGGTAAACCCCATAAAATAAATAACTGATAAAATGATGTGTGATCTAAGGTTAGATAAATATCCGTAGCTATCTGATCAAAATTTAATGTAAATGGAAGAGCAATCAGTTTAGCAACAGCCATAATAATCAATCCCTGCAGGGCAGTTATCCAAATGGTTTGTAGCTTAAAACGATAAACTACGGCATTGGAAAAGAGAATGATGGCTCCTGATACTACATAATATATTGGAAAATCCCAATAATTCGTTGTATGAAACAAACCAATAAAAAAACCGATTAGGATAATATAAGGATTATATAATTCCTTTACTAGCTGGGAATTATCCTTAATTATTAATGCCATATGATGTTTTGTTCTATGTTTTCGGTAAAGTAACCATGCAAATAATAATGCCAAGAGGGTTAGGACAAATATTATATTAATTACATGAGCATGCAAATCACCTAATACAAAAGAATAACTTGGAAATTCATGTATCGTTTTATCTGCAGTTTCTGGATCATATCCGATATAACGCGTGGAGTTTGGAAACCAGTACTTGGGATATTCACCCTCATTTCCCATTAATTTATGCACCAGGGGAACGATCCAATAATACAAAGGAAAATGCATATTGCCGGCAATTGATACACCTGCGGCTGATAAGATTCCTGCGAATACAGGACCTTTCCGGCTTGTAATGAATCGTTCTTTGAAATAATGATCCGTTATATTATAAACCAGGCAATAGGGTAAAACAAAAGAAAAAGCAGCTAATGTCATGAGCATGAGGTTATAACCAAAATTTACTGAAACAAAAGATAATTTTGTCAAGAAAGTTGCCATAAATTGACCAATATAATAATAGTTTAAATTTGTACCTGAGAACCAAAAATCCTGCGGCGGCATATAATCGGAACGCATCATGGAAGTCATAAATCCATAATCCATGAATTTTTCGGTTCCATATGCTTCTGGCTTAAATCCGCGGATGTAGATCCAGATCAGAAAGACAGCAAAGAAAAGTAGCTCTTCTGTTACCATAGAACTCATTTTCTTCTGTAAGAGGGTAATTTTGGTATGTTCATTTTCTTTTTTATTCTTTAGAAAGATTACCACATTTGCTATTAGACATATCAATACTACAAAAAGGCAGGAATTTTGTGAGAATTTCATCAGTCGAATGGAAGAAAACAACCACATGAAATATCCGCTTACCGCTATTCCGATTACTTTTGAGAATAAATAACCATTGTCATGAAATTGAGAAAATAATATTTTTGTGAAAGGTAAAAAAAACAGACCTAATAGCAGTATAGTCATCCACCATTTCATAAAAGGAAGAAAATCCTGCTTTAATAATAGTATGGCCGAAAAAGTAAGCGCAACAGCTATGATTAATTGTATACTATATTTTATCCGTGGCTTCATAACATACTCCCGATTATTATCCTTCACTTATATATTTGTTGATGACCGAAAAATCCTTCCACGCCTGTTTCCCTATCTTAATTATCTTTTTCATATTGATTGAATTAACGCCACCTTGTCTTGGTCGAAAAGAAATTGTTAAATATTTTACAGGTAACTTTTTCTTAGCATAAATTACAGAAATAATTACATTGGATAAGTTATAATCCTTAGGAATCAGTTTAATGTTTTCTTTTAATACAGAAGCCTGCATCAGTCGGAATGGAGTATTGGCATCCTTAATGGATACCCGGAATAGAATTTGAAGCACCAATTTTAATATTTTTGTAACAAATACTCTTGACAGTCCATCCTGACGGCCTTTTCTGTGACCGATAACCATGGCATATTCATTCCGTAATTTCCAGAACTCCCAAAATTCCTCTGGGAGGGTCTGACCGTCCGAATCCGTTTGAAATACATAATCTGCACCTTGCTGGATTGCATAGTGGTACCCATAGAGTATGGTTTCCCCATGTCCTCCATTTTGCTTTGTAAGTGGTATAAAATGAGGTCTTGTTATAGCAGCTTCTTTCATTTTGGAATAGGTTGAATCCTTACTTCCGTCGTCAATGATGATCAATCTGCTGTCATTCCCGATTTTTTCTATGATCGGATACCAGTCATGAATCACAGAAGCAATCGTTTCTTCTTCGTTGTATGCAGGAATGATAACATAGAGTTTATCCATGGATTTCTCCTTTAAACAAATCAAGTGCACGTCTTACAACTGCATCCATATTATAATAACGGTATTCTGCTAACCGCCCAAGAAAAATGACATCTTCTTCCTTTTCCATTTCCTGTTGATACAAAGCAAACTGTTCTTTGTATTCATACGTCGGAAATGGATAATAAGGTTCTCCCTCGCTGTTCGGATATTCTTTTAATATTGTGGTCATTTTATGCTCTTGACCAGTCATTTTTTTAAATTCCGTAATTCGTGTAAAATCGTAATCGTTTGGATAATTGACAACCGGTGCAGCCTGATATTCTTCTTTAGCATAAGTCTCAAATACAAAATCAATGCTTCGATAAGCCATCTTACCATGCTTGTAATTATAAAAATAATCGGTTGGTCCAGTATAGATTAGTTTCTCATACTGTATAAAATCAATTACTTCTTTATAATCTGTATTTAAAAGTATTTTTATATTCTTGTTTGAGGTCATTTTTTCACACATTTTCGTGTATCCGAATTTAGGCATTCCCTGATACTTATCATTAAAATACCTGGTATCCCGATTTAATCGGATTGGAATTCTTGATATTACAGAGGTATCAATTTCTCCTGGATCGAGCCCCCATTGCTTCTTCGTATAAGTTTCAAATATCTTTTCATACAGATCCGTACCAACTTTACTGAGTGCCACGTCTTTACTGGTTGTTATATATTGGATGGGGGTAGCACGGCTTTTTAGAAATCCTTCCACTTCATCACAGGATAAATTCATATTATAAAGTTTATTAATCGTTTCCACTGTAATTGGCATGGGAATTAAATTACCATCAACATAAGTTAATACTCTGTGCCAGAAATCATTCCAAGGTGTAAATTGTCCGAGATACTGGTACACTTCTCTGTCATTGGTGTGGAATATATGAGGCCCGTAATTATGAATTAATATGCCATCTTCATTGTAGGAATCATAGATATTACCCCCTATGTGATTCCGCTTTTCAATGACTAATACCTTTTCGTTTAATACATTTGCAATTCTCTCTGCCATGGTAAGCCCTGCAAGTCCTGCTCCAACTACGATATATTTATATTGCATCATAATAAAACCTCCTTTATATAACTTTCTTTCTATCTTATTTTATTTTTCTTTCTGCGTATCGTATACTGTGGTAGTCCATTCCCCTTCTCCATCCTGATATACGCTAGTATAAGTATTCTTTATGTTTTCTTCATTCATATCATATTCTTTACTGATACGGTTATCATTGTCAACAATGATATATCGGATATGATTCATTTTAACAAGTGATTTTAATGCTTCCTTAGAATCTGCCTCATACATCAGCTTAACCTGAACATCTCTTGCCATGGTATCATAACCGGCAGACCATGCATAATACGTCCAGCCTTGATATAACATCGCTCCACCTAATACCACTCGGTTTAATGCATAATTCGAAGTCAGAAAGATATCTTTTGAATTGGAATTCTCCTGTATCCAACTTGACAAGGTGTCATTTAAGTCAAACACAAATGCAAAACTGCTCTGATTCTTACGTAAAACAGTGGTATAGTCATAAAACCCGGTTGCAGTTAGGGAAATTGTAATCAGTATACCAACTAGTGTAATCCATATCTTTTTTTCTTCAAAAAGTTGAACCAGATAATCAGCTGCCAATATACCAAGTAACATAATTGCTATCATAATATATTTATGATTAACCGTTACATCCGGGGTAAGGGATAAGGTAAATGCCAAAATCATAGGTGCTAAAAATGCAACCATAAGATACTTTCTAACTGTATTTCCAGCTAAAAAAGCGGCGATTAAAATCACGGGGAGTATTCCCAGTAATCTTTTCAAATAATCCATCACCCCAAACAAGGTTGGATTTTCAGCAAGAAACCCAAAATATAATTTTGTAGATACCGCCGAACCACTAATAAAAAATTTTGCCTGCATCATAGATAGACCTGCTGCAGTCACTGCCGTGATTAGGAATTCCAAACGACGTTCAGAGCAGATTGCCAAGATAAACAATACCGTGAAAGCTCCAATTAGAGCAGCACCGTTCCAAAACGCAATCGAACCTAGAAAAACTCCAGTTACAATTGCCAGTCTAAGATCCTGTACGGCCCAGCCTTTTTTAGTTAAAAAAATAGTTTGAAAAAATCTCTTTTCTTCCTTTATTGTTTCAAACATAGCATATAAATGTGGCAAAAATACCATGATGACCAAAAGAATCACTGCTATGGAAAAGGCTAAATGTCTTTGATTACAATATACGTTTAGATTCCATAGTCCCCATTCCTCATGGGTGGTATATCCTATGAAATCCCGATTACTTCCTAATGCTTGAAGGATATTTGTTCCTTTGGGAAGTTCGGATAAGTATGTGAAAAGACTTTCTGAACTGCGAAATGCAAAAAACAAACAAGCCAGATATCCTACTGATCTTTTACCGGATATCTTCACAGCCAGCACAAAAAGTAATAGAAATGCTGAAATGAAACTGAATATACTTGCTATATTAAATGCATAATCAAGTCTCATACCAAGGTATTCCAGGTTTCCTATGAAAAACTGATACATAAAGTGATATTTAATATCTTGACCGGCAAAGTGAGAATACTGTGTTGGAAAATTATTTCCCTTGGAAAAAGAACGAATCATACCCAAATGTGGAGAAAAATCACTAAATACGGATGGTCCCACATATAGTTGATCTTTACTTATAAAAAAGGTTGTCCACATAAGTGAAGCAGCTAATAAGGTTACCAAAAAGAGAAATACCATATCAGTCCATGGGATACTGCTATTTTGACTTCGGAAATCCGTTGTTAGAAAAACAGTATTCGTCTTACTCTTACTCCTTTTAAGAATGAAACAAAGCGATGACAGTATAAGAAACAGGGGCATCACAATTGCATTGGCATATTTTAAGGGTGTTTCAGATTCTCCAAAGAAATAGGCGACAAAATAGGTTGTCCAAGTCACACATAATGTCCCAGATAAAAACCAGGCCGGTAGTAAAACAAAATAAGGTGATAGAAAGATTTCACTCCTATTGTAGGCTTTTGCAGTTAAATGCTTTAATTTAGGAGAAGCGATTGTACATATTGCGCAGCCGGTAAATAAGCAAACAAATATGTAGATAATTCCTAACATTCCACTTCCCCTTTCTTAATACAGTCTGAAATCAGATACCTTGGTCTTGCCTTTACCTCATGGTAGATTTTTGTTAGATATATTCCTATAATCCCGAGGCTAATCATAATGCAGCTTCCAATAAGAAGCTGCAGTAAAATTACGGTAGTAAAACCATCCAACGCCTTTCCAGAAAGTTTCATATATAATGTCTGAATTCCAAGTCCAATGGATACGAAGAACAATACCGTTCCAAGGATTGTAATAAAATGTAGTGGCACCGTCGTAAAGGACGTAATTGCATTGACTGCTAGTTTAAATAAGCGTAAAACAGACCATTTGCTTTTTCCATCCACCCGCTCTTTGACATCAAATCCAATTTGTTTTCGCGAAAAACCAACCCAAGCTGACATACCACGAAAAAAGGTTGTCTTCTCCGGCATTTGTTTCCATGCTTCTACTACTTTTCTATCAAGGATTTTATAATCAGAAGCGTTACTTAAATCAATATTTGAGGTTTTATAGATAAATTGATAAAATGTTTGTGCACAGAATTTATGGAAATATTTCTCTTTACCCCGTGTGTTTTTAACCCCTTCAACAACATCATATCCCTCTTCCCTCCAAATTCTTACCATCTCTGGAAGTAATTCGGGAGGATGCTGCAAATCAGAGTCCATCACTGCTATGATATCGCCTTTCGCATACTCCAGACCGGCACACAAAGCAGACTCCTTACCAAAATTTCTACTAAAACGAATTGCATTGACATTCTTTAACTGTGTCGAAAGCAATAGCAATTGTTCCCATGTATTATCTTTAGAACCGTCATCCACTATTACAAACTCGTGTTTTATCGTATGAAGATTTAAGACATTATCGATCATCTGAATAGAATGTCGTATATGATTGCCTTCTTGATAAACAGGTATCACGACCGATAAGGTTACTTGTTCCGTTTGAATGGATTTATACATTAACAGTGTCCTCCAACAAGATCTCCGATAGCTGTTCTTTTGTTGGGTCTTTAAAAGAAACAACACGATTGGCATGATTTACTACCATTTTTTCAAATATATTTCGAATTCCTCTGGCATTGCCAAATTCCTTAATCGCTTCCGCACTCATACTACTATCCAAGCTCTCCTTTATTGCATGGAAGGCCTTCTCTTCTATTGTAAAACCGGATTTCCCAGCCATCGTATTCAATATTTGTATTAATTCATCTACCGTATAATCCGGAAAATCAATAAACTTATTAAATCTGGATATCAATCCGGTATTCGACTTTAAAAACTGTTGCATTTCATCCCGATATCCAGCTACAATGACAACCAGATTGTCTCTATGATCTTCCATGATTTTAACTAAGGTATCAATTGCCTCACTGCCAAAATCATTATTTCCTAAATTACTTGATAAAGCATAAGCCTCATCTATAAATAGAATTCCTCCAATTGCACTCTCTGCAACTTCTCTTACCTTTAGAGCAGTCTGTCCGACATAACCTGCAACCAGACCGGAACGATCTGTTTCTACTAAATTGCCATCTGTAAGTATTCCTAATTCCTTATATATTTTAGCAACTAATCTGGCAACGGTTGTTTTGCCGGTTCCCGGATTACCTGTGTATACCATATGATAAGACATATCCATAGTAGGCATATTATATTCTTCTCGTAATTTTTTAACTTTAATCATATTAATTAGAGAATTTATCTCGGTTTTGACAGAATCTAAACCGATCAAGGAATCTAACTCCTCCATAAAATCGCTGAGTTTATCTATGGCCTGCTTAGGTTCAGGCTGTACCAAAGTTTCTTCAATACTTTTGCATTCGTTAGATGTTTCATTAGAAGTCTTTGGGGCTTCTTTCTTATTTTTATTCGATTGTAGGTCTTTCTTTTTTCCCTTTGCGTTTTGATATATATATTTATTCTTATAGCACTCAAAATCACCAACTGACGCAAGAAGTAACTCATTGCTACATTCTAATACATCATTGCTGATTTTGCGAAATACATACCTTTCATCAATGGTATAGGAGAGATTACTGCCTGTTTTTATAAATGCACTTACCTGACTATAATAGCCCAAGATAAATCCAGTCAATTTAACACTCTTTGAATTGTTTAAGTAAGACATGGCTAATAATAAATTCAGTAAAGCATCAAAGAATAAACCTGCTATGCTTGAAGAATGTTCAACATCACGTAAGCTGCATAGTTGAAGTAAAATAGGAGGTGTCTTTAAGATCTTCTGGGCCTTTATGACTAACTCATCTTCTGATGTTTCAAGATTCATAATCCCGATCATGTTCTGCTCTGGTATCTCTGCAATGTAACTGCATTCTTCAGCATGAAAACATCCACATACGGAAGCTAGCTGTACCAAGACAGCTTGTATGTATAGATCCAGCATTTCATTGATCGAATAATTTAATATAGACTCTGGCTTTTCCCAGTATCCTTCCTGCCACAACATGTCACAGCAACGAACCAGGGCTCTATAATTATCTTTTCCAATCTGAAACAGTTGATTCTTAGAATACCCCTGCGCCATTAAGACACATCCTTTCTGTCAGTGATGCAATAAACATTTATAGAATATTTACAATAATTACTTAACTCAAATAATTATACTATATTATTCCATAAATGGAAAGTGCAATTCTATAAAGTACCGAAGTCAAAATGCTCTATTCTATCTGTAAATGTAGGGTTACTTTCATAAATATACTGTCTTTCTTCATCACTTAATGATTTTGCTGTTTCATTTGCTTTTAATAGTACCTGGGCATCTGCATAGATATCTCCAATTCTAAATTCCAAGTCGCCACTCTGCCTTATCCCAAACATATCACCAGGACCTCTTAGTTTTAAATCCTCCCCTGCTATATAAAATCCATCATTGGAACTATTTAAGATTTCTAATCGTTTCTTCGTTTCTTTGCTTGAGGAACCGCTAACTAGGATGCAATAGGATTGGTGCTTTCCTCTGCCGACACGCCCTCTAAGTTGATGTAATTGGGCAAGTCCAAACCGTTCTGCATTCTCAATCATCATTACGGTAGCATTAGGAACATTCACTCCAACTTCTACTACAGTTGTAGAAACTAATACTTGAATGCTACCTTCTGCAAATTGTTCCATGATTTCATTTTTCTCTTTTGCCTTCATCTGACCATGAAGGAATTCTACTTTAACTTCTTTCGGTAATGCTTCCTTGATTTTTTCTGTGTATTCGATTACATTCTCTGCTTCAATTGCTTCACTTTCTTCTACCATAGGACAGATTACATAGGCTTGCCTTCCCTCAGAGACTTGTTTTGCTATAAATTGATAAGCCGTTTCCCGATAGCTAGTATCCACTACACAGTTTTTAATTTTCAAACGGTCTGCCGGAAGCTCATCAAGTACAGATATATCCAAATCACCATAAAGAATGATTGCCAAAGTTCTTGGTATTGGTGTAGCGCTCATTACAAGTATATGGGGGTGCTCTCCCTTTACAGATAATAATTCCCTTTGTCTTACCCCAAAACGGTGCTGCTCGTCCGTTATGGCAAGTGCAAGATTTGCATATTCCACCTTTTCTTGAATTAAAGCATGCGTACCCACAATGATATCGGCTTCCTGACTCCGGATTTTTTCACAAGCTTTCTTCTTTTCAGAAGCTGTCATGGAGCCAACCAGTAATATAACATGAATATCATAACCGGAAAACAATTGCTGTAAAGATTGATAATGCTGTTTTGCCAAGACCTCTGTCGGAACCATTAAACTACCCTGGTACCCATTCTGTGCGATTAGAAATAATGCCAACGCAGCCAAAATGGTTTTTCCAGAACCGACATCTCCTTGAATAAGACGATTCATGGTATGATCCCCTGTAAGGTCATTTTTTATATCACTCCAAACCCTTTGCTGTGCTTTGGTTAATTCATAGGGTAATTGATGAATCAGATGTTCACATTCTTCTTTTACGTTGATTGTATATTGGTTTTCCCATGTCGTCTTATTCTTCTTTAATGTTTGTAAGGCTAGTGTAAATAGAAAAAACTCATCAAAAGCAAGCCTATTTCTAGCTTCTAACATATTCTCACGACATTTTGGAAAATGAATTTCATTCACAGCATGTTTATAAGCAATTAAATTATTTTCTTTTAGTATCCTCTTTGGTAAATAATCTTTTGAAAGATCTAACTCTAACAGAGCTGCCTTAACTGCTTTCGATACAGCATTATTTGTAATACCAGAAGTTAATGAATAAACCGGCTGAAGCACATTCATTTTGGCACGATATTCCTCCCGGGTATAGATACTTGGCTGTTCGATCACTAGCATTCCATTTTTTCGTACCACTTTACCACGAAACAGGAAATGATATCCCATACGTAGTTTATTCTTCAGAAAAGGCATATTAAACCAAGTTAAATACATCATCCCACTTGAATCCTTAACACGGCAGGTAAGTATTCTAAGATTACGTACCTGTCTTGTTTGTGGTGAAGTGATAACAGATGCTTCGATCGTTGCAATGGTTCCTTCTATTAGACTATTTATCATTATGGGTGCCTCAAACAAATCATAGCCTCTTGGATAATGTTTTATCATGTCTTCCACAGTGAAGATATGAAGCTTGTTAAAATCCTTTTCTGTTTTTTCACCAATTCCCTTCAACACTGTGATACGATCTGTTAAATTAATTGATTGTTTTTCTGACATATCGGACACCTCTAAATTTTCTTTATAAAAAAAGATTCTCCGCAGCGTCATTCCGACGAATGCTCATAGAAATATCTCCACTTCTATGAGAGCCTACCGGCTCGAAGAATCTTTTAGGTTTATTCTACTGAAATAACATAATAATAGATTGGCTGACCGCCATAATGCACTTCAACATCAATATCAGGATACTCTTCCATAACTTGAGTCGTAAGTTCCTCCGCTATATCCGATGTAATATCAGCACCATAATACAAACTTATTAGTTCGGATTCATCATCTACTAATTGATGAATCAAATCAATGGTCGTATCTGCTACTTCTTCACCAACAGCAAGAATTGTCTTTTCATTCAATCCCATAATATTACCCTGTTTTATTTCTTTTCCGTCAATATTCGTATCACGAACTGCATAGGTAATCTGTCCGCTTTTTACTTTTTTCATTTCTTCAATCATTCTATTTTCATTTTCTTCAATCGTTTTATCATGAACATAATTAATAATAGCTGTAATACCTTGTGGAACAGTTTTTGTCGGAATAACTATTATCTTCTTATTCTCTGTCAAATCTTTTGCCTGTTGTGCCGCCAATATGATATTACTGTTATTCGGGAAAATGAAAATGGAATCCGCATTTACCTGGTCTATCGCAGTCAGCATATCCTCTGTACTTGGATTCATAGTCTGCCCGCCAGCGATTATATAATCAACACCTAAGCCTTTAAATATTTCATTAATACCATCTCCAATGGATACTGTTATGAAACCAACTGGCTTTCTGGGTACATCTTTAGTCTCATTCTTTTCTTTCTGCGGGTTAGATTCTTGTTTGGAAGCTGCAATCTTTGATGCATCCTTTATTAATTTTTCATTATGCTCTTCCCGCATATTATCTATCTTTATTTTTGATAAAGCACCATAAGTCAATGCACGTTGAATGGCAAGTCCCGGATCATTCGTATGTACATGAACCTTGACTATTTCATCATCGGCAACAACAACAATGGAATCACCAATCGATTCCAGATACTTTTTTAAATCAACTTCAGAATCCATACTGAATTCCTTCGTCAACAAAATAATAAATTCTGTACAATATCCAAACTTAATATCTGCAGTAGCTATATTCTCTAAATTAATGCTAATCTTTTCGGTTACATCAACGGAAGGAACAACATCAAATTCTACTGCTTTGCCCAGCAAAGCATCGTATGCACCTTTGACGATTTCTAATAATCCTTGACCACCAGAATCAACAACTCCAGCTTCTTTCAAAACCGGAAGTAACTCTGGTGTATGTGCTAATACCTCTTCCATATGCTTGATTACTTCACTTCCGAAATACACCAAGTCATCGGTTTCCGATACCAAAGCTGCTGCTTTCTCTGCACCACCTCTAGCAACTGTTAAGATTGTACCTTCTTTAGGCTTCATAACTGCCTTGTACGCTGTCTCAACCGCCTTTTGAAAGGCATTTGCCATAATGGTGACATTAATCTCATTATAATCCTTAATTTCTTTTGTAAATCCACGGAATATCTGTGATAATATAACTCCAGAATTTCCTCTGGCACCACGCAAACTTCCACTTGAAATAGCTTTTGACAAACCTTCTATCGTTGGATTCGTCAAAAGATTAACTTCCTTAGCTGCAGCCATTATGGTCAATGTCATATTCGTACCCGTGTCTCCATCCGGTACTGGAAATACATTTAATTCGTTAATATATTCTTTTTTACCTTCAATGCTTTTTGCTCCTGAAAGAAACATCTTTTGCAGAGTTTTGGCATCAATTGTCTTTATAACCACAGGTTGTTCCTCCTTAATTGTTACATCTTTTAATCAATGACTCTTACGCCTTCGACGTAAATATTAATTTTTACAACTTCCATACCAGTAAATTCCTCAACCTTATATTTGACATTGCTGATTAGATTTTCAGCAACAGCGGAAATACTTACGCCGTAAGAAACTATGATATGCAAATCGATGATTATTTTATTGTCATCTACTGTAATATTTACACCATGACTAAGACTTTCACGTTTCAGGAGTTTAACAAGTCCATCTTTCACATTAATTGATGCCATACCGACTACGCCAAAACATTCTACGGCAGATGATCCAGCATATTTTGCCAACACATCATTGTCAATCAATACTTCTCCGATTTGTGTACTCATGTGTCCTTTCATAGAAACCCTCCAATTCTTGTTTTTATTTCATTAAGGCATGAAAAAACGCCATTATTTCCATTCATTTGTATTATACCCTTTTTCCGAATAAAATGGAATACTATTTTTATTATCTAAACTTTTCTTGCAATTATATTGTAATATTTTACCCATTTACGATATAAATATGATTTATCAGCATATATATGGTACTATAACAAGCAAAGTATATTCACAAGAAAATCATGTATTTCTTATATAAAACTATTGCAATTCATTAAGATTGGAGCAAGCATGAAAAGAATGTTAGGTTTTATACTATTCTGGATTGCTGTTGGTATGACCATTATGTTATTTATTACAAATGGAATATTAGCAGTATGTATCATTATATTATGCTTAATACTTGGTTACAATTTATTTACCTGTTGTTAGCATATGTTTAAATAAAAAAGGGCGTCATAAATGACACCCTTTTTCTATTTGGAAATACTTAATTATGCGCGTTCTACTCTACCGGATTTAAGACAAGAAGTACAAACACTCATTTTTCTAGCTGCACCATTAACCAAAACTTTAACAGATTTAACATTAGCTTTCCACATCTTGTTCGATCTTCTATGAGAATGACTCACAGCATTTCCAAAGTGAGCACTTTTATCACAAATTGCACATTTAGCCATTTAAAACACCTCCCTAGGTATAATTTAAGTCACTTGACCTACAAACAAACCTATTTTAGCAGAATCTATATAAGATTGCAAGAAAAATTTTAAATAATGTCTATATCCTGTTCCACTTCCTTCTATTCCTCATGAAAAGTTTGTGCATTTAACGCTTCATCAACCTTTGAACGAACTTCTTCATCCTTTACTTTTCCTTTGGTAAAGCGGTTAATAATATCAGGAACCATGTCCAGGATTTTTGTAACACTGTCTTGATTCTTTACATTAACAAGGCGCGTTGTCCCATCCTGAATAACTAAGACTGAACTTGGTGTAATCTTACCACCCATTCCACCCCCAGCATTATTCTTACCAGCGTCTTTCGTAAATGCGCCTGCACCTACGCCAAAGCTTACATCAACCAGGGGCAATATAATAGTACCATCTTCGAACTTAACTGCATCACCAACCACTGTTTTGGTTGTTAGGAAACTATCCATCCCCTTAAATAAGGATTCTACTGTTGCATTAAAATTGCTATCTGACATTATAACTCCTCCTTTACAGCTCTTAGGTTTTTTACAAATTGTCTAAATTCCTTGTTTATTAATAATTTAATACTTATTATTAGTAAAGTAAATAATCTTATTCTGCCCTTAAGAAATAGGGTACCTTCGTAAATTTCAGTTTCAAAATTTGGTATAATACGGATTGCCTCTCCATAACAACCATATAAAATAGCAATTCCACCAAGTACTTGTCCGGTTTGACACGGATCACCGGTGCCAAATTCCATATTGATTCTGACTTTGGATGGTCGAATATGCTTTAGTATCTTTTTCAAACTTACAAATATTTTTTTAACGGCTGTTTTGTTTGTTTCATTTTTAAAAAAGTCCTTTATGGTAATCCAGGCTGCTTTTATTTCAACTAACTTTTCTTTCATATTAAAAAGGGTATCTTTTATTCTTTCAAATAAACCTTTTATCTTATTTAGGATCTGTTTGATTTTTGCAATCAACCTATTCTCTTTTTTTTGCTTCTGTCCGTGAGTTGTTTTGATATCTATCTGATCTTCTTCCACAATAGTATCATCCTTTGGATGTAACCCTTCTTGTTGAATTGAAGAGTTGTCTTCTTGGATTTCTTCTACAGGGGGCTTGTATCTCTTTTCTTCTATATCTTCAACTTTTTCTATTTCTTCTATTTTTTCATGTTCTTTTATTTCTTCTACTTTACCTAGTTCTTCTACTTCATCTATCACTCTTCTTTTGGCTTTCTTTGCCAACCTTATTGAAGTTCTTTTCACATCTTTTTCAACCTTTTCTTTTGGCTTATCACTATCATAAAAGATTTTGCCTAGAATTCGAAGTCTTATGTGAAATTTGCTATTATGAAATGTAATCTGACAAAACAACAGATGTAGTAACCAACTTATCTTAGCGATTACCTTTACATTTTCATTCTTTTCTGCATCCAAATGATATCGTATAGGAACAAAAAGTAGTATCAATACTAGAAAAAGAAAAATCCCAGCGATTGAGAGCAGAATAATTCCGAATATTTTTAAAATGAATAAAATGATATGAAACATATATTCTAAATATCCTCCTCTTATTCATTCTTATCTTCCAGTTACTCACTCATTTGATAATACTCTCTCACTTTAAATTCTCCGGTTTCTCTGTAAACTTCTACTAACATGTCCTTTACGAGCAGCTTCGCTGCTTCTCTGGATGTAGCCAAACCTAAGATAAGTAATTCCTGCCTCTGGTAATAAGGAAACAACAAATCATTGGCATTGATAATATCAAATAAGTTATTTTGATTGGAAGCAAACATAATACAGTATAGTTCAAAAGATAATTGACCATTTTCAATTATGTTCATCAATTTACTCTTCTTTTTTCCTCTTATATCCTTACTTAGATATAACTTATCCAACCACCTAATCATAATAACACCTATTCTTCCATTATTTCCTATATACTTTTCCATTATACCACATTAATAGCATAAAAATACAGGACTAATTCTCCAAATAGCTATTTATAATATTGATGCATGCTGCTTTTTCTGCGAAATCACGGCAACTTTCTAAGGAACCCTTGATATATTCCTGTATATCGTTAATCGATTGAAAGAATACCGGCATCTTGTTTATCGTATTTGCAACAACTGCCCTATAAACATTCTTTGAATTATTTTGAAACAACTCTGTTAGTAGTTCAATGAGTTCCTCCTGTACTTGTGTGATATACGCTCTATCTGCTATTTTATCTTCTTGTGTTGAATTGAATTCGACAAACAAACTGCTCCCTAATAATATTTCGGCCATACATAGACACTGGAAAGAACGTCCTAACATAATGCTGTCCACCATAGCCATATGTTTTGTCCTAATAACCGACATCACAGACTCCATAACTTGTATCTTGGCTAAAAAGTTCTCTTGTAACCCTTCCGTATGGCAAAGTTTTTCTTCCGTTTCTTTCGGAAGTGTTGACATAGCCCCAGACTGAAAACTTTGATAGATATCCAATACAATCTGTTGATATATATTTTTATGAGATATAGTTTCTTGGTCTAAAAAAGCATATGGAGTCATTAAAATCATTACATAAAGATGGTTAATCACTTCCTGTAAAGCATAATAAAAATCAACTGTTTCCTTTATATATTCTGCCACTTTTGCTATTTTCTGGTTTAATACATGGTATTCTTCTTCTGTAATATTTTTATAATCACAGGTTTCCAAACGAATTTTTAACTCTTTTAAATCAGGATAAGCAGTCTTAATGCCTTCTGGATGATACAGCATTGCACTACTCTTAATCATGTAAAGGTAATTATTCACAGATGAGACGTCCATTCCTTCGTAATTCGCCAAACTATCTTTCATAATATCGAAATACTTCGTCTTCGTCATACGCACCGGAAGTTCACCAATCATCTCTTTAATTCGATCATTAATTATCACGTTATCTTTTGTCTCAAAAATATAATTTAATATTTTTGCTGTAATCTCTTCTTCATTTATATTAATGGTTTGGTTGCTAAACCGATATTCGATTCGATTTAATACATACTCATAGTTTTGAAAAACATCTGTATAGGCAGTCAATATATGCATTTCCTTAATTATCTGATTTCTTAAGGAATCCAGCATTTTTACATTGTTCTCCATTTTATCGCCGGAAAATTCAGTTAATATGGAATCGTGTATAACCTGATTTAATTTTGTTATCAGTTTGTTTTCTTCAACTCCAATACCGTTTTCCTTGTCCAATAAATTTTCATAAAATGTATAATAATGAAGTATGAATTTTACTTCTGCAAATTGCTCATATAAAGTTGACAGTTGGCTCATATATTGTGGAAGATTTACTTCTAGGTTACTTCCGCTTTCGATCTCATTACATATTTGTTTCATACTATATTTCATTTTCAGTTCCTCCGGTCATTATCTGCTCTGCCTATCTCCATATATTTTATTTAATAAAAGCATGAGTATTGCCATAACCATCAATACACTATAAGATGTATAAGGTATTTCCTGTAAAGTATCGTTTAATATTATATCAGTAAATCCCTGAATAAACCAGCTGTTTGGTACTATTTTCGAAATATTTAATAAATTAGATTTCAGAAAACCGGTAATTAGATTAATAAATCCTAAGACACCGAATATTGCAATGGAAAGCACACCCAGGTATTGATATTTCACAACTTTACCTATGATTTTTGCTAGCAGGATAAACCACAAACCAATAACAGTCGAATACAATACAATTAGTAAGTACAAACCAATCCCTTTTGTAAATGTAAAAGCAGATATTTTATTTCCAATCAACATGCACATAGGCAGGGAAAAAACACTAGTAATCGTTAGCATCACAGCAAGATGACTTATATCAATCATAGCAGGATGTAATAAAGAAATCCCAACCCTTTTATATACTCCTGTTTCATGTTCCAGCACAATACTTGCTGCTAAAATCATAGCTAGGAAAGATAAAAGCATACCAAGGATTCCCCATAGAATCTGCTGATAAATAATCGAATTTGAAAGTGTTTGCTTTTCCGTTATCTTACCATCATGAGTAATCATGGAAATATCAAAGGTAAAGTCAAAATCCGCAGAATCCATTAGCCCCTGTGCATATTTAAAATACTCTTGCTTTGTAAAAATACTAGAACTATCAATACCTTCTATCGGTAATTTTTTATAAAGACGATAACCTTTGTTAAGACAAATGTTATATAGCATTTCACCAGCAAAAATATCAGATATTATCTTGGCATTTTCATTGTCCTTTAAATAGTACATCGTGATTAATTCTTTTGTTTTCCCTGACTGAATCGATTTTTCATATCCTTCTTCAATCACAAAAATAGTAGAGATTTGTTCTTCATATAAAAGGTTGTTTAATATATGGCGTTCTTCTTCATATATAAATAAGGAAGGGACTTCTTTTAAATCTTCAACTAATTGATTTGCACTTATACTGTCATCCAAATTAAGAATTCCAACCGGAATACTACTCCTCTTAGCTGCTCCAAACGATAGAGAATTCATAACTAGTAGGAATACTAAAAAAGTGCATATCAATATAACACAATTTTGTTTATCCTGGATAATAAGTTTTAAGCGATAAAAATACATACTTTATACTCCATTCCTGTGCATGACTTTTGCACTTCACCGTATTATTCCTCAAAACGTACTTTTTCACTGCGGTAAGCAAAACAACTTAGTAAATAAAAAAGTACGGAAGCAGTTAAAAGTCCTAGAACAAGTCTAATAAAAACTTCCATATCTATTCCATTTTGGATCATTAACAAAGTCCGAATAAACCAATATAAAGGAGTAAATTTTGATAAAGCGACAATTTCTGTTGGCAAATACATGATCGGAATCAATCCACCACCAAGGATCAAAAAAAGAAAACTGATAAAATTACAAACAATCATGTAATTTTGTACCTTATGAAATATTCCACTTAAAAAAATAGCAAAAGAAATACAAAAGACGATAGAACTTAAATAAAAAACACCTATTTTTACATAGTCCTGACTATGATTGGATATTACAGGTATCATATTTATTAGGAACAGGGCTAAGAATAGTAGCATAGAGAAAAATAGTATCTTTTCAAGTAAGACCACAGCAATTGGAATTCCTGTGGTCTGTAAACGTCTTAAAGTTCCCTGTTGTTTTTCCTTCATAAGTTGATAACCTACATATAATCCGCAGTATAAGATTATAGTAGAAATAATTGCACACAGAAGATAATTCATTATTGTGGTGCTAGGAAAACTTCCAGTTTCCTCATATTGAAAAAACTCCTCTTTACCCAATGCCGTAAATATTAAATCATAAGATATTTCTACATTTTTTTCTTCAATTAATTTACTATCCATTTGAGCTAAGGTCATGGTATCATATAAAGCTACGCAATTTATTTCTACCGCACGTATGTATTTTTCATAGCTTTCTAGTATGTTTCGTATTAGGATTGCTTTTGTGGTATCTGCAGTATTGATCATTACTTTTACCGGTATATGTTCCATATAAATCATATTTTCAGCAAACTTTTCAGGTATCTCCAAATAAATATCCAACTCTCCATCTTGAAATGCCTTCTCTATCTCTATTTTATTGCCTTGACTCAGATTGATGTAAGAAGAAAAACTTTCACTTTTGCTAAAATAATCGAGTAAAAGTTTGGAATAAGCAGAACCATCCTCATTCACTACCCCAAATTGGATAAAAGCATTCTTGCTCTTAGTATCTTTATATACCACATTACAATAAGTGCTTATTATTAAAATAATAAGCACTATAGCAATTACAACTATTCTCTTTTTACTTACTAATAGCTCTTTACAGTCTTTTTTCAGTAAATATAACAAGATTGTTCTCCTACTTCATTCTTTGTAGATTATTGATTTTTTACATGTTCATGAGTAAAGAGATGATCCATGCAATACTCGTAGTTACCATCACATTTTGAACAGAAACGGAACTCTAGATTCTCATCATCTAACTCAGTTCTTCCACATACAGCACATTTATGTCTGGTAATCGTCTTTCTTCCACGAAAATCAACTACATTTCCTGTATTCGATGCACTTCTTACCTGTCTCTTGTAAGTCGCTTTTCGTTTAAATTCTGATGGGGAAACCCTCTTATAATTCCTTGTTGAAAGAAAATAAATTAAGAAATTACCAAGGGCAATTGCAATCGCCACACCGATATAATAATGCCCAGCCGCAAAACTACTGTATATCTCGTATAAAATATATGCTCCATAAAAATATCCCAAATACTTAACTTTAACCGGAATGAAGAAAAACAATAAAAATTGTACATTCGGATATAAAGCAGCAAAGGCAAAAAACATGGAACGGTTAATATAAGTTAATCCCAATACAAAACTGTTACCTGTAAACAAATATAAAATAACAATTGCTAAAATATTGAATAAGATTCCCGAAAGATAATAGAGATTGAAACGAAAAGATCCCCATGCATTCTCTAAGGAATTACCAATCATATAATAAAGATATAACTCAATCGCCAAGAATAGTAAATTACTGCTGCCAGTTGGCTGAATTATAAAGGTAACTAATCTCCAAATCTGACCATGCAAAACCTTATCAATATCTAGCATTAAATACTGAAAATAAAAATTGGGGTTTATCATTTGTAGGAAAAATCCCAATGCGTATAAAATAATAATGTAAAACATTAGATTTTTAATAGCTAATCTACCATATTTTCTATTCCAATTATTTATCAGGTTCATTTTTCTTACCATTTCTTTCTACATGAAACGTCATGTCGTCTAAGGAATCATAATTACATGATTTTCATTTTAAAATAAGTCTTTCTTTCTAAATATTAAAGCTACAATTACTGATATAATAATTGTAACACCTACAATTGTAACAAATCCATAATCCCATGTGTTTCCGGGTATGCCGCCAACATTCATTCCAAAAAAGCTGGCAATCATAGTCGGAATAGCCATTACAATTGTTACTGTAGCTAGGAATTTCATAACAATATTAAGATTATTAGATATAACAGAAGCAAATGCATCCATTGTACCGCTTAAAATTCCACTATATATACTGGCCATCTCAATTGCCTGTTTATTTTCAATAATAACATCTTCCAGCAATTCCGTGTCTTCCGGGTACTGCTTAATGTTATCTATCTTTAACATCTTTTCCAATACAACCTCATTGGATCTCAAGGAGGTTGTAAAATACACCAAACTCTTTTCCAATTCAAGAAGTTCAATTAATTCTCTATTTCTAGTAGAGATGTGTAACTTATGTTCTATCTCTACACTTTTTCGATCAATAATCCTCAGGTATTGGAGGAAAACAGTTGCATTCTTGTATAAAATCTGAAGAATAAAACGTGTTTTCTTAAAAGTGAAAAAATCTCGTACACGTCCATCCATAAAGCTTTTCAGTACTTTTGTTTCTTCCAGGCAGATGGTAACAATAACTTCTTTTGCTATAATGATGCCTAAAGGTATGGTTACATACCTATCCTTATTAGTTCTTTCCTCCATTGTAGGAATGTCAACCAATATCAAAGTATAATCCTCTTCCACCTCAATTCTGGATCTTTCCTCTTCATCCAAAGGTGCTCTTAAATGATCAATGTCAATGTGACATCTTTCAGATATTTCTAATAATTCTGTCGCTGAAGGATTTGTCATTGCAACCCAGCATCCTTGCTCGATTTCATTAATTTGACGAATTCCATCCTCATATGTCTTTAAAATTTCAATCATACTTACACACTCCTTCTACTGCATTATTAACAGTAGAAGAAAATCTATCTAAACTGTCAATTGCAGTGCATTATTCTATTATTATACCGTCGATACTTACTACTGGGCCCAGCTTCCATTCTGTCCACATCCTTTCACGTTGTAACATTCAAATTTCTTTTTATAGTTTACACCTAATTATATGTGTTGAATCAACCTTTGTCAAATAAAAAACAGATAATGGAATTCGATTTAAATTAAATAAAGTCTAAATAACTTGCATTTTACTTGGATTGCAAATTATTTAGACTGACTTACTAAGAGCTTTTTAAGTTTATTGATCGTTTATCCCTCTTCTAAAGTAGGTATCTGTATCGTCATACCCGGTTGTAATATAAAATCATTCACATTGTTAAATTGCTGTAATTCATCAAAATCAATTCCAAACTTTTCGAGTATACTTTGTATTGTATCATTTTCTCCTACTACATATGGAGTAGTCGCTCCATACAAAACAGGCTTAATTAATGGAATGCACATTTCATCCCCAACTTGAAGACTATATACTTCAACATAAGGATTTGCCCTTAATAGAAGGGCAATGGGAACATTAAACCTTCTACTAATACTGTATAAAGTGTCCCCTTGCTTAATGACATAAAATCTGCAGTCATATCCTATACAATTCATTCTTGACCAACTTTCCTAAAGTTAAAACAACACTACATAATAGGGTTGTTTCAACTCCGTAATCTTAAATATACTATATTATATTCCATTACTCCATAGGGGTTCCACAAATTTTTTTCACATATTTATACATCTTTTTGCATATTTTCCATATTATTTTATAGAATTTTAATTTTAAGTTAAAATTATTATATTGAACTTCCAGATTAGGTGTCGTATAATACTAAAGATTAGGTGTCGAATAAGCAGTAAAATTTTTACATTTACTTGTGTCATTTTAATTATTAATGTAGTATACTTTAAGATATAGAACCATTTTATTATATTCTGGTATAATAAAGGAGGAAGATCATGAACCCGTTTTTGTTCATGATATAATGAAGGCGGAATGAGGAATCGCAAGTTTTCTTGCGTATTCTTATTGTAGCTATTTGTTCATGATATAATGAATTGTGTCTTCATATGATTTGTATTTACTATATATGATTTATATTATTGTAAGGAGGTAAGCCTTTTGGGCGAAATTAATGAAAAATATGAATATAAATACTTTAGGAATAGATATTGGCTCTACTACTGTAAAAATCGCAGTTCTAAATGCAAATAAAGAGATTCTGTACTCTGAGTATGAACGTCATTTTGCCAATATACAAGAGACGTTAGCAAAACTATTAAATAACGCCCAGGAGAAGCTTGGCGAGATGGAGGTTGCTCCGACGATTACCGGATCTGGTGGCCTTACGATTTCAAAGCATTTGGGTGTACCTTTTGTACAGGAAGTAGTTGCAGTTTCTACTGCACTACAGGATTATGCTCCACAAACAGACGTTGCTATAGAATTAGGTGGAGAAGATGCAAAAATTATTTATTTTACAAATGGCATTGATCAAAGAATGAATGGTATCTGCGCAGGTGGTACTGGTTCTTTTATCGATCAAATGGCTAGTCTTTTAAAAACGGATGCTGCTGGTATCAATGAATATGCAAAAGATTATCACTCTATTTATCCAATTGCAGCACGATGCGGTGTATTTGCTAAATCCGATATACAACCTTTAATTAATGAAGGAGCAACAAAACCAGATTTAGCAGCTTCTATTTTTCAGGCAGTAGTAAATCAGACTATCAGTGGTCTGGCTTGTGGAAAACCTATCCGTGGAAATGTTGCCTTTTTAGGCGGCCCACTTCATTTTTTGACAGAATTAAAAACCTGTTTTATTCGTACCCTCCGGCTGACTGATGAGCAAGTTATTGCACCGGAACATTCCCACCTATTTGCGGCAATTGGTTCGGCAATGAGTGCAAACTCTGAAGTAACTACTACCCTGGATGAATTAAGTACGAAATTAACCACTGGTATCCAAATGGAATTTGAAGTTAGTAGAATGATTCCATTATTCCAAAATGAACAGGATTATAAACAATTTAAAAGCAGACATTCCTTACATTCTGTTATAAAAGGCGACTTAAGTACATATGAAGGCGATTGCTTCCTTGGGATTGATGCTGGATCTACTACAACAAAAGTAGCTGTCGTTGGTGAGGATGGATCATTATTGTATTCCTTTTATAGCAGTAATAATGGAAGTCCTTTAAAAACAGCTATCAAATCAATTAAGGAAATTTACACCCTATTACCTGATAGTGCTAGAATCGTACGATCTTGTTCAACAGGCTATGGTGAAGCATTAATCAAAGCTGCTTTACTCTTAGATGAAGGTGAAGTGGAAACCGTAGCTCATTACTATGCAGCTGCCTTTTTTGAACCGAAAGTGGATTGTATCCTTGACATCGGTGGTCAGGATATGAAATGCATTAAGATAAAGAACAATTCTGTCGATAGTGTACAATTAAACGAGGCGTGTTCATCCGGATGCGGCTCCTTTATTGAAACGTTTGCAAAGTCCTTAAATTATGAGGTGTCCGACTTCGCAAATGTAGCATTATTTGCTACCAACCCTATTGATCTAGGATCCCGTTGTACAGTATTTATGAACTCGAAGGTAAAACAGGCACAAAAAGAAGGAGCAACCGTTGCAGATATTTCAGCTGGTTTAGCATATTCTGTTATTAAGAATGCCATTTATAAGGTAATCAAAATTACCGACCCAAAAGAGTTAGGTTCAAATATTGTAGTTCAAGGCGGAACATTCTATAATGAAGCCGTACTTCGAAGCTTTGAACTTCTCACAAACTGTGAGGTAGTGCGACCAGATATTGCTGGAATCATGGGCGCTTTTGGTGCCGCGCTCATTGCTAGGGAGCATTATAATAAGGAAGAAGAATCTACAATGTTATCCATTGAAAAAATAAATGCACTTAAAGTAGAGTCTTCCATGGCAAGATGCAAAGGTTGTACAAATAATTGTCAGCTCACGATTAATCGATTCTCAGGCGGACGCCAATTTATTTCAGGCAATCGTTGTGAACGTGGGCTAGGAAAAGAAAAAAACAAAGACAATATTCCAAATTTATATGAGTATAAATTAAAGCGCCTCTTTTCTTATCAGCCATTAGAAGACGATAAGGCGTACCGTGGAAAAGTTGGGCTTCCAAAAGTCCTGAATATGTATGAGAATTATCCATTTTGGTTTACATTCTTTACCGAATTGGGTTATAAAGTAATATTATCACCGGATTCTTCTCATAAGATATATGAACTTGGTATTGAATCCATTCCCAGTGAGTCCGAGTGTTATCCAGCAAAACTGGCACATGGGCATATTATGTGGCTAATCAAACAAGGAATTGATTTTATCTTCTACCCAAGTGTGCCATATGAACGAAAAGAAGTAGAGGGTGCAAATAATCACTACAACTGTCCAATCGTAGCTTCCTACAGTGAAAACATTAAGAATAATGTAGAAGAATTACGTGACAGCCACATTAATTTCCAAAATCCCTTTCTATCCTTTGAAAACGAAGAAATCATCACGAAACGTTTGGTAGAAATCATGAAAGAAATAACCGATACCTCTGATTCTGAAGTAAAGGCAGCAGCACATAAGGCTTGGCTGGAATTAGAATCTGAGCGAGATGACATTCGTAAAAAGGGTGAAGAAACTATTTCCTATTTGAAACAAACTGGAAGAAAAGGTATCGTTCTTGCCGGACGCCCTTACCATGTTGACCCTGAGATTAACCATGGTATACCTGAGTTAATCAATTCTTATGGCGTTGCTGTATTAACGGAGGATAGTATTTCCCATTTGGCTAAGGTGGACCGCCCTCTAGTTGTGGTTGACCAATGGATGTATCACTCCAGGTTGTATGCAGCTGCAACTTATGTAAAAACTATGCCGAACCTGGAGTTAATTCAATTGAATTCCTTTGGTTGTGGGCTAGATGCTGTTACCACCGATATGGTAAATGATATCTTATCAAAATCCGGAAAAATTTATACGGTATTAAAAATTGACGAAGTAAATAATCTTGGTGCCGCCAGAATTCGAATCCGTTCTCTCCTTTCTGCAATCAAAGATAGAGAACATAAGCATATCGTAAGTGCAAAAATTGTATCGAATGCTTTTCATAGAGTGATATTCACTGAAGAAATGCGTAGGAATTATACCCTTCTCTGTCCACAAATGTCACCAATTCATTTTGATCTGCTTCAACCAGCAATGCGGGCAAATGGCTATAATATCGAAGTATTAGGCAATGATAATCATAATGCCGTAGATGTGGGACTCAAATATGTAAACAACGATGCCTGTTATCCTTCTTTAATGGTTGTCGGCCAGATTATGGAAGCACTCTTATCTGGTAAATATGACGTAAATAAAGTAGCTGTCATGATTACACAAACCGGCGGTGGATGTCGTGCTACCAACTATATTAACTTTATTAGAAGAGCTTTAGAAAAAGCCGGGATGTCACAAATACCAGTTGTCTCCTTAAGTACAGGTGGACTCGAAAAGAATCCAGGCATGAAATACACTCCAAAGCTTTTAATTGCTGCTGTGCAAGCTTTGGTTTATGGAGATCTTTTTATGCGTGTATTATACCGAACAAGACCATACGAATTAGAACCCGGTTCTGCTAACGCACTTCATGAGAAATGGAAGGCAATTTGCCAGGTATCAGTAACTAACGGTAAGTGGGGAGAATTCAAGCGTAATATACGTAATATAGTAGAAGACTTTGACACTCTTCCACTTAAGGATATTGTAAAGCCTCGAGTTGGTATCGTCGGTGAAATACTTGTTAAATTCCTTCCAGCGGCTAATAACTATTTAGTTGAATTATTAGAAGCGGAAGGTGCAGAAGCTGTCGTTCCAGATTTAATTGATTTCTTCATGTATTGTTCCTATAATAATAATTTTAAGGCAGAATACCTTGGTTTTAAAAAATCATCTGCAAGAATAAATAACTTAGCTATTAAAATATTAGAATTTTGCAGAAAAGAGGCTAGAATAGCACTGGAGAAAAGTAAACGTTTTGATCCTCCGGTTCCAATTCAAAAATTAGCCGAGTATGCTTCCCCTATTGTTTCTTTGGGTAACCAGACCGGCGAAGGTTGGTTCTTAACCGGAGAAATGGTTGAATTAATTCATTCTGGTGTTAAAAACATTGTATGCACACAGCCCTTTGCCTGTCTTCCAAATCATATTGTCGGCAAAGGAGTAATCAAAGAATTACGTCTTCAACATCCCGATTCTAATATTGTCGCTGTTGATTATGACCCTGGTGCAAGTGAAGTAAATCAACTGAACCGTATTAAACTCATGCTTGCTACTGCAGTGAAAAACTTACAATAACCAATAGCAAAGGGGCTTTTGCAAAATAGATGAGTAATCTATGGAGCAAAAGCTCCTGTTTTCTTAAAAAGTATAAAGGCAGGCTCTCGAAAGAACCTGCCTTTATGGTATAATTAAGTATGCGAATAAATAATT